>CAZSTW010000089.1:0-27227 GCA_964609845.1 uncultured Planctomycetaceae bacterium | reverse complement strand
GAGACAATGAATGTTGATGGGTTAGAATCTGCCAATGACTTCTTGTACGCGGATCGGTTTCTTTCAATTTGTGACGAACCTGTTTTGATCGCAGGATACGGTTGGCGACCAAGGGGATTGATTGTTCGAATGGTATTGAAGGCTCTGCCTTCTTGAGGTTTTCATTGCTGGAGACGACGTAATGCTGAATCTGTCTGGACGCGGAGTTGCTCAGACCTGTGATGGTGTCACCCGGCGTGATTTTCTTCAGGCAGGGTCACTGGGAGCGGTGGGGCTGACGATGGCGGATCTGGCGGCCATGGAAGCTCAGGCTGCTGCCGCCGGAAAGAAGCCAGGCAAGGAAGACCGGTCGGTCATCATGATCTTCAACCTGGGGGCTCCCAGTCAGCTCGATACGTGGGACCCCAAGCCCGAGGCACCTCGGGAAATTCGCGGTCCGTTTCAGACGATCTCGACCAAGGCGCCGGAAATTCAGATCAGCGAGATTTTTCCAAAGCATGCCGCGTTGGCAGATCACATCTCGTTTGTCCGCAGTTGCAACCATGGGGCTCCCGCGGTGCATGATGCCGGCTGGCAGATGATGCAGACGGGACGCTTTTTCACAGGGGGGCTGAATACCCCTCATGCGGGAAGTGTCGCAGCCTATCTGATGGGACGAAAGACCGATCTGCCGCCGTTTGTGGTTCTGCCGGAGCTGATGGGATCCGGTGGTGGTAACCTGCCCAACGGTCAGGCGGGCGGCTTCCTCGGAAAGGCTTTTGATCCGTTTGCCCTGAATGCTGACCCTTCGAAACCTGATTTTGTCGTGCCAGACCTGCTGCCACCCAAGCAGATTGGCGAGGCACGTCTTGATCGCCGTCGCAAGCTGCGAGACATTGTCGAGCAGACCGCTTCGGGATTTGAACAGAGTGAAAATGCACAACTGCTCGACAGCAGCTTTCAGAGTGCCTTCCGGATCATTACCAGTCCGCAGGCTCGTGAAGCATTTGACCTGACAAGAGAACCGCAAGCCGTACGCGAGCGGTATGGGATGAACCGGTTTGGCCAATGCTGCCTGCTGGCTCGACGCCTGGTCGAAGCGGGGGTTCGTTTTGTCACGGTGAATACCTTCCTGACAGTCTTTAATGAAGTGACGTGGGACATTCACGGAACGGCCCCGTTTACGTCGATCGAAGGGATGAAGAACATCGTCGCTCCGATGTACGATCAGGCTTACAGTGCTTTGATCGAAGATCTGGTGCAGCGAGGTCTGCTCGGCAATACACTCGTCTGTAATCTCTCCGAATTCGGCCGGACACCGCGCGTCAATCCGGCCGGGGGACGCGATCACTGGCCGCAATGCTGGACAGTCTATTTCGCGGGCGGTGGCGTCAAGGGGGGGCGAGTCATCGGGCGGAGTGACGCGGTCGGCGGCTATCCCGCTGAACGGCCTGTCACACCACCGGAAGTCGTCGCGACGATTTATCACAGCCTTGGCTTCAATGTGGAAGATCACCTGCCCGGGCCGGCAGGTCGACCGTTCCCGCTCACAGATTCGGGAATGAAGCCGATTCTGGAATTGTTCAGTTAGCCCTGCTGTCAGCTCATCGTGTTGAGTCTGTCTGGATGAACGTGCCGGGATAAGAATTTGTCGACGACGGATGCCAGCAAATCGGCGTCTCTCTGGGAATCCTCATGAAATCACTGCGATGTCTGGTGTCTGTCTGTCTCCTGCTGATTCCTTGTTTTGCACAGGCCGCAGAGCTGATGGTATTGCCACAAGCCATCAAGCTGACGGGGTCTGAAGCCCGGCAGGGGCTGCTGGTTGAGTCGACCGAAGGCCCGTTGGTGACCGGCCCGGTTCGAGACGTGACATACACCTCGAGCAACGAGAAAGTCGTCCGGGTCATCGATGGACAGGCTGTTCCTGTCGGAAACGGAGATGCCGTCATCACGGTGACATCGAAAGGGCAGACGGCCACGACTCGAGTCGTCGTGGAGCAATTCGAAGTTCCTCATCGCTGGTCATTCCGAAACCATGTCCAATCGGTGTTATCGAAAACCGGATGTAATTCGGGAGCGTGCCACGGAGCCTCGGCCGGCAAGAATGGCTTCAAGCTGTCGCTGCGCGGCTATGATCCTGAAGCGGACTTCTTCGCGATTACGAGGCAATCACGTGGTCGCCGTGTCGTCGCTGATGATCCGGGGCGAAGCCTGATCCTGACAAAGCCTACCGGCGCGATCCCGCATAAAGGGGGCGTTCGCTTCGCAGAAGATTCGCTCGAATACCGAGTCATCGCCGAATGGATCGCACAGGGCCAGGCAGAACCGACAGCGGACGAATCACGGATCACCAGGCTGGAGATCCTGCCCGAGGCATCACGCCTGCTTGCCGGGGTGGAACAACAGATGATCGTGCGAGCTCACTTTGCCAATGGACGGATGGAAGATGTAACTCGCTGGGCAAAGTTTACGTCAACGAATCATACCGTCTGCAGCGTCGACGACCGCGGACTGGTGAAGGTGAACGGCAGCGGTGAAGGGGCCGTGGTTGCGTGGTACCTGGCACAAAACACGACAGCGACGGTGACCGTTCCGTATGTACAGCAGGTCGCCCCGGAACTCTTTACGAATGCGAAGCGGGCCAATTTTATCGATGACCTGGTTCTCGAAAAGCTGGCAGCTTTGAATATCCCACCGTCGCCACGTTCAAGCGACAGTGAATTTCTGCGCCGCGTCTATCTCGACACGATTGGACTGCTGCCAACAGCGGATGAAGCCAAGGCCTTTCTTGAAGACGCGGATGCTGACAAGCGGCAGAAACTGATCGAGCAATTGTTATCTCGCCCCGAGTTTGTCGATTACTGGGCCTATCAATGGTCCGATCTGTTGCTGCTGACAGGTAGCCGTCTGCGTCCCCAGGCCATCAAATCCTATTACCAATGGATTCGCGAACGAGTCGCCAATAACGTTCCATGGGATGAGTTTGCACGGGGTGTGATCCTTGCCAAGGGAAGTACTTTTGAGAACGGCGCCGCAAATTTTTACGCACTCCATCAAGATCCGCAGGATATGGTCGAAACGACCTCCATGGCATTTCTGGGGATGTCCATTCAATGCGCCCATTGCCATGATCATCCCAACGAGAAGTGGACGAATGACGATTACTATGGAATGGTCAGCCTGTTCGCTCGTGTGCGAGGCAAGGGATGGGGTGGTGACTTCCGCAATGGTGATGGCAATCGGATCATTTTTGTCGACGACCAAGGTGAAGTCCTGCAGCCTCGAACCGGACGACCACGTCCTCCCAAGCCTTTGGATGGTGAGGCCATATCGTTTGATACGGCTGCAGACCGGCGGGAACATCTCGCCCGCTGGCTGACCGCCCCCGAAAACCCATACTTCGCCAAAGCCATTGTCAATCGTGTCTGGGCCAATTACCTCGGCAAAGGACTAGTCGAAGGTGTGGACGATATCCGTCTGACAAACCCCGCCAGTAACGAAAAGTTATTCCATCGTCTGGCACAGGAACTGGTTCGCAACAAGTACGATTTGAAATGGCTGATGCGGTCGATTCTGCAATCGGAGACCTATCAGCGGTCCCATGAAATCCTGAAAGAAAACGCCGCCGATCAGCGGTTCTATGCGCGGTCGTATCCAAGACGAATGAAGGCCGAAGTGCTGCTCGATGCAATCTCTCAGGTGACTTCTGTCCCCACGACGTTCAAGGATCAGCCGGCGGGGACACGGGCGATCCAATTGCCTGATGCGAGCGTCGGGTCGTATTTCCTTGACACGTTCGGTCGGCCGGAGCGACTGCTCACCTGTACCTGCGAACGATCAGATGAGCCGAGTATGACTCAGGTACTACACCTCACCAACGGCAAGACGATTCAGGAGAAGATCGAAGCCAAAGAGGGACGCGTGTCCCGACTGGTTGAAAACACCAACGTCAGTGAGATCGTTGACTCCGTCTATCTGTCGGCACTGTCACGTCATCCATCAGAAGGAGAACAGCAGCGATTGGCAGCGATTCTGACCGCAACGCCTGACGCAGAACGACGCCAGGTCATCGAAGATCTGTTCTGGAGCGCCCTGACTTCGAAAGAGTTTCTGTTCCAGCACTGAAATCAAATCGTTACTGGCGTCTGGGTGGCAGGGTCTGGACTGGTCTAGACTGGACCGTCTGGACTGAGGCCTTGCGAAGGAAAACCCGGGGTTTGCCGTTCGCTCTCAACCTGTGTCCTCATATCAAAGTCCTGCCCAGGGCATAAGGACAAAAGCAAGGCTCTGAATCTGGTGACCAGTTGCTGACCCTCGTCTTCTGGAACAGTCCATGCCAATCAAAGTGACATGCCAGCAATGCCAGAAAACATTGAAAGCTCCAGAGAAACTTGCTGGAAAACGAGTCCGCTGTCCGGCGTGCCAGGAAGTGGTGCAGGTTCCAGACATAGCCACACCGGAACTTGACGACAACTTCTTTGCGGATCCCGAACCACAAGCCGTTCGAAAGTCGAATCCCGCATCTGAACCTGAGTTCGACTGGTCTGAACCGCTCGACAACAGTGATACCGCGAGTGCCGAGGACGCATTTGATAACGTCGATAACCTGCCGACTCTGCCCGTCACTCCCCGCAAGAAAACCAGAAAGCGATCTGACCCGGATGTGGCATTTGTAACCAGCGCTGGAATTGAGGAACCGTCCAGGTCATCCACTACACGCCAAAAGACGTCGCGTGCGTTGCCATCAGCCACGTCAGCAGGGCAGGGGTATTGGCATTGGATACTGCTGCTGGGAATGATTCCGCTGGCAATTTCGGTCGTCATTCCGATGCCCTCGTTGATGGACCGTCTGCAGCCACTTTTCGAAAAAGATCCGACGATCGTCGACAGATTGAACGGATTGGAATCGCGAGAACAATTCGACGAATTCGTCGCGTCACTTCCCGACGGACGAATTCCGGGAGCCCATCTGACTCGCAGGACATTCGTACACTGGGTTTATGCTCTGCTTTCCGCGGGTGCGTTTCTGGGGCTGATAATGGTGATGTTCCCAGGTGCGAACGTGGCGCCAGGAAAACTGCTGCTGTATGGAGTGATCACGGGAACAGTCGGGATCGTGCTATTGCTCGGATTCCAATTCGTCGCAGAAGTCACTCAGGGAATTCATCTGCGGCGCGTGCGGGGAATCGTCGGACTTTTGTTTTACGTGGTGAAGTTCATCGGCTTTTCCTACCGCTGCGCAACCGACGGAGAAACAGGTTTTGCACTGAGCTTTGTGGGGTTTACTTGTGGGGTGGGGCTGTGCGAGGAATTATGCAAGGCCCTGCCGGTCGCGTTCTATCTGGCAGCCAGTCGTGACGTAGACTGGAGGACGGCGTGCGTATTGGGCTTGGCCAGCGGGATTGGTTTCGGCGTTTCCGAAGGAATCATGTATTCTGCTGACTATTACAACGGGCTATCCGGCGGCTTGACGTATCTCGTTCGATTTGCGTCGTGTGTTACGCTGCATGCGGTCTGGGCATCGTCGGTGGCTCTGTTGATGTACAACAATCAGGACTATCTTCCGGGACACGCCGACGCCGGATGGGACGCGCTGTTGTCGTTTCTGGTGTTTTACCTTGGCATCGCGATGGTCCTGCACGGACTGTACGACACGTTGCTTAAGCAGCATCTGGAGATTGCGGCATTAGGTATCGCTGCCAGCAGTTTCGGATGGTGGGCATGGCAATTGTATCGACAGGAATGATTCGCCTGCGAATTTTGCCTCGACAAATCCTGCCCGACTTTAAAAAAGTATGATCCCTGCCGATTGTCAACGATGGCTGACAGTCTGTCACTGACTCCGCTAGAATGCACCCGGTCGAAATAGACGCTTCTTCTACAGGTAAAGAATTTCATGTCGATTACGCGAACGCCTGTCATGGCCGATGGCCTGCCTCCCAGTCTGCTGGAAATGCTGGGGCCGGATATTGAGATTCTGGAATGGGACGACAGCCCCGGTTCGTCGGCTCTTGAACGTGCGGTGGCATTCATCACCTACGGCCATCCGCGCGTGGATGGGCCGCTGATGGATCGAACCCCGAATTTGAAAATCGTCAGTAACCACGGAGTTGGAGTCGATCATATCGACTGTGCGGCGGCGAAATCGCGCGGCATCCTGGTAGGCAATACTCCTGGATGTCTTGATGCCGCCACGGCCGACATGACCATGGCGCTGATGCTCGCAGCAGCTCGCAATGTTGTTGCTGGCGACAAATTCGCCCGCTCACCCGCATTTGTCCATTACGACCCGTCATTCATGATCGGTTACGAAGTCTCGGGGAGTACGCTGGGGATTGTGGGGCTGGGCCGGATCGGCAAGCAGGTCGCCAGGCGAGCCCGCGCGTTTGACATGAAAATCCTCTATCACAACCGGCACCGCGACGAAGCCGCAGAACGGGAACTGGGAGTGACCTATGCATCACTCGACGACCTGCTGGCCGAAAGTGATTTTGTCACGCTGAACTGTCCATTGACGGCTGAGACAACCAATCTGATCGGACAACGAGAACTGGGTCTGATGAAACCAACGGGTATCCTGGTCAACGTCGCCCGTGGTGGCGTCGTCGATCACGACGCTCTGCTGGCGGCGCTCAAATCGAAACGAATCGCCGTCGCAGCGCTGGATGTCACGGCACCAGAGCCGCTGCCTCGCAATCACCCCTTGCTGGAACTCGATAACATCATCATCGTTCCGCATCTGGGAAGCGCGTCGAATCGAACGCGTCACCGAATGCAGCAGATGACCGTCGAAAATCTGAAAGCGGGCCTGGCGGAGCAGGAACTTCCCTGGCGCGTCGCCTGAGCGAACTCACTAGTACTAGTGCGTGTCGCACTTCCGTGTCGCGTCGAAACATGGGTGAGACGCTGTCGTTTGATGCCCGCGGGACGCCACACTTAAATGAGATGCGCTCTATGGACGGAACCTCGCGAGAATCCGATGCCTCGAATGCATCACCGCAGATCACTCCGCATGGACGCGGATCGGGACTCGAACCGATCAATCGGTTTGACAAGATTCATGTAATTCCAGACTACGAAGCCTTTGAAAACGACGCCGATGTCGTTGAGGAGTTAAAACGGGTCCAGACCCTCTTCCTGGATGACAACGCCCAGAGCATTGTCAGTGAAAACAGCAGCCCGGACGTCCCGTTTCGCTACAGCGTCAATCCATATCGCGGGTGCGAGCATGGATGTGCTTATTGTTATGCTCGTCCGTATCACGAATATCTCGGGCTGAACGCAGGGATTGATTTCGAATCGAAGATTTTCGTAAAGCATCAGGCTGCACAACTGCTGCGAAACTGGCTGGCGCGTGATGCCTGGAATCCCGAGCAGATCGCATTCTCGGGGGTCACCGACTGCTATCAGCCATGTGAACGGAAGTTTGAATTGACGCGTCAGTGCCTGCAGGTTTGCGTTCAGACACGTCAGCCGATTTCGATCATCACAAAAAACGCGCTGGTCGTTCGTGATCTGGATCTGATCGGCGAACTGGCGCAATGGAATTGTGTACACGTGAACATCAGCCTGACGACGCTTGATCGACAATTGTCTCGCAGTCTTGAACCCCGAACCAGTTCTCCGGAAGCCAGACTGCGAACGATCAAGGCCTTGTCTGAGGCAGGGATTCCCGTTCGCGTGATGACCGCACCGATCATACCGGGACTCAATGACAGTGAACTTCCATCACTCCTGGAAGCGGCAGCACAAGCCGGTGCGCGTCACGCGTCGTTTGTCATGCTGCGACTTCCGCTGACTGTCGAACCTGTGTTTCTGGATTGGCTGGCTCGGTCTGAACCGCTGAAGCGAGACCGGGTTGTCGCATTGGTCAAATCCGTTCGTGGCGGAGAGTTGAACTCCGCTGCGTTCGGAGAACGCATGCGAGGAACCGGACAGATTGCCGATCAGATCAAGCAGACATTCCAACTGTTTGCCAGAAAATATGGACTTGACCGATCCCTTCCGAAGCTGGAAACACGGCACTTCATCCGTCCCGCCGATGCCTCGGGGCAGATGCGCCTGTTTTAATCGATGGCAAGACCGACGTTATCGAAACAAGACCACGTCCCCATTTTTGGCGACCACGGCCGCAACACCCTTGCCAGCGCTGGCAGCTTTGCCGGGTGGACCTGATGGCTGACCACGATCATCGTACAATTGCCAGCCGAGTTGATCGTCTTTCTTCCAGGCGATCAGCGTCTT
This sequence comes from uncultured Planctomycetaceae bacterium, assembly GCA_964609845.1. GTDB lineage: Bacteria > Planctomycetota > Planctomycetia > Planctomycetales > Planctomycetaceae > Schlesneria. The sequence goes on along the minus strand of CAZSTW010000089.1, from coordinate 19,001 downwards.
TCCATCGGTTGCCGGAAGCGCCAGAACTCCAGATCGCATTCCACTGGCACCGGGAGTCTTGATCTCCTGAGGAGTCTTCGACGTTCCATCGGCGTTCAACCGGGCAAAATAGATTTCCCCCTTCGTAGGCCAGGCGGCGACAAGCCCCTTTTCGCTGCGGGCCACGGTGTAATAGGTCATCGGGCAGGAGTCGATTTTCCACGGTGTCGCACTGATACGTGTCTTCGTCGCTGCATTCTTTTCGAAATCCCACATCGCGAGATACATGTCACGTTCGTTGTTCGTTTCTTCGCGATACAGGATGGCAAGGCGACCATCTGCGGCGATCGTGGTACTGGTCGTACAGCAATTGCACGGATTGACACCAGAACCGATTTCGATCGTCGGGCCAAACGTTGCACCACCGTCCTTCGAGATATTGGCAAACAGCTTATCAGCCATCCAGACCGCTGCGACCAGACCATCTTCCCCAACAGCGATGGAAAACCCTTCGCTCGGCTGCTTATTGACGTTCTTGACCGGCTCAAACGCGTTTGCACCCGCAGGTTTCCGGACGTACATGTAACCCCATTCCTCTTTCGGAAGCTTTAGCTTCCAGGCGTTCGTTCCCAGCACGACATGAACGCCCCCCTTGGAATCGACAGCCATATCCCAGGTGATGAACTCCAGGCCCGGCTTCCGGGATGCTCGGTCGACCAGCGGCACAGCCTTCCCAAGTGACTTTCCACCGTCGGTGGAAATGCAATACTGCGGTCCATCTTTCGAATCAAAGACGAGGTGAATCGTCCCCTTTCCATCAACTTTGGCGGCCATCGCCTGGCCACCCGCAGGAGTTGGCACAGTCACAACTTTCGCCAAGACTGGAGTACCTCCAAGCGTTCCGATGGCCACCAGCGCCAGCAGCATTCCAACCCAACCAACCGTTGATTTCATAATGATTTCCAATCGAAGTTGCACGACGTGCCGTTCGCCAGCCAGTATTGTCACGGAAACGCTTCGGATCGACTCCCCGATTTTACAGCAGGCCGACAGCGATCACCAGCGTTCCACAACGACGGACGCCGTCATCGTTTCGCGGCGACTTCCTCAGCCTTCCTCATCACTCGCAGAATGTTGCCGCTCATCAGCATGTGAATTTCGGCAGCTGTATATCCTCGATTCAGTAACTCTTGCGTAATGACAGGGTACGTTGACACATCATCCAGCTGGCGGGGAGTCACCGGAATGCCGTCAAAATCCGAGCCGAGACCGATGTGTGCAATCCCTGCGATCTTCTTCACGTGGTCAATATGATCACAAACGTCGAAGATACTGCCGCGTTCGATGGGATTCGCCTGTTCCCAGGCGCGCAACTCACGTTTGAAGTCTGCATCGACAGGAAACCGAGTTCGCAGTTCACGACTGACATGAAACATCCGCGATCGACGTTCGGCAGACTGAGGGTGAATATAGCCAGGATAAAAATTGATCATGACCACGCCGCCATTCTGCTTGATCAGTTTCAGCACATCATCAGGAACATTCCGCGGATGATTGGCAATCGCGCGTGCTGACGAATGTGAATAGATCACAGGGGCGGTTGTGATCTGGATCGCATCCTTCATCGTTTCGTCCGAGACATGTGACAGATCCACCAGCATGCCGAGTCGATTCATTTCGCGAACGATCTCTTCACCGAAGAGAGTCAGACCTTCATGGCGGGCATCATCTGTCGCGGCATCAGCCCACGAGAGTGTTTCGGAATGCGTCAGCGTCATGTATCCAGCCCCCAGTTCATGCAGTCGCCGCAGGTTTTCAATGGAATCCTCGATGCAATGGCCACCTTCAACACCGATCAACGATGCGATTTTCCCGGACTTCTGAATGCGAACAACATCACTCGCAGTGCGAGCCATCTCAAAAGTTTCCGGATAGCGCTGTACCATCGTCCGGACAAGCTGGATCTGCTCCAGCGTCTGCAGGAACGCCTTCCCCTCTTTCGATGCAGAAGAGGGGATATAAACCGACCAGAATTGAGCACCAACATTGCCCGCTTTCAGTCGCGCAATATCGGTATGAAACTTCGGGCCAAGAGACGTCCGAAGATCAGCTCGATCAAACGACGATCCGGCTTCGGTGCGAATCATCCAGGGCAAATCGTTGTGACCATCGAAGACGAATCCCTCTGAATGAATCTTGCGTGCCGCTTCAGTGACAATAACGTCTGCCGGTTCTGCCGCAAACAGCATCACATTCAGACAAAGGCTCGCGATCATCAGTGATGCGACTTGAAACGGAGATGTGATGTTCATTCAACGTCCTATCTGCGTAGACCACAAGCACTCGTTCCAGACCGCGTCACGCCTGAGAAACAGGCGTATTTCGGACAGCCATCCTGTGGTGGACAGCGTTGAGCAGATCTGACCTAGAATCCAACGTTCTTCTTGCTGGTGTTTGGAACGATTCCCGGCTTCGTGGTTTCGCCTGCCTTCCTGGCAATGCTGGACTCTTCGACCACTGCCGTATTTGCTCCGATGGGACGACCACCATCAGCCCAACTCGATGCCTGTGCATTCTTGTGAAGATTGAACGAACCCGGCTTCAGTTCTTTCCAGCGAACAGGGAGTTCTCCTGCCAGATACACTCCCTTGTCGCCGGTCAGCAACCGCAGGCTGCTGGCCTTGTCCCACACCTTTTTCCAGGCAGTCAGGCCTGTGCGTTCATCAGATCCCGCCCCAGTATCCCCATCGCGCCGGATCATGTGAACGACCTGACGAGCGATGCCGTTGGAAGCCCCCCACCATTCGAGTTGATGCTGCTCGATCACCGGCCCGACGCATAGCAGCAATGTCGAATTCGCTGCTTCCCCCGACTTGAAGGCCAGCGGCGGCGCTACAACACATCGTTCCATGAAAAGCCGCAACGGAGTCGTGACAGGGTCGCCACCTGGAGCCGCTTCAAACCGGACGACGGCACTGGTGGCAGAGATTGTCACTCCTTCAGCATCAAATACCGGAAGTAAGCCATTGCCTGACCGAAGTGGACGCAGATCGAACGCATCTCCTCGCATCGCCACGATGCTGTTTCGCAAGATCATTGTACCGTGTGCACACTCGGCTCGAATCCCGCTTCCCGTCCCTGCGAGGAAGCTGTCACGTACGACGAGTGACGCCTGTTCTGTACCAGCCGGTGCCGTTGTCCCCCAGCGAATCAAACCAACCTGGCGTGATCCGTCGGCTTCAGATCCGAGCAGACGACAACCATTCAGAATGACAGTTGCGTTTGTGGCATGAATCAGCCATTCCGGCGTCATTCCCTTGGCAACGGGATGCCCTTCAAAAACGGCATTTGTCAATTCCATCGTTCCGCCGGTCACTGCAATCAGTCCGAGCGGAACCGTTTTGGAGGCGTCTGCGGCTTTGGGCTGCAGCGGTTGCAGTCGCAAATTTGCGCCTTCCGTCTGTCGGAAATTGATGCGGAATGATCGCCCTTCAACCTTGGCCGGCGTCATGAAACATATTCCGCCCCCAGACGCTTCAAACAAGGTACCACTCGGCCAATCAGGTTTGTTGAGCAATAGTCCCAGGTCTTCTTTCTTCAGGTCGACTTTGCGAACCTGAGTCGGATCGCTGGGTTTCACTGCAGCAGAGGGCAATGCAGGGCGTGTCGTGAATGCCCCAACGCGTTGTTGTGACGTCGCATCAGGGGCCAGAAGCTTTGCGACCTGACAACCGGGCAAACTTCCGTCGGCCCCTTTGACCTCACGGAAACTGAAGCTGACCGTGTCGAAATCCTGTGGTTGAATGAGGCCGAGATCCTCAATAGACGTTTCCGGAAATGCCAGCTTCTGGAATTGCCGGGGGTCTGTTCGAGAGTTCCAGACGCGTTGCCAGGTCGTTGCATCAACGACTTTGAATGACGATCCGAGATCAACCAGTTGTTCAAACCCAAGATACAACGAGTTCGTCGAAATCCAGTTCATCCTCGTCAACCAGCTTTCAGAACTCGTTCGAACCTGAGGCCATTGACCTGCAAACACAATCGCCGAATTTGTAACAACCCCTTGAGCAGCACAGATCGAATCACGGAACAGCACGGCGGTCTGCGGGGGCTTTCCTGAATCAGTGACCGACGCATCGACAATACGGTTCTGTGCCGAGAACGTGCTGCGAAGAATCCGCAGGATCCTGCGTGGTCGCACGGTGTTCACGTCTGATACGCCGGCGGCAATGTGCCCTGCGATCTCAATCACCGGCGCCTTCCCTGAAGCCATCAGACAATCGCGGACGACCGCATCAACGTTGGCACGGCGAACGCTCAATCCTGTCAATCCGTCGCCGCGCACCAGAACTCGATCAATCAGCAAATTGGGTTCTATCAAGGGAACGGATGTCGCATCGATCGTACTCTGAACCGACATGGCAACGAGCGGTTCCGACGACAATCCCGTCGCAGTAAATGAACATTGCTGGACGAAGAGTTGTCCATCAACGACTTCGACGATTCGGTTGTTACCCGGGACGACCTGGCGATCAACAGAAAAATGCAATCCTCGCAGTTCGAGAATACCATCCTTGACTCGCAAGCCAGCGGTGGTCTGCTCGGCAGATGGCTTCAGGGCGATCGCTGGTCGTTCCTGGATCGAACCCGCCATCAACACGACTCGTTTGACGCGAGACAGTTCAATCTGTGACAACAGGAACGGACCTGCCCCCAGAAGCTTGACGACTCCGCCCGCTGATGGAAGTTTGTTGAGTGCTTCATCGAGCGAATCGAAGTGCGTCGCAGACTTTGCTCCCGGCCCCACCGTCAAAACTGCCAGACTCGCCGTATCGACTTGCTTTGTAGCCCATTCAGGAATCTTTTCAACGTCAAATGCTGGCGTGCTATTTTGTCCAGAATTTTCGGGCTTTGTTGCGGCCGAATTGCTGGCAACGGTCACGGATGGGTTTTCAGGGGTGCCAGGTCCCGCCGTGCCGCCGTTAATGGCAGCGACAGCCGGAGCAACCGGGTCTGTTGAAGGAGTCGCCGCCTGGAACGGGTTCTTGTCAACCGCGACCCCTTGCCCCAGTCCCGAGAACAACCAGCCGAGCGCTACGATGACCAGCACCAATCCGCCTCCTGCAGCGACATACTTACGAAGCTCTTTGCTGAATCCTGTTGACTCCGCACCTTCTACTTCGATGGGCTGTCGCTTCGGCGGCATTGCCTTCTGACCAGGCTTATCAGGGGCTTTGGGTTTCGCTCCCTTGGGCTCGCTTCCTTTCGACTCGGCCCCCTTAGATTCGGTCGCTTTGGTCGCTTTCGCTTTTGATTCAGATCCTTTTCCTGAAGACGAGGAATCCTTGCCGTCACCTTTTGAAGGCCGTGGTCTCGATTTGTGGGTTTCGACGCCTGATTCATCGCCGTCAACTTCGTCGTCGTCATCGTCCTCGTCCTCGACATCGTCGACACGCGACGAGCGATGCGGCTTCGATTCCGTTCCCGGCTCAGGCCGGCCTCGTTTGGAAGGACGCGAACGAGACTCCGGGTCCTCAGAAACGGACTCGGTCTCTTCATCGTCATCATCGGTCGTTGTCTGACGAGCCTTCTTACGAGGAACGGATGCACTGGGCCTGGTTGAGATCTGATCTGGAGTTTCCTGATTTCGCTTCGACTCCCCCATGTCAAAGTAGCCATCATCGCTGAGGGCTTCTTCTTCGGTCGATTCGATCTCAGAGCTTTCGTCATCCGAAAAGATCTCTCGGGCAATCGAAGCCTGAGTCAGCTTGGCATGGTTCAGTTCGTCGATCAGTTCTGCGGGCGTCTGGTAACGATCCTCGGGCTTCTTGGCCATCATCCGCCGAATCACGGCGGTAAGGCCTTCGGGAACCAGCGGGTTCTTGTCACGGGGATCGGGAACCGGCTTTACGGCATGGGCCTGAAGTTTGTTTGTGACGCTGCCATCAGGAAACGGAGGGGATCCTGTCAGCATCTGGTACCACGTACATCCCAGCGAATATAGATCGCTGCGAATATCCGCCAGCTTGCTGTTCCGTGCCTGTTCGGGTGACATGTAGTCAACGGTACCGACAGTGGTTCCGGCGCGGGTGATATTGGTTTCCAGAGTGTCGTCGACTGATCGAGCCAGCCCCAGGTCTGTCAATTTCACCACGCCATCCCGGCGGATGAGCAAGTTTGACGGCTTGATGTCGCGATGAACGATGTTTTGCTCGTACGCATGCTGCAGTGCTGAGGCGATCTGCTTGATGATATCGATGGAACGCCGAACGGGAACGTTTCCACGTCGCGTAACCATCTCGAACAAGTCCTGTCCTTCGACGTACTCCATCGCGATATACAGGTACCCGTCGGCCTCACCGCTGTCGTAGACGGCAACAATATTGGGGTGCCTGAGCTGGGCCGCCGCTTGTGCTTCCGCTCGAAACCGCTTGACCAGTGTGGGATTCTCGGCCTTGTCCCGAGGAAGTACCTTGAGAGCGACCGTTCGCTTCAGTTCGGTGTCCCGTCCGAGAAAGACGGCTCCCATCCCCCCGGCACCGATCTTCTTTTCGATCTCGTACTTGCCGAGACGCTTCAATTCCGACAAAGCTGGCGCAGACCCCGCGCCGCCGGGACTTTTGACCGCAGCTTTGTCTTCCGCAGCCATCGCAGACCTCAACCTTGGTTCGGGAACGGTTCAATCATGAGAGTTGTCGCAGCCATCTGCTGATTGCGCGTCCAACTCCTGGCAATTTCATCGAATGGTATGGATGTGTGCTGACAAGTGCAGAGTGTAGCAACAGTTCCGTCACAGCGTCAAAAGACTGGAACAATTCCTTCGAAGTTTTTCCCGAATCCTTTTCACCAGGCTACGAGCACGAATGGGAATTGGCGTGAACGACGGAATCTTTGTCGTATGATTGGACACCTGCTCCCAGCAATCGTTGCAACGTCTCGGAATTGAGCGGCTTGTCCAGGATTCCATCGACCTGCAATTCCGTGCATCGCAAGATCCGGTCTGGCGTTCGTTCTGCCGTAATTGCGAACAAACACTTGGACTGACTGATCCGCTCCTCGGGCAGCAGTCGCAATGCCTCCAGAGTGTCAAATCCTTCCTCACCCGGCAGGTCAATATCGACAATAATGACCGCGTAATCGTTGAGCATCACGGAATAATAGGTGCGTGGCCCGTTCGGGACCACGTCGACCTTGAATCCTTCCGATTCCAGTGCCGCCACAGCCTTGGCCTGCTGAATCGGATTTCGCATCAACAAAAGCGACCGTCTGACCGCGGGTGAATTCCAGACGGCATCGTGGTCGGCTTCGGTCAGTTTGGAGTTTGGTGAATCGTGAGCTGATTCCTCCTGCGGAAGTCCCAAAGACGGCAAATCGACCAGTCGCATCAGATGCTGAGCCTGCCGACGAAGCGTCTGCCATTGAGACCGCCATTCGCGAGTCAGCGTAGCGTCGGCCGGTCGACTGGCGAGTTGCAACAGCGCGGTTGCCTGCGCTGCCACATCACGACGAAGTCCATGGATTTCCCGCGATACATCAAACTGAGCCGCTTCCAGATGAGCCCGCCGTTCGGATAATGTTGCAACTTCCGTCTTCAGCGAATCACGCTCTTCAATCAACGTATGGGTGATCCCTTTAATTCTTCCGGTGAACTCCTCCTGCAACGATTCGAGAGCTTCCTCACGGTTTGCTTCTGAGGCGAGTTGCTGACGGTCCAGCAACACAAATATCCCCAGGAATGCGGCTTCGCCCACCAGCCATGTGAACCAGATCATATGTGTCTCGTGATCTGGAAGGTGCGGGAGATCCATGTTCCCCCAGACAATGAAATGGCCGACGGCAGCGATCGCGGCGGTTGACACCAGCAGTACGGCGTCGCGATACAACGCCAGGACGACAAACCACGCAAACAGATGTAAGTGAGTTTCAGGCGTTCCCCCTGACACCGCCCAGAGGATCGAAGACATGATCCCTTGCGACACACCCAGCGACCAACGCGACTGCCATTCCCCCGGCCAACGCAAGATCACCGCCAGCGGAATAATGCTCATTACCCCAACCCAGATCACCGCTGACGACAGGGCACTTGTCTGAACATTCTTCCACTGAGCGGCAATGGCAATGCTCGAGACCAGCACGACGGCCCATTGCGCAATCAATACCCAGAAAATCCGCGCATCAGCCTCTTCACGCTGAGTCAGCAATCCATCTTGAAATCGTCTCGTTGCCGATGAAGGGTGGACAGCGAAAGACTGCCACCAAAGCCAGTGATTCATGTTTCGGTCTCTGTCAGGATGGCCCGCCGGAAATGACCGACGTGCGGCTCACAGACGGAAGAAGGCCAGTTCCACCCGTGATGTCCATCCGAAACATAGCTCGCAGAATTTCCTCAGGATGTGGCGGTAAGGCCTCAATGAACGAATCAACCTCGCCGATTACAACGATTACGCAGGCCTTGTCAGCGTGCTGACAGCATTCCGCAATCAAAACGGTCAGGGAACCACGAATCTGGCTGATGAACGGACGATTCGGACACACTCGGAACCTTGGCCGACGGTCACGTCGCCTACCTTCGACCGGGCTTTAGTTACTGGCGCCGATTCTTGAGTTCTGCCTTCGCATCAAGAATGAAGTCCTGCAGTTTTGATTCGATCATCCCCACTGAGACAGCCCCTGGACGCTGTGCAATGGAGACGACAAGCGAGCTTCCTGCGACGGCGAATGAGCCTGCAATCACGCTGCCGCCAGGAATAGGAATGGAGAAGTTTCCTGTATCGGAAGTGCCGGAAACCTGAATTCTACGCCGCTGCATTTCACCAATCATGATTGCGACAACATCCCGAACATTGTCTCCGACAGTGAGTCGAAACGGGGTGTTATCAACCATTAGAGTTTCCGGAAAAGCGTTTACGAATGGTCGTGGTCAATCTGATTGTCCAATCGATGTTGCGTGAAAGAGTCCATTCTGAGCACGGTTCAAAAGGTCCAGACTCCGTTCAATCACGCGTTTTCGCCAGGCTTTCGACGCTGGACAGAATAATTCCTTCAGCCGATCTTTTGCCCGGATCGTGGCAGATGATGTTCGCGTTCCCCAGTGGTGAGCCTGATTCTCGGCTCGCAGCCCGGCAAGTACCGGTACCGGTCCGTAGGTCCCAAATTCCGCACAGGCAAACAGATAATCTTTGGATAGTCCGCGCGAGACACACCACCGGCCAAATCCTCCCCGAGCCTCGTAGGCAATCCCGCTGGAATGGCTGGCTTCAAATGAATCCTCTCCGAACCAGTCGGTGAGCCAGCGGTGCTGAAGCACGTTGAGCGGATAGTCAATCAGCAGCTTACAATCCCCATGCGTTCCTAATCCCGTGTGAAAATCCAAATGAACGACCTTAGGGGAGCCCTGCAGCAATCTCGGCAAATTCTCATTCAGCAATTCCTGCATTCGTGACGGCTTGGCACCTCCAAAAAAGAGCCCCAGCGGATAGCCGTACTGCCCCGCAGCGACGGCTTGACGGAGCATCGGCATTCCATAAATCGCGATCAGCAACATTGCTTTAAGAGTAAACGGTTCCCATGGGGATGGAGGACGACGAGGATTGAGAAACGCATCAAACCGGGCGTAAGCCGGGTCGACCCCTTCAAACAGCTCGCCTGGCAACAGAAAGTTCCGGTTCGGATCGACGTTGTTTTCGTCACACCTTCGCAACCACGAGAAGCCGAACGGATTCAGCGCGTGCAGGAAGACGCATCGAGTGGCAGGTGGAGATGTCGCCGCCCAATGCTCCAGCGCAGCGGTCTGCACGGCCGATCCGAAAAAGCCTTCAATTCCATGCATTCCGGACGACACAACAAGCGTCTTCCGGGGATCGCCCGTTGAAGAAGAACCGACGTCGATTGTCAGATCTTCGCCATCTGGACCAGAAGTACCGATCGGATGTGATTCCAACGTCCAACCGAGCGCCGCAGCAGCCTCACGAAACCGCTGCCGCGCCGAGATGTAGTCCGGGGAGAAGACTGCGAAAGGATCCACCAGGACTCCGTGGTAATGGATTGACGATCATTCAATCGTCATCGTGACCCAGCCGTTGTTGGATTTTACGGAAGCAATCCTGGGTGCGGGACCGCTTCCAGGCCAAAGGGCAGTTGGAAGAATGCGATCGAATTCCAACGGAATTAGATCTCCTTCGATCACTTTCTGGATGGTGGTTTCGACGATCGTCTGTGGAGCTGCAGGATCATTCCGATCTTGAGCCACCACACGAGGCTGACCTGCCACCCAGCGAATTTTGTTACCAGTCAATTCCGTGCGATAAGGAATTGTAACGATCATCGGCGGAACAATCGCTTGCCCCGCTGGTTTGAAGTGGGCCTTGATCGTCATCACCAGCTGATCTCGTTCCAGCTTCAGCACCATGGGCTCATTGTCATCGAATTCAATATCGGTGACAAAATCAGGGCTGTTGGCAAGCGGAGGTTTCAGTGCCCCCTCGCCCAATTGTGCGCCGTCATCCGAGGCAGCATCATCCGTAGAGTTGCGGAACGCTGAAAACAGCGATTTTTCCAGTTCTCGAAGCTTCTTGTCTGTTGTCTTGAAACCTTTCAGCCCAGCACGATCAACGAGCGTATTCAGCAAACTTTCATGAATTGAAAGTCGCAGGCCATCCGCGGGTTCGATTCCTTCCGTGACTGGCGACGAAGTTGTTGCCCCCCCGGTTCCGATCTGCATTTCGTGATACAAGTGAGTGTCAGTGGTCCAGACAGCCTGTGATGTTGGCAATAGTTTGACTGCATCCAGACGCTTGCGAAGCGGTTCCAGTTGTCGATTGGCTTGCGACAAGCGTCCATCGACTTCGCCGTCAAACGTCGGGAAGAGCTTTTCTGCCAGGCGATCACGTGCGACCGCTTCCCCAGCCGATTTCTGACGTTCAGCAGCGGCGTATGCGATTCGATTCGCAATTCCACCAAACAACGTTCCACTCAAGGGAGTCGTAGCTCCGACGGTCTGGTTTCTGGCACGAATGAAAACGGTGGCATGTCTCGTCGAGAATTGTACTCCATCGAAATAGACTTCCTTCGTCGCCAGAAACTGCTGCTGCCCGGCAGTATCGATCATGGCCTGTGGTGTCACCCCGGTGGTCAGGGTCTGGACATCACCATTCATTACAAACGCGGCAGTTGCCTTATCATTCGATGGCTTCAGATCCAGGCGGACGCGTGACACCGTCGTTTGTCGACCTGTCACTTGAGCCCCCAGAATGTAATCGCGAACGGGGCCCGGTTCGACACGTTCCTGTGCAATGACGCGATTCAGAAATGCCTCACTCACTGTCAGTCGCAGATTTCCCGTTCCGCTCGTGCGACGTGTTTCCACGGCAACCGGAGCAGCGAGTTCCGAGGATGGACCGAAGTTGGCTGCAATCGGAACAGGTTGTTGAGGCAGAAACCGAGGGTCGGCAGGCGCAACCATCACAGGCGGGCCCAATACGGGGACCGGGTAAACGGGTGGACCATAGGGCGCAGGAACGAGGCGTCCGTCGAAACCGACGACCGGTTGGGCAAAGTACACGGGAGCATTGAATGGCGGATACAACCCGGGCGCAGGGCCAATCGACATTGGTTCAGCGGTGACCCGACCAGCAATCCGGTTTGCGGATTGTGCAGGAACGGGAGGTGCTGGTCGCGTTTGCAATGTCGGGACAGACTGTGCAAAGACAGACGGCACAAACCACGCGGGAACCGTCAGCGTCAGAATCGCCAACAGATGCATGACCTGATGGGAGCAGTAGCGAAGAAGAGCATTCATGTTCTACCTCTCGTATCACTCGAATCGTCGGACCGCGCCCCATTCTTCGTGGGTCTACGGACAGCGTCAATCGTTGATGGGATTCCGCAGTACAATGAGCAATCCTACAATCCTCTGTTGCAGAAATGGTAGAGAATTCAATTGTGACAATCCCAATTCCGAGATTCGTCTGGTCGCAATCGCAGGAACCTTCGAATCGGAACCGTTAAAATCGGCAAAATCGATTGTTTACAAACGACTGGTCGATGGCATCGGCATCAAGAACACGTGAATCAGTCGAACAGAAAATCTTGTGCCTGAAGTCATCAAAAAAAAACGACTTTGTCTCAACGAGCGAACCACAATGTCCGGCCTCGCATCATTCCCTTTCGAAGAGAACGTTGTCGAATTCTTTCCGCAGAAAGTCGTCGTATTCCCATGCTTGACCTCAACGACAGCTATGAATTGGCAGCAAAAGCAATCGGATCGGCAGAAGGGTTGTTAATTGCTGCCGGGGCGGGAATGGGAGTCGATTCCGGGCTTCCCGACTTTCGCGGGACCGAGGGGTTCTGGAAAGCCTACCCTCCATTTCGTGGTCGCAAGTTCAGCGATTTATCGACGCCGATCTGGTTTAAGTCCGATCCGTCACTCGCCTGGGGATTTTTTGGTCACAGAATGAATCTCTACCGAACTGCCGTTCCACATGCTGGTTTTGAAATTCTGCAGAGTTGGGCGAATCGAATGCCGTTGGGACACTTCATTTTTACGAGCAACGTCGACGGACAGTTTCAAAAAGCGGGGTTCTCTGCCGACCGAATCCTCGAATGCCATGGATCAATCCATCATTTGCAGTGCGCAACCCCATGCTGCCACGAGATTTGGCCGTCTGATGACGTTTGCATTGAAGTCGATGAGGCGACGATTCGGACAGACTCGCAGTTGCCTCAATGTAAAGCCTGTCAAGGAATTGCCCGCCCCAACATCCTGATGTTTTACGATCGAAGCTGGGTTGAGGATCGTGCCGAACTGCAGGAGAAACGATATCGAGCCTGGTTGCAGAAAGTAAAAGCGGCACGTCTGGTCATCATTGAAATTGGCGCGGGACTGGCAGTTCCATCTGTTCGATATGAGAGCGAATGCAGTGATGGCATCCTGATCCGCATCAATCCACGTGAAGCCGAAACGCCGCCCGGTGGAATTTCATTGCCTGTCGGTGGCTTGACGGCTTTGCAGCAAATCAACTCCATGGTCCGTAACTGAAGCGGCATCGCTGGCCATACAACTGACGAATTCGGACCAGAAAATTGAGCCCCCGAGACACACGCGACCTCAATCTCCGCCTGCTCAGGACCACTGACATTTCAAGTATTTGAAAGCCCATTGCCGATCTCGCAATCGAAGACTCTTTGTCACACCAATGACATGGCGTCTTTTTATTCGCCCCACCTCTTCAAGTGAAGCAATTGACGTCACTTGCAACGCTCGATAGCATCATATTCCATCAGCCACTTCTCTTCATCGCGTTGGTACGTCTCGTGCGGAACCTTGTTTTTTCCTGAATTTTCTGGAGTGAATTCAGGGCCACGTTCATCTGCAATTGTCGCTCGACACTGATGACTCCAATACTTCGTCGCCACTCTCTGTTGATAGCATTGGCCATCACGCTCATGGGAGCCGTGGGCGCCTATTTTGCAGTCTTTATCCCGTACGAGCATGAACAGAAGATCGCTCACGCCATCGAGAATGTGGGTGGGATTGCCGATTTTGAGCAATATGATCCTGTCCCTTTTCTGACGCCGTATTTTGGACGTCAATCGGTATTTGACCGACTGCGCCACGTACAGTTGCGCGACAAAGTTGTGACAGAAGATCTGTTACGGCAGATTGGAACGCTCAAGCGGTTAGAAGTTCTTGACCTGCACAACACCCGAACGACCGACAAGTGCATGCAATTCTTTAACCAGCTTAAACAACTGCAGGTGCTGCGTCTGGAGTTTACTGATATTACTGATGTCGGCTTAGCGACATTGGAGTCAAAAACCGAGTTACAGGTACTGCACCTCGATAAGACCAGGATCACAAATGACGGTCTGAAGAGCCTGCGAAATCATACCAACTTGCGAGTCCTGCACCTCAACGGAACACAGATCGGAGATGCGGGCCTGGACCATCTGGCCGGATTGGAAAACCTTAGATGGCTCAGCCTCGACAATACCTTGGTTAGTGATCAAGGCCTATCGAAGCTGAAGCCCATCAAGAATCTGCACGAACTCGACCTGGAATGCACCAAGGTCACTCTGGCCGGACTGGATGACTTGAAGGAACTGACGACGCTGGAATCGCTGGCCCTGTTCGGAACAAAAATTCGGCGCGATGGCCGAAAAGAACTTCGACGAGCATTACCAAACTGCCGTGTGACCCCAATTCCGTGAGGGTAGCGATCAGCGGTCAACTTTCAGCAATTTACTGCTGAGGCTCACCGCTGATTGCTGACAGCATCTCGACTTCCCTATGCCAATGGCATCGGTTCTGTCTGCAGAACGAACGGGAACACTCGCGTCGGTTTGTGAGGCGAACTGATTCGATCTTTGTACGAGATCTGCGCGGCACGGTCCGCTGCGAATTGAAGAAGCGTAAATTCCAGGCCGCAGAAATACTCTGTCCCGACTTCAGCAGCAACGTCGGCAAACACTTCACCGGCGGAAGCCGCATGGCGGCGCACACCGTGAATACTGTTTTCGCGAACCTTCACACCTGCGGCAGAAAGCTTGACGAGTCCCTTCAGGAACTTACCGACGGCTGTATCAGGACCTGAAGCACGCCACAGTCGTTCCCACTCTTCGTGAGCTTCCCAATAGAAGCCATGATTAAAGTAGTCGAGCGCCAACAGGTAATGACGGTTTTCAGCCCAGTTAGTCGGGGTCAGCATCCGTGGAGGTGGTGACTTGCGCTGGTAACTGTGACCGCGAGGATCACGGATGGGGTGCGGCGTATCAGTTCCAGGAACGTAGGTATAGCCTGGCAGGTCGGTCGACGGCAGCAGACGCACGGCTTCAATAGTTGCTTCCATCACTTCAACTTCCTTCATTCATTCTAAACGATGTTGCATCCACATTGTCCGACAGCCGGAATCTGGCTCTCAAACTCAAACAGCCTGCCAACAAATCACGATACGAACATAGAACTTTGATTTCCCGCAATGAGAGTCATCTCTTGATTGCAGTGGAATCACAGTCTTTCTGTATACAGTCTTTCTGAATCACGACGGCGTTCGTAAAGGACAGTTTCTGCGATGGAAGAGGCAAGTGACTCTTTATTCCGTCGCAATTTGGGGCGATTGAAGTCAGTCAAGCATAGGCAGTCGGTGTCGGGATCACTGGCGGGAGCCCCAAAAAACGCATCAGGCTGCTCTTTTCGGAGGATTAGGGAAATAGCATACAGAAGAAATTCTTAATTGGGAGAGGAATTCCTTAATTTTCCTGAGTTCAAGAAGGAGATGGAGTCAATCGGCTGTCCCTGCCTGAACAGCCTGCTTTAAACGGGTAATCAGCCCTCGAAACCCCTGCTGGCGGTTCATTCCCAGCGCCCCAGTCAGCCCCAGGATCGACAGCAGGTCGTCTGGAAGGCCAAGCACTTCAGCAGGGGTCGCTCCATTAACGCCAACGACAACGAGCGCGACCAGCCCGCGAACGGTCGGCGACTTCTGCGGTACATCCGCCTCCAGACGGACTCGCCCGTCTACAACGTCAACCCAAAGGAAAACAGGAGTCTGGCATTCCTGAACCCGACAGGTTTCTGGGAATGGTTGCGCGGCTCGATCGGGCGAAAGACCAGGGAGTTCATCCGCGAACTCCACCAGCCACTCCAATTTCTCGGCAGGATCAAGGTCGGTGACCTCGTTAATCAATTCATCCAGTTTCATGAGAAGCGGCTCAGCGCAGGAGAATCAATTCTCACGGCGTGTCGATCGCGTGGCACATGCCACTGCTTCGAAATCCCCGGAGAAGCAGTGCAATTCATGGAACACACAATCGTGAGGAATACATATCGCCCCCCCCGGCAAAACGGGACGGGAACTTTCGTTTGATCACTCCGCCTTTTCGTCTCGAACCTGCACTTGCAGGGCACCGAGCATCTTCGTGATCGCCACTTCCTTCTTGTCGATTCCCAGGACATTCTCAAGCACGAACGCGCGTGGTTCGTTGCTGGGATGAATGATCAGACGGCCGCTGCGAAGCAGCATATACTCAAAAACATCATCGATTTCCTTGCTGATTCGCAGATTTGGAGCCGAATAACGTTCGAGGTTGCTCAGGACACCGTGGTGATGCAGAAGTTCGTTGGGCCGGACCTCCCAGTAATCAAAACGGATATTGACCATCATCGCGATGTAAAGCAGTGTCAGCATCGTCACAAACCCGAAATAAAACGTTGCATTCGCCTTCGGGTCAACCCGATCCAGAATACTGGTCAGCGCAGGAATCAAGCTGGGAACATAAATCGACGTCAGCACGGTTCCCATAATGATCACCAGGAACACGAAGAACAGATTCAGCGAGGTCGTGCGAGGGAAATCAAACGACAGCACCACCATGTTGACACCGAGAATCACCAGAAAAACCAGACCGATCACGCGGCTGTGGGGACTTTCCACTGTCAGAAACAGCGAAAGAATTCCAGCGATAAATGCGGCGATGTACGTCGGGTACAGGAGAACGATTTTTGGATAAGACACCAGAATGATCGGCTTGGCAGAGTCTTTCTGCGACAGGGTCGCGGGGGGCAATGGTGCGGTCACTCGGGGAATCTCCTTGGGAAAGCTGTTCGCAATTTCGACGAACGTCGTTCGGTCGCTCCTGCGACCACGTTGAACATGCGCAATCTACCGGCGCCCGTTCAACGAATCCAGAGCGAAGAGTCCGTCTAACCAAGGATTTAACGCACGGGGGCCTCAGCGGATCAAGCGATCAACGCACTTTTTGACCGGGTCCGATGGGAAAGTTCGTGCATTCGTTGGGATCGAGCGAGCGATTTCCAGCGAATTTTACCGGCGGGAGGGATGTCTGATCGACGAAGGCAGGATTTCGGCGGGATAACGGCAATTCATCGCTGATTCTGGCGGAGGATATACGTGCTCCAGACATATCGGAAGAATACGATCAATCCGGCAGATCCCCCGACAATCGCTTGCAGCAACAGACTTCCCGTTCCGGGATCAAGGTAGGCCAGCAGTGTCATCATCTTTCCTTCGAAACCATTTCCAACCCACGTCATGACCGACACGACGTCTCGAGTTTCTGGAAACATACAACACCAAAACGAGGAAATCGGTTCTTACATAAATGATTAATTATCCGTAAGGTGCCGCATTTTCGATGCAACTCATTTTATGGAAGCTACTTGCAGACATAAATTTGTCGTCGGTATTCTGGGATTTCCTGAAAAATCGCCGTCGCGGAAGAACCGATCGACGGCAGATCGCACTTCCAGACGAGATGGCGACAGTTTTGTGGCACCAAATCGTCATTCGGCGGGATCAGACCAACCGAAGCATCGCGCCAAATTCAAGTTGCATCGCGGACTGCTGTCGTGATGAAATCGGGGATTTGCGGAATTCGTCATGGAAACTACGAACGACTGCCGTAATAATACGCGGCGGTTGGTCAAAACGGATTGGGACCATTTCGCCGTGCCATGGTATCCCCAGATCTGGAGTCCGGCCCATCCCTCCCTTAAAACCTGTCGCCGTCAATGATTGGTGATCAAGAGCTGGCACTGCGGTAAACCGAAGCCCCAGTCAGCTGGACGCCTTTGATTGATCAGCCAGCCTTCCAATGTTGATTTGCTACGATTCGACGCTGCCGCGTTCGATACATTCCGATAAAAATCCCCGACAGACCCGTTTGGAGTTGCAGGTAGCAGCCCATGCAGATTCTTAAAGTTCTTGCACTTCGCGGACCCAACATCTGGTCGCGCCACCCTGTTCTCGAAGCATGGGTGGACCTGGGACCATTGAAGGATTCGTCATCGAAGGATTTTCCGGGCTTCAATGATCGGCTCATGGCCTGGCTCCCGTCGATGATCGAACACCGCTGCAGTGTCGGAGAACGAGGCGGCTTCTTTCAGCGATTGCGATGGGGAACGTACCTGGCGCACACGCTTGAGCACACAACACTGGAACTGGAAACGCTGGCTGGAACAGTCGTGGGATACGGACGCGCGAGAGAGACCTCGACCGAGGGGGTTTACAAAGTTGCGATCCGCTATCAGGAAGAAACACTGGGACGAGCCTGCCTCGAAACAGCTCGTGAATTGCTGATGGCAGCGGTCTATGACCTGCCATTTGATATTGCAGCTCAGTTGAAACGTCTGCGTGAACTGGCAGACCGGGTCTGCCTGGGACCGAGCACCAACGCCATTGTTGAAGCCGCAAAAGTTCGCAACATCCCCTCACGCAGGCTCAACGCAGGTAGCCTCGTTCAATTGGGGCAGGGTATCAAGCAACGCCGGATCTGGACGGCTGAGACGGACTTCACCAGTGCGATTGCCGAGTCGATCGCACAGGACAAGCAGTTGACAAAAACCATGCTGAAGTCGGCGGGAATTCCCGTCCCGGAAGGTCGCGAAGCGGATAGTCCCGAGGATGCCTGGGCTGCGGCACAGGAAATCGAAGGGGCCGTTGTCGTCAAGCCCGTTGACGCCAACCATGGACGGGGTGTGTTCATGGATCTGACGGAAGAACAACAGATTCGCACAGCCTACACCGAAGCCCTGAAAGAAGGGTCGGGAGTGATCGTTGAGCGGTTTGCCAGCGGCAGCGAACATCGTTTGCTCGTGGTTGGCAAGAATCTGGTGGCAGGGGCCGCAGGAGATGCAGCGGCTGTCGTTGGCGATGGTGAACACTCAATCCGTCAACTCATCGACATGCAGATCAATTCGGACCCGCGTCGCGGTGATGACGAGTCCTTTCCATTGAATACTGTGTTAATCGATGCCTTGACGATCATCGAAATCGAACGTCAAGGATACAAACCCGATTCTGTCCCCGCCCCTGGTGTCAAAATCATCGTTCGGCGTAACGATAATCTGTCTCGCGACATCACCGATCAGGTTCATCCGTCAGTCGCGGAACATGCCGTGATGGCAGCCCAGATCGTGGGACTCGACATCGCCGGAATCGACCTGGTTGTCGAAGACATTTCGCGTCCGCTTGAAGAGCAGGGGGGCGTTATTGTTGAGGTTAACG
>CAZSTW010000088.1:12643-27320 GCA_964609845.1 uncultured Planctomycetaceae bacterium | reverse complement strand
TGCGCTCTAGGAGGGGTGTCCGGGACTGGAGCGTCTTCGCGAAGTCCCGGAATTTGCGATCCACACGAAGACCGGGCCTTCCTTCGCAAAGCCTCAGTCCAGTCGCGGCCACCAGACCGACTTTCACCACGGACTGCTCGTGCGACCCGCACTAACCAAGTTCTGGAATTGGTCGGCCACCTTCGGTCACGATAGGTGTCGGCCGCCCCTGAGGATTGATCCAGTGGCTTCCCCGATCGATGTCGAAATGACGGAAGACCGTTGCCGCCAGATCCTGCGGGCGAACCAGACCATCCTTAACTCCATAGCCACGTGCGTCTGTGCTGCCGATCACTTGTCCGTGACGAAGCCCGCCTCCCGCAGCGATCATGGACATGACATTCGTCCAGTGATTCCGCCCGGCGTCGGCGGTCATTACGGGGGAACGACCAAACTCACCCATCATCAATACCAGTGTCGTCTCCAGTAATCCACGCTGCTCCAGATCGTGGATCAGAGCATGCATCACTTTGTCGACAGTCGGCAGGATTGGTTTCAGTCCTTTTTCAATGCCACCCCAGGGTGGGACATTGTCGCCATGGTGATCGAAGTAACCCCAGCGACCGCTGACCAGTACGAACGACACCCCGGCTTCAATCAGGCGTCGTGCCAGCAGACCCTTTTCCCCGATACTTTCACGCCCATACGCATCACGTAGCGCTGCAGGTTCGTCACTGAGATTAAACGCTTTTTCGACCTTGCCCGACACTGTCATTTCGTACGCCTGACGCTGATAGCGCGTCGAACGGTCAAGCGTTTCAGTCAGATCGATATCCCGACGCAGCCGATCAAACTGCTGCCGCAATTGTTCGCGGTTGGAAAGTCGATCCAGTTGAATTCCTGCCGGAAGTGAAAACTTCCCGGCGAGTTCCAGGCCGTTCACCGGCGCATAGTTCATCCCCATCTGACCTGATTCCCAGACATCCGCCTTCCACGACGGCGCCAACCCTACGAAGGCTGGCAGTTCGGGATCATTCGGCCCTCGAAATTTGGCGACGACTGACCCCATTGAGGGATATCCATCCCCATCGCGGCCATTGTCCGTGCGTCGCGCGAGTGGATTACCCGCCTGCATCGTGATCGGAGTGTGATTGCTCGCGGTGCAGTCCACCGAACGAATGATGGAAAGTTTGTCCGCGATGGAGGCCTGCAGCGGCAAGTGTTCACTGAATTGCACGCCAGGGAGCTTCGTTCCAATGGTCGAGAATGGCCCGCGAATTTCAGTCGGAGCATCAGGCTTGGGATCCCACATATCAATGTGGCTGGGCCCACCCGACAACCAGAACAGGATCACCGACTTGCGATCACTTCCATTTCGTTGGTTCGAGACACGGGCGGCATGCGATTGCGAAGTCATGCCGCTGGCAGCAAGTGCACTACCTGCGAGTCCCGCCTGCAAGAACCACCGTCTTGACCCCACCGAAATTGTCGATGCCGTTGTACCAGCCAGCAGGGACAGCGGAACTCCTGCCTCGTGAGACGCACGATGTGAACGATTCATTCTCAACCCTCGGCTAGACCCATCGAACTTCGATGATGCGATTGTGATCGTATCAAAGTAGCCTTCTTCCGGCGAGAGAAAAAAGATGTTCCCGGTTACTCGTTTACACCAAACGATTTACGGACTCGGTACCTGGCGGTTCTCGTTCGTTGAGGTTTCGACGAGAGCGGATCCTACAGTCGATTGATACCCGCGGGCATCGAACTACAGCGTCTAGAACGCGTCGCATTTAAGTGTGGCGTCCCGCGGGCATCAAACGACAGCGTCTCACCCATGTTTCGACGCGACGCGGAAGTGCGACACGCACTAAACGGGATGTGATCTAGAAAAGCGCCGTGATGGGCTGGCCGATGCTGATCGGGTACGGGCGATTTGCGTTGTCGAAGTAGTGGCCAGCAGGGTCGATCCCCAGCGAGTGAAAGATTGTGGCGGTGACATCCCAGGGGCCGTATTTCGTTGAAGTGGGATATGCGGCGTGGCGGTCAGTGGAACCAATCGTTGCCCCGCCGCGAACTCCGGCACCGGCCAGCACGATGGAATACGCAGCCGCCCAGTGCTTTCTGCCGGGCGTTGCACCGGCGAAGTTTCGTTCTAAGGCGACCAGTGGTGCGCGGCCAAATTCTCCCATGCCAATGACGAGGGTTGTTTCGAGCAGACCGCGATCGTCAAGATCCTCCAGCAGCGCTGAAAAACTCTGATCGAAACGTGGCAGCAGCGATGTTCGCATGACGTCGAAAATGTCGTTGTGAGTGTCCCATCCGTGCTGCTCAAGATCTTCCGGAGATCGATCCTGGCCACGGTTGGAATGGTTCCAGATCACCGTTACCAGCGGGACTTCCGCCTGAACCAGCCGTCTCGCCAGCAGGCAGGCCTGGCCAGCACGATGTCGTCCGTATCTGTCACGTACACTGGCAGGTTCCGCGTCGAGTTCGAGAACACGGCGAGCCGCAGGACGGTTCAGCATTCCGTAGGCTTGCTGATACAGAGTTTCCATATCGCCGACCGACTGTGAAGCGATCGGCCTTACACTCTGCAGGCGCGAGAGCAGTTTCCGTCTTCGGGCTTGTCGCAAAAGGTTCAGTTCCTCAAGCTGCTCCATGCCGGGAATGGCTGGCTGATCGGTGGTCACATCTCCAATCATCAGAGAATCAAATTGTCGTCCGAGCAATCCGGCATATTGCCCTGGGCCAGGTTCAAAGGGAACGAGTGCCGGGCCGTTGATCAAAACAGACGACCGCAAGAAATTCGTTGCCGGTCGTTTCCACTCCAGCACGCTTCCGTAAAAGGGAAGGTCAGTCTCTTTTGGTGGTGGATTTGAAGAGAGTCGCGTGTGGTACTGGCCTGTCAGCGAGAGATACAGTGCCGATCCGTGGTCGAGATCTTCGTGGGACATCGATTTGATGATGGCATAACGATCAGCGAGTCTGGCGAGTTTCGGAAGATGCTCACAGATGATCGTGCCGGGCACGGACGTTTGGGTCGGCGCAAACTCACCACGAATCTGTTCTGGGGCATCGGGGCGCGGGTCCCAGGTTTCCAGCTGACTTTGTCCTCCGCTGGCGATGATCATCAGCACGGTTTTCGCCCGGCCGAAACCGGGCAAACGGGACGTTGGAGGCTGGGGAGAAGACAGTGGATCGCGAGCCGTTGCGTGGCGTTGCAGGAATTCTCCTGCGACCGCAAGGCCAGCCCCGCCGATGTTTCGCAGCCAGCTTCTTCGCTGCATCGCAACCCCTCGTTGAAGAAGACCACCTGCCAGACTTTCCGGCAGGTGGTCTTGATTACAATTTCATCAACGAAATCAGACGTCGCTCAGGCCTGCGACTTCCCAGCCCTTTCGATAGGTGCGCCGAATCAAACGAGCCGCCTCAGGCTGGTTCTTGAACTTCAGATTTGCCGCATCCCACTCCAGCTTCTGGTTCGGGAAGTAAGTAGCGACGCCGCCCAGCAGAACGCTCTCTGTGAGTGGGCCAGCGTAACCAAAGTGAGCCAGTGTGGTCCCATTTCCCATGACCGCGTTTACAAACTGATGCCAGTGATTATCCCCGGCAATTTTCGGTCGTTCAAATCCTTCGTATTGCTTTTCCGGCAAAAGAATTGGCTGGGCGACGTGAGGCAGAACCATCGCCCCCTTTTCGCCGATGAACAGGGAACCTTGATCGGGCAGCCCCTTGTCGCCGAGATATGGCCCCGTCACCTCTTTTGAGGGGCGCTTGTCGCCATCGTACCAGGTGATCGGGAATGTCGGACCGACCGAAAACTTGGTTTCGGGGAACGTGAAGTGGACTTCAGCATCATTCGCCCAGTTCGTCGCCGAGGGGGCGGGGCCTTTCGAAAGTGCTGTCAGCGGTGCGGTCAGGTCCATTGCCTTAAAGACGGGGTCGAAGATATGGCAACCCATGTCTCCGAATGTTCCAGTTCCGAAATCCAACCGCTTCCGCCAGTTTCCGGGGTGATAGTAGCCCCCCCCGATAAACGGCCGGCTGGCACAGACGCCGAGCCACTGATCCCAATTCAAGGACGCCGGGACTGTATCTTCGCGATTTGGAAGCGGTGCCGAATCGCCCCATTTCTTGCTGCTCCACGAATGAACTTCTTTGACTTTGCCGATCGCTCCCGACTGAATCAATGCCACGGCCGTCCGATATTCCGAGGACGAGTGAATCTGAATCCCCATCTGGGTGACCAGCTTCTTATCGGCGGCAATCTTGCTGAGTTGGCGAGACTCAAACACATCGTGCGTCAAAGGCTTCTGACCATAGCAGTGCAGACCACGCTGCATCGCCGCCATCCCGATGGGAGCGTGCATGTGGTCCGGAGTCGAAACGTTGACCGAATCAAGATTTTTATGCTCCTTGTCGAGCAGTTCCCGCCAGTCCTGGTAGACTCGCAGATCAGGATGCTGCTTCTTCAATGCTTCGGCACGAGCAATATCAACGTCAGCGACGCAAACCAGCTTGACCTTCGGGTGGCTGATAATGGCCCCCAGATCGGCGCCGGCCATTCCCGATGCTCCGAAACTGGCGTGTCTGACGACTTCGCTGGGAGCGGCCGCCGTCAGGTTGCGAATAAACGCCGGAGCGGCAAATGCCCCCAGTGCGGCCTGTTTGAGAAATGATCGACGATCTGTCTTGTGCAAGTGAGACATCGCGGTACTCCTGCTGGGTCACGAGGTTCGTGGTACATGAAGCGGAAATCGTATTAGCCAATGTGGATTCTGACCGCTGGCACCAGTTCTTGCCACCCTCGCACCGGTTTGCGCTCCTTCGGTCGAGGGTACGAAAAGTTAGTCTGACGCAACCTGTTCCCCTATCTTACACTTCGAGGTAGAATGAGTGGCATAAAATGGAATCCATTCTCTGTCATCACCCCGCTTGAATGCCATGGCCAAGAACCCTGAATCACACCCGGATTACTCGCTGTCACGCGTCGTCTGCCGCAACCGCAAGGCAAGGCACGACTACGAGTTGCTGGAGCAACTGGAGTGTGGGATTGCACTTCGCGGAAGTGAAGTTAAAAGCATCCGGAACAATAAGATCGCGATCGAAGATGCGTATGTCCGGGTGGAAAACGGCGAAATCTGGCTGGTTGGGGCCGACATCGCTGAATATCCGCAGGCGACTTATTTGAATCACGACCCCAAGCGGCAGCGCAAGCTGTTGGTACATCGACGAGAAATGGACCGGCTCGCCCGGTCGGCCGAACAAAAAGGCCTGACGCTGGTTCCGCTCGATATTCACCTGACACGTGGATTTGTCAAAGTGACCGTCGCGATTGCACGCGGGCAAAAAGAATACGACAAGCGAGACAAGATTAAGAAACATGCTGACCAGCGTGAAATCCGCCAAGCCATTCGAAATGCCAATTGAAGGCATAGCGGTAAATCTCTCGTGAGCCCCGACAAAACAGGCCAGCTACAAGGTCTTGAGGGGGTCAAAACGAATCGCAGTGTCCAATAACACACATCCCACAGCACCGGTGCGTCGATAGGCGTTGTTCCGCGCGCGCTGACTGTTGCATTTCGCGCGACTGCTGTGTAGGGTATATACGCAACGAGCGAACTGCGTCCGATAGTCTGTGGCGTTAGTTTTGACCAGTGATCTACCTCAAGAGCCCATGAGGCAAGGCGCTGAATGAATCTTTCTGCACCTCCTCCCAAGCAGCTGCCACTGGATTTTCTGGCAATCGCATATTCGGAGCGTGAAGGAGAAGCCTGCGCTCGCTCGGTCTGGTCTGTGAACCATGCCCTGATGGTGGCCATCATCATTGATTTCGCAATTTATTTTGCTCTCTGTGGTCCACTCGCCCTGTTCACTGCCGCGATCCTCACGCTCTCGCTATGCCTGGCCGTCACCGTAATGTTTCGATTCTTCGTGGTTCTCCTTTCAGTCTTCATGAAGCCCGAAGTGAAGGTGTCTGCGGCCGAAGTTGAGGCAACAGCTTCTTCAGAACTTCCTGTATTCACAATCCTGGTGCCGCTCTACCGGGAGGCCAATGTCGCAGGCAGCATTATCAAGTCGATCTCGCAACTTCAGTACCCACGCGAATTACTTGACGTCAAGCTCTTGCTGGAAGAAGACGACGAATTAACAACGCAGGCTGTCAGAGCGGTTGATCTCGGCTCTGAATTCGATGTTGTGCTTGTCGCCCCCAGTCACCCTCGCACAAAACCCAAGGCCTGTAATCATGGCCTGACACGCGCACGTGGCGAATTCGTTGTAATCTTCGATGCGGAAGACAAGCCTGAGCCAGATCAACTTCTCAAGGCGGTTTGCGCGTTTCGGAATGCTGAACCAAACGTTGCTTGCCTGCAGGCAAAGCTCAACTATTTCAATGCTCGTGAAAAGTTTATTACTCGTAGTTTTGCGCTGGAATATACAGCCTGGTTTGACATGGTACTGCCAGGATTACAGTTGCTGAATGCTCCAATACCACTGGGGGGAACTTCCAATCACTTTCGAACGAAGATCCTGCAGGAATTGGGAGGATGGGATCCGTTCAACGTAACCGAAGACTGCGATCTCGGCATTCGACTTTCCATTCGCAAGTACCGCACGATGTTGCTGGATTCAACGACTTGGGAAGAAGCCAATACCGAAGTTGGCAACTGGATCCGCCAGCGTTCGCGTTGGATTAAGGGCTACATGCAAACGCATTTTGTTCATACGAAGCATCCACTTCATCTGATCCAGGACCTCGGGTACCTCAAGACATTGTATTTCCTGCTGACCGTCGGCGGCGTTGCGGTCATGCAACTGCTGAATCTGGTTTTGTGGACGATTTCGTTCATTTATCTCGGCTTGCTCACAATGGATTTGTTTGAAGGGCGAGGACTCTGGACAGTCATCGCCGGAAGCCGCGATGAGTACCGGATTGCGTGGAAAATGCTGTTTCTTGGCCCAGGAGAAGACCCTGTGTGGTCACAGATCTCGCTGGTCGCGTTTTGCGCGTCAGTCCTGATGTTTCTCGCAAACGGATTCTTTGTAGGAATCAACCTGCTGGCCTGCCGGAAACGGAACTATCGCGATCTCTGGATCGCGGCGCTACTGTCGCCGCTCTATTGGACACTGGCTTCTGTCGCTGCCTGGAAAGGTGCGATTCAGCTGATACGTAATCCACATTTTTGGGAAAAGACTGTCCATGGCTTGACGAATGTGTCTGTGGAAACCGCTGTTACTGATGTCGTGCCCGTAAAATGATAGAGAGTAAGAAAAAATGGCATTTACAAATAGATTCGGGGGGTTGTTGATCGGGGGGCTTGCGATAATTTCAGCGACTTGCGGATGCCAGAAGCAAGCCTCCGAAAACCTCGTAGCAAATCCAGGAATTGAGGAACCACTCGACGGAAACGACATGCCACGTGGCTGGGCGTTTTCTGTTGCTTCCGGGGAATACAAGCACGAAGTGTCGGAAACATCGCAGTCAGGAAAGTTGTCGTTTGTTGTTGCCGGCGCAGCCGGTGCTGCTGAAGTGCAAACGAACGGTGTTCCTGTTTCAAGTGGAACAGTACTTGAATGCGAAGCTTGACTGCAAACAGAACTGATAAAAGACGGTGAACCATTCGTTTACACGAAATTTGCACGCGACGATCAGACCGAGCGGTCGGCTATGATCCGGATCAACCCTAAGCCAAAGGAGTGGCAACGAATCCATTTTTATAGCGCCGCCGAGCAGGATTCGACTGCGATGCTTGCCATACGACTCGGCGGTGAGGGGCTTGTTCGCATTGACGATGTTGCCATGCGGATTGCTCCACAACTCGTCCCGGCCGGACTGACAACCGCTCGAACATTTGAAGAGGTTGATGAAAAAGGGGCACTGAAAGACTGGACCTATGTTTCAAAGGCTAAAAACGCGGCACATAAGGTCATCAAGACGGGGGGGGCTTCAATTGTCCGCATTGAAGGGACTGGTGGGTGGGGAGTGCTGTGTACGCGTCGCGCAATCACCACGAAGCCCGTAAAAGTCATTCTGCAGGGTGCAGTTCGGGTCAAGAGCGGAAGTGGAAGCCTGAAGATTGATTACATCAAGAAGAATAACTGTTTTTCCAGCACTGTCTCGCTACCGGGTCGCAAGGATTGGACGTTTGTTTCTGTAGAAAGTGACCCTTCACTCATTGATCAGGCTGATGCAATTCGCGCCACACTGTCTGCGGCGAGCCAGGGTGAGTTTTCCGCTGAATTTGATTCGCTGGACGTCTTTGTCCAAAACTGAGCAACCGCATGTCGAACATTATTATTGACCAGATCAGCAGAGATTTATCGTGACAGCTCGCCAAATCCCCATTCATGTTTTCGCCTGTTGGGCAATTCTGGTGCTGCCGGCAGTGAGTTGGGGATTTCATGAACCCCTCAGGGCTGAATTGATCGAAAGCGTTGAACGACAAAAATCACGATATTCAGATCTTTCAGTGGAGGTCTCAGTTTTTACCTGGACGGACTTGGAGCGAACGAAACTGAAGTCCACAGAGTACCGGCGGGTTCTTCAGTGGCACGGGCGTCTTTACGACTGTGTCTGCAAAAACACTCCAAAATCCAAGACGAAGTCGACGGCGATTCATTTCACATGGAATGACGGCCAGAAGACGATTGGCTATTCCCCTCCTGATCGAGTAACCATTCACCGGGGCGAACACCGCGCGAATACTTATTTTGAACCCTATGACCTGATTTTGAATGCTATTGGAGCCGAGCAGACACTTTCAGAATTCTTAAGGTTCGATGGCAAAACGATGGATGCCTGGAAGCTGGAACTCGCCGATGATAACACGCCAGCCGCGACTAACAATGATCCTGCTGCAGACATTGTCTTTCTGCGTGCTGTTCGCCAGCTTCCAGGGAGCAAATTCGCTTCCGTCATCGAGTTAAAGCTTTCGAAGAACCATGCTTATCTGCCCGTCTGGGGACAGGTCGTGGAAGTTGTCGATGACGTACGTCAAGTCAAAGCAGTAGCCGAGGTTTCTGACTTCACGACCGTGAAGGATTGCGGGCCGCTTTTAAAGCGATTTCAGGTTTCGACCTATGCAGAGCCTGAAGTGCTCGAGAGTTCGAGTCTGATTGACGTTCAAGCAGAGCGAATTGTGGAGCCTCCCCCCGAGCATGTTTTTAATGCCACGCCGTTCGTGGGAAACCCTGATGTCATCAGGTACGACAACGATCGAGAGACGAGCAGAGAAAAATACCGCCCGATCCCTCGGAAGAAGCAGGAACCATGGCCTCCGTTTACGATCTGGCTGGTCATGAATGACATCATCGCAGGGGGCGTTGGGCTCGCACTGTTGATCCGCTTTATCAGCCGTTACTTGAAGTCGTCCGTCGATGGACGAAAAGAATCATGAGAAATTCCTCTTCCATCGCCAGGCACAGCCTGCTTGAGGTCGTGGTTTGCGTCTGCAGTGTCTTTGCAGCGGGATGCAGCCATGACAATCGATCAGAGATCCGTTTCAAAGACCAATTCCCTTCACAGGTCGAGCAATGGACACCAGTACGAATCCCGTTGGAGTTTTCGACCACTGGCGGAAATCCCTTTGATCCCGACGAAATCGACGTCGAACTGAAACTCGTTGCCCCTGACGGATCAAAAGTCAGCCATCCAGCCTTCTTTATGCGTGACTATGATGTCGTGTTCGACCATGGACGGGAAGTCGCTCGAGATACCGGCCGCCAACACTGGGAGATTCGCTGGACACCAACACAAAGTGGCACCTACGAATGGGAACTCGTCGCAAAGTCGGGGGCCAGCCGATCCCAGTTGGCCGGAAAGACCGTATGTACGCCTACGCAGAAACCGGGGTTCGTCAAGATTTCCGCAACAGATCCACAGTATTTTGAGTTTTCAAACGGAACGTTTTTTTACCCGCTTGGCCATGTAATCCGCTCGCCGAGTGATGCCCGATGGCGCGACAATAAACCAGAAAACCAGAAGGTTCATCTTTCATTGCTTGAGCAGCGAACATTTGCGTATGAACGCTGGTTTGAGCAAATGGAAGCCAATCACGAGAATTTTTGTTCACTCTGGATGACCCCCTGGTGGCTGGGGACGGAGTGGTCCAGCACTTACCCAGGATACGAAGGTCTTGGGCGATACAACCAGATCCACGCGGCGCAGCTGGATCGAATCATCGCAGCAGCAGAACGGCATGGAATCTACATTCTGCTGTTTGTCACCAACCACGGCCAGCTTTCGTCTGTTACCGATGCGGAATGGGGGACAAGCCCTTATCGCAAAGAAAACGGGGGACCGGTGGAATATGCCGCGCAGTTCATGACGGATCCGCAGTGCGAACGCAAAACGCAGCATCGCCTGCGATATATCCTTGCCCGATGGGGATATTCTCCTGCCATTTGCGGGATTTCGATCTCCACAGAAACAGACTGGTTTGACCTTTATAATGGAAAGCAATGCGATCAGGCGGAAGAATTCATCAACGGGATTTCTTACCCAAACAAGAACATCCCCAAGAATACACGTGCAGTCAACAACTGGCTTCAGCGAACGGCGGACTATATTCGTTCCGTTGACATTCATGATCACCTCGTGACGACGCAATTTTCCATGCCCGAAAACGGACATGACCTCTGGAAAACTCCTGCCTTCGACATTCCGTTGAACAACTGCTACGAAAATGGATATCCAATTTTCTACAAATACATCGAATCTTCAGGAGGAACTGCTGAGGCACTGTTTGGCTGGACGCGCCTGCACGACGTACCCACGAAGCCAAAACTCCTCGCGGAATGGGGTGGAAGCCATATGCAGAACACCAGTGATCGTCTCGCGGTTGATCTGCATACAGGCTTGTGGTCAATCGCCATGACGGACTGTGGCGGTACAACGGGTTACTGGTGGTGGAATGAAATTGACGACAGAAACCAGTACGGTGAATTCAGGGCACTTCATAAATATCTGGATGGATATGATCGTCGAGGAAAGAAGCTCAAGTCTGAGCAAGGTCATGTTTCGAAAAAGCTCGGACTTTCCGATGGACCTCAATTCGTATCCCATCCCACCCGCTCGGCTCTTGTCTTGTCGAGCGAAACTGAATTGTTTGCTTATGTCTACCATCGCCTGATGAACTCGGGACTGATCAACCCGGAATCGCCCGACGATCCTCGGTTTGAATTGAGTTCAGATGTCTTCCTGCAGGTTCCCGAACGTATTCTTGGCGGAAAGTACAAGCTTGAATTCTGGAACACATCGCGAGGCGAAGTCATCGAGACTCGTGACGTTGTTCTTGACGAGCCAAGTACGAAGCCCAGATATCTTGAGATGATTCCGCTACGAATCGATGTTGCGATTAAGTTAATTCGAAAAAGCAACGAATGACGATCTCGTTTATCACGATTTTTGTTGTTCGACGGAGCGTTAAGACATAAGATGGGTTCCGCAGGAGAGCTTTACCTATGAACACTCATCGTCGCTCTGCAAGGCACAGGCGCTCGCAACTGCGTTGCGGATTTACGCTGATCGAATTGCTTGTCTCCATCGCAATCATCACATTGTTGATCGCGTTGTTGCTGCCGGCAGTTCAGGTGGCACGCGAATCCGCACGACGCACTCAATGTCGCAACAATCTGAAACAGCTGTCGCATGGGATTTTTCTGCACGAGAGTTCGCATCAGGTCTTTCCGAGTGATGGTTGGGGGTTCCGCTGGATCGGTGAGCCGGATCGCGGGACGGGAGAACCGCAGCCGGGAGGCTGGATTTACCAGATCCTTCCGTATATTGAACGTAATGACTTACGACAGATTGGGAGCGGATTATCTGATCCATTGCGGCAACTCGCGTTAGCAGATCTTTCCGAAAAAGGAATGTCTCTTGCACGTTGCCCGACCCGGCCAGCTGCCGACAAGTGCCCGCGCGATCCGTTGCTCGTCTGGTTTAACGCGGAGTTGAGAGCGTCATTGTCCCGAACAGACTATGTAGGGAATGCAGGGGATTTCTTCTACGGAATCCACAATGGTCCAGCGAGCCTGGCCGAAGGAGACAGCAAAACCTACAGTTGGCCGGACACCAGTAACGTCTCAGGGGTTCTGTTTCTGCGCAGCAAGATTCGGGTGAGTGACATCACTGACGGCACGACTCACACTTACCTAATCGGCGAAAAGTACGCATCAACGCCTTCGTACAGCAACTATGGGGATTTTGGATACGATCAGAGCATTTGCTCAGGAGATGACTGGGACCTCACCCGGTGGACGGATGAGCCTCCATTGGCGGATGGACCAGCAATTTTCTCCAAGAGATTCGGAAGCGCACACGCTTCCTCCTTTCAGATGGCATTATGCGATGGCTCTGTTCGCTCGGTCAGTTATTCAATTGACTCGCAAATTCACAAGCAGCTCGGGAATCGTGCTGACGGCAACCCCAAAGCCGATGACTTTTAACAGCTCTTTATGAATCACGCCGCGAACGAATAGCAGTGGAATTGCTGTTTAAACTATTACATGAGAATATTTCTCAACGATGTTTATTAACGCATTGTAATTGATGGTATATATCTATGCATTGACACGTGCCTGACGCGACCTCACACTGCACGGCCTTGCTGCAGTGTGGTGCACTGCCACCCGCCCTGTGTAACACGCCTCGGATTGGCGACACTTTCCCGCCGATTACTATCCAAAGGTGACCCGAATGCCTCATTCGTTCCCTAGGCCTAACGATCTGGACTGGACTCCGAAAGCGTTCGTTTCGTGTGTCTCGGATGAATTCAAGGCGGAACGGCTGGCGATCACGGCCTGGCTCCAGCGCAATCACGTCGTGCTTGATAGCGATGACGTCTTACCGCTCGTTCAGGAGAATTTCCCCAAAAGTACGGGCGATGATCTTCTGTCATTGATTCACGAATACATTAAGAAGAGTGACGTTGTCATTCACCTTGTCGGTGTGAAGGCTGGCTTCCTGAACGAAGGAAAAACGGACTATGAACGCGCATCGGCCGCAGAGATCACCAACCTGCGGAAGTCCCTTCAGGACGAAATGTCCAAACTCGACCCTCAGCCGGTGTGGGAGGAACTGTCATACACGCAGTGGGAGGCATGGCTGGCGGTTTTGTACAACCGCCCCCTCTTCGTTTACGATCTTTCGAAGGGCCAGGTAAAGCCCGTTCGCACAATTCACATTGATCTGGATCGCATACCGGATGTGGCATCGAAGGGGCTCGCATCCCAGCAGAATCATATCGGCCAGTTGATCCAGCACAGAACCATTGGATCGTCTTCCATCAGCATCTCAGAGCCAGAGCTCAGTATACAAACACTGGTTCAGTACGTCGCATCAGATCTCAGCGATTTCATCGCGGCAGTGAAGCAGCAACAACCCGTTCGACGCATAAAACGGGCCGTCGAAGCCTTGCTGAGGGACATTGTCCCCAGGGACGCTTCGGCAGTGGTGCTTGAGGAATATCTGCAAACAGAGAACCTGCCTCGTGAATACTACGGACGCGATTGGCTATACAAGGAGGTCTATGACTGGGCGATACACGGTTTTTCCGCAGTGTTTTGGCTGGAAGCGGAAGCTGGCTTTGGAAAATCACGATTCTGTGCGGAATTGGCACTTGGATGGAAGGGAAAGCATGCGATCAAGATCGGTGGAATGTGTCGGTTGCAGAGAGAAGACACCGTCACAGAGATCCTGAAAAGTCTCTGCAGCCAGTTAAGCGTTCTCGCTGGATTTCGAAAGGCAATGGAATCTGCGTCGGAGTCCCTGATTCTGGAGAGAACAGCGGATTGGATAGACCATCTCCCCGAGTTATCAGATGGACTGGAGCCTGGCTCCGACGACTTCGAGGGGTTTCGGCAGGAGTTTCTGCAGGCGTTGCTGCCACGCGTTATGGGGGTTTCGCTTGGCGACTCGACAAACATCCTGCTGCTGATCGATGGGCTCGATGAATTGCTGCAGACGAAAGAAGGAAAGCCGTTCCATCCTCTGGAACAATTCTTGACAGATCTTTTGCGAAGCCCGTTGCCAAATTACCGCGTACTTCTTACGAGCCGGCGTCCGGGGGACACACAGGCCAATACCAGGGAGACGGCATTCATCCGCCAGGTGATCGAGAGAATCACACAGTCGCTCCACGACAGACCCATTCCCCCTGACCTTTCCGCCCACGCGCCGGATATTGAAGACGATGTCCGGAAATTCATCCTGAACAAATTTAAGTTTACGAGTGATTCCGCAGATTGCACCAAGCTCCTGCTTGAAAGGAGCCAGGGGAGCATGCTGTATCTGCATTATGTTGCGAACGATCATCTGAATGTTGCGGACGACCTGAGGATTGCGAACGATCCTCCGAGGCGTCTATTGACGCTGGGCGATGTCCAATCAATGCCACTCGGTCTCGGTGGGTACTATAAGCAGAGTATGCAAAGGCTGTTTGCGGGCGGTGACTACGAAAATGTGTGGCAGGCATCCGTCAAACCTTGCCTGGAACTGATCGCGGCGGCGGAACAGTTTGCACAAGACAGTGAGCCTACCCTGCTGTCGGTTGACAGTATCATCGCCTGTCTTGGAAAAGACCGAGTGGAGACCATGCGAAACTCACTCAGATCATTGATCGTGGAGTCGAAACAGGATGGAACAACTGTCTTCAGGCCATTTCATTTGAGCTTTCTGGACTGGTTGCTCAAACGCGAA
>CAZSTW010000088.1:0-12633 GCA_964609845.1 uncultured Planctomycetaceae bacterium | reverse complement strand
GCGGCGCCCGTGCCGGGCAAGGAACCCAATGGACGATCACCGAAGACGACTTCGGCAGATCCAGGGGAGTTTCAAATCATCGCGGCAGAAGGTGAGCGAACGCTTGCCAGATGGGCTTGCCAGCAATATGCGATTCGCGCCAATTCCGGGATGCACCCAGTCAAGAACGCCTTTGGGTATCGAACCGATGACCCCGAAGTGCATGAAATCCGTCAGGAAAGTTTCAAAAGCGATCGCATGGAGATTGGATCGCTCGCAGATACTTACTGGGTGCGTTATGGGGTGCGGCATATGCTTGGAGCATATAAGCACTTGCACCCCGACAAGATCTCTTTAATTCCATGGTTGCCCCCAAAAACCTGGGATGACATTCCACCGGAGTGCGAACGATTTGCCTATCTGGTGCGTGCCGTCGATTTTCTCGGCTGGCTGAAATGTCGAGCGGAGATCGAGCAGGATGATCGCATCAAAAAGATCCTCTCAGATGCGTTGCCACTGCTTCAAACGATACTTGCACTGACAACCGAATCCCTGGACGACAATCACCCGCTCCCCAAAGACGTATTGAGCGGATTGGAGCCAGTCGATCAAATCGCTCTGTTCGAATTGGTCAAGGACATTTGTGCGACCGACATCATCGAGGAAATCATTGAATGGATTGGCAAGACCCAGTTCGCCCCTGCCACCTGGAATGTGCTCGTCACGAGAATGCTGGAACTTGACGAGTGGGTGATTCGGTGTGCAGCGGGGACAGGACAGGCCGCGCGATACTTTCGACACATGTCTGACAGTTCGCTGACACAAAGTCAGAAAGAGAACGTTATTGCTGAAATCGATCGGTTACTGGAATCGGCTGATATCAATCGACGAGAGATGGGTATGACGGCCGTAGGTGAAATCATCAAGGTACCGCTTCGGAATCTGCAAGCTTTGACACCGGAAATTGATCGATGGCTGAGAACACTTTCGTCTCCTGGATTTGACCTCTATTTCTGCCCAACGATTCTGGGTGACCTCCTGATTGATTTGACGTTACGAGGGTTTGAAGCACCCGAGCAAGAAGTGATTCTGCTTCAATTGGAATCGATGGACAAGAAGGGATACTTTGAAGCGTTCTGGACCCCTCCCTGGCAGTACAACTATCAGGACGTCATACGTGTGTTGGGGCACTACGCAAGTAATAAACGAGTATTTCCACGCAACGGGTTGGAGCGATTTCAGCCTGAAGTCGAGAGGTATGTGTCCGCTCTCAAGCAAAGAGCAATCGAGATTGAGGAATTTCGTGAGGCGTGTTCCAGAGAGCAACGTCAGAGAAACAATGGAAAGAGCGACCCATGGGGCCCTGAACTGGTCGCAATTCTTCAAAAGCCGGAATTAGACAGTCCGAAAGATGATGATTTCATCATTGATTGGATCTGCCGGGAAGATGTCACTCCTGAAATTCGGGAAAACTCTGCTGTCACGTATCTCAACCTGATGTTCACACATACAGCGTGGCGAGTCGGAGAAAATGCCGCAGCTCTCATTGCGACACTCGCAGCACAAACACACTCTGACGTGTTGGCCAGCAAGATTCTGACTCAACTTCGCAAGACCTTGAGCAAGCTATCCCCCGATTGCTGGAGGGCAGTCTTGGGGACTTCCGAGGCCTGTTTCCTGTCTCGTCCCTTTGCCAAGACTTCCACGAATGGACGCAATGTCTTATGGATCGAAGAAATGATCATGGAACACCATGCTCATCCGAACTGTGACGTTCGCGGCCTGCTGGTGGAGAACGTCGCATTCCTGGCGAAAGAGAAATTCATGCTTGCGAAAAGCAAAAATGACTTCAGAGATGTGGTGGCATTTCTCAATCGTCATAATCAGGAGATCAATTTCTGGCTCATAGACACGGATATCTGGGTGCTTGAGCACGTTTACCAGCTTTTTCGCGAAGTCAACAAGCATCTGGCGTCCTGTCCCGTTCTGTCGGAGTGGAAAGAGTCCCGCCTTGCTCCGCTTGAGAACAGCAACTGTCTTCTGGCCAAGCTTGGTCATGGCAACAAAGAGGCGTGGCTGAAAATGGAACGAGGAAAGTTCCTGGAAGATGTTCAGCGATTACAACGCCTGTGTCCCTATGCCCCCGCCTGACGAACTGCGATTCAGCGCACATCGACTGACACGTCATCATTCGCGCCGGCGATCAGTCGGGGAACCATGAGGAACCCAGGAGACATTTAATTCAGCGGCATCGCGGACGGAATCAACGCTCGGTGGAGCATTGTTACCAAACTCAATCTTGGGTGGTTTCTGTTTTCGCCCGACTCGCACGACATGGCGATTGTCTGAACGCTCACGTGTGGCGAGCCAGAAACGCAGCCAGCGTTTGGAGAAATTCCTGTCACGTGGAATCGACGACCAGACCATGATCACCACCACTCCAGTAAACAGTCCTCCCCAAAGTGACAGATGGAGTGCAGGATTCTCGACAGCGGCCAGAATAATGAATGCACAGCCCGCTGCGCCGATCAGCATCACGACTGCGGTCGCGAGCCACAGAACAGCCTGACGACCTGGCTCTGGATTCCTTCGAATGGCCACTGGGAGCCCCTTTCCGACACGCGCTTCGATCTGGAACAGTTCCGGAGAATTGTAACCGGCCGGGAAATAAAGTTTGAAGAGTCCTTCCGATTTGGGCTCCAACAGAACCCAAGCGAATGCCAACGAATACCGGCACAGTCTTGACACCCCCCTGTGGCGGGCTAGAATTCGGCCGATGAGTTAGCTGAGACCTAGATGCCGCAAATACTTCCAGCGACAGGACGGTTTGGGTCTCTTCCCCGAAATTGAACCGGTCTCGCTGAACCGGATGGCATAGTCGTTATGAAAAAGTGCGGTCGCTGTTCCAAACCCGCCGTCTTGCACATTAC
This sequence comes from uncultured Planctomycetaceae bacterium, assembly GCA_964609845.1. Lineage (GTDB taxonomy): Bacteria > Planctomycetota > Planctomycetia > Planctomycetales > Planctomycetaceae > Schlesneria. Next base: position 9,724 of record CAZSTW010000088.1, on the reverse strand, counting down.
CGAACTTCGTCACGGTGAAGTTCAGGCATTGCATTTGTGCGAATCCTGTGCAAAGCAGTATCTCAGCCAGGCTCCCACCGACGCAATTGAAGAGATGCCTCCGGGGGCCGAAAGCGAAGCGGGAGATGATCTGGACGAATTGGATCAACGCTCCTGCCCCAGTTGTGGAATTACATTCAAGGAATTTCGTGCGCAAGGTCGACTCGGGTGTCCTCACGATTACATTGCCTTCGAGGACGAATTGTTGCCGCTTCTGGAGAATATCCATGGTGAGACCGAGCACTGCGGCAAAATCCCCAAGCGTGCCCCTGATTCCAGTCAGCAGCAGTTCCGCCTGATTAAACTCCGCAGCGAATTGCGAGCAGCAGTCGAAGAGGAACGTTATGAGGACGCTGCCAGGATCCGTGATGAGATTCGCCATGTCGAGCCCAAACCCGCCGACGAGGAACCACCTCCAACCGAGTCGTAACCGAGAGACTGCCCCGAATCAATCTTTGGACGTTGAATCAAGAACAGGAACAGCGGCGTGGACATTGAGTCCCTGACACATACCAGCGGAGAATGGTTGCGGGCGACAGGTCCGGAATCAGATATTGTCATGTCCAGTCGGATCCGGCTGGCTCGCAATCTCGCCCAGTTTCCTTTCCCCAACCGAGCCGATGATGCGGCCCGGTCCGAGATTGAAGAGATCCTGCACAATCAGATCAATCGTCTCGCAACGGGACGACGACTCAGTTACATCCCGATCAGCGCCCTTGAACCTATCGATCGCCAGTTATTGGTGGAACGGCAATTGATCAGCCGTGAACATTCCGAGAACCGGGGGCGCCGCGGTGTCGGCATCAGCGACGAAGAAAACGTCAGCCTGATGGTCAACGAAGAAGACCATTTACGCATGCAGGTGTTGCACAGCGGCTTTGCTCTAGATGAGTGCTGGGCAGAGATTGATCGCATTGACGACGCAATTGAAGCGGAAGTCACCTATGCATTCAGCGAACGTCTGGGGTATCTGACGGCATGTCCGACAAATTGTGGAACAGGAATTCGCGTCAGCGTATTACTGCATTTGCCAGCGCTGGTCATCACCAAAGAAATTCAAAAGGTCTTTCAGGCTCTGCAGAAAATCGGACTGGCTGTCCGTGGCCTTTATGGCGAAGGGAGCCAGGCCATGGGGGACTTCTACCAGATCTCAAATCAGGTGACGCTCGGAAAGAGTGAAGTACAGTTGATCAAGACGATTCAGGATGTTGTTCCGAATATTCTTTCATACGAGCGGCGAGTGCGTAATGCTCTGGTAAAAGAGAACCGTCGAGGCCTGCATGATCAAGTCTCGAGGGCCTATGGCATTCTCAGGAACGCACAGACAATCAGTTCTGAAGAGACCATGCATCTGCTTTCAAGTGTCCGTATGGGGATCAATCTGGGACTGATTGACGATCTTGAGATTCCGACGGTCAACGAGTTGTTTATTCACACTCAACCGGCTCATCTGCAGAAGATCCGGCATGAGAAACTCGAATCCGCCGAAAGAAACGTCGCGCGAGCGTCGTACATTCGCCAGCGCCTGGCAGGACGACCTCCCGAGCAGAACTGACGTCAGAAACGTGCTTCTTTCAGGACGGGGTCTTCAGCATAGCCATGCGCGGTGGCAGGCGTTTGCGCTGCAGCAGGGATGGTTCGTCTTTTCTTTTACACGCAGGTTGCGTAGATTGCTAGGCGACCGTTGGTGTTCGACACTTGTGAGAAAGGTCGTTTCAACATGCCGCGTTTGCTCCCCCTCGTGTTGATCGCTGCAACGATCGCGTGGACCACTGAAGCTCAGGCACAGCGTAAAGACCCCAAGATCAAGCTGTCCGCTCAGAAGGGGCTCGACTGGCTTGCTGGAGAACAGCATCGCCAGGGGTACTGGGAAGCGAATCAGGGGCAATATCGTGTTGCCATGACTGCATTGGCAGGAAATGCCATGCTGTGCGAGGGGTCAACTACCACGCGAGGCAAGTACGCTAAAAATATTGCCGCCGCTGTTGATTATCTGGTTGACACATCACAGCCGAATGGTCTGATTGGTTACAAACACGACTATCACTACACCTACGGACACGGGTTCTCGATGTTGTTCCTGTCGCAGGTGTTTGGCGAAGAAGAAAACGCTCAGCGTCGCGAACGCCTGAAAGAGGTCCTGACCAAAGCTGTCCAGTTCTGTGGCGAAGCTCAGACCCCCGATGGGGGATGGGGATATGTGTCAGCAAAGGATGGGAACAACTTCGATGAAGGTTCCACCTGCGTGACACAAGTTCAGGGGCTCAGGGCCTGTCGTAACGCAGGTATCCCGGTTCCGAAGGAAGTGGTCGATCGCGCGGTTGAATACATCCGCAAATGCATGGCTCCCGACGGAGGGGTTCAGTACAGCATTCGAGGCGGCGGTTCACGACCACCGATCAGTGCGGCAGCGATCGCCTGCTTGTTCAATTCGGGCGAATACGAAAATGAAACCGCTCAAAAGCTGATGAAATACTGCGAGAAGAGCATGTCCGCCGCCGGGGTGAACCAGATGTTCGGCCACTGGCATTACGCTCACTACTACTACGCTCAAGTGCAGTACCGGCTCGGCGACGAAAAGTGGGAAAAATACTTCCAGCCGATTGCCAAAGAAATCCTGTCGAAGCAGTCTGCCAATGGAACCTGGAAAGAAGGACATGTCGGACCGGTCTACACCACCGCCATTAACTGTACGATCTTGCAGATCGACAACGGGTTCCTGCCGATCTACCAGCGGTAAAGTTTCACCTTCCGCATTACATCTCCGTTAGCCTGCACTTACCAGACTTCCGAATCGGGATATGATTCGTAATGTTTGGTAACGTAATGGGAAATCATCGTGTCGGAAATGATGCTCCGTCGACGATCTGGGCATACGGGTGCCAGTTTAGCCAAGGTGTAATGCAGATGCGAATCCTCGTAGTGGAAGACGATCCTGCAATCGGCCGAGCGTTGCTGCAGGGATTCACCGAATCGGGACACATGTGCGAGTGGGTCCAGGATGGTTCCGCTGGAACCGACGCTGCAAAGTCGCAACAGTTTGATGCAATTGTGCTGGACCTGATGCTTCCCAAGCGAAGCGGTCAAGAAGTCTTGCGAGACCTACGCAGCCAGGGGGTTCTCTGCCCGGTCATCCTGCTGACGGCTGTCAGTTCGGTGGACGAACGCGTGATGGCTCTCAATGCGGGAGCCGATGACTACGTTTGCAAGCCTTTTGAATTTGCGGAACTGCTGGCTCGCGTGAACGCCGTCGTGCGTCGAACCAGTGTACGGCCGAGCCTGGTGCTGTCAGTCGGCGATCTTGCGCTGGATTTGACAACACGTCGAGTTTCTCGCGCTGGTCGAGATGTGGATTTGACTCCAATCGAATTCAGCATGCTGGAACTGCTGATGCGGTACGCAGGTCAAGTTGTCACTCGCAAGATGTTGTGCGAGCATGTCTGGGGATTTAACTGGGACGGGACGACGAACGTTATTGAAGTCCACGTGAACCGCCTGCGAGGGAAACTCGACAAGGGCCGAACCGAGTCGATCATCAAGACTGTTCGCGGCCGCGGTTATGCCATTGCAGGCGAAGACCTGATCGATCCTGCCCAATAGACTTTGGGATTCAAGGCGACTGTCGTATGATTCCAGACCAGGACGGGAGATCGGCCCGTCTTTCGTGTCTGGTGGTCGAAAGTACGTCTGACCGTAAGTGCATGCAATGCCGTTTCCCGTTGTGATGCAGATCGCTCGTCGCCTGAGCACGCTTCGTGTCAGGCTGACGATGTGGAACACTGCTGTCGTCCTGCTGACCGTTTTGATCGCGCTGTTTGCCGTGCGGGAAGGATTGCGGTTCTACCTGCTGCGGGAAACAGACGAAATCCTGGATGCCGAAGCGAAAGAGCTTCTGTTGGCCGTGGAGGCATACCACAATGACCGGTCGCAGGTGATTGCGGAAATGATGCGCAAGGCGGAAGCTCACGAAAGGAGTGACTGGTACATCCGCTGGCTGGATGCGGATCGAACCGATTTGTGGAAAAGCGAAAACGTACCGACGGATACGCATACCAGGTTGCAGGCAACTATTGGCGGGCACGACGTCTGGGGGTCGAAGACCCACCGTTCGGTCGAAGTTGAATTGAATAAGTCGGGCCTGCCGCGTCAATACGTTCGCGTGGGCACACCCATTCTCTTCGTCGAAGAAGACGTCAATCGCCTGACACGCATTCTTGCTCCGATTGGACTCGCCATTTTTATTCTGGCCCCACTGGGAGGTTTGCTGCTTGCGGAACGTGCCATCGAACCATTGCAGCAGATCATTTATACGACCGAACGACTTCGCCCCAGTCACCTGGAAGAACGACTGCATGTTCGGGGAGTTGGTGATGAACTGGATCAACTCGCCACAAAAATCAATACGTTTCTCGACGTGATCGCGTTGCACCTGCAGAAGAACCGTGACTTTGTGGCCAATGCTGCGCACGAGTTACGGTCCCCGTTGACTGCAATCCAAAGCCTGGTCGAAGTGACACTTGATAAACACCGCACCCCGGTGGAATACGAAGAACTGCTCTTTCAGATCAATGATGAATGCCGCCACCTCGCCCAGGTTGTCAATCAATTGCTGCAACTGACACAGAGCGAGGCGAATGCCGCCGATACTCGGCAAGAGCGAATCCGCATGGATGACCTCGTTACGCGCGCACTGGAGATGTTTGATCCCGTTGCTGAGGAGCGTCAGGTAACCCTCAGTTCCTCATTGTCAGAGCTTTACGTCACGGGAAACCCCCGGGAATTACGCCAGCTGTTAACGAATCTGATTGACAATGCGATCAAGTTCACCCCGCCGGGCGGCAATGTCGATGTCAGCCTGGCACGAGACAATAACCAACAGGTGCGATTGGTCGTTCGAGACACTGGAATCGGTATTCCCGCAGACGCATTGAGTCGCGTTTTTGATCGCTTTTATCAGGTAGACAAATCGCGGCAGCGTGGCCTGGAAACTCGTGGAAATGGCTTGGGACTCAGCATCTGCCAGGCGATTGTTCTGGCTCACAGGGGAACAATTACCGTCGAAAGTAAGTTAGGTGAAGGGACTTCGTTTATTGTGAAACTGCCGCTCACCCGGAGCATGGCATCGATTTCGCCATCCCAAACCCAGAATCTGCGACCGGAATCAGGGTTGTTGCAGTAATGTCATCACTGCCAGACGAAACAACTTCCTCTGATCATCCAACAGTGGATAGGGAAGTTCCGCTCATCATCGGTGGACGAGTACTGCCATCGCGATATTCACTGGCGCCGCTGGCAGGTTATACCCATCTGGCGTTTCGACGCGCTCTCCGTGAACTGGGTGGCCTTGGCCTGGCAACGACAGATCTGGTGCACGCAACCCAACTGGTCTGCGGCCATCGCCATTCATTGGAGTTGATAGAAACACATCCCGACGATCGGCCACTGTCAATTCAGATTTTCAGTGGCCGGGATGACCACCTGGTCGAAGCCGCCCGCTGGCTGGAAGCTCATGACTATCAGGGAGTCGATATCAATATGGGTTGCCCGATGGCCAAGGTGAATGGCCAGGGAGGCGGTGCCAGACTGCTGTGCGATGCTGACAATGCCAGCCGCCTGGTTGAAAAGATCGTTACAGCGGTCCGAATTCCGGTGACCGTGAAAATGCGTCTCGGCTGGGACCGTGAGTCGCTTGCATCACCCCTGCTTGCCCGGCGTTTCGAAGCCGCAGGAGTGGCTGCCATCACGATTCATGGTCGAACGCGCCAGCAGGGATTTCAAGGGGGCGTCGATCTGGAGGGGATTCGCGCGACGGTCGAAGCTGTCGAAAAGATTCCCGTAATCGGCAACGGTGATGTTCGCACAATCGAAGATGCTGAGCGAATGCGACAAGTGACAGGTTGCTCTGGAATCGCGATCGGTCGTGGAGCGATGCTCGATCCCTGGCTGTTCCGCAAACTGGACGACGTCAACGCTGGAATCGCCCCACGTGAACCTTCTGCTGATGAACAAGTCGAATTTCTCGCGCGCCACTTCTCATTGATGTGCGAACAACATGGCGAACGAAGCTGCATCCTGTTCCGCAAATTCGCGGCCTGGTATGGTGCACGACTGGGCGTCCCTGAAGATCTCGAACACCGGCTGAGAAAATTCGAAAGCCAGGCCGAGTTCGACAAGATCGTCTGCGAAATCCGCAACCGCCACGGCGAACGCCGCACGCCCGTCGCAACCGCCCTGGTCAGAGTCCCCAACGGGCCGGTCGAACGCTGGTAAAGCTCTTTCGTCACAGGGTGACTGGCGTCTCGTATAACGCTTCGTTCGGATGGGGAGTCCTGGATCGCATTTCATTTAAGTGCGGCGTCCCGCGGGCAGCAAGCTATAGCGTCTTACCCATGTTTCGACGCGACACGGAAGAGCGACACGCACTAACTAAACTTGCACTTCGAAGCGAGTCCACTTTTGATGTGCCACCGGTCACTACGTGCGGCGGACATGTTTCAGCATGGGTACGACTGTATTGTTCGAGACTCCAGATGGTTGCAAACCAGTGCAAGTGTCCGTATCAATGTTGCTCTGGTTTCTCGGCAGTGACTGCATGTGAAACCGCACACAGCAAAATAGCACGTACGCTGCGCATGTTGTTGATCGACTTTTTCGACGAATTCAACTTGTTTATTGGAGTCACCAATGCAAATCGCGAACGAAACGCAGCAACAAATTTTCTACACGATCACTGATGGAAATTCCGTGGATTGTGGAACGATCGATCCCTCTGGCATTCAAGAAGTTGGATACGACAACTTGAACAACGTCAGCGTCCAGATCAATCCGATCGGTAATACGGGCTTTGGGATGTTGATTCCGCAGGTCTCGACCGGTGAGACCACGCAATTCTTACTGGACGTCGAATAGCAGCAAGGACTAAGGACAATCTCGTCCACGCGTCGATTTGACTCGGGTACCGAATTCACGAGGTGTCATCAGATCCAATTACCCGAATTGCCGCCTATTTCATTATCTCTGAAAGCAGTTTTCCATGCTCATTCAAAACAGCTCGCCAAATACGGTTTTCTACGGAGTCAGCAATCCTGGCAGCGCCGATTGCGGGACTATCAATGCGAATGACTCGCAGGAAGTCGGCTACGACAACCAATCGAATGTCTACGTCTTTGTCTCTCCCGACCCAGGGGTGAAGACCTTCTCGATCAACATTCCCGAGACGGGAACGGGTAAGGTCGTTACCGTTGGAATGTATTTCGGCTGAGAAGTGCCGATGTGGTGATGACATTCAGAAATGACTGGCATCCGGTTTCGAAGGCCCTTAATCGAGCCTTCGAACCGGACGCCAACGCGTTTCGACCGATAGGTTTGCCTACTCTGAAGCAACAGCCCTGGAGCGCATTTTCGCTCATCAGACGGGCTCAGCGGCAACTCCCCAATTCCAGGAACAGCTCTTTCCATGTCGATGCAACGGCGTTCCATCGGTATTCGGCACGATTGGCATTTTTGAAACCTGCTTCCGCAAGTTCATTTCGATAGTCTTCATCGTGATAAAGTCGCTGCAGTGCCGCAGCCACTCCTTCTGGGGTGACAATGTAGGCATCTGTCAGATTTCCCGCGTTTGTCAGCGTCATCACCGGTTCAACAAATTCCGCAGCTCCCGACCAGAGGTCCGCGAGTGATGTGTGTCGAGGCATGACCTGAGCTGCTCGAGTTGCAGCATGCTCAAAGCTCACCATTCCCCACCCTTCGCCAGTCGTGGTTGTCAGTCCGACATCACAAGCGTTGTACAACATGTTCAATTTGTCATCAGTGAACGCCGGACGCGTGTTGTCGACCTGAGTCATGATCAGACGGTCATAGATCCCATATCGGCGGGCCAGGATCAGCACGTTCCAGCCGCTGTCTTCAGTAGCCATGTGCAGATACAACTTCACGTTGCGAGGTTTATTCTCTGCAAATCGAGCGAACCCCTGCATCGTGATATCAATTCGCTTGCGCGGCATGTTGCGATTGGCATTCAATACGATGAATGATTCAACGTGCTCAGCGTCTTGAAATCCCAGCTGTTTTCGAGCGATGATCCGACGTTCTGGAATCGATCCAGGGCGATCCGCCTTTGTCGAGTCTGCGAGCGGATAAAACGCCTCGCAATCGACTCCATGCGGAATCACCTGTAACTCGGGAAACCGAAAATTCGGCAGCCCGGAACGGACGATCGCCAGTGATTTGGCGATTTCGCGCCGCCCGTACTCTGTGTACATCACATAGCGCGAAACGCCATGTAATAGTTCCAGCATTTCGGGAGGGATCGGCCCCGCTTCAACGGGTGAGTAAAGTACGATCCGGGCCTTTGGAGCACTCTCCCGCAGAATCTTCATGTACGGAACCTGGAACGGAATGTCGTACAGCAGGAAAATGATGTCCGGTCGAAGCTGTTCGACGACGGGTTTGATCTGGTCGTAACCGTAAACACTCTTGCCAGCCCCCGCAGGTATCAGTGGCCACTTCGTGTCATGATCGCCACCGGTATATCGAGTTGCCAGTTGATGCAATTCAAAGGCGTCACGAAGTGGCTCGAAAATACTGCGAATGACGCGGGCAAACCCCGTTGGAACCCCTCCGTCACCGATGATCAGAATGCGAGGCCTGATTGATTCCGAACTCATGAAGACTCCGCCTGCCCGATAATTGATTCTGTGCTGTCTCAATCCCCGCTTTCAGAACGTCATTCTGTAAGAATCAGAATGTTCGTGCAAATTGGATCGGAAAAACGAGTGCCTCCACTGTCATCACAATGGACCTCGAACGACGAAACGACCGCCTCGATATTCGATGCCGGACCATACGGAACCCCGCAGTCCTCGTATTGGCACCACGACTCCATTATCATCGGCGCACAACTCAGTGCCTCGCGCTATATGCGGCCCCTTGATTGCGATCCTCGTTACCAGAGAGAAGTTATCGTGAAATTTTCCCTGACATTAAATGATTCGCAGCGACTCAGGAAACTCGTCACGGCAACGATTCTTGGCGTCAGCATCGGGGTCTGGTTGAACATGTCGAAAGTTTCCGCGGTTGATCCGCTTGAAAAGCCCACAGCTTTGCCTGCTGACAATCCGTTTGCTGCTCCAAGCCCGCTTCCGCTGCATGCTCCGGCATTCGACAAATTGCGAACGGACTACTTTCTGCCGACGTTTGCGTTCGGGATGAAACAACAGCTTGAGGAAATGAATGCAATCGCCGGGCAAACAGATGTCCCGACATTTGAAAACACTATCGAGGCTATGGAGCGATCCGGAATCCTGCTGACGCGTGTCGACAATGTCTTTTCCAATTTGACATCGGCCGAGAAAAACGAGGCTCTGCAGAAGATCGAAACCGAACTCGCTCCCCTGAAGGCTGCCCATTGGGACAATATCCTGCTGAATCGCCGACTGTTTCAACGTGTCGAGAAGATCTGGCAGAAGAAGGACTTGCTCGGTCTGTCCGAAGAACAGGCGGAAGTCTTGAAGCAGCGCTATGAAAGTTTTCTGCGAGCAGGGGCTCGGCTCAGTGATCAGGATCAGGGCCGAATTCGATCCTTGAATGAACAACTGTCAAAGCTCGAAACTAAGTTTGAAGAGAATCTTCTGGCGATCGCCAAAGAGCGAGCAAAAGAACGGGCAAAGGCGTTAAAATTGATAAA
>CAZSTW010000087.1:15259-27364 GCA_964609845.1 uncultured Planctomycetaceae bacterium | reverse complement strand
CGGATAGCCCAAGCGCTTGTGCCAGGGAATCATCAAGGAGCCGATGGCCGAGGCGATCTTCCGCAACGGTCTCCGCTATATCGCCAGTGGCTATGATCCAATGGCCATCAGCCGCGGTGCTCAGAAGGCTGTTGATGCTGTTGTGGACGAACTGAAGAAGTTCGCCAAGCCAGTGAAGGCTGATGACCGCAAGGGAATCGAAACTGTCGCTGCCATTGCTGGTAATAACGATAAGGAAATCGGTCAGATTCTGGCAGATGCCCTCTTGAAGGTGGGCAAGGATGGCGTGATCACGGTTGAAGAAGGCCGTCAGATCAATACCGAAGTTGAACTCGTCGAAGGGATGCAGTTCGAGCGAGGTTATTTGTCGCCGCACTTCGTCACCGATGCAGACAATCAGGTTGTGGAACTCGACAACTGCCGGATTCTGCTGTGTGAAGAAAAGATCAGCAGTGCCAAGTCGCTGGTTCCGCTGCTCGAAAAGATCTCCAAAGCTGGTCTGCCATTGCTGATCATCGCTGAAGATATCGAAGGCGAAGCCTTGGCAACCCTCGTGGTGAACAAGCTGCGTGGCATCCTGAAGATTTGTGCCGTCAAGGCTCCAGGTTACGGTGATCGTCGCAAGGCGATGCTGGAAGACCTCGCTGTCCTGACTGGTGGTAAGGCGATCTTCAAGGATCTCGGCCTGAAGCTGGAAGCCGTTGAACTGAGTGATCTGGGAGTTGCGAAGAAGATTCGCGTCGACGCCGAGAACACGACAGTCGTTCAGGGTGCTGGCAAGAAGGTTGAAATCGAAGGCCGGGCCGCCTTGATTCGCCATGAAATCACCAAGACCGATAGCGAATACGATCGCGAAAAGCTTCAGGAACGTCTGGCGAAGCTCGCTGGTGGTGTTGCTCAGATCAGTGTTGGTGCCCACACCGAAACCGAAATGAAGGAACGCAAGGACCTGCTCGAAGCCAACGGCAAGATTTTTGCGCTCGACGATGCTCTGGCTGCCACGCGAGCTGCAATCGAAGAAGGGGTTGTTCCTGGCGGTGGTGTCGCATTGCTCCGCTGTGCCGCAGCGCTGGATAAGCTGAAGCTGGCTGGCGATGAGCAGCATGGCGTTGCACTGATCAAGAGTGTTCTCGAAATGCCGATCCGCACGATCGCCGAGAACGCTGGTCTGGACGGTGCTGTTGTTGCGAACAATGTTCGCAAGGCAAAGGACAAGTCCCACGGCTACGACGCGTTGAACGAACGCTATGGCGACATGTTCGAGTTTGGTGTTGTCGATCCAGCCAAGGTGGTTCGCTCGGCATTGCAGAACGCTGTCAGCGTTGCCTGCCTGCTGCTGACCACGGACAGCATTGTGGTCGAAGCTCCGAAGCCGAAAGAAGACGATCACCACCACGACGACCATCACGACGGCGGAGGCATGGGCGGGATGGGTGGCATGGGAGGAATGGGCGGCATGGGGATGGGTGGCATGGGCGGTATGGGTGGCTTCTAAGCCGGGCCTGACTCGCACTGCTGCTGTTTCTGTGTGCGTATGCACTGCTACGAAAATTCCGGCAGTGGGTCTGGCAAGGCCGGCCTGCTGCCGACATCTGAAAAAGCTAATTAACCAAGGAGTGTCTGCATGAACCTCAAGCCTCTCGATGACCGAGTCGTTGTCGAACCATTGTCTGCCGAAGAAAAAACCGCTGGCGGCATCGTGCTGCCGGATGCTGCCAAGGAAAAGCCACAGCGTGGCAAAGTGATCGCCGTTGGCCCAGGCCGGTTGCTGGATAGTGGCGAGCGCTGCCCGATCGCCGTCAAGGTTGGAGATGAAGTTCTGTTCGCCAAGTACGGCGGGACCGAAATCGAAGTCGACAAGAAGGAAGTCAAGATCCTGCGGGAATCAGACATTCTTGCCAAGGTCGTTGCGTAATAAGAAGTGTCGCAGTGCCAGTGAAATACTGGCACTGTGATGTACAAATGTGCCAGGTCAAACTGGCGATTGGTCGGCGGCTTCGGCGGGGACTGGAGACCGTCGCTGATTGAAAGTGGATAGTGGCGAGGAAGACCACGAGTCCAGACCGATTCCAAGTTGATTCCGATCCACTACCCACCATCCACTACCTATTATTTTCCACAGGAGCCCTGTCGTGGCTAAACAACTGTTGTTCGATGACCGAGCCCGCCTCAAGCTGCAGAAGGGCGTGGAGACGCTGGCGCAGGCCGTTGCTGTGACGATGGGGCCGACCGGTCGAAACGTGATCATCGACAAGTCGTTCGGCAATCCCGTCGTCACCAAGGACGGTGTGACCGTCTCCAAGGAAGTGGAACTCGAAGACCCTTATGAGCACATGGGTGCCAAACTGGTCAACGAAGTTGCTTCCAAGACCAGTGACACCGCTGGCGATGGAACGACCACCGCAACCGTGCTGGCTCGAGCCATCTACCAGGAAGGGCTCCGCAGCCTGACCCTGGGTGCCAATCCGACTGTTGTCCGCAAGGGAATCGACAAGGCAGTCGATGCTGCGATCGAATTCATCGAAAAGATGGCCAAGCCTGTCTCGTCGAAGGAAGAAATCGCCCAGGTCGGCTCGATCTCGGCAAACAGTGATCGTGGAGTCGGGGATCTGATCGCTGATGCCATGGAAAAGGTTGGCCGCGACGGCGTCATCACCGTTGAAGAAGGCAAGGGAAACAGCACCACTCTGCAGCTCGCAGAAGGGATGCAGTTCGATAAGGGCTACATTTCCCCATACTTCGTCACGAACCCCGAAGAGATGAAGGTGATCCTCGACGACGCCTACATCCTGATGTTCGAAAAGAAGATTTCAAACCTGCGTGAACTGGTTCCAGTCCTGGAAAAAGTCGCTCAGCGCAGCAAGCCACTGCTGATCGTTGCGGAAGATGTTGATGGCGAAGCACTGACGGCTCTCGTTGTGAACAAGCTGCGTGGCGTTCTGCAGGTCTGTGCCGTCAAGGCTCCTGGGTTTGGTGATCGTCGCAAGGCGATGCTGGGCGATATGGCCACCCTGACCGGCGGAACTCTGATTTCCGAAGACCTCGGGATCAAGCTGGACACCGTCGAACTGAATCAGCTGGGCCGGGCCAAGAAGGTCGAAGTCACCAAAGATGCCTGTACCATCATCGAAGGTGCTGGCGATCCTAAGGAGATCAAGGCTCGCGTTGATCAGGTTCGTCGTCAGATCGAACAGACCGAAAGCCAGTACGACCGTGAGAAGTTCCAGGAACGACTCGCCAAGTTGACCGGTGGGGTTGCGATCATCTCGGTTGGTGCTGCCACCGAAGCCGAAATGAAGCAGACCAAGGCCCGTATGGAAGATGCATTGCATGCCACGCGTGCAGCGGTCGAAGAAGGAATTCTTCCAGGCGGTGGCGTGGCGCTGCTGCGATCCATCGCAGCAGTCAGCGAAGTCAAAGCCAAGGGTGATGAAAAGATCGGTGTTCACATCGTTGCCAAGGCTCTGGAAGGTCCGATCCGCCAGATCGTAAACAACTGTGGACTGGATGGAAGTGTTGTGGCTGACGAAGTTCGCAACCTGCCAACCAACACCGGTTACGATGCAAACGCTGGTAAATACGTCGATATGTACAAGTCAGGGATCATCGATCCTGCCAAGGTTGTGAAGAGTGCTCTTCGCAATGCTGCTTCGATCGCTGGTTTGATGCTGACGACCTCGGTCCTGGTGACTCGTAGCGACGACACCGATGGCAAGCCGAAGTCGAAAGTTGAAGGGGCTGTTCACTGATCGAGACTGCTCGCTGTTCACAGTCTGGTTGCTGTCGGTCACTGCGATGGCAAACAGGCTGATGCACGACGTGATGGCTCGATGCGATTGATTGAAGTCGACGATCCCAGCTCCCAGACAAATCCGGGGAGAACATGACACCAGCGAGCCGCCGAGGTCTTCCTCGGCGGTTCGTTGTCTATCCGGGATGCGTCGAAGCGAGCGGCGATTTTCGGAAACACGAAAAGTTTCCAGCGGGTCAGGGGCACTTGCCAGTTCCATGTGTGCATTCTGCAGGAAGCAGTCAGATAGCGACTTTGCGATTCAGGGCGTAAGCTGGAATCCGGTCAGGGGTCTGTCCCCTGAATACGTTGGAGCGGAGCCGTGATGGCGACGAAGCGGGATTACTACGAAGTGCTGGGCGTCGAAAAGACTTCGTCTGACGACGAAATCAAACGCGCCTATCGCAAGCTGGCAGCGAAGCATCACCCGGACCGAAACCCCGGGGACGAAGCATCAGTCACGGCTTTCAAAGAAGCGGCCGAGGCCTTTGATGTCCTCAGCAATCCCGACAAACGGGCTCGCTACGATCGATTCGGTCATGCCGGAGTCGACGGTGCCGCCGCGGGCGGTGGGGCGGGCTTCGGCGATGTCGGCGACATCATGGACGCTTTCGGCGACATGTTTGGCGACTTCTTCGGCGGGGGGCGAAAAGGAGGCGGTGGTTCACGAGCACGGCGTGGAAACAGCCTGCAGACATCATTGACCATTGACCTGCTTGATGCGGCGGTCGGCTGCTCACGTGATCTGGAAATTGACAAGCACGTTTCCTGCGTCACCTGCAACGGTACCGGTGCCAAGCCCGGTACGAAACCGACAACGTGCGACTATTGCGGCGGTCGGGGGCAGGTGGTCCAGTCGCAAGGATTCTTCCGGGTTCAAACGACCTGTCCGGGATGTCGAGGCCAGGGGCAGATTGTTCGTGACAAGTGTACTGACTGTCGCGGATCGCGTGTGGTCTCACGATCGTCCAAGATTACCGTCAAAGTTCCTGCCGGCGTTGATAACGGCATGCAGTTGTGCCTGCGCGGTGAAGGTGAAGCAGGCGAGAGTGGCGGTCCATCAGGGGATCTGTACGTTGAGATCCATGTCAAACCGCACAACCTGTTTGATCGAGACGGAAAGAATCTGACCTGCCAGGTTCCGATCACTTTCGCACAGGCAGCGCTCGGCACGGAAATCGATATCCCCATCCTGACAGGCAAACACCGGGTCACTGTCTCACCGGGAACTCAGCCTGGGGAAATCCTGCGGCTGCGCGGGCAGGGGATGCCTGACCCTCACGGCGGGTCTCGCGGAGATCTGCATGTCCAGTTCCAGGTCGAAGTCCCCAAGAAGTTGAACAAGAAGCAAGAAGAATTGTTACGACAGCTCGCTGAACTGGATGACAAGCAGGTGAGTGCTCACCGAAAATCATTCTTCGAATCGCTGAAAGAATTCTTCGGAGCCACCGAAGAAGTAGAATAGCATGTTGATCGTCGCAGGTCTGGATCCAAAAATGAATCTACCCTGGCGGCTTAGCATCAGATTGTGTCGGGGCCATGGCCCTTGCAAAAGTAAGGCTGAATCATGAGTGATGAAACCACAGTTCCTAACGAAAATGTTGATGTGAAGAACGAGCCCAACGAACCAACGGCCCCCACGTTGCATGAACAACTCGAAGCAACTGCAGCGGAACGGGACCAGTTCAAGGAGAAGTGGACTCGTGCACTCGCCGACCACGACAACTACCGTCGGCGCATGCAGCGGGAAATGGAAGAGGACCGCAAGTATGCGGCCCTGCCACTCCTGAAAACGTTGCTCCCCGCCTTCGACGGTCTTGATCGAGCCATCATGGCCGCGACGCAATCCAAGAACGTCGATGAACTGATCCAGGGGATACAGCTCACCATCAAGCAACTGGAAACAGCCCTCAACGGCTTCGGTGCCAAAACAATCCCTGCACTGGGACAGCCGTTCGATCCGAACCTGCACGAGGCTATCTCGCAAATCCCCTCAGAAGAACATCCCGCCATGACTGTCTTGCAGGATGTCGAACGAGGCTACATGCTACACGACCGAATCGTCCGCCCCAGCAAAGTCATCGTCTCCAAATAGTTTTTTACTTCGAACTGCCGCTCGGAACTGCCAAGCCGCTCACGTTGTTCGCTACCAGGGTGAGAACGATCGAAACGAGAATTTGATTGTGTTACTTCGAGCTGCCGCTCGGATTTGCCAAGCCGCTCACGTTGTTCGCTACCAGGGTGAGAACGATCGAAACGAGAATTTGATTGTGTTACTTCGAGCTGCCGCTCGGATTTGCCAAGCCGCTCACGTTGTTCGCTACCAAGCGAAAACGACCTTTTAAACCAGCTACGATTAACGTACGAAACGCTTAAACCTGTGAAACGCTTTCGACCCGGAATGCGTCCAACAGACATCAAAAGGGAGACTGACATGCCAACGTACGATTACCGATGTGGTGCCTGCGAGCATGTTTGGGAAGAATTCCAGTCGATCAAGGCTGAGCCAACGAAGAAGTGCCCGAGTTGCGGCAAGAAGAAAGCTGTCCGGCTGATCGGTGCGGGTGCCGGACTGATTTTTCGAGGGTCGGGATTCTATCTGACTGATTACCGCAGCGATGCTTACAAGAAATCGGCTGAAGCCGATAAAGCGTCGCAATCACCGCCGAGCGAATCGAAAAAGTCCGATTCCGGTTCCAGCGGAAGTTCATCGGGTTCCGACTCGAAGAAGTAACAGGTGAGTCTCATGGTTCGTTCGATGACCTGTCCTGTCTGCGGCAAGTCGGTGTCAGCGACATCGGAAGAAGGGACCTCTGCCGCCCCGTTCTGCAGTCTCCGCTGCAAGCAAATCGATTTTGTTCGGTGGACAGACGGTCGCTATGCAATCGTCGAGAAACTTGACCCCTCACGACTGGCTGAAGCAATGCGCGGTGAAATCGACGTCGAATCGGAACCCGAGGAATAATCCGATTTGTCGGGTCGCGCAGAAGTACAGGGGCAACGATTTTTCAGTGTAGGGTGGGACAAGCTCGCTTCGAGCGCCGGCCCACCATAGGGAAATGTCGAGGATTGACGGTGGGCCTGCGCGGCGAGATCGCATCTCGTTTAAGTTCCGCAGGCATCAAACGAAAGTGTCTAACCCATGTTTCGACGCGACACGGAAGTGGGACACGCACGAGCCGCTGGTTCCACATCCAGCCCACTTCAAAAAGGCACTGGCCGTGCGTAGAAGTGATCCTCCGGTTGCGTTCAGGTTCAGAACACTGGAAAATGCTGATCGAACGGAATTATCAATGTTCCGTTTGATGAATTGATCCGGTGGTAACGAAGAATCTTGCAACAACGCGGATTCTCAGTGCGCGCGAACCGAGTCTGGAGAAGATTTCATGCGGTGTTCTGGCTGGTTCAAGTTTGTTTGTCTGAACGCAGTTTGCCTGACCACGATGCTTCCAGGGATTGTCACGGGACAAGGCCCTGCCAAAGAACTGCCGATCCCTGAGACGATCGAATTCAATCGTGACATTCGCCCGTTGCTGTCCGACAACTGTTTTCAGTGTCATGGTCCCGACAAGAACAAGCGTGAAGCAGATCTGCGTCTGGATACCGAAGCAGGATTGAAGGGCCACGATGGGAAGCCTGGTGCACTTGTTCCAGGTAATCCAGATGAAAGTGAACTGATTCGACGGATCATTTCCACTGATCCCGACAAGAAAATGCCACCTGCAGCGAGTGGCAAGACCTTGTCACCTCGCGATATTCAACTGCTGAAAAAGTGGGTCGCACAGGGCGGGCGTTTTGAAGGGCATTGGGCGTTTCTGCCGCTCCACAAAGACGCCGCAGCGGCCGCTGCGAACGAACATGCCACCATTGCAAAAGTCGACGAACTGATCGCTCGAAGTCTGGCCGAGCAGAATCTGAAAGCTTCGCCAGAAGCTGACAAAATCACGCTGCTGCGTCGTATTCACTTCGATCTGATTGGACTTCCGCCGTCTGAAAAGGATGTCGCTGCCTTTCTGCAGGACCAGTCGCCCACTGCTTATGAAAAGCAAGTCGATCGATTGCTGCAGTCACCTCATTTCGGTGAACGCCTGGCAATGTGGTGGCTCGATCTGGTTCGCTATGCGGACACCGTCGGCTATCACGGTGATCAGGAAATGAGCGTAGCGCCATTCCGGCAGTATGTGATCGAATCGTTCAATGCCAACAAGCGATTCGATCAGTTCACAGCGGAACAACTCGCGGGGGACCTGATGCCAAATCCGACTCGCGAGCAGTTGATTGCATCCGGCTATAACCGTCTCGGAATGATGAGTGCCGAAGGGGGAGTGCAAGACAAGGAATACCTCGCGAAGTACATTGCCGAGCGAGTTCGCAATGCTTCCGGGACGTGGCTGGGTGTGACAATCGGATGTGCCGAATGCCACGATCACAAGTTTGATCCGTTTACCACGAAGGACTTTTATCGCTTTGAGGCGTTTTTTGCAGACATCAAAGAACGAGGTCTCTACTCGGGGGCGAACTCGGACGGGAACTGGGGCCCGAACATCAAGGTTCCAACCCAGCAGCAAGAGGCTCAACTGGCTGCATTCGACGCTCAAATCACGTCGCTCAAGCAGAAGCTAGAAACGGCAACCCCGGAATTGGCTGCCGCCCAGGCGGAATGGGAAAGGACTCAAGTTCCCTGGACGGTCCTCAAGCCCGATTCAATCGCATCTGTAGAAGGGGTCACACTCACGGCTCGGCCGGATGGTTCGATCCTTGCCAGCGGCAAGAGCCCTGCAACGGACACATACACGCTGACAATCAAGCAGCTTCCGCCCGGCGTTACGGCTTTCCGTCTGGAAGTGTTGCCTGATCCATCTTTGCCACAAAAGGGGCCGGGGCGTGCGGGGAACGGCAATTTTGTTCTGTCGGAATTCGTCGCGACGGTCAAGCCCTCAGTCGGCGATGACCGGCCTGTGGCAATTTCGTCAGCAACGGCCTCGTACGAACAGACCGGGGCTGCTGGCGATAACCCCTATAAAAAGTGGGCGATCGCTGCCGCCATCGATGGCGATGCCAAGGGAAAGAAATGGGGCTGGGCTGTTATGGAGAAAGTCGGCCAGCCACATGTCGCAATTTTTGAAACTGCGTCGGACCTGACACTGGATAACGGTGATACGCTGACTGTTGCGTTGCAACAGAATCTCGATAATCCTCAGCATACGATCGGTCTCTTTCGACTATCAGCGACAACGGTGCCTCGTCCAGTCAAGGTCACCGACGCAGCTCCACCGAACATCAGCGCAATCCTGGCAATCGCTCCACCTCAGCGCAGTGAACCACAATTGAAAGAGGTCGCTGCCTACTTCCGAACGATTGCTCCGTCACTGCAGCAGACGCGGAGCGAACTGGCGGCAGTTGAGAAGTCTCGTAAGGATCTTGATGCAACGATCCCCACAACGCTCGTGACAGCATCTGTCGCACCTCGAATGGTACGAATTCTACGCCGCGGAAACTGGATGGACGAGAGTGGTGAAGTGGTGACGCCAGCGTTTCCCGCAGCCTTGTCATCGGCCGCCGTACCAGAAACGCGGTTGACCCGGCTGGACCTGGCCAAATGGATTGTGGCTCGAGAGAACCCCCTGACAGGTCGCGTGTTTGCCAATCGGATCTGGAAGCTCTACTTCGGGGCCGGGCTGTCACGAAAACTCGATGACCTGGGGGCTCAGGGCGACTGGCCCAGCCACCCCGTGCTGCTCGATTACCTTGCGGCCCAGTTCATGGACTCGGGCTGGGATATGAAGCGGCTGGTGAAGACGATTGTCATGACCAAGGCGTATCGGCAGTCATCACTGATGAGTCCCGCTTTGCGAGAAGTCGACCCCTATAATCGCTGGCTGGCACGGCAGGGACGCTTCCGCCTCGATGCGGAACTGGTCCGCGATAATGCTCTTTCGATCAGTGGTCTACTGGTCACTCAGGTTGGTGGAAAGAGTGTCCGTCCCTACCAGCCGCCTGGATACTGGGCCTATCTGAACTTTCCACAGCGTGAATGGCAAAACGGCGCTGGCGATGAACTGTACCGTCGCGGGCTGTATACGCACTGGCAACGACAGTACCTGCATCCCAGCCTGCTGGCGTTTGATGCTCCCTGTCGCGAAGAATGTACTGCGGACCGTCCACGATCAAATACGCCGCTGCAATCTCTGGTATTGCTGAACGATCCCAGCTATGTCGAGGCGGCTCGTGCCTTTGCAGAACTTATTCTGCATCATGAAGGTTCAACACAGCAGAAGCTGAACTTTGCTTACTTGCGAGCAGTCTCGCGCCCCATTGAACCTGCGGAATCCCAACTGCTCGAAAAGCTTCTGGAGACACACCTGAAGGACTATCAGGCCGATCCGGCTGCAGCAAATGAACTGCTGAAGATCGGTGCCCGTCCAACACCGACAGACATCCCCCCCGCGACACTTGCGGCCTGGACCAGTGTTGCCCGGACAATCCTGAATTTGCATGAAGTTATTACTCGAAACTGAATCGACCACGGATTCATCTGGATCCTGTCACGAACACCGACGGACGGGTGAAGAACGAAGGAATCAACATGACACTACCGATTGATGTGGCCCGGCGTTCATTCTTGCAAACTTCGGGAATCAGTCTCGGAGCTATGGCTTTGCAATCATTGCTTGCTCGCGATGGGCGCGCTGCGGAGGCGGCTTCGGCGAGTGGCAGCCGATGGAAGGGTGTCCTGCAACCTCTTCACCATGCTCCCCGAGCCAAGCGAGTCATCTGGCTGTACATGGCAGGGGGAATGACTCATCTGGAGACATTCGATCACAAGCCAAAACTGGCGGAACTGCATGGTCAGCCGATGCCGGAATCGATCACGAAGGGGCAGCAGATTGCTCAATTGCAGGGGCAGAAGCTGAATTGCTTTGGCCCCCAGCATGCCTTTAAACAATGGGGGCAGTCCGGTCAGTCGATTTCCGAAATCTGGCCGCTGCTCGGTTCAAAGTGTGCCGACGAGATGTGTATTGTCCGTTCCCTGCACACGGATGCGATCAATCACGATCCGGCGCATACCTTCATGAACACGGGCAGCATGATCGCAGGCCGCCCCGCGATGGGTTCCTGGCTGCAATACGGACTGGGTTCCGAATCAGACAGCCTGCCGGGGTTTGTCGTCATGGTTTCGACGGGAAAATTCGGCCAGAAGCAACCGATCGCTGCACGTCAGTGGCATTCGGGATTCCTGCCGGGTGAGTTCCAGGGAGTCGAATTTCGCGGGACAGGTGATCCGGTGCTCTATGTCGGGAACCCCAAAGGGGTGACCAGCAAACGTCAACGCGATGTGGTCGATGCGATTCAGTCGTTAAACGGACTGGCTCAGCAGCGGTTGGAAGATCCCGAAATTGCCACGCGGGTCAGCCAGTACGAACTCGCTTTCCGGATGCAGTCGAGCGTTCCGGAATTGATGGACGTCAGCAAAGAACCCGAGCATATTTTTGATCTCTATGGAACCAAGGGGGGCGACGGATCATTCGCGTCAAACTGCCTGCTGGCCCGGCGTCTGGCCGAACGAGGTGTCCGCTTTATTCAGCTGTATCATCGCGACTGGGACCATCACGGTGCGGTCAAGGATCATTCGGCAGGGACGGCCAAGGAAGTGGATCAGGGGGTCGCCGCTCTGATTACGGACCTCAAGCAACGCGACATGCTGAAGGATACGATTATCGTCTTCGGCTCTGAATTTGGCCGAACTCCAATGGCTCAGGGAAATGGGCGCGATCACCATCTGGCAGGCTTCACCATGTGGTTTGCCGGAGGGGGCTTCAAACCCGGAATGAGCTACGGTGCCACCGATGAGTTTGGATATCACGCGGTGGAAAACCGAGTCTCGGTACACGATGTCCATGCGACGCTGCTGCACCTGCTGGGGATTGATCACAATCGATTCAGCTACAAGTTCCAGGGACTCGATTCCCGGCTGACAGGTGTTGAAGGAGCCAATGTGGTGAAAGAACTGCTGGCCTGACCGCGCAGCTTCGGTCAAGGTCTCGTATGACATTGGTCACCGCGGTCGCACAGGCGATGGAATTGCCAGGAATCATTGAATGTCTCCGGAACAGTTGCAGGAGTTGTTTGCGCAGTGGCAGGGCGGGACTGTCGACTGGCAAAACGTCGAACAGACGCTTCGCTCAGCCTATTCACCTACGATTGTCGGATCGGACGTCCTGGTGGACATGGATCGAGTTCGGCGGTGCGGGTTTCCTGAAGTCGTTTTCGGCGAAGGCAAATCTGCGGCAGCGATTGTCTCGGTCTTCAAGGCT
>CAZSTW010000087.1:3130-15236 GCA_964609845.1 uncultured Planctomycetaceae bacterium | reverse complement strand
CAAATTGCTGCGGGACAGAATTCATTCGCAACCCGGATGTCAACGGAGCTATTGCAGCAGGTCTGTCATGAGTTTCCCTCGGCACGGGCAAATCATGTTGCTCGTACAGTGACACTCACAACATCGACCGTCCAGCCGCGCGGCCGTGTCGTTGTCGTGACAGCGGGGACCAGTGATCGTCCTGTCGCGGAAGAGGCTTTGGAAACTGTTTTGTGGATGGGCTGTGATGCAGAGCTCGTGATTGATATCGGTGTCGCAGGCCCGCAGCGGCTTCTGGCAAATCGAGGACGCCTGCAGAACTCGGACGTCGTCGTTGTCGTTGCCGGGATGGAAGGAGCGTTGCCCTCGGTCGTTGCCGGCTGGGTTTCTGTTCCAGTAATCGCCGTCCCGACAAGTGTCGGCTACGGAGCGAATCTTGGCGGATTTTCGGCGTTATTGAGTATGCTGAACAGCTGTGCCGCAAACGTAGCGGTTGTGAATATCGACGCGGGATTCAAGGGCGGCTATCTTGCTGCGATGATCGCACGACAATCTCAATCTGAAATAAAGAAACCATGACAGAAACCGTCTCAACACTGGAAGTCGTTACCAATCTGCCACTGCTCCCGAGTCGCTCAGACGACGCACACAAGGGGGATTGTGGTCGAGCGATGGTGATTGCTGGAAGTCGCGGGATGAGCGGTGCTGCATGTCTGGCAGCTACTGCTTCTCTGCGTGCGGGTGCGGGACTGGTGACCGCGGCGATTCCCGAGGGAATCCAGGAAATCGTTGCGGGGTACGAACCGTCCTATCTGACCGCAGGACTTCCAGACGATGACTTGGGGCGATTAAAGCCTTCAGCGCTAAAGCGACTTCTTGAACTGGTTGAATCCCAGGACGCGGTCGCAATTGGACCGGGACTTGGGCAGTCATCAGGACTGCAGGAACTGGTCTGCGACCTCTACGATTCTCTGGCGATTCCTCTCGTCGTCGATGCTGATGCGTTAAATCTTCTCGCACGGCGTCCCTACCTGTTTAAGCGACCCAAAGGTGCGGCCGCACGCGTATTGACCCCGCATCCGGGAGAATTCTCGCGGATGACGGGCATTGAAACCGCTGTTATTCAGCAGGATCGTCAGAAACATGCCGTCGAGTTTGCTCGCAGGAACGAAATCGTCCTGGTCCTGAAAGGGCACCAGACGATCATCACTGACGGCAAGCGACTGGCCATCAATCAGACCGGGAACAACGGGCTGGCTACTGGAGGAACCGGTGACGTGCTGACGGGACTGATCACCGGCCTGCTTGCCCAGGGAATGACCGCATTTGAAGCGGCACAATTGGGAGCGCACGTGCACGGCCTTGCCGGAGATCTGGCGGCTGAGGAGCTTTCAAAGCCAGGGATGATCGCGTCGGATCTGCTTCGCCGGATCGGACGTGCCTGGTGCGAGATGGGTGTATAAATTCCGTCATTCGCTGAATTCATTGCGTTCGAATGACTGTGTGCGAAAGTCATCTTCGTACTGATCGACATGTTACGAAGCGATTAACCACGTACCGATCTGGAACGTGGCAAATGCGCCGGCGTACGCGAGTGCCGTCATGTAGGCAAACGTGAACAGTGACCATTTCCAGCTGTTGGTCTCGCGGCGGATGACCATCAAAGTCGAGACACATTGTGCACACAAGGCGAAGAACACCATGATCGACAGGGCCACGGGGATCGTGTAGACGGGACGCCCGTCCTGCCATTTTGAGGTTTGCAGGGCTTGATGAAGTCCTGAGTGAGACTCGTCGACGTCACCACCCAGACTGTAGATTGTCCCGAGAGTCGACACAATGACTTCACGCGCCGGGAACGATGCCAGCACCCCCACTCCGATGCGCCAGTCCCAGCCCAGTGGCTTCACGACGGGTTCGATGATCTTGCCAACCCGGCCGAGATAGCTCGTTTCCAGCAGGTGCTCAGAAATGGCGTTCTTTTCTTCCAGCAGCTTGTTGAAAGGTTCGAGGCGTGGCTGCAGTTCTGCGAGCTTTTGTTCGAGGACTTCCTTTTGAGTGGTCTCACCTTCAGGTAATCCCTTTTGTGCGGCCTCTAATTCATCGCGCTGTGTAAGGTCTGATTGAACGGTTGCTCGCATCTGGTCAATTTGATCCTCGATCTGATACTGTCTCGAATGGTCTGCGGGGAAGTAACTGGCGGCCCAGATCAGGATTGATGTCGCGAAGATCAGCGTTCCAGCACGCGCCACAAAGGCGCGCGCGCGATCGTAGACACGATTCAAGACAATGTGAGGTGATGGCCACTTGTAACCAGGAAGTTCCATGACAAATGGAGGAGTTTCGCCACGAAACAGCGTCTTCTTGAAAAGCCACGCGATGGGAATGGCAATCGCCGCACCCAGGAAAGTCATCCCGAAGAACAGCATCCCGTGCAGGGAAATCCAGCCGCCGAGCCATGTGACATTGGGGATAAACGCCACAATCATCAGGGTGTAAACAGGAAATCTCGCTGAACAACTCATCAGGGGTGCAACGAGAATTGTCACCATGCGATCACGGCGGTTCTCGATCGTTCGGGTCGCCATAATTCCGGGGATCGCACAGGCGAATGATGACATCAAGGGGACAAACGACTTTCCGCTCAGGCCCACCTTCGTCATCAGCTTGTCCATCAAAAACGCGGCACGGGCCATGTACCCGCAGTCTTCCAGCAAGGCGATAAACAGAAACAGAAAGCAGATCTGCGGCAGGAAAACGAGAATTCCTCCAACCCCGGCAATCACTCCATCCACAACCAGGCTGCGAAATGGTCCCGGAGACATCCATGACCCGACATACTCACCAATGGCCTGCTGGCCCATTTCGCAGTAGCCCATCAGGGGGGACGCGAACGTCGAAATAGATTGAAAGACCAGGAACATGATGACCGCGAACGCGACCAGTCCCCAAGTCCGGTGAGTTAGCCATTGATCCAGGCGATCGCTGCGCGTTGCCGGGCGTTCTGGAGGTGTCGTCAATACGCCCGTCAGTGTTTCACGGACCCAGGCATAACGCGCCTTTGCTTCAGCCGATGGGACCCGAAACCCGTTGGCCTTGAGTCGTTCACGAGCACAACTCAATTCGTCCGGCAACTGCGCAGGAAAGCGAGCTGTGAATGAGGTCTCAACCTGACCACCGACATCAAGCAACATTCGCTCGGCAACATAAAATGGAACGTCCGGGTCGCCCCATCCCTTGAGAATGGACTGCAGTCGCAGTCCTTCTTCATAGAATTCGGGAGGAAACACACGAGGGGGCGCGGAGACTGTTTGTCCGGCAGCAGACAAGATCGCACGTTTCACATCGTCAATCTGACGATGCCGATGGGCCTCGCACGGGATGACTCCGATCCCGAGTTTTTGCGACAGTGCATCGACGTTGATTGCGACGCCACGCGAGATCGCGACGTCCCACATATTCAGGACGAGAACTGTCGGAAGTCCCAGATCAAGGATCTGGCTGGTCAGATACAGATTGCGTTCCAGATTCGAAGCATCAGCGATGCAGACGACGACATCAATCTTGCCGACTTCCGCCTGGCGCCCCAGAAGAACTTCGACCGAGACCATTTCATCGAGTGAACGTGGCGAAAGGCTATAAGTTCCGGGGAGATCAACAAGTCGAATTTCGCGATCATTGAACTGAAACTTGCCAATCTTCTTTTCAACGGTCACACCAGGGTAGTTGCCGATGCGGGAATGAATTCCTGTCAGCGCCGTGAAAAGCGTGCTCTTACCGGTGTTGGGATTACCAATCACGGCAACAGTAATCGGGCCCGCAGTTGGTGAGGGAGCGGAAGTCATTACAGACGGCAACTTTCAGGCGGAAGGAGTAGGTCGATTCAGAGGACGTTAATGGCGACGCGTGCCGCTTCCGCCTTGCGAAGTGATAAGCGATAGCCGCGGATCAGAAACTCGATCGGGTCCCCAAGTGGGGCAAATCCCACGAGTTCAATTTCGGCCCCTTCTGTCAGTCCCATTTCCATCAGACGCACTGCAACCGCATCGTCGCCTGTCACATCGAGAATTTCCGCTCGCTGCCCGGGTTGACGCAGATCGTTGAGCGTTTTCATCGCGTGACTTCCACCAGGACAGTGGCACTCTCGTCAAAACGAAGTGACAGACGGTGATCGTTGATAGCGAGAATACAGGGAGAACCCGACCGGACCATGCGAACGCTGGCTCCTTCGCGCAGACCCATTTCTTCAAGCCTGACAACGAGTTCTGGTGCCCCGTCCAGGTTGCAGACACGACCCTGTTCGCCTGTAGACATCATTTCGAGTGGTACGACGAGCATCCGACCCTCGGCTTTCGCGGATTGAAACTCAGTCTCAAGAGTATATCGGATTGTGGGAATATTTCCAAATCGACCCGACCGTGGCGGCAACTTTCTCA
This sequence comes from uncultured Planctomycetaceae bacterium, assembly GCA_964609845.1. Lineage (GTDB taxonomy): Bacteria > Planctomycetota > Planctomycetia > Planctomycetales > Planctomycetaceae > Schlesneria. The sequence goes on along the minus strand of CAZSTW010000087.1, from coordinate 10,821 downwards.
CATTTGAGTTGCGGCATCTGAACGGTGACGCATTAAGATGTCGGATTCACAGACGCTGAACTCGCTTTTGCCATTTGCCTGCCGAAGGAAATTCGCGAATCCGGGGGCGGGGATGGCCCGGATTGTATAGATGCAAGAACACCGCAAGGCGATTGACAGAAGAATGTTGCGATATTTCCTGATGTGACGTCAGGGGATGATGTAACCGATCCCGCGCAGCATGGATGTGAGGGTTATGAGTGGCAGGCCGATGATGGCGGTGTAATCGGCCGTCTCAATCCGCTCGAAAAGAGTGATTCCGCGAGATTCGAGCTTGTACGAGCCCGCACAATCCAGTGGTTGATCGGCTTCGACGTAACGCCGGATTGCAGGCAAGTCGAGAGGTCGCATGGTTAGGGTCGTGATGTCGACGTAAGTGTTGAGCCGACCTTCGTCCCAGACGGCAACCGCCGTCGCAATGCGATGTGATCGACCAGCAAGTAACGCCAGTTGTTCAATGGCGCGGTCAACTGTTTCCGGCTTATCCAAAATCTGATTGTCCACTTCAACGATCTGATCTCCCCCAATCAGCGTGTCATCGGGGTGAGTAACGATCAGGCTTTCGACCTTGGCTGTGGCGAGTGTTCGAGCCAGTCCTGCCGCACTGGTAAAAGGAGATTGCTTGAAGAGTGATTCATCACACAACGGAACCCGTTGTTCAAACGGTAATCCAAGTCGCTCCAACAGTTGCTTGCGATAGGGTGAGGTGCTTGCGAGGACAATTCCCATGGATTTAAACCCCTTGCGTTCCGGTGGATTTACGATCGATATTACACGCGCTTCGGGCGGCAAGAGCAAGTAACTTCGCGGCGATGGCATCCGATAAACAGTTCTGGATGACATTTGCAGGTCGCGGAGTGGGGCTATAAATCCGCTGCGATTTCTCGTGTTTTCAGAAGATTGCCCATGCATTCCTGAAAGAGGCGTCATTCTCCCCGGATTTTGGGGGCAAATTCCGTTTGCACGATTCGCCCGACGTGATCGGATTGGTACAATTTGACTTGCGGGAAATTTGCGTTCTTTTTCACTTGGATTTTGAAATGACCGACCGTCGCAATCTGTTCAACAAGGTTTGGGATCTTCACTCCGTCCGTTCGCTCGCATCCGGGCAGACTCAGTTGTTCATTGGCCTGCACCTGATTCACGAAGTGACCAGTCCTCAGGCGTTTTCGATCCTCCGTGACCGCAATCTGACGGTGATGTTTCCCGAACGGACTTTGGCGACCGTCGACCATATTGTTCCTACAGATAACCAGTTGCGCCCATTTGCGGACGGCCTGGCCGAAGAAATGATGTCGGCCATCGAAAAGAACTGTCGCGATTTTGGCGTCCGTTTGTTTGATCTGAAGGATAACCGCCAGGGAGTTGTTCACATCGTCGGCCCCGAACAGGGATTGACTCAGCCGGGGATGACGATTGCCTGCGGCGACAGCCACACGAGTACTCACGGTGCATTCGGCTCCATTGCATTCGGAATTGGAACGAGTCAAGTCGCGGACGTTCTGGCGACGCAAACCTTGGCGCTCAGCCGTCCCAAGGTTCGCCGGATCGAAGTGACTGGCAAGTTGCGACCGGGCGTTTTTGCCAAGGACGTCATCCTGCACATCATTCGCAAACTGGGCGTCCAGGGGGGCGTCGGCTATGCCTACGAATATGCGGGCGAAGTCTTCGACCGGATGACCATCGAAGAGCGAATGACGGTTTGCAACATGAGCATCGAAGGGGGAGCACGGTGTGGTTACGTGAACCCTGACCAGACGACCGTTGATTACATCAAGGGGCGCCCATTTGCACCACAGGGAGCCGATTTCGATCGCGCTGCCGCCTGGTGGTTGAGCCTGGCTTCTCCTGCTGACGCGGAATTCGATGACCGGGTCACGTTCGACGGCAGTGAAATCGAACCGACGGTGACGTGGGGAATCAATCCCGCTCAATCCGTCGGGGTTTCTGAGCGATTGCCAAAGCTGTCGACAATGACCGCAGACGATCAGAAGGGGACGAGTGACGCTTTCGCTTACATGGGGTTGAGCGAAGACCAGCCCATCCAGGGGGTCAAGATCGATGTTGCCTTCATCGGTTCCTGTACGAATGGACGAATCTCTGATTTGCGGGAAGCGGCTGCGATCGCCAAGGGGCGTAAAGTTGCTGCAGGCGTGAAGGCGCTTGTTGTTCCAGGCTCGCAGCTTGTCCGTCAACAGGCGATGGCCGAAGGGTTGGACAAGATCTTCGAAGCGGCAGGGTTCGAATGGCGGGAAGCAGGCTGCTCAATGTGCCTGGCAATGAATCCCGACAAGCTGAAAGGCCGGGAAGTCTGTGCTTCATCCAGCAATCGAAATTTCAAGGGACGCCAGGGAAGCCCGACCGGACGAACGTTATTGATGAGTCCCGCGATGGTCGCTGCAGCTGCGATCAACGGCTGCGTCAGCGACGTGCGTTCCATGCTCTAGCAGGCCGACTTCCGCGAAACCAGAAACCTCAGATTCAACAGTCGGGTGACGTTCCCGCTGAAAATAGAAAGACGATGACGATGCAGCTCATAACACAAGTAACTGGCACTGGCATCCCCTTGTTGCTGGATGATATCGATACCGATCGCATCATCCCCGCTCGCTTCCTGCGATGTGTGACCTTTGACGGGCTGGGGGAACATGCGTTTGAAGACGACCGCCAGCAGGATCGATCGCACCCATTTGACGATGCTCGTTTCAAAGGGGCTTCGGTCCTGGTCGCTGGCCGCAATTTTGGATGCGGCTCTTCGCGTGAACATGCTCCTCAGGCACTGATGCGCTGGGGGATCAAGGCGATCATCGGCGAATCCTTCGCAGAGATCTTCTTTGGCAATTGCACAACACTGGGCGTTCCCTGCGTCTGTGCCTCACGCGGTGACCTGGAAAAGTTGACGGCAGCGGTCAACGCCGACCCGAAGACGACGATCTCGGTCGATCTCAACGCACTGCAGGCCAAGGCGGGATCATTATGCGTTCCAATCACCATCCCGGACGGGGCTCGACTGGCGCTGACGACCGGAAAATGGGACTTCCTGGGTCAGTTGCTGGAAGGGGCTGAGGCAGTTCAGGCCGCAGCCAAAACGCTCCCGTATATGACGGGATTCAAGGCCTGATGCGGGACAACGCCAAACACAGCGATCGCTGTGTTCACAGCAGTTGAAGACAATCGGTTTGCATCACAGAAACGACTTCCTCAGGAACGAATATGAGTCACCCTCTCGCTCGAATGGCATGGATCTCGATTTGTGCACTTGTCACAGTCGCTAGGGGAATTTGCGGCAGTACCTATGGTGCTGACGAGCCTGCGATCACCCATTCGTTTCTTGTGACCGGCGGCGAAACCTTCATCGTCGATGGGGCAGGCAAGACGACCTGGACTTATCCGAGGTCAACACGCGACGGCTGGGTCCTGCCCAATGGAAACATCCTGCTGACGCTTTCCAAAGCAAATGACGGAGGTTCGGTTGTCGAAGTGACTCGCGAAGGAAAAGTGGTCTTCGAATTCAAGGGGACTCAATCCGAAGTGAACACGGCGCAGGCTCTGGAAAACGGCAACGTCATGTTGACGGAAGCTGGGAACAAACCGCGTCTGCTGGAAGTTAATCGGGAAGGAAAGATCGTCGTCGAAGTTCCTTTGCAGGCTCAGACCAAGGATCACCATCTGCAGACGCGGATGGCTCGTAAGCTGGCGAACGGGAACTATCTCGTCCCACAACTGCTGGATAAAGTCGTCCGCGAATACCAACCCGATGGAAAAATCGTCTGGGAGGTCGCGACACCACATTGGCCCTTCACCGCCATCCGGCTGGATGATGGAAATACGCTGATCAACTGCACGATTGGCAACCTGACGATCGAAGTCAACAAGGCTGGAGAGACCGTCTGGAAGGTTTCCAATGACGACTTTCCGTCGAAGCCATTTGACGATGCGTGTGGCGGGCAGCGATTGCCGAATGGCAACACCGTGATTACGGCCTACCATGCTTCATCGGGCAAGACCAAGTTATTTGAGGTGACTCGCGAAAAGAAGATCGTCTGGACCTATACCGACCAGCGCAAGGCGGGCATTCACCACTTCCAGATTCTGGACACGAATGGCAAGCCCGTCGAAGGTCGACCGCTCCGATGAACGCACCTGAATCGACGTAAATTAGCGTCATCCAGCGGTGACCGCCTGGAAGAATTTCTTGTCACCAGACCAGGCAGGCTGCAAGAGACTTGGTAGTACGCGTAAATGATTGCGACGAGAGAAGTTCGCGAAACTTGACGGTCTCGCCAAGCACTTCTATACTCGCAGGACCACACGCATCGGGCGTTTTGTGTGGTTTACTAGAACAAATCACGGATGGCTGTCAGCATGAATACCGAAGATCCTCAGGGGCAACCAGTAAACCAACTTGGCCAGACGATCACTGCGATCGGTCACCGGTTGGAAGAACACGCAACCAAGATCGTGACGGGAATCTGCGTGATTTTGGTGGTCGCTGCTGGAAGTATCTGGTGGTCGCGCCAATCCAGTGCCAAGGCAACCGCCGCCTGGACATTGCTCGAACAGGCATCATCCGTTGAGCAGTACGCACACATCGCCGACACCCATAAGGGAACGATTGCAGGTCGGTGGGCCAAACTGCGTGAAGCAGAAAGCTATCTGCAGGCGGGAATGTCCCGATTGTTTACGGATCGCGAATTCGCCCTGGGGGAATTGAAAAAGGCCGCCGAACGGTATTCGCAACTTGCCGACGAAAAGGGGACCGAGCCCACGATATTGGAACGGGCATTGTGGGGACTGGCGGTCACAACCGAAGCGACAAACAGCGGCGACACCGGCAAGGCGGTCGATGCCTATCAGCGGTTGCTGGATACCGTGCCAGAGACTTTCTACAAGCAGGTCGCGGAACAGCGAATTGCTTCCCTGAAGACCGGCGGAGCAAAAGACTTCTACACATGGTTCAGCAAGCAGACGCCGAAGCCCTCGGAAACGCGCCCGAAAGATGGCGATGCCAAGGATGATGCGGGGTCACCCGGAAAAAGTGAATTCAATCACGATTCCATCCTGAAATCTGATGGCGATGCCAAGAAGCCTGACGCCGAAAAGAAGAGTGACGAAAAGCCGGCCGAAACCACGAAAGAAGAGCCCAAGACAGAAAAACCTGCTGATCCTGCCAAGCCGGAAGGTGACGCCGCGAAGCCTGAGCCGAAGCCCGAAGCAAAGCCCGAGGCTCCTGCCAAGGAAGAGTCCAAGCCTGAAGAAAAGCCTGCTGAACCAAAGGCTGAAAAGAAAGAATGAACCGGCTGGTAAGATTCTGCCTGATTGACAAATAGCAAAAAACCTCGCTGGCACGCCCCAAGCTTTTTGAGGGCGTGCCGTTTTTGTTGGTAGACTGGTGACATGTCCCTTTTGACATGTCACGCTTCATTTATGGTGACTGATTCCATGACCGATGATATCCCTGAAGACGAACCCGAAGAACCGATCGAAGCCGCTGAACCTGCGGCAGAGCCAGGGAGCGTGCAGAAAGTCGTCGTGGAAGCCCGCGCCCATGGATGGCGCGTCGACCATTACCTCTCACGGTTGCATCCCAACTTCAGTCGCGCTGCTTTTCAGCGAGTCATCGAAGAACGCCTGGTGCTCTGTAATGGTCTGCCCGTCAAGATGGCGAGGCGGTTGCGAGTCAATGATTGTCTCGAATTCACGCTGCCGAAGAACCCGGACCGTACGCTGCCTCCCGAAGATATTCCCCTGAATATCCTGTATGACGATGACTACCTGATTGTCATCAACAAGGCGGCTAACATGATCGTCCATCCGGGACGAGGTAATTATCTCGGGACATTGGCAGGCGCCCTGCAGTTTCATTTTGATAAACTCAGTGACGTCGCGGGCAAGCACCGGGCTGGCATCGTGCACCGGTTGGACCGTGATACCAGTGGTGTCCTCGTCGTCGCGAAGGACAACACGATTCACGCCAATCTGAGCAGTCAGTTTGAACAGCGGACGGTTGAGAAAGAATATCGAGCGATTGCCTGGGGCGAAGTCTCTTTCGACCGCGATTTTATTGAGACCCACGTTCGCGTCAGTCAGAGAAATCGTGAACGGATGATGGTCTGTCCTGAAGGAGGAAACTCCCGCTTTGCCGCGACGTTTTACGAAGTCCTGGAACGACATCGCGGATTCACATTTCTGCGCCTGTGTCCCCAGACAGGGCGAACGCACCAGCTGCGCGTTCACCTGCATCACCTGGGCCACCCGATCGTGGCGGACCGACTTTACGAAGGCCACAGTTCGTTGAAGATGTCTGATCTGGTGGAAAATCTTCCGCCTGAGCAGGATGAAGTCTTGATCGCGCGACAGGCACTACACGCATTGCGACTGTGCTTTGATCATCCTGTCACCGGTCAGCGCATGGAATTCGAAGCACCGCTTCCTGACGACATTCAGAAAACTCTCGACGCCATCCGTACGCACCGGGCAAAGCCAGTCAAACCCTCTTTGAAGAAGCGGTAACGGGTTCGATTTTCAGGCAGGTTTCTGCTTTCGGTGAGTCCACCAGTGATGGGCCAGTTCCCAGGCAGGCGGCAGCAACGACAGCCCAACAATTGCGACCATCACCAGTTCAAAGTTCTTCTGGACGATTGGCCAGGTTCCGAACCAGTAGCCCAGCGGGACGAAGATCAGTACCCAGGCGATGCCTCCAACGACGTTGTAGACAAGAAACAGGCGATAATTCATCGAGCCCATTCCGGCCACAAACGGGGCAAACGTACGGATAATCGGGACGAAGCGGGCGAGGATAATCGTCTTGCCGCCGTATTTTTCGAAGAACCGATGTGTCTTTTCCAGATGGTCTTTCTTCAGAAACGGGATCTTCCCGCTGAAGGCATGTTCACCAAACCAATGCCCCATCCAGTAATTGACGGTGTCGCCTGCGATCGCAGCCACAATCAATAGCGGCAATAACCATTCAATGCGCAGCGACCCGTCGGCAGCAAATGCCCCCGCTGCAAACAAGAGCGAATCGCCCGGCAGAAACGGAGTGACGACAAGACCTGTTTCGCAGAAGATGACTCCGAACAGAATCAGATGAGCCCACACGCCGTACTGGGCGACGATCTTTTTCAGTTCGTCATCCAGATGCAGCAGCAGATCAAATCCCCATCGCAGCAGTTCCAGCAGGCTGAAGCCTTGCTCGGCATCGGCAGCAGCCAGAATTGTCCAGAACAGGGATCCAATCAAAGGTGGTACAACCGGCGCCGGGCCAGAGCCCTGCGGCAACATCAGTGTCAGTCGCTCCAGCCAGATCGAAATCTCGTTCACATTTCTTCCTTGAAAACAATCGGGAATACGTCACTGAATTCCTGTTTCACCAGCATACCATTTTATCAGCTGTTCGGTTTTATCAGCTTTTCGGTGCCTGATTTTCCGCAGCGGACATCACCGTGGCATCCCTCGCCTTCTCTTCCACCTTCGCGACAGCTGGCTTAAGGGCAGCACGCAGTTTCGGAATCTCGACATAGGATGAGACCACCGCTGCCGTCAGAAAAAAGACTCCTCCCAGCACCAGCAGCATCCGACGGGCAATGCTGGGGCGCAGTGGCGGAGGCAGCAAGACAGTATTGATGACGGCGACATGCAGGCTGCTGAAT
>CAZSTW010000087.1:0-3013 GCA_964609845.1 uncultured Planctomycetaceae bacterium | reverse complement strand
TCCCAGGGCATAGTTGTAGATCATGCCGGAAAAAATCAGCAGAACATCCGCTTTGACAAACGAAAGCATAACCAGTCCAAGTCCCGCATAAATGCACAGGACGCCGAAGTAAAGCTTGCCAATATGCTTTGTATCCCACGAACGCAAGAACGGTAATGCGGTCCAGCAGACATCGACCCACCGCCGCAGCACGCCGTCGGCCGTGGAGGCCATGCTGGTCGCCAGCACCAGGAACCCGCAGAACAGCGTCAGGCTCCAGAACGAATGGTTCAGGAACGAGCGGCGAATCTGTTGCTTACCGTCGGTCCCCTGAGTGATTTCAGCTTTGCCACCGACCGCTTCACCGACCCCATCTGCGGTCATGGCAGCCGCCTGATTTTTGTCCTTCAGGTCGGTACCCCGTGGCAGGAACTGCACCGAAAGCATGCTCGGCAGAGCCAGTCCCAGGAAACAGGCCGGAAGCCACAGCCAGATCTGTTCGCGTTCGACGTGCCAGACCCATCGTTTCCATCGTTCCAGTGATTCCTTTGTGATCTGGAAAACCATGCCGACGTGCGACAACTCAATGGCATGCCCACCGACAATGCTAGGAATCGCTCCGACGTGACGGCCCATTCCCCAACCCTGTTCACGCGTAAAGTTGCTGATCGGAGTGTTGGTCAATCCGCCATTTCCCGAGATCGCGATCATGGAAACCAGGATCCCGATCATCGACAGATCGAGGCGTGGAAAGAGACGTCCCTGAGCCCAGCTCGAAGTAATGTTTTCCACTTTCGGCTTGTGAGGACTTTCCCCGTTGTCCTGCTTCCCGTTACCGTTCAGGTCTTCATCAGCCAGCACAGGAAAGTTGCCGAATTTGAAGAATCCCGAACCGATTTCTGTCCATGTGTCCAGCCGCGAATAAAACAACGCGAGGAACACCAGAAAACCCATCACAACGATCAGCTTGAACGTCATGATCGCTTTCAAGGAATTGTAGACCTTGCCGCCGATCGTGAGCGGAAGCAGCAACAGGATGAACAGCACGCATGACAGGACCGCGAGCAGCGACGAGTCTTCGGCACTGGGTAGACGTCCCAGATATAACGCTGCCGCAGGAATCGCCGCGTTCGATGCCAGGTAGGGCAGAAACGAACCGAAATCCAGAATCAGGTAAATCCCCAGCCAGAACATTGGCCCGGGCAGGGTTCGAAATTTCCCGGTGAAAATCGGTTCCCCTGTGTAAAGGGTGTACCGGCTGATTTCGATGTTATAGACAACCTGTCCAAGGATACTGAGAGTCGACAGCCACAGGAGCGCCCCCCCGTATTTTGCCGTAACCAGTGGACCGGTCAGCCATTCACCCCCTCCAATGGCTGCAGCTGCCATCACCAGGCTCGGACCGATGAATGCCGTCCAGTTCCGCAACTGGAATACGGGCGCCTCGGGAAGTTCGCCTGCATCCCACCTGGGCATGACCTGCGAACCAGGGTGTGGTGGTACGAAATCGGATGCTGGCTGAGACGGGAGCGCGTTCGAATCGGTCATAAATGTCGCTCGTGCGGAAAAGTCATCAAACAAATATGCCATTCCGCCCTCGAGCGAGGGCGGTACGAAACATTGATGGTAGTCATCAATGGCACCGGATGCGAGCATCAACTGTTGCGAATCGGTGAATCGCCGCGACGTCTTGCTGAAACGAAATCCTTTGAGTTACTGTCACATCCCATCAATCAGACGGACGCTCTCTGATTCACGACGCTTATCAGACTCACTGCCCGCGTTTGAACGGAAAAACGGACACGTCGCCAACAGGACTGATCTCACACCGAACCGCTCCAAATCGAGCAGTTGTCAGTACTTGAGTTTCCGAGCCAAACTGGGATGACAAACGGTCTCGGATCGAGTCGTCGCGACAGCTCGCGATCAGCCAGTCAGGCGACGCCCAGCGGGCCAGGTCCCGGGAATTCGCTGCCAGGCTTCCATGATGCGGCGACAGCAGGATATCCGCGTGGACTCGCTCTGACGTCAGCAGCCGAACGAGCCCCTCTTTTTCGATGTCACCCGTCAACACGATCTGCCTGCCTGCATAAGTCACGCACAGCACAAGGCTGTTCGCGTTGTCTGATGTTCCGACAAAGTCGACCGACGGATGCAGAACCCTGATTTCGACATTTGGATCAAGCGCGATCGATTGCTCTGCAGCAATGAGTTGAATGGCAGTCCCCGCAGCCGCAGCTCTTTCAATCGCCGCAGCCACTGGCGGCTGAGTCCAGTCAAGAAACGTCCGGTGAACCAGCAAAGTCCGCGTCGGCACGATTTCGACCAGTTCGGGGACTGCATTGCAGTGGTCGGCATCGGCATGTGAAACAAGGATCGCGTCGAGTCGGGATTTTCCTGATGACCAGATCGCCGACTCGATCGACCTCGCGGTTCGAGTTCCACCACTCATGCCACCTGCGTCGTACAGGAGCGTTTGACCGTCAGGAAGTTCCAGCAGGACGCTTAGTCCATGTCCGACAGAGAGGACGGTACAACGGAGCCCTTTCGCTTCCGACGGTTGTAATGAGACCGTCAGGCCGATGACCGACCAGACCAGTGCCGCTCGTGCGGACCAGAAGATCCGTCCGAACCACTGGTCGACAAGGGCAAACGAGACTGTCAGAGCGTAAAAGCCAATCATCCACCACTGCGGTGGTGCGGTGACGTAAGTGTGCCCCAGATCAAATGTGGCAGCCTGAATGATCGACAGGAACCATTGAAGCGTTATATCAAATGGAGTGCCGAGTATTCCGAAGATCACGGGTGAGATGAGGCCAAGGAGCAGAAATGAATAACCGAGCCAGAACATGAGCGTGATCAACGGGCTCAGCAATACGTTCAAGACGAAGCCGACCGGTGAAACCAGATGAAATTGCGAAGCAATCAGCGGCGAGGTCATCATCCAGACACCGATGCTGACGATGTACCCCTCGACAAGCGATCGAAACAGCCAGTTCCAACCCGTGCGCCAGAGAGATCGTTTGCCGACTGG
>CAZSTW010000086.1:24800-27457 GCA_964609845.1 uncultured Planctomycetaceae bacterium | reverse complement strand
TTGAAGATCGCGGTGTTCGCACCGTTGAAGTTGGCGGTCAGGCCGTTTCCAGCAGCGTTGTTGTCGAAGTGGAAGGTCCCGTTCAAATTGGCCACTGCGGTGGTGGTCACACCGGCAAAGTTCAGGTTGATCGGTCCATTGAAGACTGGCGGATTGACACTGCTGGTGAGCAGGTTGGCAGCACCACCGTTCAGTGCATCGAAGTTCAATGCGTAGCGTCCATTGGTACCTGCAGTTGCGCCATTGTTCAGGCTGGCGGTCAACGTCGCACCGGCGAGCGAACCACCGTCAGTCAGGCCACCGAAGTGGTAACCATCGCGACCATTACCCGAGGCTGATCCCCCGTCAAACAGTGTCAGCAGCTTGCTGGTGGCACCGTTGACTCGCATGTCCACACCATCAAACTTCGTCGCACCTGTCCCATTGTTGTTGTAGGTTGAGGCGACAGATCGGTAATCGAGGTTGCCGCCATTGCTGACCGTCGCCAGCAGGCCCTGCTGTGTATTGCCGTTGGCAGTCAGCGTGTTCACATTGAACAGGCTGGAAGAACCCGCACCATCCACAGTCACATTCAGCCCCTGCAGAACGTTGGAAGAAACCGAGGAAGGATTTCCCAACGCGATGTTGAGCTGCGATCCTGCCAAGGCACTTCCGGTAAAGCCCGCCAGCGTGTTGGTGTTGGCAGTCAAAGTTCCCATGTTCAGGAAGATGTTCGAAGCATTATTGGAGTTAATGAACACCCCGTTACCCAGGTTGTTGCTTGCCGTGACACTGCTCGGGCCGGTCGTCGGGGTGACACTGGAACCCGTCAGATCAATATGCAGACCGTCCAGCGTGTTTCCACTGGCCGCGATTGTCGTCATGGCCAGGTTGTTCATCGAGGCGTTGGTCAACAGCAGCGAGACCCCGTTACCCGTATTCGTGCTTCCAGTAATGTTCTGGAACTGCGAGTTGTCCATCGCCAGCTTGTTCAGTTCCAGATGCACCCCGTCACCGTTGTTACCGGTGGCCGAGTTGTTGTTGAATTGGAACTGATTGGCGGTGGCACCGACCAGAGCACTGTCGTTGATCTTCAGGCGGATCCCGTCACCCCCGGCGTTATTGGTCGCGGTATTGCCCGACATCGAGCCACCGTTGGCAATCGTGACACGAGTGCCGTCGACGATCACACCACCGAGCGTATTTCCGGTCGCACTGAAGTTGTTGACATTGAATGCCGTGGCCGGAGTCATACCCGCCAGGCTGAGTGGTCCCGTGACTGGCAGTGGCAGCACAGCATACGGAGCTGGCTGGTTGCTGCCGGTTGTCAACTGGGAAACTGTCGGAGCCGCAACCGTTGATGCAAAGTTGTTGATGAAGTTGACATTGGTCAACTGGGTATTCAAACCATTTCCGGCGTTACCGTTCAACTGAGTCTTGGCATTCACCCCTTGCAGGCTGAGGGCTCCGGTACCGACGTTGTTCATCAGGACCTTGATGCCATCAACACCGTTCGTATTGGCACTGGTAAACCCGGCCAGCTGAACCGACCCGTTGGTCACACCTGACATCGAGATATCCAGACCACTGCCGCTGTTGCCATTGGCAGTACTGGTACCGAGTCCGTTCAGATTGAAGATCGCTGTGTTGGCACTGCTGAACTTGGCGGTCAGCCCTGCTCCCGCAGTGTTGCCATTGAACTGGAAGTTGCCGGCCAGGTTGGCAACTGCCGTCTGGCTGACACTTGTGAAGTTCAGGTTGGCAGGACCCGTCAACGTCAGTGGAGTACCGCTACTGAGCAGTGCTGCCCGGGATCCGCTCAGGGCATCAAAGTTCAGCGAATCACGACCGTTTCCGGTGGCAGTCGCTCCATTATTCAAGCTGGCGGTCAAGGTCGCACCGGCCAGGCTGCCACCGTCGGTCAAACCGCCGAAGTGGTAACCGTCGCGGCCGTTGCCGTTGGCTGATCCACCATCAAACAGGGACAGCAGCGTGCTGGTGTTCCCGTTGACTCGCATGTCAACACCATCGTACTTGGTGGCACCCGTTCCGTTGTTGTTGTAGGTCGAAGCGAGTGACCGGAAATTGAGATTTCCGCCCCCGCTGACAGTCGTCAGCAGCCCCTGCTGACCGTTGTTGTTGGCAGCCAGACCGTTGACATTGAACAGGCTCGAAGAATTCGCGCCGCTGACGGTCATCGTCAGGCCCTGCTCGATGTTGTTCGAGAGCGACGAGGGGTTCCCCATCGCGATGTTCACCTTCGAACCGCTGAGAGCCGTACCGTTGAAGCCTGCCAGCGTGTTGGTGTTGGCGATCAGCGAATTGGTGCTCAGGAAGAGGTTTGAGTTATTGACAGCGTTGATGAAGACCCCGTTTTTGGTGTTGCCGCTCGCGGTGATCGACGAAGGACCTGTGGTCGGGGTGACGCTGGCGTTATCAAGATCGATTCGCAGTCCGTCCAGCCCGTTGCCGCTGGCGACCAGGGCACCCGACAGATCCATGTTGTTCATGGTGACATTCGTCAGGTCGATGTTGACCCCGTTTCCAGTGTTACCGGTTGAGCTGTTACCCGCGAAGCGGAAGCCATCCGCAGTCGGATTGATCAGGGCTGGATTCTGGATGCTGAGCCGAATCCCGTCGCCACCCAGGCTGTTCGTGACAATGTTGTTCGAGATCGA
>CAZSTW010000086.1:0-24666 GCA_964609845.1 uncultured Planctomycetaceae bacterium | reverse complement strand
ATCGAACCACCGTTGGTTCCGATCGTTACATTGGTCGCATCGACCGTGATCCCTTCACCGACACTGCCACTGACCTTGAAGCTATCCACGGTCAGGGCCTTGGTCGGAACGACACCAGCAAAGTTGGCAGCGACCGAAACCGGCAGCGGCAGACAGGAATCGAAGGCATGGTTGTCGGTCACCGTCAGGCCGATGATGGTCTGATTCAGGATTGAGTTGAAGTTATTGACGAGATTGGTGTTGGTCAGCTCGACCTTCACGCCGTTCCCGCCATTTCCGGTCATCGTGGTTCCGCCTGCAATCCCCTGCAGTTCCAGGGCTCCGTTCGTGACATCGGTCATGGAAACATGGATTCCATCGCCTGTGTTACCACTGATGTCCGAGAAGCCCTTGATCAGGACCGAACCATTGGTAACGTTGGTCAGATTGATATCCAGACCAGCGGCACCGTTATTGTTCGCAGTGCTGGTTCCCTTGCCATCCAGAGAGAAGACAACCACTCCGGCGTTGCTGAAGTTGGCCGACAGACCGGCTCCCGGCTTGTTGTCAAAGTGGAAGACACCCGACAGATTGGCAAACGCCTGATTCACGCCTGTGTAATCGAGATTGATCGGACCATTCAGGACCGGTGGCAAGACGGGATCAACCAGCAGGAACGCGGTGTTGGCACTCTTGACATCGAAGTCCAGAGCGAAGCCCGCATTGCCGGACGACGTGAAACCGTTGGCCAGGCTGAGTGTGATGTTTGAACCGTTGGTGTTGAGCAGCGGTGGATTTCCGGCGACTCGCAGCCCGTCACGAGTGTTGTTGTTGGTCGTGCCGCCATGGAACAGGGCGCGAATCGAAGCGTTGTCGGTGGCAAAGCTGGCACCGTCAAACGATCCCGTCGTTCCGTTGTTATCGTAATGAGAACCGATCGACCGGTAGTTAATCGTTCCGAGATTGGTTGCGGTGGCAAGCAAGCCTTCCTCACCGTTGCCGTTGATGTTGTTCTGGCTCCCTGGGGTCAGGGTTCCAACACCGTAGTAAGCAACCCCGGTTGGACCTGTCACGTCGATCAACAGACCTTGCTGCTGATTGAACGAGAAGCTTGAACCTTCCAGGCACGAGTTCAAGGTGCCGCCGATGACCGATGCTCCGTAACCGATGGTCGCGTTTGAATTGACGACCGAGTTACTGATGTCGATGTTTGCGACTGTTGTTGCCCCAGTGACGCTGACCAGCAAACCAGCCCCGTTCACACTGCTCGACAGATTGGTGTTCCCCTGGGCGGTGAAGTCGAGCAGAGCTCCCTGCGAAGCCACCAGTGTGGCGTTTGCGAATCCGCTGCCGCTGGCATCAACTCCGTTCAGCACCACCGTAGCGGACGACGATCCTGCCGGACCAATTCCCGTCACTGTACCGTTGATCGCATGCTGCGAATTGTTGCTCAGGTTGCCGCCGGTGACATTCGCGAGGAACTGGCCACCGTTGGTGACGTTGAACAGCAATGCGTTCTGCTGAGGAGTGATTCCGGCACTGTTGCTAATGGAGCTGTTGGTGATGGTAAAGTCAGACTTGCTGCCAGCCCCCGTGACGTTGACTTCCAGCCCGCTGCTTTTGTTGTCCAAGATGGTTGAGTTCGTGATCGTTCCTGCACCGACTGTCGACCCCGAGGCAACATTGAACCGCAAGCCATCCAGCGTGTTGTTCGTGATGAAGGAATTGGTGATCGTTGGCGTCAGGTTGGCACCGTTGGCCGCATCGACCAGGACACCGTTCGCCGCATTGCTCGAGACATCGGTGCCACCGGACAGAGCCAGCGTGCTGGATGGCGAATTATCCAGATTCAGGCGAACACCGTTGCTACCGTTGAACGTGATCTGTGTGTTGTCAAATGCACCATGGAAATTCGACAGACCAGCGGCACTGACGAACACGCCATCCTGTGTGTTGGAGTTGATCTCAGACAGGCTGCTGTTGATCGTAGCAGATGAGCCCGAGAGCAACTGGATATCAATCCCGGCCCCCGTGTTATTCGACAGAGTGCTGCCGTTGATGTTCGAGGTGAACGTGCTGCCGTTGGCGGCATCGACATGCAGGCCATTCAGGGTCGAGAATTGACCGCTGGTATTCGTGATCGACGATGTCACGGTCCCGTTATCCAGCGTTCCGAAGAAGGCGCTGCGACCGTTGTTATTCAGGGTGTCATCGGTGAAGTTCTTCAACAGTGTCGATCCACCCGTTACGCTGAAGAAGTAGCCATCCCGTCCGTTGCTGCTGATGTCTGTCGGGTCAACATTGACGATCGAGTTCGCGCCGTTCGAAATCGGGTTGTGAATCCCGTCGCGTGCGTTGGAGTTGATCGTGCCGTTCACAATGTTCGTGGTGGTCGTTGCACCACTGTTCACAAGGCCAATCCCGTCGAGTCCGTTGCTGTTCGCCTGGACACCCGTCAGATTGAACAGGCCAGTGCCGCCCGTCTGTGTGTACAGAATCCCTGTGCCACCGTTGCCATTGGCAACCAGCGGAAGAGCACCGTTCAGGGCATTGACGGTCACGGAACCATTGGTGCCAGTGACTTCGACACCGTTGCCCGTGTTGCCACTGGCACTGACACCGATCAGGTTGGCAACCAGCGAGCGATTCGTTTCATCCAGCTTCAAACCCGTTCCGTTGCCATTCACGTTGACGTTGGTGAGGGTTGTGTTGATCGACCCCTGAACACCCGACAGCCATACGCCATAAGGCTGGGTTCCAGCGGGGCTGGAGTTCATGTTGACGTTGGTCAGCTTCAGGTTGGTCAAACCTGCAGGACCTGCGGTGACCAGAATGCCACCACCAGCATTGTTGCCATAGCCGTTCGGATTCGGGGAATTGACTGATCCGAGATTGATGTTGCTGATGACGGTGTTGGCCCCCGTGGCCCCGGTCAAAGCAATACCGCGTCCTGCGTTTCCGGAGATTTCCAGATCATGCAGGTTGAAGTCCTTGATTCCGTTGCCGACGATCGCGTCGCCACCCGAACCGATGAAGTTGAAGGCGGTGACTTCGTTGTTGTTGGCCAGGGTCACGATCGGACCACCACCAGCACTCTTGACGAATGGGAAGTTGCCATCCCCATCGCCGTAGCCTGGCAAGGCGAAGTTACCCGCGACACTGCAGTTTCCGAACGTGGCGGACAGTGGCAGCGGAGCGATTCCTTGTGAGCCTTCACCGATCAGACGCTGATTGTCAAACAGCTTCATCGTTCCGACATAAGGATTCGCCAGGGTCGAATCGCCTCGAGCGACCAGGATCAGGTCGGCGTTGGGGATACCCGCTGGATTATTGAATGAATTCAACGGATGTTCGAACGAGCCATCACCGCCGGGAGCCGCGGTGTTGTTGATGAATTCGACAAAGTAAGGCTTGCCCGTGGTTGGATTCACAGCCTGGATCGGAGTGTTGACGGCGGTTCCGTACTGCATCACCGCCACGCGCCAGTTACGATGAACGGGCTGCATCATTCGCTCACGTGTTGTGAAGTCCGGATAGAACCGGGTCGGATTCATTCCCGAGAAACGGATGTCGATCATGGCGTTAACGTTGGTTCCCCAGACGGTGTCGCTGGTGACGTTTACGCTGGCCAGAACCGTTTCGGTGATCCAGGCATCCAGGCGTGCGCGAACCCCGATCGGGTTCTTGTCCTGCTGGTTGGGAATGGCAGCATCGACGGCAACGGGAGCCAGTTGATTTGATGTGTAGTAGTAGGCACCGGCGTTGGCTCGCAACCATTGCCACTGTGGAGCGACGGGAATCCCGAATTCGATATCCCCCCCGGTCAGTGCCTGAGCACGATTCTGGGCCTGGACACCGTTGAAGACGATGTTGTTGCCCTGGAAGAATGGATCGCCCTGCACACAGAGAGCTGGACCGTTGGACACCATGGTGTCCTGGTTCCCCAGGGGCAGGTATCCGTTGATTCGCAGGTCCCAGCTGCCGAGTGTTTCCACCCCGAACGAGCCCTGATTGAATCGCTGGTTGTACTGGCTGTCGGTATCGAAGTAGCCATAGGCTCCGATGATTCGATCTCGGGATTCCAGGTACTTACGGGCGAGTCCCCCGAAGTTCCCACCCCATTGACCGTCATTGGTCAACATCGCCCGAGCTTCCGGAGCGATGAAGGCATCATCGCTCAACCAGAAGGGACGGAATCCGCCCAGCTGGTAGTAGCTGCCCAGGTATCCTACGCCACTGCCGGACATATACCGGCCGTTGACGAGGTAACTGGGGCTTCCGACTGTCGCCCCCCCACTGTAACTGCCGTAGGAGATGACTCCTGAATCTGAACTCGTATCGGCAGGTTCAGGACGAGGCTGCGGGGATCCCGCGTCCTGGCCGTAAACCGACCCTGCGAGTGACAGTGACAACAGGCACAGACTGACGATGACACGATGCATGGACGCCTCTCTCCACCAGAACTGGCTTGGGTGACTCCGTCCCAAGAGCTCGCTGCGAGCCGAGCCTCAAAATTCGCACGCTCCCCTGTCGGTTCCGAATGCGCGGACAACGACAGAATGTAGCGCGTCTCCTCGATATTCGGCTATTCCGGTTTAGACAGATGAGACAAACTTTGCGGGTTCTAACGATTAGCGCGACGCCAGAATCCCAACCAAAGCTATGAAAACCTGCGTCACTCTTTGCCTACTCCACCCATTCCTCCCCTTCCTCCGGCGAGACGCCATCGCTATCGCCACCTGGCCGTTTTCCACAACCCCTTTCGCCAAAACACATAACACGACTTTCCGCACTTCAGATTCAGTCATTCTGGCAACATCTGCCGGACTCAAGAGAATCTGGCCGCTTGTTGACCAGAAAAACGAAAAAAGCAGATTCGGTATGGCGGAACAGCGAGTCTGATCGGTAAGATCTGCCGAAGACGGGTGGACTGGACCGGCAACGTCGAATTGCGTTGATCCCGCACACAGACATTTTTCGTCTGACGGTTGATGCCTTGGCGTCAACTCGTTACCTTTTCGCCTCCCCCGAAGGACCTTGTCTGTCCTGACGGATCGGGTTTCGTGGCGCGATTGCGCTCAAAAGAACTGTTTAATGTCGTGGTGAGGAATCCTTCCTCGCCTCTTTGATGTGATAAAGACGGAAGGCGGACGGTTGTGATCGCTCCACAGACTTCATTTGTCAAACCGGCAGATTGCCGACAGGGTGGGGCACACGCTCCCAAGTGGTTCGTTATTGATGCCGAAGGGATGGTCGTCGGGCGATTGGCGACCCAGCTTGCCACAGTCCTGATGGGCAAGCACAAACCCGAATACACTCCGCACGTCGACACTGGCGATTACGTCATCGTGTTGAACGCGGACAAGGTTCGCTTCACGGGTGGTGAAATGGTCCACAAGGACCATGATCACTACACCACGAAGATGGCAAAGAAGAGTTACGTCTGGTTTACCGGCTGGCCAAGCGGTCAGCGGACCATCAAGGCCCTGGACCTGTGGGCCAAGAAGCCAAACGAAATCCTGCATCTGGCTGTCAAGCGGATGCTTCCCAAGAACGCGCTGGCCCGGCACATGCTCGACAAGCTGAAGCTGGTCACCGGCACCTCGCATCAGTACCAGGCTCAGCAGCCCGTTCCATTTCCGGAACACCTGCTGCCCAGGTGATTGATGACCTTGATTCATTGAAATTTCCGATCCCATACTGGTTTTGATCGTAAGACTGGCAGTGCCCCATGGACGAGACAACGACCAACGTAGAAACGGGCGAACTGACGTTCTCCCAGGAAACTTCGGCCCCGGCGGCGATCGTCGAGCCTTCAGCCCCGGTGATTCGCCGTGGTAAGCTCGATCGATTCGGTGTCGCCATGGGGACCGGACGACGTAAGACAGCTGTTGCACGTGTTCGCCTGAAGGCGGGCAATGGTGCCTTCACCATCAATGGCCGTCCAATGGAAGAATTCTTCTGCATTGAACGCGACCGGATGCTGATTCAGGCTCCGTTGAAGACGGCCGAAAAGCTCGGTCAGCTCGACGTCTGGGTGCGAGTCAACGGCGGCGGAACCACGGGACAGGCTGGAGCCATCGTTCTGGGGATCGCCCGTGCTCTCGAAGCGATCAATCCGAACCTGCACGCAGTCCTGGCGGAAGGTGGCTATCTCACCCGTGACAGCCGTATGGTGGAACGTAAGAAGTACGGCCACAAGAAAGCCCGCCGCAGCTTCCAGTTCTCGAAGCGTTGATTTTGTTGCTCTCGCGTGACTGTTGCTGCGTGTTTCACCGGCCCACAGTTGCCCGACGAGCAGTTGCAAGTGTCTTTTGACAGGAACCCCCGCCGGAGATCATCTGGTTGGGGTTCTTTTTTTAGAGATCGCCATGAGCAGCATTCGGTCATCAGCAGGCACGCTGGTCTACAATCCGCTGCTTCAGCCGGATCTGAAACTGATGCTGGCCGAGGGGGATGAACTTGGACTGCAAGAGTTTTGCAAGGTCCTGAATCCGATCATTGTCGCCGAAGTTCTGCAGGGCCTGGATCCTGCGGAGACCTGGCGAGTCTTGTCGTCGACCAACATTGAGCTGCAGGCCGAAATCTTCGAGATGATCGAGCCATCGCAGCAGATCGAGCTGGTCGCCAACATTGATCGCAAGCATCTGTCGAAGCTCATCGAAGCCATGGCGGCAGATGATCGCGTCGACCTGCTCGAACACATGGATGAAGAGCAGCTCGAAGCCCTGCTGCCACTGATGGCTCAGGCCGAACGCGACGAAATTCGCAAAATGCTGTCGTACCCGGAGAACTCTGCCGGGTCGATCATGACCACCGAATATGCTTCTCTTCCCGAGAACATCAGCGCCAGTGAAGCGCTCAGTCGATTGCGACAGCAGGCTCCCGATAGCGAAACGATCTACTACATCTTCGTGATCGATGAATCGCGTCATCTGCACGGCGTGATCACGCTGCGCGAACTGATTCTCGCTCGCCCCACAGCCTTGCTGGCAGACGTAATGCGCCGTGACTTTATCGCAGCGCATGTCGGGGATGACCGCGAAGAAGCGGCGCGGATGATCGCGAAGTTCGACCTGATCGCTCTGCCCGTTCTCGATGAAGAGAGTCGCCTGGTCGGGATTATCACGCACGACGACGTCCTGGACGTGATCCAGGAAGAGGCGGCCGAAGATGCTTACCGCCAGTCCGCCATCCAACCCCTGGAGCACGGATATCTGTCGACTCCATTGCTGACGATTGCCTGGAAGCGTGGGATCTGGCTGCTGGTTCTGTCGGTCATGGCCCTGGGAACAGCGACCGTGATGCGGGCGTTTGGCAAGGCCGAGCATGACTCGAACTGGCTCGACTGGTTCCTGCCGCTGGTGCTCGCCAGCGGGGGTAACACGGGGTCTCAGTCTGCGACTCTGGTGATCCGTGCGATGGCAATGACGCCCCTTTCGCGGCGCGATCGAGTTCGCATGGCGATGCGTGAATTACTGACGGGGATGATCCTGGGGATTTGCCTGGCCTCATTCTCGTGGGTTTCGATCCAGATCCTGTTCGGACGCGACTGGATGCAGGCTGGCGTTGTATCACTCACGATTGCCCTCGTAGTGACGATGGGAACGGTCACGGGTTCGCTGCTGCCGATGTTCTTCGAATCACTCGGAATGGACCCGGCCATCATGTCTAACCCGCTGATCGCATCCCTGAGCGATATCGTGGGAGTCGTGATCTACTTCTCAGTCGCGATCTTGCTGTTGTAACTGCGACGGCCGTGATCAATAACGACGGATGAGCCTCATCGGTCTCACTTGTGCAATTGGACCGATTCTGGATCGCTCCGCGAATTCCGCGTCCGATGACTTCCTGAACCGGAAGACCGTTTCCCTTGCGTCTTCAGCCAGACAGGATCAGGATACCGCGACTGGCATTTTTTGTGCATTCGCGATTCACCCTTCTGATTGACACCTGTGAGGCCCCTACCATGTCCGCGTCGCGCCGTGAGTTTCTGGAAACCTTGTCACTGGGATCTGTTGCTGGCTTGAGCCTGGGGATGATGGGCTGCGGTCCAGCTGCAGTGAAGGCGGAAGGAGCACCCCTCAAGGCTGCATTCTCGAATGCGGGTCTGCAGAGTACCTGGTGTGAACTCGGCAAGCGGACGGCAGAGCTTTGGGGCAAGATGTTGAATGTTGACATCACCTGGCTGGATGGCGAATTCGACCCGGAAAAACAGCGTAACAAAATCGAAGCGATCGTTGATCGTGACTGGGATTTCTGCTGCTTCCAGGCGGTTCAGATGGATTCTCTGGCGGAGCCAACGAGACGCTTGAAGAAAAGGGGCATCCCGGTCATCTCAATGGATACTTTGCTGGTGGAGATGGACCAGATGCGCGACACTGGGGTCTGGACTGAGGTCACTCCGGATCATGTCAACATGGCCGAGATGGCGGTCGGGTATCTGATGCAGAAGATTGGCGGCAAAGGCAAAGTGATCCACATCGGCGGACTGGACGGCCACAGCGGTGCCCAGGGACGACGTCAGGGATTCGAAAACATTGTCAAAACGTTTCCGGATGTGGAAGTGGTGGGAGGTGGTGTTCGCTGGTGCGACTGGAAAAAGGAAAAAGCCCGCAACACGTTTGAATCGCTGCTGCAGCAGGAAACAACCCCGATTGCGGGCGCATTCTTCCACAGCGACGACATGGCACTCGCTTCCGTTCCAGCCCTGAAGGGGACGATCCACGAAAAGATGCTGGTCGCTGCTGTCGATGGACAGAAGGAAGGGCTGGACGCGGTCAAGAATGGGGTCCTGGCAGCAACATCGGTCAACCCCGTCTGCCGCATCCATCGGACGGCTCTCTTCCTGGGTCAGTTCTTCGCTCGCAACAAAGAGAAGATCGAACAGGCTCCGATGGAGATTATCACCCCGGGGCCACTGGTGACACTCGACAACCCACGAGTCCTCGAAGCGATGTACTACATGGCCGATCCTGCCCACTGCATCATCTGAACTTTCAGGAATTGCGAAGATGACCAATCGACGTGACTGGCTGACATCTGTCGGAGCGTTTGCGGCCGGAGGACTGGCTGCGGCGGGATTCGGGCCGGGGATGAACGAGGCCCTGGGAGTCGAAGACTCGAAAAATCCAGCGGCCAACGTCACCGACCGGACCACGACCATCAAGATCACCAAACTGACGGCCACCCCCGTCATGCGCAAGGTGTTTCTGAAGATGGAGACCAATCACGGTGTCACCGGCTGGGGTGAGATCGATCAACTGGAACCGTATGTCGCCACAGCGCTGGTCAAATCGCTGTTCGAACTGCTGGATGGTGAGAATCCAACCCGGATCGAGCACCTGTGGCAGAAGATCTACCGATCGCATCGTGACATGCGCGGCGGACCGTTTATGACTCACACGCTGGCCGGGATCGACATGGCCCTGTGGGACATTACCGGCAAGCTGTGGGGTGTACCGGTCTATCGGTTACTGGGAGGACCAACGCGCGACAAGCTGCGGTTCTATCCGACCCCGAATGCGACCAAGGTCGGCGCTGGTCCGCAGCCATTTTCGGGAACTCCCCAACAGATCGAAGGGTTCGTAAAGTCGATCGAAAATGCTCGCAAGCAGGTCGGCCCCGACGGGATCGTGATGTTCGATGCTCATTGTGCGCTGCCCCCTCCGTTCCTGATTCAGCTGGCCGCGGCGATCAAGCCGTATGACCTGCTTTACATTGAAGAGCCGGCAGTACCCGGCAATATCGAAGTCTTCAAGCGACTGAAGCAGCACATCAATATCCCTCTGGCTGTGGGTGAGCAGGCTCGGACCATCTGGGAAGTGATTCCGTATCTACAGGAGGGTTGTGCCGACATCCTGCAGGTCGACTGTGCTCACACAGGAGGGATCACCCAGCTTCGCAAAATCGCAATTCTGGGCGAGGCGTATCATGTTCCAATCGCGCCACACTGCGTCACGACCGACCTGGGCGCCACCGCCAGCCTGCACTGCAGTGCCGCAGTCCCTTTCTTCCTGATTCACGAATATTACCCCAGTATTTCTCCGCCGGGGCTGGTTACCAAGAACTGGTCAATCGACAAGGATGGCTATGCATCGTTACCGGAGGGAGTCGGCCTCTGCTGCGAAGTGAATGAAGCGAAACTGGAAGAACTCGCCAGAAACCCCGCCAAGCCAGAATGGCCCACTCGAGGGCGATTGCCAGATGGGTCAATCGCGGATTATTGACAGGGTCAAATCAGGGCTTCGACAAGGTTTACGCTGCAGCTTTGCTGCGAACGACACTTTCGAACATCGATGCAACTTTCTGGGCATTGTCGACGATCCTCAAACGCGATGCCGTTTCCCAGCAGGCGTCAAACATGGATTGCTTGCGGGCATCAGACAGGCTCAGATGATGATCCATTCGTTCTGCCAGGTCATCAATCGCCCAGGCATCGGGAATCAGGTAGCCGTTCGCTTCTTCACGGATAATTTCGGCGCCACCGGCAGTCGCCGTAGTGATCACCGGGGTACCACATGCCATGGCTTCCAGATTGACGTTCGGAAAGGGTTCGTAGATTGTCGGCAGGACAAACAAGTCGGCTGCACCATAGAACCGCTGGATGGCCGACTGACGACCGGCAAAAGTAACGCGACGCTTTATCCCGAGTGACTTGGCGCGACGTTCAAAGTTACCGACTGAGCCCTGTCCGACAACGATCAGTCGCGTTTCTCGGTGCTTCATCCGGGCCATGGCATCCAGGACCGAATCCAGCCCCTTGCCACGGAAATCCATGGACGCAAACACCAGCAGTGGATCATCTCGGCCGATCTTCCATTCCTCACGCAGCGCGTCGCGATCCGCGCGAACACCCGGATGGAAGACATTGGTATCGACACCATTGATGATCTGGCAGATCCGTGATTCATCAACGCCAAAATATTCTCGCAACAGGCGAGCATCGAGTTGTGATTGTACGATCACCTTTCGCACGCCACCGGGTCCGAAAATCTTTCGTTCCAGTTCAAAGACCAGGCGATGTCGCGGGTTCATATGTTGCAGCCAGCGAGTCACCGGGTTGCGGTAGTACATGTTGACCCAGTGAATCTGCAATCGTTCCGTCAGGCGAAACGTATCCAGACCATCAACGCGTGACAGTCCGTGAACGATGTCGAAATTGTGCTTTCGCAGAACCTGGCCGGTATTCACAAAGAACGATTTGTTCTTAGTCCAGGAATTCAGCTTAAGAACCGGCACCGGCAGGAATTCGACTTCGTCCTTCAGTTCATCGTCAATCGCTTCACCGACGATTGTCACACGGTGTCCCAGCTTCTGCAGTCCTCGGAACAAGTTGACGCAGTACCGCTCGGCTCCACCTTTCTTCAGTGAACAATGGCGACGAACGATGGCGATATGCATTTTGTCACGATTGAGGAAGTAGGAAATATCGTTTCAGGCGACGCGGATGTGCTGAGGACTCAATTGTCTCTGCACCGCGTCAAATACCGTATTGACCGACAGGTCGCGCATGCAGCGATGATGTTTCAGCGGACATTCGCGCTGCTGGCAGGGACCACAGTCGAGTTTCAGTTGCAGGTGCTCGGCCTTGGCGTAATGTGTTTCGCTCCAGGCGATGTGCGTCGGACCGTAAAGGGTCACCACGGGGACGCCAAACGCAGCCGCGAAATGTCTCGGGCCTGAATCCGTGGTGACCAGCAGTTCCGCTCCGCGAATTGCAGCCTTCGTCAGGCCAATACTGAGCCTGGCATCGGCCAGACTGACCACAGCGGGGTTATCGGCAGCCGCAGCGATCCAGCTAGCATCCTCGCGTTCGGAGGGGCCGCAAACGACCAGGACACCGTGGCCCAATTCTTCGACGATACGGCAGGCCAGTTCTGCGAAGTACTCTTTCGGCCAGTTCTTGGCCCCACCGAATGCTCCACCCGTATTGATGCAGACGTAACTGCGTCGCAGCCAGCGCAAGGCAGCCTTGTTGGCCGGCGTTTCAACCTGGCTCCAGAACTCTTCCAGGCGTTCTTCGTCCGCCGATTGAACAGCCAGTTCAATCTGGCGTGATGACGTGATCCGACAGCCAAGTCGTTCTGCCAGTCGCAGGTATTCATCCATCACCGGATTGGGGACGCGTCGTGACTTCGGCGCGATCCGGTCTGTCAGCAACCAGCTGCGCAGATCGCGAGCAAACCCGACTCGCCGCGGCGCTCCCGACAGCCAGCTCAGCCATGCAGTCCTCAAGGAATTCGTCAGCAGCAGGGCGGTATCAAAACGCTCGGCCCGCAGTGCGCGCACGAATGTCGATCCCTTCTGAGACGTATCGCTGCCGCGCGGATTGTAGAACATTGTCCGGTCGAGCAACCCCGTTCCTGCCAGGACATCCGCGACATACGGCCGCATGATTCCAACGATTTCGGCATCCGGGAACTGATCTCGAACAGCCCGCAGCGCCGGTGTTGCCATGGCGACATCACCAATCCAGTTCGGCAGAAAGACCCCGATTCTCATACTTCTGGTTCGCAGTGTTTCTGGTGGATGTCGAACGATAGGCATGCAGTTGAAGCCCCTGTGGCATGTATCAGGCGGCTCGACGTTCTGGTTGAGGAATCGGGATGGGAATTGCAATCGACTGAGTTTCAGTCTCACGCAATCGTCGGACGATTTCTGTGGTGGAAACTCCAGGAGTCATTCCCATGGCTTTGACACGTCCACCATATTCGAGCACGACTTCGCGTCCGACGATTTCATCGTCGCGATAAGTCCCCCCTTTGACGAGAACGTCGGGTTGGAGCGCTCGCAGAATGGCATGAGGAGTCTCTTCGCCGAAGATGACAACGTAGTCCACGGATTCCAGCCCGGCCAGCATTTCGGCACGGTACTGCTGGTCAAAGATCGGACGATCCGGTGCCTTGTTCAGGCGACGGACGCTGTCATCACTGTTGATGGCGACGATCAGGCAATCCCCTTCGCGGGCCGCTTCTTTCAAGTATGAGACATGGCCGACATGCAGCAGGTCAAAGCATCCATTGGTCAGGACGACTTTCTGACCTGCCTTGCGTCGGGCAGAAACGTGTCGAGTCAGTTCTTCTACAGAACAAACTTTCCCCTGCGAACGGCGACTGCCATGCAGCAGATCGGTCAGGATTTCTTTACGGCTGATGCGGACCACACCAACCTGTTCGACTTCCAGTCCTCCGGCAACGTTGGCAAGGCGGCACAATCGCGTCGGTTCAATTCCTGCTGCCATCCCCAGGCCGAACATGGCCAGCACCATATCACCTGCACCGGTCACATCGTAGACCTCGCGAATCCGCGTTGGCAGGTGCACGGGCTCATCGTTCTCACGAGCCAGCACGATCCCGTCGCGATCAAGCGTCACGAAAGCCATGTCGAGGCCGAACTTTTCAACAAGCAGATTTCCGGCTTTGTACGCGGCGTCAATCGAACGAATTTCGATACCCGTCGCCTTGAACGTTTCGGATCGATTCGGTGTGACGCCGGTCGCTCCACGATAAAGGTTGTAGTCACCGCCAGCAGCAGGATCGACAATTACGGGTAGTCCCGCCGCACGGGCTGCCACGATCAGCGGCTGCACGACTTCCTTTGTGCAGACACCCTTGGCATAGTCCGAAATCAACACGGCCTGGAATTCATGCAATCGAGGCAGCATCGCTGCCAGCAGTTTCTGGGCGATGTCACTGGCGATGGGGTGCCGGACTTCGCGATCAACTCGCAGCATCTGATGGGGATGTCGATGCTGAGCTCGCCCCATAAAGCGGACTTTGCAGGTCGTCGGGCGATCATCGTCGGCGACGAGTGCTGAACAATCGACGCCAGCCCGAGCCAGTTCACTGGCGACCATCCGGCCATCGGGATCGTTTCCAACGACACCGGCCAGAGTGACTTCGGCTTCGAGACCGCGCAGCATGTTTGCAACGTTGGCCGCGCCGCCCAGTCGCGTTTCCTGCTTGTCTTCGCGCAGCAGGATGACAGGAGCTTCCTGGCTGATACGCTCAGCATCGCCCCAGACATAGCGATCAAGGATCAGGTCCCCCAGGACAAGAATGCGAGGGGTCCCCAGCCGTTCCATTTCATCAATCAATTCGTACGACATTGCGTTCGCCGTCCCTGGCCCGCCGCTGGCGGATGATTCGACTGCTGATTCTCGTCAGGTCTGCTGTGGGGATTCCTTTCCCACCGGCTGGAATCATCGTCGGGGAACGAAGTTAAGTCAATGCGGGTTTCGAGACCGCCTTCTCTTCTCCCATGTGGTTAGGATTGGATCACGAATCCATTGGAAAAATCACGTAAGATCCCCGTCTGACGAGGGTTGAGCTATTGCTGCATGCGGTGTTCAGGGACGATCGGTTGAGCAAGGGTGGCAAGTCATCAATACACTGGCCCACCAGTGCCACCCAACGCGGGTGACGATGTTCGTAGCTGAATTCGTGAGAATTCAGAAGTTTTTAACCATCTTCGAATTCTCACGAGTTCGGCTACCCGCGCAGGGCCAACTGTCCGCTCCGCTTCCTTACGGGCGCGGCTCCGGTATAATCGCTGGCCGTGTTCCGGTTTGGCGATATTGTACCATCGAGGTGCATTTTGATTCGGCCGGTCCGTTAGTCCGGTTTGTTCGATTGTGGATTGGAATCTGTTCATGCCCAGTTGCGTTCTCGCCTATTCCGGCGGTCTGGACACCTCGGTCATTCTTGGCTGGCTGCAAGACGAAGGTTATGACGTCCATTGCGTTTACGTCGATCTTGGCCAACCCTGTGAAGATCGCGAAGCCATTCTGAAGAAGGCTCATACCTGCGGTGCGAAGTCAGCGCGGATTGTGGATGTCCAGGAAGAGCTCTGCCGCGATTTTGCGTTCCCCGTCATGCAGTGGCAGGCCCGCTATGAAGGTGTCTACCTGCTGGGGACCTCGATCGCCCGCCCGTTGATCTCAAAGATCTGCCTGCAGGTGGCTCGCGAAGTCGGTGCCGACGCATATGCTCACGGAGCAACCGGCAAAGGAAACGATCAGTGCCGTTTTCAACTCGCTGCGGAAGCACTTGAACCTGGCGTCAAGATCATCGCCCCTTGGCGTATCGAAAAGTACCGAGCCCTGTTCCCCGGTCGGACCGAGATGATTGCCTACTGCGCCGAGAAGAACATCCCGGTTAAGGCATCGGTCTCCAAGCCGTACAGCTCGGATGAAAACTGTCTGCACATCAGCTACGAAGCGGGTGTCCTGGAAGATCCCAAGGTCACTGGCGTCGAAGTTCCAGAATTCGGGATGACGGTCTCACCGCAACAGGCTCCTGACAAGATCGAATACGTCACGATCGGCTTTGAGCACGGCGTTCCCACAACTCTGAATGGCACAAAAGTGAGTGCCCTGCAGATGGTCCTGGGGCTCAACCAGATTGGTGGACGCAATGGTGTCGGCCGGTTGGATATGATCGAAAACCGGTTTGTCGGAATGAAAAGCCGTGGTGTCTACGAGGCTCCCGGCATGACCCTGCTCTACGAAGCACACCGATATGTCGAGCAACTGACTCTTGATCGCGATCTGCTGCATTTGCGAGACAGGCTGTCACCGGAAATCGCCGAGATGGTCTATTACGGCTTCTGGTACACCGCCAAGATGGATGCCCTGATGGCGTTCAACAAGCAGGCTCAGTCTGTTGTCACCGGGGAAGTGAAACTCGGCCTGTACAAGGGCAATATCATGGTCTGCAGCCGGACCAGCCCGAACAGCCTGTACGACGACAAGATCGCCAGTATGGAAGCGGGTGGATCGTATAATCAGACCGATGCGGAAGGGTTCCTGAGAATCATGGGTTTGCCCGGACGCGTTCAAGGGCGAGTTCGACCACGTCCGTATTGATGAAACGGGCGATGAAAACCTGGGTGAATTCGTGGCGTCCGGTTTGGAATCTCTCGAACCGGACGCCAACGTATTTCTACAGATCAAGATTTCCCATAGCCAGAGTTGTGCTGACAGCCCAGCAAACAAGGCATCTGCGCAGCGGCACGCCAATATCTGGCTCGCGTTTTCTCTGCGGTTTCGGGATATTTGCAGGGGCCTCCCTTTCTACTTTTCTGCGGGAAGAACTCCATGCGTATCCATTTCGCAGCCCTGATTACATTGCTTTTTTCCTTCTCTCCCGTGCTTCAATCGGCGGAAACCCCAGCCGACTGGTCGAAGCAGCATGTGAATCAGCTGCTGGAAGTCTACAAGGATTTTCATTCCAACCCCGAATTGTCATTCCGTGAAGAACGGACTGCCGCGAAACTGGCAGCAGAATTGAAGTCACTGGGGATTGAAGTCACCACGGGCGTCGGTCAGATGGGGGTTGTCGGTCTGCTGAAGAATGGTGACGGTCCCGTAATGATGATTCGTACAGATCTGGACGCACTTCCCGTCGTCGAAGCAACCGGGCTTCCCTTCGCTTCGAAGGTCATTGCGAAAGACCCGAAAGGGAATGACGTCGGAGTGATGCATGCCTGTGGTCACGACATTCATATCACGTGCCAGATTGGTGTCGCCCGGTACCTGGCAACTCACAAGGAGAGCTGGCGCGGGACAGTCATGTTTGTTGGTCAACCGGCCGAGGAAGTTGGCAACGGCGCCCAGGCGATGTTGAAAGATGGTTTGTTCACACGGTTTCCACGCCCCAAGTACGCTTTGGCGCTACATGTCGATGCTTCCTTGCCAACCGGCCAGGTCGGATACCGCGCCGGGTACATCCTGGCGAACGTCGACAGTGTTGACATCGTGATGAAGGGGAAGGGGGGCCATGGTGCCTTCCCACACACAACGATCGATCCCATCGTTCAGGCCGCACATTTGATTGTGGATCTGCAGTCGCTGATCAGCCGCGAGAATTCCCCTTTTGAGCCTGCCGTGATCACAGTCGGCTCAATTCATGGTGGCACCAAGCACAACATCATCAGCGACAGTTGTCGTCTGCAACTGACAGTCCGCAGCTATGGCCCCGAAATTCGCGCGAGAATGCTGGATGGCATTAAACGCAAGGCAAAAGCAGCGGCGATCAGTGCGAATGCTCCAGAACCGATTATCGAATTCTCGGACGCGACACCGGCGACTCGTAACGACGAAGCGCTGGTTGAACGAGTCGTTCCAGTCTTCAAACGTGTGCTGGGAGACAAGAACGTGATCCCCTCGGAACCGTCCATGGGGGGCGAAGACTTTTCGGAATACGGCCTCGCCGGAGTCCCCATTTTCATGTTCCGCCTTGGATCGGTGAATGCGGAACGACTGGCAGAAATGAAAAAAGACGGCAAGTCGCCACCCTCGCTGCATTCGCCGTTCTATTATCCAGACGCCAAAGAAGCGATTACAACCGGAGTGACCACGATGGCGGCCGCGCTTCTGGACCTGATGGCAAAGTAGTTCAGCTCACAAACCATGCAAACATGAACTGAGCATCGCCAGAAATGACAGAGCTGTTTCGTCGGACGATCTCCGTTTGATCTGCGATCAGCAGAGACGCCTTTCAGTTGGGCATCCGATCTGTGGCTCTGTGGTCATACGTAAACGGAAACGGTCGCAACTGGTCTTTACAAAGATGCACCTGAACCGGACGAAATGGCTTGCCAGAGCGAGTCATCTGAAACGTGTCGACCAGTTCGATGCTGCGAAAATAAGGACGATAAACGTCCAGATTTGGCGTTTCTTCAACTGTAACGAGCAGCCCATTCTTGCCAATCCAGTCGTCTGGACGACTCCAGTAGGCGAAGCCTCGGGCATCCCCCTGATTGTAACAGACAACTGGGACTCGATTGCGTACGCTGAAGGCCAGTTGACCGCTCTCATACCAATGACTTGTAATCAGGAATGTGTCGGGCGAATCGAGCAGGTGTCGCGATTCCAGTTCCCGACCGATCGATCCCCATCCGCTGATTTCCCGGGCAGGATCTTTACTGAAGGGGAAGTCGATCACGCCAAAACGAGCTTGAGCCGCAAATAGCCCTGCGAGCATCAAGACGGCCACTGACATGAAGATCACCCAGCGTTGGACGAGTCGAGGATCGCGGGTGGCGTTTGCTGACCATTGAGCTCCCACGAAGGGAAAGAGCGAAACAAATGCGATCAGCGGCCAATGCGGCAGAATGGGTCGCACGCACGAGACACACAAGAAAAGTCCCAGCGGCACAAGTGATTGGCAGACAAGAAAGCGATCAATCCCTTTCAGGTCGCGGTATCGACTCAATCGCGTAACGAGAGCGGCGACCGCGGGAAACCAGATCCACGGAAACAGATAACCAATCGGTCCAAACACCATCACCGCCAGTCCCTCAGGATTGAATTGCGCACCGAGTGCTCGACCTCCCTGAAAGGCAACGGATGCCCAGTGATGCTGGGAATTCCAGATCAATACTGGAGTCAATCCAGCAGCTCCCAGAATCGCCGCCAGATAGGGCCCCGGTGTTTTCAGGACTCTCCAGGCTTGAGGAGTAAGGATGACATAGGCCACCGTGGAAATGGGCAACAATACTCCGTGATATTTGCTGGCCATTGCACCGGCACAAGCGAGGCCGACGCCGATCCAGGCCCGCAAGGCCGTCGCTCCCGAGGGATCACTGGTCACACGTAACTGGACGCCATCGGTTGAGGGCTCAAACAAGGCGGATGTGAGGGCTCGCAGTGTCAGCAGTGCGAAAAACAGAAACGGTCCATCCGGCAGAATGAAGGCGCCCGCGGCCGCTGCGTAGTACGGAGTCAGATTCATCGCCAGAGCGGCATAGAAACCTGACCAGTCTCCAAACCAGCGGCGGACCCAGTCGAACAGGACCCAGGTACTTGCTGCAAACATCAGCACAAACCCGAGTCGCAACGACAAGGTACTGAGCCAACCTCCGCACAGAGTTCGTCCCGCCGTGGCGATCCACATCAGCATGGGAGGATGATCGAAGTAACTCCAATCGGGATAAACTGTATACAGATAGTGATAGGCTTCGTCGTTACCCAGTTCCATCCCGGCTGCCCAGCAGAGCCTGATGATCGTTGAGACAATAATCAGCACGATGACGCTACGGCGAGGAGTCCAGGGCATTTCAAAAATCGCAATCATTTCAATGGGAGAAAAGGAGCGGCGCGGAAGAGCATGATTAGCCGCTGTATTTCTGTCCATCCCATTGTTACAGGATTCAGATTCACACGTTCGCCGTGTAGAATTCGGAAGTCCGTAGTTGAGAGAACCATCGCCACCGCGAAACCGTGATTTTGCCGAGCAAACCGCGACTATCACCTTGTTGAGGAATCGACATCCATGAAGACTGCGCCGATCTTTGCCCACGATTTGTCACAGCAACGGCTGAATCGACGTTCGTTTCTGGCGGCCTCAACGTTGTTTGCTGCTCCGTATATCGTTCCTTCGACCGTGTTTGGCGCGAACGAACG
This sequence comes from uncultured Planctomycetaceae bacterium, assembly GCA_964609845.1. Classification (GTDB taxonomy): domain Bacteria; phylum Planctomycetota; class Planctomycetia; order Planctomycetales; family Planctomycetaceae; genus Schlesneria. Next base: position 5,279 of record CAZSTW010000086.1, on the reverse strand, counting down.
AATTGTGACCGCTCATATCGGCCTGGGTGGGCAAGGGATGGGCAACCTGAACGCATTTCTGGGAAAGGGAGTCACCCCGGCAGTCCTGTGTGACGTTGACAGCGATCATCTTGCGAAAGCCGTGAAGCATCTGACCGACAAGGGACATCAGACGGAAGGGGTTCGTGACTACCGGAAATTCCTTGAGCGAAAAGACATCGATGCGGTCGTGATCTCGACCCCGGATCATTGGCATGGCCTGACGACAATCCACGCCTGCCAGGCTGGCAAGGATGTTTATTGTGAAAAGCCGTTATCGCTGACCGTTGCCGAAGGTCGCCGGATGGTCAATGCCGCCCGGAAGAACAACAGAATCGTTCAAACGGGATCACAACAACGATCTGACGACCGGTTTCGCAAGGCCTGTGAACTGGTTCGCTCCGGCAAGCTGGGGACGATCCGCGAAGTCCATGTGGCGATTCCCAAGTGCAATTTCTCTGGAAAGCCGGTTCCAGATTCTGATCCACCCGCCGCGTTGGACTATGACCTGTGGCTGGGCCCGGCACCACAGCGCCCGTACAACCAGAAACGAGTCCACTACAGCTTCCGGTTCTTCTGGGATTATTCCGGGGGACAGATGACAAACTTCGGGGCTCATCATCTGGATATCGCTCAATGGGGTCTGGGGATGGATGATTCGGGACCGGTTTCTGTCGAGGGGACAGCAGAATTCCATCCCGAGAAGTACTTCGAAGTCACATCTGCCTGTCGGCTTGTCTATACCTATGCCAACGGCGTCAAACTGACACTCGGACAGGACCAGCCTGACATCAAGGGGGCCGTAACATTTATTGGAGATAAAGGACGGATCAGCGTTGACCGAGGCCGCATCAGCAGCAATCCCGCCGAGATACTGGAGCAACCCCTCGGCGAGAACGATGTCCACCTTTACAAGAGCCCCAATCACCACGCCAACTTCCTGGAATGCATTCGTACCCGCAAGCTGCCGATTTGTGATGTCGAGATCGGTCATCGGTCTGCCACGGTCTGTCACCTGGGCAACATTGTCGCTCGTCTCGGCCGCAAGATTGAGTGGGATCCCGCCAAGGAAACGATCGTTGGTGATAACGAAGCTGCGGCAATGCTGTCTCGACCTTATCGACAGCCGTGGGACAAGACCTGATAGCATCCACAACAAATCATGTGGAAAATCCGTACCAACGATCCACAAGCTGGTTCAATTGCAATTCAGCTTCCGCATCGGGTTCTATCGGCCAGGATTGCGTCAGTCGTATCAGGTCGTTTTCAATGTTTGGTTGCGAATGCGCGGGCAATGGGAACTGTTTCAGGATCGTTCCGCTGATATCCAGATGAGCACCTCTGTGCTTGGCATGCGACTCGAACCATCGCTGTGCCCGTGACGAATTCAAGATTGCAGTCAGCGCGGGGAGCGAGGGACTTGGCTGAACCTTCTGAGTCGCTGGAGAGGTAATCACATGCATCGAGAAACCGATGTAGGTTGGTTGCTCGGCATAAGCAAACCGGGGAGTTGCACCCATTTGCAGGGACAAGATTCGAGGCGAAGTAAATAATCGCTCCTCGCGCGGCCAGTGCAGATGCCACCAGGCGATCTGTCCTGACCGGACTTCGCGGCGTAGATTCAGGATTGCCCTGAACGGCTCCAGATGACGAGCCAGTTGGGGAAGTTGTTCCAGCGATGGAGCTGTCTGCCGGGTCAGATAGAGCAGTTGATGAGTTGGCTTCGCTGCCACCTGAAATCGCTCAATCGCTGACAATGCGTAATACGGACGCAGTAAGGCTCGTTCATCGTCATTCAGTTGTAAACGATCCACTTCGTGGTCGGTCAGCACAAACACTCCGCGTCCAGCCAATTGGGCGTCCCCGAGTTCCAGTGCGGCCTTTCTGGTCACAAACGGCGGATTCTCAGCAATCCCCTGCCTCACTTCATAGAAATCTCCCAGGAGTGGTCCGGTGGCCTGGGGGTGCGACGCACTGATTTGAAGTTGACGCTGATTCCCCTGCCAAAGTTCAGATTGGGGAATTGTGCTCGGCTCAACAACTTCGTGCGAAAGGGAATGCTTGATCTGATCCTGACTGAGGCTGGAAAGATCGTGAACCCGGCACGCGGTCTCTGGCTCGATCTGTTTGCAGAGTCGAAAGATCATGTGCTGGCCAGAAACACCCTGAAACAACGGGGCTGCTCCAAGCATCATGATTTCTTCCAGAGTTGTTTCGCTGGCGACACGCTCTCGCAGACGTTTGGCACTCGTCGCGCTGATCCAGTAGCTGTTTACGATAAACGCCAGTCTTCCACCCGGCTTGAGCAGATCCAGTCCACGATGCAGGAAGTAGTGCCACAGGTCCATCCGTGGTTCACGCCACTGTCCCAGTGTTGAAGCGGCGATTCGATCAAAGTCCGATTTTGAATCTCGTTCACGCCGATAGGGAGGATTCCCAATGATCAGATCGAATCCTCCCGCCGCGGCAACGGACGGAAACGACTCTCCCCAGTCAATTGCCTGGCGATCGTGGACCGTGGGGAGATGTTCCGAGTTCGTCCAGTCATTGCCAAGCAGCGCATCACCGCAGGGAAAATGACTGGCAAGCACTCGTTCGACGTCCTGTGATGAAGCAAGGGAGCCAATCCACTCGGAAACGCGCTGTCGAACGCGATGAATTGCCTCAGGGTCTGAATCGACGCCGTAGACGTGATCGCGAACAATCGAAAGGCGGGCGAGCGAATCGTTGGTCACGCACAACTGCTCGGCCAGTCGATTCAGCAGTGGCACGATAAACGCACCATCGCCGCAGGCAGGATCAAGGATTGCGACCGACGGTCGAAGATGAACGAATCGGTCGGGGAGCACACTGGAGACCATCCAGCGTGCGATCCAGTCCGGTGTGTAGTAGCTTCCAATTCGTCGGCGGTGGGAATCGTCGGTGGCCATCGCCAAAGTCTACCGCAATCGCTTACCGTGGAGGAGGAGGAAGTTCCTCGTACCCGCGCTGCGATTTCTTGACGGGTGCTGGTTCTTCGTCCAATCGTACGGGCGATCCATTTCGTTCGGGCTTCGTTTGTGGCCCATTCGAAACAGAAAGGAGCGGCGTCTTGCCTTGAATCGCCGACAGTACACCTGACAGATGCTTCTGCCAGGCCTGTTGCCAATCGGGTCCCGAATTCAGTCGCAACGTCAGTACTGCAATGTCCAGTGTTCCATCCGCATAGTCTTCCAGCGAGCCTGGCATCTGATCGCCATCGAATGGGATCGCTTTCCATTGGAACCGCTGTTCCAGATCAATTGCCTGATCTTTTGCAGCGCGATTGTAGACGATAGTCGACGGACCGGTGGTTGACGTCAGGTGGATCAGTCGCTGTGGCCGAAATGTCGATAACGAATCCACGATCGCCTGAGTTTCCACTTCGCTGGACGGTCCCGTTCCGGAGGATCGATCTGGAAGACGTCGAAACCGTCGCCCTGGGAAATTCCGATTGATCATGACCGAGCGAGGATTGACCGGCGACCGGTTCGTTAAACCATCGGGGTTCCCGGCGCGGAAGACCAGGATCTCGTTCGACTGCAGCAGATCTTTCTTCTGGGACAATGCTTCGGCAAGTTCGTCGTTCCAACCAGATCCCACCAAATCACGACCGTCCAGGCCAGCGACGATCATTGTCTTCGGCCCCTGTCGTCCAAACTGACGGGTATGCATCGGCATTCCACTGGTGCTCTTCGCAACAACCTTCCAGCCGGAATCGACAATCGGAGCCGCTTTCTCTGAGGATTTTCCGCTCGGCAACAACTCGGACTTTGGCCGAGTCTCTGTGGAGGGCTTACTGGCAGTGACTGGTTCGCGAGGTTTTGGTGTCGCCGTTTTTGTGCCCGGCTTTTTGGTCACAAGAGTCGCTTCATTGATTGCGGGTTTGCCATTGGCAGATTTCGGTTCGCCTGGTGTCGCTTCCAGCGACTGTTCCCCAGTACGCGTAGCGGCATCAGTCGGCTCAATGTCGGCCGATTCACTCGAGGCGAACGGAATCGGCTCAGAAACCCCAGGCTCGGAAAGCGTAGACTGTGCAACGATGTCATCCGTCGGGGCAGGTGTCGCGCCCGTGGTTCCGTTCACTCGGACGAATTCATCGAGGACGGTCGTGATTTCCGTTCGCGTGGTGTTAATGGTGTCGCGTACGACCAGTGGAGCTTCGTCCAATGCCGCAGAGGCATCACGGGCGATGGCGTTCAGCGGATCGCCCGCCTGTTGCCAGTCGAACAGATGATGATCCGTATCGGCCGTGGATTCGGCAGCCGGAGAAACGGGATGGCTGTTCCAGAGATAGGCAACGCCACCGAAGGCAAGCAGCACAAAAGTCAGATACAGGCGCACGATGGTCTCCAGACTCAGCGCGGGGGTGCGCCGGCGTGCGAGGGGCGGGTGCGAAGGCCACAGCCGATTGTGGTCTTCGCGGTAGAGGCATCCGAAGATCCGTCTTCCGTGAACGCGGCAGCCTGCCGCGTGGTTTTGTATGAAACTCGGTATCAGTCTTCGTCGATGCCGAGACGGTATTTCATCTGTTCGAACGTTCGAGCGAACTCTTCGGTCGATGAATGAACATGCTCAGCTTCGGTGATGAACTTGATATCTTCGCGACAAGCCAGGCCGTAGTCGTCCAGGATGTCTTCAAACTCGACCAGTTCATGTCCGTACAGGATAATCAGTTTGTGTTCATCAAACTGGACTTCCATGGGAATATTGGGATTCAGAACTGCCAGGCCGCTGCAGCCATCATTGAGCAGCAGGTCTTCGAAGTCGTAGAGCATGCTTTTCAGCACAGGCAGATCGATATCTTCACGGTACAGATCTTCATGTCCACCGCGACGTTCGTGGCTGGTTTCCAGCACGATATCGACGGCATTGCCCAGCGGATCGAGCAGATCAAAGAACAGGTCGGTCAACACTTCCCGGCTGGCCGATGCCATAATGACCGGAATCTTGATTCCCGTTTCGCGATCGTGATATGAGTCGTGACGGTAGCCCGCCTGGGGGACGACCTGCAGGTCATATGACGGACGGACGGCGTCCGTCAGTGTAAACGAACCGTATCGGGCGATCTTCAGGTGGGTTTCCAGCTGCTCTTCGGTTAAGTTTTCGAAGCTGCTGCCACCATGTTTTGGCTCGCCATCGCGATACGTGTTCTTGAAGAATCGTTTCAAGAACCCCATAGTCGTCCACTCCCCTGAATGCCCAAAAGCGGTCGGATGTTTCTGGTGACAGAACCAAATTCG
>CAZSTW010000085.1:0-27526 GCA_964609845.1 uncultured Planctomycetaceae bacterium | reverse complement strand
GTGTTTCGAGCACTGACCTGGAATCAGTCGGGCGAACACAAAGCCCATGATGCACTGGGACAAGCGATCAACATTAACTCGACCTCGTGGACGACGATTCCGCGAACGATTGCCTGCCGCCTCGCACCGGGTGAGTTCATTGAAGTGATCGGAGCGGGCATCGGAGTCGGGCCGAACAAGGACGATGAAGACTGGCGCGAAGCGCGATCAGAAGTTCGAGTCGGTTCATGGATCGAAGCGAAAGTAGGCGACGACGTAACGTTTACACCCGCGGCTATTGATGGCGATGGCCGCGAGTCTGCTCAGCTGGCCGACGATGAAGCGCCGACCACACCGAAATCATGGTGGCTGAAGTTCATCAAAGATCGACTGAGCCTTGATGCTCCGCTGCCCGCTGATGTCAACGAGCGAGGTCTTTTACTTGAACACGCCGTGCGTGATCTCTTCGGTAACGCACCGACGAATGAAGAGTTCGCTGAGTTCAAGAGTGACACAACTCCAGGTGCGTTCGAGGCTCTGGCGAAGCGACTTGCTGAGCGAACTGGTTTCGAGACCTTCAGCGGCATGCTCACATCAGGTCCGACGAAATTCAAAGTCCTTCCTGTCGATCCCGATGCCGCAAAGAAGCCGCGCACCGCGAAAGGCCCAGGGCAATATCCTCTCGGCGGAAATACAGCGTTCGTCGTCACTCGCCGACCAATCGGCGAGCGGATCGTGAATGAAGCCCGCCTCGATTTCGCACCGACCGACGCGACAAAGCCCGCGCCACGTGAATCTCATCCTGTTCCATTACCGGACGGCTATGACACCTGGATCGCAGCCTGGATGCGCGGCGGTACCGTGCTGTGGATTGCTCAAACAGACGCCGATCAGCAAAGATCAATTCGACGCTACGACTTTACAGATCCAGCGGCCGTACGGGAGACCGTCATCACCGATTTGAAGGCTGGTGAAATACTTTCACAGCCAATCCTTGAGGTCTTCACCGCAGGACTCGCACTAAAAGCGGATCTCGAATTTCTGAAGCCATACCCGAATTTGCACGGTCTGTCGCTCAGGATGACCGAGGCGCAGTTTCTAGAGATTGTCACGAAACAGGGCATCAAGACGGCTCGCAATGTCGATGGGGTCGCTGGACGCTACCACGTCTCGACGGGTGATGAACATACGCTGATTGTGACGTTCGACAAGGTCGGAAATTGTATCGGCATCCAAAGAGTGCGCGGCGAAGAAAAGCGGCACGCCATGGAGGTTCGGTTCGTCGGAGGTCCGAAGAACGAGCCACTTCCGAAAGTGAACGTCGAGTTCACCAGCGGACATGGGAGTGATCGAAAATCGTTCGGGACATTCACAACGGATGACGCGGGTTCGATTCGGGCGAGCCTGCCGGTGGGTTTCTATTACCTGCATCTTTCATCTGAACAGGAAAGGCCCTATCTGACGTTCGAAAAGTTCTGGACAGGTGACGGACAGGGGCTGTCACGATCACTCAATGTTCGAGTCACTGAAACAGAAGTCGAGAAGTGGCTCGATGGCAAACGCCGCGAGAGTGGTTTTGAACCGGCTGCAAAGGATCGGCCAGCACGTATCACCTTCACTCTGGAGCCTGCCATCGAACTCGTGTTGCGGGCGATAGATCTCGAGACCGGCAAGGGAATTCCCGGCGTCGAGTTTTACGAAGAGGTCGCTGCGGGCGAAGACTGGGCACATCCGATCTACGCAGAGAATATTGGAACGAAATTCACGTACCACACTGCCGCGACAAAGGAACAGAAAAACCTCACCGACAATGAGGGCTACCTGCGGCGCTGGATCAGTGAGAAGACGGAACAGAGCAAATTCGGAGCCTGGACAATGCCGGGCTACGAGTTGATCGAGCCGAAGGGCGAGATCTCGTTACCGGGAAAACTCGGACAGAAGCGTGTCGTACAGAACTTCAAGTTCCGTCGCGTGCAGCAAGTGCGAAGTAAGGCACCAAAGGGAGACGTGCCACGTGTGAGAACAAAACCCGCAGTGCTGTTATCAGATCATTGGATTATGCAGACCGTCGAGTTTGATAACAGCGGCAGGGAACTGGTGACCGCGTCGAATCAGAGTTTCATTACAATTCGGCGCTGGGATGTTATTGGCATGAAGCTGATCAGTGAGATCAAGCTTTATGCCGACAAACATGGGCGACCGTTTCGCGAAGGGACAATGAAGTTCTCGGGGGATCGTAAGCGAGTCATCGGAGCGACAGATGCCTATGTTGGCATCTGGGACGCGGTGACGGGGAAGTTGCTCAAGCAACTTCCGTTCAAAGCGAAGGAAGGGATCTATGACTGTGTCATCGACAAGCTGGATTGCACTCCCGATCTCTCGGTGATTGTCGGCCATCGGGCACTACCAGGACGATTAACACTGTCATATGACGCGCATGTGATTGTCTGGGACGGCATCACTGGCAACGTCTTGCAAACAGTGGTCGACAAGGGGGCGACAGACTTGAAGGCCATTGATCTGTCATCTGATGGGAAGCGACTCGTCACCACCAACGGCAACGGAGCGAAGATCTGGGACACGAGTACGGCTCAGTTGATCCGGTCGATTCCTAATGACAACTCAGGCGAGCATGCCGCAAACCAGCAAGTAAACGCGCAGCGACCACCGCCTAATCAATATGCCAACTATGTCTGGAGCGTTCAGTTTTCACCGGATGGAAAGCAACTTGCATTGGGTGATATCCTTGGTGTGAAGTTGATCGACGCGGTTTCGGGAACGCTTCTGCGACGCCTTGAAGGACCGTGTCGCTACAGCAGCAGCGCGAGTCCCCGGCTGGTCTTTTCAAATGACAGTGAGTTGCTTGCGCGGCTTGGGACTCAGGAGGAGTTTCAGGAGGGTAAACACCGCTATGTCTTACCGATCTGGTCCACACGAACAGGGGCAAGACTTTTCGAACTTTCCACCGAAGCGAACGATGCTGCGTTCTCGGATGACAGCCAGCAATTGACCGTTGCATTCTCTGATATGCAGCAGGCACTTTCGGTCTGGTCTTTGAATTCCGATGCGGCTAACGTCGAACAACCTGCAGGCCCTGGACCTCATTCACGACAGGATCGCGTCGAAGAGAACGGCCATTACGTCGGAAAGGTGGCTGCCGAGTTCATTGATAAGTTCAAACCATCGTGGGGGGAACCAAGACTCGGCCTGCAATACGGGATTGCTTTGACGAAGCCGCAGCGATCGTTCCGGAATGGTGAACGAGTGCCGCTGGTCGTCTTCTTCCGTAATACGAGCGACAAGCCCGTCAAGTTTAACACAGCTCCCGACTTCTTCGGAAATACACCAGAATTGCTCAACGCCAAGGGAGAGAGACTTCATCTCGAAAATGTCGCTCTTCTCGGGCATATCCCGCACTATCACGAAACGCTCCAACCGGGCGAAGCACTCGGGCCGTTCTACTTGAGCTTCGGTCTTGGCGAGAACCCGCGCCCTGGGCAACAGCACTGGTATCCGTATCTCAAGACTGCCATCGCAGGAGATTACAATCTGTTACACTCAGTCTCGGTCAACGTCGCAGGAACAAACCCCGAGGAAGCGGCAGCGAAAGACCGACTCATCAGCACCAGGATAGAGTTTGAAATAGTTGACTGAGTTCTCAAGAGAATTATCAAGAACCGAGTCATCGCCACAGCGACGTTTTTGTCTGATCGGCACGATTGACGACCGAGATGACTCCGGGCACACTGAGCAGCTTCTGCTGATGCATTTCCCGCCTGCCAGGAACCGTTGCCATGAAGCTTCCGTTACGTCGATCTCTGCTCGCCCTTGCTGTTATCTGTCTTTCAGGAATCGCTTCAGCGGAAAACTGGCCGGGATGGCGTGGGCCAAGTGGAAATGGGATTTCCGGGGAAAAGAATCTTCCGGCCGAATGGAGTCCCACTAAGAACATCGCCTGGAAAGTCGCTCTGCCGGGTTCAGCCGGAGCCTCGCCCGTGGTCTGGGATAACCGGATCTATTTGACCTCAGTCAATGATGCCGGCGACCTGTTGTTAATTGCCATCGATTCCACGGGTAAACAACTGTGGCAGAAGACCGTTTCTTCCGGAAACAAGGTGGCTCGCGGCGACGAAGGGAATTCCGCGTCCCCATCACCAGTCACTGACGGGAAGCATGTCTGGACATTCATGGGGGATGGAGTTCTGGCCTGCTATACCGTTGATGGCAACGAAGTCTGGAAAGCAAATCTGCAGGATCGCTATGGCAAGTTCAACATCCAGTTTGGAATGAGTTCCACGCCAGTACTGGAAGACGGCGTTCTTTATCTTCAGTTGATCCACGGTGAAGGAAATCCCAAGACTCGCGAAGCCTGTGTGGTTGCCTTAGATGGCGCGACAGGAAAGCAGGTCTGGAAGGTCGATCGACCGAGTGATGCTGAAGCCGAAAATGAGCACTCATACGCTTCTGCCATGCTGTATCGCGATGGTGCCACCAAGTTCCTGCTGACTCACGGAGCCGATTTCATCATCGCGCATGACCTGAAAGATGGTCACGAACTGTGGCGCTGCGGTGGCTTGAATCGACGTGACGATCCCGAACTTCGCTACGATCCGACGCTCCGGTTTGTGGCGTCACCTGTCGCCGTGCCGGGCTTGATTATCGCTCCTTCCGCGAAGGGACATCCGATTCTGGCCATCAAGGCTGATGGCAAGGGAGACATCACGAATGCCAGCGACAAACGTTACTGGTCCTTCAAGAAGACGCCCGACGTCCCGACCCCTGTCGTCGTCGACGATCTCGCCTACCTCTGCATGGAAAACGGCAACCTGACAGTGCTGGAAGCCAAGACCGGAAAAGAAGTCTACACACAGGCGACTCACCGCCAGCGCCATCGCGCCTCGCCCGTTTATGCCGACGGGAAGATTTATCTCACCGCACGTGATGGCAAGGTGAACGTGATCCAGGCAGGTCGCGAATTCAAGAAGCTGGCCGAGAATGATCTGGGCGAAGACCAGTCTGCCTCACCAGCGATCTCGAATGGAACGATCTATCTGCGGACATTCAAGCACTTGTGGGCGATTCGCCAACAGTAATTCTGGTATGCGGGTCTGTTCGGCGCGGGTCTCCTGACCCCGCCGAAACGCCCGACCGAAGGTCTCCTCTTTAACGCAGGGCGATTGGCAGAACGATGGGGGGCAGAACGATGAAGAATCATCGCATCCCCTGACTATTCCAGCCAGACCAGCGTCCCTTCCTTGTCCTGGGCACGGATGACGTTGGCGACCTCGCGACGAGCAGCTTCGGCCTTGGATGGTGGAACCGTGGCAAGCAATTCCATTTCTTCGTTCAATGCCGCACGAACGCGTTCCGAAAGATTCTTTAAAACCTTTTGACGCAGATCTTCAGGTGCGGTTTTCAGTGCCATGGCGACGACCTTCTGTTCCAACTGCGACAACAGTTTCTGGATGGAACGATCTTCCAGTCGCATGACGTCGGTAAAGTCGTACATCAGGTTGTCGATTTGAGTCGCCAGTTCCGGATCCCGCTCGGTGAGTGATTCCAGGAGCCTGATCCGCTCTTCACGTTCGACCGACTGCAGGATCCCGATCAGGGATTTTAAGCGGCGATCCTGCTGTTCAACTTCCGCAGGATCAATCGTCTGACAAACCTCGTACAGTTTCTGCATGACACGCTGTACGACCGCGGGGTTGACCTGGACAGTATCCGCCATCAGCAGGAATGTGCTCTGGCGGATTTCAGGAGGTAGAACTTCCAGAACTTTGCCACTGATTTCGGCGGGGAGTTGCTTCAAGACAGTTGCGATCATCCGGGGCGATTCACGCTTCAGTCCTGCTCCCAGGACGGCGGGTGGCAAGCTCATCAGGGCGTCGAGGCCAGCAAGACCTTCTTCTGCTGGTTTTACCGTGTCGCCGGTTTCTGGTTTGTCTCCCGAAATATCAGTGGTGGACTGTTCAGAGGGCTTTTCCGAGTTTTCGGCTGATTGCGTTTCAGGAGCGGTATCTGCGGGAGACGAGTCGCCCGCCTGAGATCGCAGCAAATTTGGTGAACCACTGACTGAGGCTCGGACTTCAGCCTGTAACTCACGGAATTCCTGCAGAACCTGTTCGGTCAGTATTCCGAAATCCTTTCGACGTGCAACGGCGGTCAAAACGGGTCGCAACTTCCCGGCGAAATCGGGACCAAGCAATTCCAGCACTTTGTCCTGTGCGCCTGGACCAAGTGACGTAATCAGCACGGCTGCTTTGTCGATGTTGGTAACAGTCGTTTGGGACATGGGAATTCTGCTTTCAAGACCGCACGTCGTCCGGAGTGATCAGGATGACCGGTTCGCGAGACGAATCACGGCAAGATGTAGTCATTTTCGCTGTTTAGCGGAAGATATCTTCGTCATAAGCGGGCTCCTCCCAGGGGAATCCAGAGGAGGGGCTGTTGCAACAAAATCAGCAGAAAATGAAATGTATGTCTGATCTCTGATCGCTGAATGCTTTGGGTTGGCAAAGTTCGCATTCTCGTCCTAACATAGTGGTGGTGATTCAGCTTGGGGTTTTCGGACTGATTCACTGTCGGGTGCATTCCCGTGAAGTCTTCTTCGATCTCGAATCAGGTTGCGTTATGGAAATCCACATTCCCTGCCCGAAGTGCGGGCGTGAACTGAAGTTGCGTGACAGAAGCCTGCTCGGACGCAAAGGAAAATGTCCGAAGTGTGCGCACGCATTTGTTCTCGAAGAGCCTGCCGCGGTCGAACTCGAACTGGCCGAACCTGAGCCAAAAGCGGTCGGTCGTTGGCTTCCGGAAGGCGGGGTCGCCTCAGCGGTTGTCCGACCGAAACTGGCCGCCGAATTCCCGAAATTCAGTGCCCCGGCCCCGAATATCCCCGTTCTAGGGGATGGTGAAGGGGCCGCTGCGCGGTTGAAAGCTTTGCAGAAAAAGAACGCCAAACGACGCAACGTCGGAATGGTGGTAGGTGCGATTGTTGTTCTGGCAGTGGGCGGAGTGTCATATTACGCCGTGACGAATGCCCCCCGAAAGCCGGGCCCTGATCAGCAGCAGAATGCCGACCTGGGGAAAGTTCCGGCAGGAAATGCCGAGGAACCGGTTGAAGTCGCAGGCAAGAGCGAGGTGAAGTCGACGCGGCCAACCAAGGGTGAAAAGATCGAACTGCAGTTCATTCCGTTCGGAACTCAGGTCATGATCAACATCCGTCCTGCGGAACTGTGGCAGGCTCAATCTCGTGGGGAAGAATTCCGTTATTGCATTCCCCCGCTGGCGGCGCTGATTGAAAAGACGTTCATGGAGTTTTTCAAACGGAAGCCTGAGCAGATTGAAGAAGCCATGATCTGTCTGATCCCGGGGCCCCAGGGGACCCTGCCGGAAGTAGCTGCCGTGATTCATCTGGTGGAAGAAGCCAAGAAGAGTCAATTGCTGGAGGACTTCGGCGGGATGCGCGTCGAAGATTACGACTATCCTGTTTACATCTCAGGTGAGCGGGCCTACTTGATCGCAGACCAGAAGACGGTGGCGGTCTGTTCACGAGCGGTCGCAGGAGAAATGGTTTCGGCGGTTGTCGGTCGTAATCCAGCCCCCGATGGAATTGACGAACTGTTGCCACTGACGGATCGCGACAGGCACTTCACGATGATCTTTGTGCCACGGACGATTCGCCTGCATGCGGGCTTCTGGTTCCCGGAAAATGTGAAACCATTCATCATGCAGGCCTGCAACTGGTTCGGCGATGAAGTCGAGTCTGCTGCCTGGAGTCTGCATCTGGATGAAAAGAGTTTCTACTCCGAGATGTTCCTGCGTACGACGTCTGGAATCACATCGGCCAACCTGGAACGTGAAACTCGCAAGAAGCTGAGCAAACTGCCCTATGAGCTACTCGAAAACGTTCAGAAGATGTCTCCGAAAGAAGCGGGTAAGCGAAAGCTGATTGGCCGTCTGCCGAAAATGACAGAAGTCGTGTCACTCGCGTCAAAAACCAGTCACGAAGCTCGCTATGTCCATGTCGTCACACCGCTGCCTGAACGAGCCGCACCGAACCTGGCACTGGCATCAATCCTGGCTTGGGATGAATCGACGCGAACCGACTTTACGAAAGAAAAGACGACGAAACCAACGACCGACGAACCGAAACTGCCTGATCTGATTGCTGACCGGCTGAAGCTGAAGATCGATATTGATTTCCGACGAACACCGCTGCAGGACGCTTTTGCTTACATTGGTGGTGAAATCAAAACGACGATCGATATCGATGGTGATGCGTTGAAGGCGGGCGGCTTTACGAAAAACATGCCGCAGACATTTAAAGAAGATAAGATATCTGCCGTCGATGGGATCTGGAAGGTTTTGGAACGCTATCAGGATCCTGCCAAACCGGCTCAATCCATGGTGATGGTCATCGATGAAGCGAATAAGAAAGTTCTGATCAGCACCGCTGCTGTTGCCGAACAGCAGAAGCTGACTCCCTATGCATTCAAGAAGTAAGTCGTGGCAGCGATGCCTGATGGTTTAGGCCGCTGCCTGCGTGGAGCAACTGTCGACAATTCGCCTGGCTGTCCGATTGGTCACTTATGTCGCCTGGTCAATGTCCCTGTCCAGCATGCGGTACGACCCTGCGGGTTCGTGATCGGTCCTTCGTTGGCCGGCAGATTGAATGTCCAGACTGTCACGCCAAGCTGGTCCTGAAACTGAATGATGATCGCGAATTTGAAGCGGAGCTCTTCAAGGCGGAAGTTGAGCGGCCTGCCTCGCGCACATCCGCACCGCGAAATACAGCGCAGCCTAAGGCTTCCGGGAATACGCGAACTATTGCAGATGCACTCCTTTCACCCCTTGTCGTTGCCTGGGCACTCGGCATCGGTTTGACCGCGTTTGTCGCAATCATGCTGCTGCGGCCTGCAGTTCGTTTTCGCCCGCCGTCCGCAGAAACGACGCCGCCTGTTGCCGAGACCTTGCCGGACAAAGAAGCAACAGAACCACCCGAGAAAACAGCGTCCGATTCGGTGACTCAGCCGCCTGACCCGATGCCACCGTCAATCGTCGAAAAGCCCCCAGTCCTCGACGTCCCGCCAACACCAGCGGAAGTTACGCCCCCCGTTCCCCCTGCCACAGAGAAGCCAGCAGTCGTTGTCACAACGCCAGCAGAAACTCCGAAGCCTGTGGTTCCGGCACCTCCCAAGGTCGACCTTGAAGAAGTGCTTAAACAGCAATTGAGTGGTTTCGTGACGAGTTCCAAGAAACCGACGCGTCGCCTGGATGTGATTGAGCAACTTGATGAACTGACCGGGCACCGGATCAAATTCGACCCGCAGGAACTGGGTGAAAAGAAACTGATGCAGACAGTCTCGATCTCGGTCGAGGTAACAACTGTCGGTGCTCTGCTGAAACTTGTGCTGGAACCGGCCGGCTGGGAGTACGTGATCGAAGACGAATATCTTCGCCTGAAACCCCGCCAGGTGGCTGGCACAGGAACTCCTTGAATCGACTGCTTTCGTGACAACATCTCTGAGAGGCTTCTGTATGCGATTCGCTTTACTCTGCGCCCTGATTGTCGGCGGTCAGGTCGCACTGGACACGGCATCCCATGCTGCCGAGTCACCTGCGGCCGGACGCCCGAATGTACTGTTTATCCTGTGTGACGATCTGCGTTGGGATTCATTGGGATGTGCTGGTCATCCGCACCTGAAGACGCCACATATCGACCGGCTGGCCAGTGAAGGTGCATTCTTTGCCAACGCTTTTTGCACGACATCACTCTGCTCACCCAGCCGAGCGTCGATCCTGAGTGGTCTGTATGCGCATACGCATGGCGTGACGAATAACTTCACTGAGTTCCCGACCGAGATGGCCAGCTTTCCACGGCTGCTGCATGACGCGGGTTATGAAACGGCCTACATCGGCAAATGGCATATGGGGGAAAACAACGACGAAAAACGGCCCGGATTCGATTATTTCGTGACACACAAAGGCCAGGGAAAGTACTTCGATACCGAATTCAACATTGACGGTCAGCGGCGTGAGGTGGTACCAGGTTATTACACAACCGTTGTCACGGACATGGCTGAAAAGTGGCTCAAGCGGCCTCGCACCAAGCCCTGGGTCTTGATGCTCGGGCATAAAGCTCCGCATAGTTTCTATACGGCGGAAGAGAAATACCAGCAGGCGTTTGACAAGGTGGACGTCAAGTATCCTGACACAGCTTTTGCACTCGAAACACAGCCGAAGTGGATCAAGGAGCGACTTCCCACATGGCACGGGATCTATGGTCCCCTGTTCGACTTCCGCAAGAAGTTTCCGGACGATCGCCCTGAAGCGGTCGCCGACTTCGCGAAGATGATTCGAAGCTACTGGTCCACGATTCTGTCGGTTGATGACAGCGTTGGCAGACTGGTTCAACACCTCAATCAGTCTGGGCAACTCGACAACACCATCATTGTTTTCATGGGAGATAATGGACTGCTGAATGGCGAACACGGCATGGTCGACAAGCGGACGATGCATGAACCCAGTATTCGAATCCCGCTGATCGTTCGTTATCCGGCGTTGACTCCACAGCCGAAGCGAATTGCCGGAATGGTCCTGACGGAAGATATCGCCCCGAGTCTTCTGGAACTCTGTGGACGCCCCATTCCCACAGGCCTGCACGGACGTTCGTGGAAGAAGTTGGTGCAGAGTGGCGACCCCGCCTGGAGACGATCCTTCCTGTATCACTACAACTACGAAAAGCAGTTCCCGTACACACCCAACATCCGCGGCGTTCGGACCGAGGATTGGAAGTACTCGCACTCTCCTCATGGCGATGGCAAGCCCGATCGACATCTCGCTGAATTGTATGATTTGAAAAACGATCCCGAGGAACGCCACAATCTGGTGGCTGATCCAAGATATGCAAATCGCCTCAAAGAGATGCAGGCTGAACTGGCTCGCGTGCTGCTTGACGTTGGCATTACTGAAGACAAAATGCCGCTTGATGAAGGGATCAAGCAGCAACTTCCTGATCAGAAGATACGTTGACGATTTTCACGCAAATCAAGGTAAATTCACATGAACGCAAAAGATGTCATTCGCAGCAACATGGAACTCAGCATGACGGTCCTCAAGAGCTATTTTGGGGACATGAGTGATGCCGAGTTGATGACTCGCCCCGGCCCCGGTTGTAACCATCTGGCATGGCAACTTGGGCACTTGATCAAGTCTGAAGCAGGCTTGCTGAAAGATGCCTGCCCGGGTGCAGATGTGGAATTGCCGACCGGTTTCGCGGAACAACATTCCAAGGAAACTGCAGGGTCCGACGATCCCACGAAGTTCTGTACGAAGCAGCAGTACATTGACCTGTTCGACAAGGTACGTGCAGCCACGCTGGCCTCACTCAATGCATTGCCGGACGCCGATCTCGACAAACCCGGCCCCGAGCGCATGCGCTCCATTTGTCCGACTGTCGGCTCATATTTCAATCTGATTGGCAGCCACCCGATGATGCATGCTGGTCAGTTCGTGCCAGTCCGCAGAGCGTTAGGTAAGCCCGTGCTCATCTAAGTCAGCCGCGCTATTCGTCGAGAAATGATGACGCTGAGATACCTCTGCGAGCGATTCTCAGAATCAGCAATGGGTTTCCACGATGCATGCCTGTCGCATTTGCGACAGGCATACTGCTCACGACCTTTTAGAAAGTCACCGTGATGAAGCTGATTGCCGCATCGAGTCGATTTTTTCTGGGAATCGTCTGCCTGTTGAACGTCGTCGCGGCAACTTTTGCACAGTCACCGCTAACAGCCTCAGGACTGGATCGGCTTCAATACAATCATCCTGGTCTGATCGTTGATCTTGGCGTCGGTCTGTGGGCGTGGCCTGTTCCCTGGGATGCCGATGGTGACGGGGATCTGGATCTGATCGTCAGTTGTCCTGACAAGCCGTATAACGGCACCTACTTTTTCGAGAATCCCAGCGGCGGTGGAGACCAAGGTAAAGGGAGCAAGTTGCCGGTCTTCAAGCCGGGGCGACGCTTGAGTAAGGGCGAATTCAACGTCACGCCATCGGTTGTCAACGGAAAGCTGATGGTGACAACGCCTGGTTGGATTCACCCCGAATTCGCCACACAGGGGCTCAATCAACCGGTCAAGCTGCCACTTGTTGCAGACCCCATTGGTCGCAACCCCGATTTCTTCCGGCCGCATCAACCGGGGATCTACAAGACTCGACATAACCAGTGGCGGTTCGTGGATTACGATGGCGATCAGAAGCTGGATCTGGTGATCGGGCTGGAACTGTGGTCCGAATACGGCTGGGACGATGCCTGGGATGCGTCGGGCCGCTGGAAGAATGGACCACTGCACGGGCTCGTCTATTTCCTGAAAAATGGCGGCTCCAATCAGAAGCCTGCATATGCTCCTCCTGTCCTGTTGTCGGCTGGCGGAAAGCCGCTCAGTACGTTCGGGCTTCCCTCTCCGAATTTCGCAGACTTTGATGCTGATGGCGATCTGGACCTGTTGTGTGGGGAATTCCTCGATGGCTTTACGTATTTCGAAAACATCGGGAGTCGAACTGAGCCTGTGTACGCAGCGGGCCGCCGATTGATGCATGGCGACCAGCCACTCACGATGGATCTGCAGATGATTGTCCCGGTAGCGAGCGACTGGGATGGCGACGGGGACCTGGATCTGATCGTTGGCGATGAAGATGGTCGTGTGGCCCTGGTTGAGAATGCTGGACAGCTCTTGGACCGCGTTCCACAGTTTGACCCGCCACGTTACTTCCAGCAGGAAGCGGACACGGTGAAGTTTGGAGCCCTGGCAACCGCGTGCGGGTTTGACTGGGATGGCGATGGCGACGACGACATCATTGCCGGGAACACAGCCGGGTATCTTGCTTTCATCGAAAACCTCAGCGGATCGGGTGTCGAGCAGCCGCGCTGGAATCCTCCTCAAAAGCTGAAGGCGGGTGACAAGACCATCCGGGTTCAGGCAGGTCCAAACGGATCAATTCAGGGACCGGCCGAAGCGAAGTGGGGATACACCACGCAAACCGTTGCCGACTGGGATCACGATGGGTTGCCTGATCTGATCGTCAATTCGATCTGGGGAAGAGTGCACTGGTATCGCAACATTGGGACTCGCACGTCTCCCAAACTGGCGGAAGCTCAGCCGATTGAAGTCGACTGGCCTGCTGAAACGCCGAAGCCAGCCTGGACCTGGTGGAAGCCGGATGGCAAAGAACTGGTGACTCAATGGCGGACGACACCGGTTGCCGTTGATTTTGACCGCGATGGACTGACCGACCTGGTCATGCTGGATCATGAAGGCTATCTGGCGTTCTTCCAGAGGATTAGAAGCGAGGGAAACTCGTTGCGACTGCTCCCGGGACAGCGACGATTTATCAGTTCCAAGGGAGAGCCCTTGCGATGGAATGATCGTCGTGCGGGGGGAAGCGGGCGTCGTAAATTGTGCGTGGTTGATTGGGATGGCGACGGTAAACTCGACCTGTTGCTGAACGGTGTGAATGCGAACTTGTGGCGTCAGACTGCATTTCAAGACGGGAAGTGGGTCTTCGAAGATACCGGGCCACTCGACAGTCGCAAGATTGAAGGACACGATACGAGTCCGACGACGGTTGACTGGAATCACGACGGTATTCCTGATCTTCTCGTCGGGGCAGAAGACGGTCGCTTCTATTACCTGCGAAATCCACGGACAAAATCGACGGTCACCGTTGCTGAGGCATCTGCAATACCAGCGGCGACAGCATCTGCGATCGTAAAACGTGAGTTCCTCTACGAAACCGCACCCTTTCCATCGTGTCACGCTTCGACGATTGTCGAAGCCCGGGATGGGCTGGTTACAGCATGGTTTGGAGGAACTCAGGAAAAGCATCCCGATGTCGGCATCTGGTTGTCGCGGCTGGTCGATGATCAGTGGACCGCTCCGGTCGAAGTCGCAAACGGTGTCGAATCGGCCGAGAAGCGATATCCCTGCTGGAATCCTGTACTGTTTCAGCCGAAGACAGGACCATTGCTGTTGTTTTACAAGGTTGGGCCCAGCCCGGACACCTGGTGGGGGATGTTGATGTCATCGGAGGATTCCGGGAAGACATGGGCCAAACCACAGCGACTGCCCGATGGAATTCTCGGGCCGATCAAGAACAAGCCGATTCAGTTACCGAATGGTGATCTGCTGTGCGGGACGAGCAGTGAACATGACGGGTGGCGGGTTCATTTCGAACGATCCACGGACCTCGGTCGAACCTGGCAGGCCAGTTCACCAGTGAATGATGGCAAGCAGATCGGTGCTATTCAGCCGAGTTTCCTGGTGCATCGCGACGGTCGTCTCCAGGCGGTGGGGCGATCGCAGCAGAAATTCGTCTTCGAGGTTTCATCGGCGGATGAAGGAAAGACGTGGGGGCCTTTGACGTTGACGACTCTGCCCAATCCCAACGCTGGGACTGATGCCGTTACGATGGCTGATGGTCGTCATGTGATTGTTTACAACCATACGTCAAAGGGACGCTCACCCTTGAATGTGGCGATCTCGACAGACGGACGGAACTGGAATGGTGCCGTCGTTCTTGAGAACGAACCCGGCGAATACTCCTATCCCGCCGTCATCCAGACGTCAGATGGCTTGTTGCATGTCACCTACACATGGAAGCGACAAAAGATTCGGCACGTCGTTATCGACCCGAAACGATTGACATCGGCTCCGATCACTGATTCCCTCTGGCCTCAGGAAATTAGATAACAAGACTGCCGGCAGGCAATTGGTACAGCAGGATGCCCCATCAAGATCGCGCCGATGGGGCCGGTTCCCGAGTTCACACGCCCACCGAATCTACGGCGACTTTGACAACGACTTTGACGACTTCAGCCGGTGTTGGAGGAATCCCTGCCGCCAAGCCTGGAGCATGAACATCGTCCGGGTAGAAAATCATGAATGTTCCAGCGGGAGCGTCAAATGTGTCTGTGCCATGCTCGTAGAACATGACATCTTTCTCTTCGTTGTAAGGTGTGGCAACGGGAGGGGCACTGGCCAGTGCGACGTACCCAAACCGCTCATGTCCGCCGGCAACAAATTGGACGTCAATGTACTTGCGGTGTGATTCCCAGACGGCTCGGTCGAGTGTCTTCGTGCGATAACGATTGACCATGCTGATCATGCGTTTACCGTCAAGTTCGTACTGGCCGTTTTCAACATGTGAGAAATCGGTGCTGCCGATGTACTCAATCGCGCGATAGAGCGCACGTGGCAAATGAGCATATTTCGCGTAGTTTTCAATCTTGTCGAAAATCATCAGGAATCCCTTCCAGTTCTGCGAGCTGCGTTCGGCGTATTCGAATACCACCGCTGGTGGTCATTATGTCGAATTTCAGATTTCTGGCGAGACCGCTGCGCAGATTCCAGAGTCAATCGCGAATTCCTTTCGTGTCAGAAACTTATGTCGATTGGTTGGTAAATCTGCGGTATCATCCAGTCGTTGCGGAACTTTCCGGGAAATCGCGGGTTTAACTCTGTGTCGTAAACGGCCCCTCGATTCTACCTGCGTGTTATGCATTTGCGATGATTCCTCGCAAAGGAGCCTGTCATGTTGCGTCCTGCATTTCGTCAATTCGGTCTCATCGTCGCTATGACGGGCGGGCTGGTATTGTGTGGAGAAGTTGCGGAAAGTCTGGCAGGCGAAACGACAGATCGAAGCAACGTCGCGGGGCGAGTCGACCGCATGATTCTAGCCGACTTGGAAAAAGGGGGAATCAAGCCTGCAGATCGATGTAATGATGCCGATTTCCTGCGGCGGGTTTCGCTGGACATCACAGGGCAGCTCCCTTCGCCACGAGATGTCACACTTTTTGTGCTGGACCCCGATGTCAACAAGCGAGCCGTACTGGTCGACAAGTTGTTGAGTTCACCGGAATACGGAAAGAACTGGGCTCGCTACTGGCGTGATGTCATTTATATGCCGGCGACTGAAGTCCGCGCCCGGGCAGGCCAGGCCGAATTTGAAGATTGGATGACGGCTGAGCTGAATGACAATCATGGCTGGGATCGAATTGTGACCGAGATGCTGACCGCATCGGGGGATATTCACGAGAAGCCCGCCACGGCCTTGATCTTTGCTCAGGGGGCACAGGCACCGGAAATTGCAGCGGAAGCCTGCCGGATCTTTCTGGGAATCCAGATGCAGTGTGCGAACTGTCACGACCACCCGTCAGATATCTGGAAGCGCGATCAGTTCCATGAACTGGCAGCATACTTCCCGCGCATGACGGTGCGTCAGATGCAGGAGCCACGCACGTTTGAAATCGTGGCGGTTAATTCGGACCGGGGACGGGGAGATTTCATGCGAGAGAACCCCGAGCAATTTGTCCGATTCCGGGACCGGAATAACGATGGAAAACTGACGAAACAGGAAATGCGCGGGCCGCAGATGGCAAATGCACCCGGTGGCCAGGGGATTCCGGCTCAACTGATCGATCGAATCTTCGAACTGGGTGACACCAATAAAGACGGCATGCTGTCGGTGGCGGAATTGAAAGCGATTCCTGAACCGAACCAGGGACGACGCGGTTCGACAGAACACTACATGTCCGATCTGAAAGATCCCTCCTCGAAGGGCAAGCTTGTTGATCCAAAGTTCTTCGTCGATGGTTCGTCGCCCGGCCATGGTTTGTCGGATGCTGATCGACGATCGGCCGCCGCGAAAGCATTCACATCAACATCAAATCCCTGGTTCGCCAAATCCATCGTGAACAGGATCTGGTGTGAATTCCTCGGTGAAGGATTTTACATGCCCGTTGACGACATGGGGCCGACTCGCAATGCGAGGTACCCTGAAGCCATTGATGCTCTCGCTGCTGGTTTTGTGGAGAATCAGTATGACTTGAAGTGGCTTGTCCGGACGATCGCCAACTCGCAGACCTATCAGCGTAAGGTTGCTCCAAAGCCTGTGGCCGAAGATGCCTTGCCATTTGCGGCAGTTACCCCCACGCGACTGCGAGCCGATCTGGTTTTTAATTCGCTGCTCCAGGTGCTCGGTATTGATGAGAATGCCTCGAATGGTCGCAATGCGGCGATGATGGCTGGACCGCGAGCCTTCCAGCGTGGTCCTCGCTTCCAGTTCGATTTTCTGTTCGGTGTCGACCCTTCGGTCCCGAAAGACGACATCACCGGCAATGTTCCGCAGTCGCTGTATCTGATGAACTCAGGCTCGCTGCGCGGTGCATTGTCCGCAACCGGAAATACTCGACTTGGAAAAATCCTGCGAGAGAATCAGGACGACCGGGATGCACTGAGTGAAGTCTATCTGCTGGTCCTGGCACGCGAGCCATCCCGGCACGAAGTCGAAATCTGCCAAACCTATCTGAAAGAAGTTGGCCAGCGAGGCGAAGCGTTTGAAGACCTGATGTGGAGCCTGGTGAATTCCAGCGAATTCCTTTCCAAGCGATAGTCAGCCCCGCTGATGGACGGCAGATCGGGCTCTTATGTCCTTGCAGCCTGAAGTAAGAATTCCAGTCGACTCAACGAAAAACACAGGGAGTTGTGATCATGTTTTCCTGGCACGAAGAAGTTACGTTGACTCGCCGGTCGCTGTCGCGACGCGGATTTCTGTATGGGACCTCGGCCGCCGCGGCTGCGGGGACCTTTAATTTTCGTGACGTCATGTCGGCTCAAGCCGCCGAACTGCGGAAACAGGGTAAAGCGATGATCCTGCTGTTCATGCAGGGGGGGCCATCGCAACTGGAGACTTTTGATCCCAAGCCGGGAACGGAAAACGGAGGCCCGACTCAGGCGATCTCAACCGCCGTTAACGGAATCCAGATTGCCGAGGGCTGGGAGCAAACCGCCCGGCAGATGAACGATATCGCCATCATCCGCTCGATGACGAACAAAGAAGGCGAACATCAGCGTGCCGTGTACCAGATGCATACGGGTTATATTCCGTCGGGATCTATCAAGCATCCGGCTCTCGGGTGCAACCTTGCCAGAGAACTGGAGCCCGCTGTCCGCGAACTGCCGTCGGTGGTCACGATCGGCGGGGATCGCGGGCTGGGTTTCAATGGCAGTGGAGCCGGCTTCCTGGGAGTCGACTATGAACCGTTCCATGTGGCTCGCCCCGGAAGCATGCCTGAAAATGTCGCCGCAACGGTCAATGACTCCCGATTCAAACGACGGCTGGGATTGCTCGACAAGCTTGAGGGGGAATTTGCTCAAAGCGGTGGGGCTACGGTTGTCGAAAACCATCGCCGGATCACTGACAAATCGTCGAAACTGGTCCTCAGCCCTTTGACAAAGACGTTTGATCTGGAAGGTGAGTCTGCAGCGACGAAAGCGAGCTACGGCGACTCTGAGTTCGGGCGAGGATGCCTGCTCGCCCGTCGACTGGTTGAAGCGGGTGTCACTTTCGTGGAAGTTCGATTGAATGGCTGGGATACTCACCAGGATAACTTCGATGCCGTGAAAGGGTTGGCAAAGCAATGTGATCCAGGTCTGGCAGGATTGCTGGCTGACCTGAAGCAACGCGGAATGCTGGACAAGACCCTGGTGATGTGGACCGGAGAATTTGGTCGCACTCCACGGATCAATCCACGGACCGGACGTGATCACTGGCCTCGCAATTTCAACGCACTACTGGCCGGTGGAGGAATCAAGGGGGGGCAGGTGATCGGCGAATCTTCGAAGGATGGAATGGGGCTGACGAAAGACCCCGTCAATGTTCCCGATCTGTTCTGCTCGATCTGCAAATCACTCGAAGTCGACCCGGCGAAAGAAAACATGAGTCCCATCGGCCGCCCCATGAAAATCGTTGATGGCGGTCAGCCTGTCGAAGGTCTGTTTGCGTGATCGGCGGCCCGGCAGACTCTTCGCTCAGCTTTGATTCTCAGAAAGCCTGAGAGACACGGAAGTCTGAGCTTGCAGAAAAGGGACGCAGTTAGTTAGCCAATGTCGCCGAAGTCGCGAGACTTCGTGGGGCCTGAGTTTGAGTCGTCCGAAATCTTACGATTTCGGCTACGTAACGGGCTCGAACTTCCGCTCACGTCGTACCCGATCAACTCCTGGCGTCGCTTACCGTTCCGCAGTGCTGTATCGAATCCGCTGTTGCGGTATCGAAGGTGTCAACACGTGTTACGCCATATCCTTGTAAGCATCCCAGGCCAGATATCCGACAATTGCGGAACTGATCAGAAACAGGATGTCCATCGTCATCGAACCCGCGAACGGAAACTTCGTGGCGAGATCGAGGATGGAAAGGACTGAAACCAGACCAGCGGCGCCGAATGAGGCGAACACCATGTTTTTCGGAAGATTGGATGCCATCCGCACAATTCCTGAGAAAGTCGTCGAACGAGAGCCAGACTCAAACCTGAATATCGAACTTTGGACATGTCTGGCAACAGTATAAGCCAGCCAGCCGATTCCTTGCCACTACCCGCCGATTTTGTTCAGCAAGATCGTCTTTTTCAGATCATCGGCTTCCTGGATCGCATTTCACTTGAGTGCGGCGTCCCGCGGGCATCAAACGACAGCGTTTAACCCATGTTTCGACGCGATACGGAAGTACGACGCGCACTAACCGGCCATCACGGAATCACCGATTGTCCATCTGGCTCCGTCCCGCAGCACGCGTCGATACAACGTATCTCGCTCCACAGGGATTCGACCCGCTTCCTGAATCAAACGGTGGATCTGTTTGACTGTCAGTCCCTCGGGGGTCTTGGCCCCGGCGTCGTGATAGATGATTTCGTGGACGACAGTTCCATCGATGTCGTCGGCGCCGAATCCAAGTGCAACCTGGGCGATCTGCTCACCCAGCATGATCCAGTAGGCTTTGATGTGGTCGAAATTGTCGAGCATGATCCGCGACAACGCGATCATCCGCAGGTCCATCGCCCCGGTCGGCTTCTGGAGGTAGTCCAGTCCGGTGTTTTCGGGGTGAAATGCCAGCGGAATAAACGTCTGAAACCCGCCCGTTTCGTCCTGAAGTGCCCGCAGTTTGCACAGGTGATCGATTCGGTGCGATGCCTTCTCAACATGCCCATAGAGCATCGTGGCGTTGGAACGAAGTCCTAACTGATGTGCGATGCGGTGACAGTTCACCCAGTTCTCCGCATCGGCCTTGTGCTCGCAAATCTGGTCGCGAACTTCCGGATGGAAAATCTCTGCACCTCCGCCCGGCATCGAACCCAGTCCGGCATCAACCATCTGTTTCAAGACCCACTCGGTCGACTGCTTGGTGATGAAACTGAACCAGTTGATTTCGACGGCCGTCCATGCCTTGATGTGGATTTCCGGGCAGGTTTCGTGGAGGACACGAATAATGTTCACATACCAGTCGAACTTCATCTGATGGTGCAGGCCACCTACGACGTGGATTTCTGTGGCCCCCTGCGATCGCGCTTCGAGAATTCGTTCCCGCAACATGTCATCCGTGAAGACATAAGCCTTTTCCGCTTTCAAGTCGGCTCGGAAAGCACAGAATCGACAGCGGTAAACACACACATTGGTGGGGTTTAGGTGAATATTTGTGTTGTAGTAGGCGTAGTTTCCGTTTTTCCGCTCGCGAATCAGATTCGCCAGACGGCCAAGCGTCAGCAGGTCTGCCTGCTCATCCAGGAAAATCCCTTCCTCGAAGGTCACACGCTGTCCGGCAACGACTTTTTCTTCAATCAGCTTAAGAGTTTCGGCGGAATCCATAATGATTTCTGGTGATTGGTTTTGAGAAGAAAGTTCACGTGGAATTGTAGTCGCAGTCCGCGAGATCGGCCACGCTCGCACCGAAAGCGCTCGGACAAACGTCTGACCGCAAAATCTGGGTCTATGTCAGAATTAACGAGACCACCACAAATCCGCCGCGCCAATGAGCAACAGGCCAAGACTGACGACGGCGTTGACATTGAAAAACGCCAGATTCACTCGCGACAAATCTGCCGGCCGAACGAGGGAATGTTCGTAAAGCAGGAGTACCGAAACAGCAATCACCCCTGCCAAAAAGATGAAACCGAGCCCTGCAAAATGCCACAATGCGAACAGGGCAACAATGGTCAACAGGTGGCTAAAGAGCGCCAGACGCAGGGCAAACGGAATTCCCCACCGGGAGGGGATGCTGTGTAACTGGTTCTGGCGGTCGTAATCGGCGTCCTGACACGCGTAAAGAATATCAAACCCGCCAACCCAGAAGAAAATGACGGAGGACAACAATGCAGGTGTGACCGCCAGTTCACCTCGAATCGCGATCCATGTGCAAATGGGTGACAGCATCAATGCGGCAGAAAGCCAGTAGTGGCACCACAGCGTGAAACGCTTCGCATACGAGTACCCCAGCAGAAACAGCAGCACCGGAACCGAAAGTATGACAGGCCATTGATTTGGCAAAAACAGCAATGTGGAAAGCACAAATCCTGCTGAGCAAATAAATGTGAACGTGACTACCGCCGGCAGGCTCAGAATTCCCGCCGGCAGATGCCGTGAGGCCGTTCGCGGATTCCCTGCGTCGATCCGTCGATCAACGATCCGGTTGAATGCCATCGCAGCAGATCGCGCAAACACCATGCAGAGCAGGATTCCCAGCAGATGTTTCCACTGAAACGGACTGTCAGGAAGGTGCCAGGCAATCATGGCCGACAGCAAGGCAAACGGCAGTGCGAATACGGTATGACTGAATCGAATCAGTTCGAGAAGGTGACGCAACTGGCGAAACATTGGATAAGGCTCAACGCTGCCCGGCCGCATCAGAAACCAGACGAATTTCTACGCGATCCAGGGTGAGGAAAAAGCAAGCTGGGAATTCTAGCATCCAGTTTGCATGGATCGACAGCGAACGCAGAAGATCTCTGAAATTGTCTGTCGAGTCGACTGGCACCTACGTGCCCGAGAAAAGCCCCTGTTCGACAGCGTGGTCGATTTCACATACCTGTTAGCATGGGTCGTTTGGGATGAGTGCTTCGCGTGGCGGCTGCGTGAATTCAGTCATTCGCCTGTCAAAAACACCCCAGTATTCCTGCTTTAACTGTATCGCCCCCCCGTCGCAGATTTGGTATCTGGCTTCACAGTTCAGCAAACTACGGATGGTGAAGAAACGTGGGGACTGGCCGTGAAGTCTTGCCAACCGGTCGTCCGATAGACCGACTACCACAGGAGTGTGGCCCAAGGGTGGTGATTCTCCCCTCTGAGCGAAATCGAAGTCCCGACCGGGCGAAAGGCGACGAAATGATTGAAGTGCAGGACCGGAGTGCCGAACGCATTCAGGAACTCGAACAACATCTGCAAACCCTGCAATCACAATTGCTTCAGGCGCAGAAAATGAGTTCTGTGGGGGTCCTTGCGGCATCGATCACGCACGAATTCAACAATATTCTGACGACCGTGATCAACTACGCGAAGATGGGGATTCGGCACAAGGATGCTGCGACGCGCGACAAGGC
This sequence comes from uncultured Planctomycetaceae bacterium, assembly GCA_964609845.1. Classification (GTDB taxonomy): domain Bacteria; phylum Planctomycetota; class Planctomycetia; order Planctomycetales; family Planctomycetaceae; genus Schlesneria. Next base: position 5,124 of record CAZSTW010000085.1, on the reverse strand, counting down.
ATTTGACAAGATCATGGCGGCGGGACAACGGGCATCCAAGATTACGACGGGAATGTTGTCATACGCACGTCATCACGGGGATCGTCGTGAACCGATGGATTTGATCCCGCTGGTCGAAGATATGCTTGTTCTGGTCGAAAAGGACCTGCAGCGGTTTCGTATCAAAGTCGTCACCCAGTTCGAATCTCATCCCTGGGCGTCTGTGAACTCCGGCCAGGTGCAACAGGTTCTGATGAACTTGATCGTGAATGCACGGCAGGCGATGGAATCCGGTGGAACGCTCACAATCGCAGTTCGATCGAATGTCGAAACCGGCTACGCAGAAATCAGTGTTCGCGACACCGGGGGAGGCATACCGGCTGATAAATTACGTCGGATCTTCGAACCATTCTTTACGACTAAAACGCTGGACGACCGAGGCCAGGGGGGAACCGGCCTCGGTCTGTCTCTGGCTCGAGATGTCATGGAATCTCATGGTGGACGTATTCGTGTCGAAAGCGCGGTGGGCAGCGGTACAACATTTACGCTCAAATTCCCCCTCGTTCCGGCCGCATCCGCACTGATTCCCGCCAAGACGCCCGCCTGATTTCAGGACACGAAGATGCAGGCTCGTTCAGTCAGTTAAATCGAACTTGAAATCGTTCTTCGACGCGTTCTTGTCGACGACACTGGTCAGGCCCGACGTATTGGCATCCGCATACTTCTTCGGAATCGGGGATTCTGCTTCACCCTTTTCCGTACCTGGAAAGCCGGGCATGTCGGGAACTTTGTCCGGGACAAAGCTGATCCCCACTTTGTACGATCCAACCATTGCCCCATCACCGGGCTTCTTGGTCGTCAATGTAAATCGACCGTTTGCATCAGTCGTCCCCTCGGCCACCATCCCTTTGTCAGGCAGAAACGCGACCGAAAGTTTTGGTACCGGTTTTCCTTTGTAAGTCACAACCCCTTTAGCTGGGACTGTCACGGGGCCGTTGCCACCACCGCCACAACCACTCAACATCGTGCAGATACCAAGCATCAAAGATAGTCGAACCAGATTTCGGCTCATCGCAGCAGGTTCCTCTCAGGATCTATCGGGGAATCAATTCAAGACGGATTATTGAACATCGACGAAGAAGGACACTCATCAGCCGGACGCGGACGTCCCAGCTGATGGTTGATTAGAATGACACGGCCGGGGCGGCCTCACTTTGGACCAGCCCCGGTCCCTCAGAACGACGAGCGCCGATCTCGCTGTCAGCGCACGCTCAAAAATCTGAAGCAACTTCGCCGCTGCCAATGGTCGCGACTGCGCGATAAACATTGATGTCAATGTTTTCGCTGACGAAACGAGCACTACCGTCTGCCATCGTGAAATGGCCTCCACCCACGTGTTTGCTCGCGAACGCATAATTGTTTGGCCAGTCACCGACATTGAGCGGTCGTTTGAGGAGTGCGTTGAGCGGAATGGCACAGGTCGCCGTCGCGGCATTGGGATTGTACCACCAGCACCATTGAGTCCACGCGGGAAGATTTTCCCCGACCGCGAACGTGTTGCTGGTCCCGTCTGTAATGTCGCGCATGCGCGTCGGGCCATTTGTATTCTGCTGATTCGAACACAGAATGCCGTTTCCCGCGTTCAATCCATCGGTGCTTCCCGCATTCTTGCCACTGGAGGAACTTACGGGATTCCATGCGGCGATCCCCCAGGCCCAATTACTCCCCGCACAGGCTTTGTAATTTGTGACAGCCCAGGTCCCAGGTGGATTGACATTGTAGTCAGAGCGGTTGCCAAGGCGGCCGTTCCCGTTACCATCATCTGACGGGCATAGAAACGCTTGGATCACCGTATTTGCCGCTGCGATGTTAGCCGCATTTCCAGCCAATGGGCCATTATGATTAATTGTGTTGTAAAGTGGTGCCTGATCAATGTATGGCAGGCACATCGTCAGCCAGCTATGACCGGTATCCGCGATGGCTTGACCACCACCGCCACCGCGTACAGCGAAATTGACCGGGAAGCAATTGAGCGTGTCATGGTAGTTGTGAAACGCCAGGCCGATCTGCTTCATGTTGTTCTTGCATTGAGTTCGGCGAGCGGCTTCACGAGCCTGCTGAACTGCGGGCAGCAAAAGTGCAATTAAGACGGCGATGATGGCGATCACCACCAAAAGCTCAATGAGCGTAAAACCCCGGCTCTGCGTGCGACGCATGACGTGCCTCCGACCTGAAGAAAGGATATGAGCGGATAACCAGAACGGTTTCCAGGATGACAAAGATGCTATGTTGCGAAATTCAAAAACACAAGCACTTTTTTGCGGCACTGCGATATGGCCATTCCATTGCTGTCAGATTCGACACACTCAGACGCTATGGAAGAATTCACGGAGACTCTAAAGCGTGTCGCGATTAAGTGTGGCGTCCCGTAGACATCAAATTGCAGCGACTACCCCATGTTTCGACGCGACACGGAAGTGCGACTCGCACCAATGAAGTACTTAAACTGTTCGGATCCGGCATCGCGCAAGGACGCGAATCCAGAAATCCGTCGCAGGGTGACGTTCGACGGGTTTCTGGATTCTCATCTGCATAGTGATGGCAGAATGCCAGTCAATTGCGACTGGAATCGCGGGTTACGGAGTTGGCAACGGAACCTGTTCAGTCGACATCAGGTATCCCACCAGATCGCGGATCTGTTCGGCGGACAGGTTCTGCAGCAGTCCATCTGGCATGACCGAGAGGTTCGTCTGCTTGATCTCTTCGATCTGCTTACGGTCCAAGGTCACGGGTTCCAACGCCGTTTGAAGAGTCAGCGTCCGTTCATTCTGTTCACTGATGACCCCAGTCAGAACGCGTCCATTATCCAGAACAACGGTGATGGCGCGGAAGTCTGCGCCAACGCTGGCGCTCGGATCCACGACGTTTTCCAGCAGGTAATCGAGATTCTTGCGATTTGAACCGGTAATATCGGGTCCGAGTTTGCGGCCCACACCATAAAGAACGTGGCAGTTCGCACAAGTCTTCTGGAACATTCCGCGTCCGGCACTGAGGTTGGCTTTCCCCAGCGACTCGGTGGTCAGTTGTGACTTGTATTGATCGATCAGTACTTTTTTCTCGGCGGCTGTAACGCGAACGTCGCCCCAGATTTCTGTCAGATTTTTCGTCAATTCCTCGTTCTCAAATGAGCGGATCTGTCGAGCATGATAGGCTGTGATTTCACTCGACTGAATCTTTTTGTCACGCACAGCCTGAAGCAGTGCCTTCGCATACGCAGGGCGAGAGACGAGCGTGTTGACCATTTCAGCTCGTTCTGTCAGCCCGAAAATTCCGGCTCGATTCAGAATCTGTTGTGGAGTATCGGGGTGGTCGTATTGAGCCAGGCCGCGAATTGCCTCGACCATGATGGCCCGGTCGCCCAGCAGATTGAACAGCGTGGGTACGTAGTCCGCAGGTTTGCTGACCAGCAAGGCTCGCAATGCCTGCCGGCGCGACTCCGGTTCCGCGCCGCCGTTTGCCACCAGCTTTCGTAGTTCATCGACAGCTCGCCCGTCACCAAACACCACGCTCAACCCCTGAAGGTGTCGCTTCAAGTCTGCGGAATCAACTTTAGCAAACTTATCTGCGGCTTGCGTCCACCCGGCAGGAGCCTTCGCCTTCTGCCATCCGTTGAGGCCCTGAGCCATTCCTGCGATGATCGCCGGACCATTCATCTGATCCTTCACCGCCAGTTCGATCAGTTGATCGACCGATTTCGGATCGCGTTCGATTTCCAATGTTAACCGGCGGGCAATGCATTCTGTGACCAGAGGAATGCGCGATACATTTGCCAAGGCCAATGCTCGTGCCGGGGCCCGCGGGACCGCAGGTTCAATTCCGTACCAGATCATCAGTGGAAACATCCGATCATTGGCAAATTCGGCTTTCTTGACGAGTGCCTCGGCCACCTCCCAGCGTTTGTCGAGAGGCAGCCGTTGCAGCGCCGAGGCGACGTGCAATTGAACCAACCCTGATGGCAGGCTCACCATTCCGGCGGAATCCGTTCCGTTTGTTTTTTGATTGGGCTTGCCCAGCAACATTTCGAGCAGGGTCGTACTCGACGGTTCACTTACGTTCAAGTCGGCGATAATTTCGAGCGCGGCGACCTGAATGTGTTCATCGTGAGCCATGCCGTTTGCATTCACGTCACTCTTGCCGAGGGCATGCAGAGCCTCCATCAGTCGCAATTGTTGAGGCACAGTCGGGTCACCCTTCAACAATTTCTGCAGCGACGCAATCGCATCAACAATGTCGGCGGCGCCAGGGGCTTTTGCGAACCTCTCGGCCAGAATTCGCCGGGCTTGTCGCGGCCACCAGGCGTTCGCATGCATTTGCAACTTGACCAGGTCGGCACTCGACATTTTCGCCAGGTCAAATGGCGGAACCTTTTTTGGCTGGCCATACGTCAATTTGTAGATTCGACCGCTGGTCCGGTGAACACCATCGTGGTCGTGGCATTCCCCCGTATCACTCCAGTCAGCGATGTAAACCCCACCATCCGGTCCGGTGATCAGATCCATCCCGCGAAACCAGGTATCCTTCATAAAGCACATATCAGGCCCGCGCTTGGCGGTGTAGCCAGCCCCTTCTCTCACCGGAACATCGCAGTTGATTCGCATCCCGTGCAGGTTCAGTGTGTAAATCCGGTTGCGATATTCTTCGGGCCAGTTATCTCCTTGATAAATCATCAAACCGATGTGAGCGTGGCCACCCCCGGCGGCACTGGTCTTGTCCGTCACACCCTTGCGGACATCGCCCCACGATTCGCCGGTATCCCAGTGAACATGGCCTGCCGTCTGCTCAATCAACTGGTACGTGTGTGGATTCATGTCAACGCCGTACATGCGTCGGACGTGAGCTCCAGGAATGACGTGCCATAAGTGGCCGATCACGGTGTTGATGACGAATTGCTCGCCATGCTGATCAAAGTCGTAGCCCCAGGAATTTGTCATCCCATGCATGACTGTCTCGACCGTGCCGCGTGTCGGGTGATAACGCCAGACACCGGTGTTGATCTTGATCCGCTGGGATTCACCTGCTCCGGGCTTACCAATACTGCTGGTCGCCTGAATCCCGTGGCGCGCATATAGCCAGCCATCGGGTCCC
>CAZSTW010000084.1:7442-28114 GCA_964609845.1 uncultured Planctomycetaceae bacterium | reverse complement strand
TGAACGAGAATGTTTGAGAGCGACTGCGGCATGATTAAGCTCCGCGTGATTACGAGAAATGTCACTCAATCTACTCTATCGTCGGACGATTCGGATATCGAATATCTTATGGATGGCAGCCTACGCAACCCCATTCGGGGTAGGAGATCAACGTATCGGGCAGACCCAGGGTAGCGAGCTTTGCTCGCAACCCTGGGCTATAAGACGTAACTCCTTCGGAGTAGCAGAGGGGCGGACTGAAGGAAGACTCGCCATTGTATTTCCACGTTGGACATATCAGGCCTCTCAGGCTCTCAGGCCTACCATTGATTCCGTCGTCGTTGACGTCAGTTACGGGATGCAACACCCCACAACGCCCCGTGTTTGCGTTGTTCGGAATTGCTGTCCTCATGCCGAGCTTGTCTGACCCACAACAACACCAACAATCTCATGCAAACGGTCTTCTACTCCAAGGGAGTTACGTCTTATAGCCCAGGGTTGCGAGCGAAGCTCGCTACCCTGGGTCTGCCGGATACGTTCATCTCCTACCCCGAATGGGGTTGCGTCACCTCAACGTGAGGGTGTCGCTGCAGACCAAGTTGAGTGGGTCTTCAAATCAGCCATCGATTCCGCCAGCAAAATAGGGGTGCTGGGAGCCCCCGCGATTGACGTTAGGCAGCGCGGCGCTAAAAATAAGATTGATCTTTTTCAGGAAGAGCGGGGGCTGTTTTCAAGCGGTTCTCCAGCGTTGCGAGGTAGAAATGAAGTATCTCGAACCGCATCCGGTGAATGGAAGTGGCCGCTAGATTTTTTAAATCCGAGATGACGTCGAACCAAAAACAAAACATCATCAGTGTGGGATGATACAATGACAGAAAAAGAACTACGGGATGTTGACTTCTATTTAAAAGTATTTCATGAGGACGATGGGCTGTTGACGCCTGCCACCCTCAATGCGTACGCGTCATTTCGTCCTAAACCTGAGTTTGTTCAAGCTACGCTGAAGGCGATGGAGGATGCGAATTGGATTACACACGCGCGCGCGGTGCACAGTTTCTGGGGATCGCAAAATCTAGCGATGATGATGGGTTGATTTCGGCGAACCTCTGGGCTCAGGGCGAAGCCTGCTTGCTTAAGCTATTGCAGGATTCGGAGCAGCGTGTGCGAGTTGATGCGGCGTTGGCTCTGGGCAGTGTCGCACCGACGATCGCAAACGCGAAAGCTGCGATTCCGATTCTGTGTACGATTGCAGACCATCCATTGACCAGCGAGTATGAATTGCGAGACGTGGCGATTGCGTTGTCGCGATTTGCCCACCTGATTCCTGATGAGATCGTTCGCATCGCCCCGACGTTCTTGGATCATTCGGATAGTGAGGTTGTCAGCAACTATCTGTATGGCATCGCGCAATGTGGAACTTTCGCAACGCCCCTCGTTCCGCAGATCAAATCGCTCGCCAGAAGCCGCGATGCGGACATTAAGACTTATGAAAAAAGACACTGGAGCTTCTCGGCGTAAAGAAGACCTTGTTCGTCCGCCTTTTCGGCTGGTAATGCTTTCGCAGACAATCCCCTGTCGACCAAACTCGGCGAATTCGAAATGAGTATTCTTTACGTCGGATTGACTCGGCCAATGCGACACTGAGCGAATCGTCGCATTTCGGCAGGTTCGATCCGCCGATAGAATACCCCCATCTTTTCAGTTCACGGGAGAGTTCTATGCGTTGGTCCGTCGAGATCTGTCTGATCTGCCTGGTATCCTTTGTCGGGATCTTCGGCGAAGTCGAGATGGCGTGTGCGGACGAAAAGATCTCGGAAAAGGAACGGGATTTCTTTGAAAAGAAGATCCGCCCTGTGCTGGTGACTCATTGTTATGAGTGCCATTCGGCAGAGGCCGTCACGCGCGGGAAACTGAAGGGGATGCTGACGGTTGATACGCGTGAAGGATTGCGCAAAGGGGGCGACAGCGGGGCGGCAGTCGTGCCGGGAAAACCGGCCGAGAGTCTGCTGCTGAAGGCTCTGAAGAACGATCCGAATGTTTCGGCGATGCCTCCAAAAGAAAAGCTGTCACCGGCTGTGATTGCGGACTTTGAAGCCTGGATTGCCGCGGGAGCGACTGACCCTCGCGATGGTCCGGCGGCGGTCGTCAAACGAGGATTGTCCATTGAAGAGGGACGCAGGTTCTGGTCATTCGTACCGCCGCAACGGGTCGCTCCGCCGAATGTGCGTCGTGCAGATTGGCCGCGGGACGATATCGACCGCTTTGTGCTGGCGAAGCAGGAAGAACAGGGGATGGAACCGCTCGGCGATACTCAACCCCATTTATTGCTGCGCAGGCTGTCGTTCGATTTACTCGGCCTGCCACCGTCGCCTGAGGATGTTGCAGAGTTCGTGGCTGGGTGGAACGCCGCGAATGATCAGCCGGATCGGCAGCAAAACTGGTTGACACAGACTGTAGATCGGCTGCTCAGCCAGCGGCAATTCGGTGAGCGTTGGGGACGGCACTGGCTCGATGTGGCGCGGTATGCCGACAGCAACGGGCGCGATCGCAATGTCTACTTCTATCACGCCTGGCGATATCGCGATTATGTCATCGAGTCGTTTCATCGCGACAAACCGATCGATCAGTTTCTGCGCGAACAGATCGCCGGTGATCTGCTGCCCTACGCGTCGCCTGAGCAACGTGACGAACAACGCATCGCAACCGGCTTTCTGGCGCTGGGGGCCAAGTCGTTTGAAGAGATCAAGCCAGAAGTCTTCCGAATGGACGTGATCGATGAACAGATCGAACTGGTCAGCCGGACAGTGCTGGGGCTGTCGGTCGGATGCGCCCGGTGTCACGACCACAAGTTCGATCCGATCCCAACGGCCGACTACTATGCGTTGGCGGGTATTTTTCGCAGCACACAGACACTTGCCGGTTATGGACCGAAGGGGATCAAAGCGACAGCACATTCCCACAGTGAACTTCAACCCGTCGGTCCTGATGCCGAACGGCTCGGCCCAGAGGGCCTGGCGTATCTCGTCAAATTGCAGGAGCTGACGCTGGCCCAGAACACCGCTCGCTCGGATCGTTATCGAGTCATGAGGCGGGTGTCTGACGTGAAACTGAAACTCGCAAAACCGGATGCCGACAAGGCTGCGCTGGAGCAGGATCTCGCACGAATGGAGGCCGAGATCAAGGACTGGGATGTGAAGGTCAAAGCTCACGAGCAGGCGCTGCAGGCCGCGATGGACTCCGCCCCGCCACAGCCCGGCTGGGCGATGGGCGTGCGCGAACGAGAAAGCTGCGAAGACTGCCGTATTCATATCCGCGGTGAAACGACAAACCTCGGTGATGCGGTCCCTCGCGGTACACTGCAGATCATCATGTCACCCGACAAAAAGCCGGTGGGCATGAAAAGCAGTGGACGACTCGAACTGGCTGACAGTCTGACACGGCGAGACAACCCGCTGACGGCGCGAGTCTTCGTCAATCGAGTCTGGCTGCATCTGTTTGGTCGAGGAATCGTGACGACGCCGGATGATTTCGGAGTCAACGGGGCTCGTCCAACACATCCGGAACTGCTGGACCATCTCGCCGTCCGTTTCATGGAGGATGGCTGGTCCACCAAGCGACTGGTACGAGCGATCGTGCTGAGCCGGTCCTATCGCCTGGCGACTGGCGAGTCGCAGAAAGACCCCGACAATGTCTTCCTCTCGCGAATGAAACCGCGGCGTCTGGAAGTTGAGGTGTTTCGCGATGCGATCAAATCGGTCGCCGGGACCCTGGATCTGACTCCCCCATCCTCTGAACAGGCATTCCTTTCGAAGTTCAATCCGTATCGCGAAGACGAGTACCGCACATTTCAGCCTCTGTTCACACCTGTGAGCCTGGAACAACCGCATCGCAGCGTCTACCTTCCCGTCGTGCGTGGTGTGTTGCCCGAGATATTCACGCTGTTTGACTTCGCTTCGCCGGAACGTCCGGTCGCACAGCGCGAAGAGAGTATCGTCCCGGCTCAGTCGTTATTCTTGATGAACAGTCCGTGGATCGTCGAACAGTCCCGCCATGCGGCTCAGCAATTATTGAATGAAACATCCCTGGGTGATTCGGGTCGCGTCACGCGAATTTATCAGCGTGCCTTTTCCCGCACCCCGACTTCGGAAGAACTGGCTCGATCGTTGCGATATCTCGCCGAAGCGGAGTCGGTCGTAACCGATTCGAAAGCCGCATCTCCGACTCCCGAACAACTGCGACTCGAACGCTGGACCAGTTTCTGCCAGGCGCTATTCGCCAGTGGAGAATTTCGGATGTTGAAATGATTGGAACATAGTACAGTTGGGGTTACGCCTGCCAGGAGCACGCATGTCACCATTCGTTCTCACTGTGCTGCCGACTTTCGCAGGAAAAACGATGGACAAATCCAGGACTCTTTCTCGTCGCCAGTTGTTGCAGACCGTATCGGCTGGTTTCGGTTACGTAGCGTTCGCCGGTCTGGCGACGGAAGCGGCCGCCAGGGAAACGGGCGGGCCGTTGACTTCGAAAGCCCCGCACTTTGCAGCACGGGCGAAGCGAATCATTTTCCTCTGCATGCGAGGCGGACCTTCCCATGTCGAGACGTTTGACGAAAAGCCACAACTTCTGGCCGATCACGGGAAGCCGGGAAAATCGCCAAACTCAAAACTGCTCGGTTCTCGCTGGAAATTTCGGCGACATGGTGAGAGCGGACTGAGCATTGTGGAACTGTTGCCTGAGACCGGTCGACATGCCGATAAACTCTGCGTGCTGCGCGGAATGCACACCGACAATGAGAACCATCCACAGGCGCTGGAGCAGTTACACACCGGCAGCTTTCAATTCGTGCGGCCATCACTCGGTGCCTGGACGCTGTATGGCCTTGGAACCGAGAACCAGAACCTGCCTGGCTTCATCTCGATTAACCCGTTGTCGGCGCTGGGCGGGCTACGGTATTACTCGAATGCGTTTTTGCCGGCAGCATACTCTGCGACTCTGCTGGGCGATGCGAATCGTCCGGTGAAGAATCCGACAGTCGGCAATCTCGCCAACAATCGACTGACAACGGCTGGGCAGCGTCAGCAACTCGACCTGCTGCAGGCGATGAACCGCGATCTCGCCGCTCAAACATCCGATCCGCGGGTTGAAGGACTGATCGAATCGTATGAGCTTGGCTTTCGCATGCAGGATGCGATGCCGAAAGTCATGGATATTTCGGCCGAGACGAAAGAAACGCTCGCGCTGTATGGCGCTGCTGGTGGTCCGACAGAAACGTTTGGTCGGCAATGTTTACTCGCGCGACGATTTGCCGAGGCAGGTGTCCGGTTCATCGAGATCACGCATACCGAATGGGATCATCATGGCTTTTTGACCAGCGGCATGACGAATAACTGCCAGCAGATTGACCGTCCGATCGCCGGGCTGTTGACCGATCTCGAACAGCGTGGAATGTTGCAGGACACGCTGGTCATCTGGGGAGGTGAGTTCGGTCGTACGCCTGACGATCCGACAACCGACGGTCGCGGCCACAACAACAAAGGCTACTCCATGTGGCTGGCGGGTGGCGGTACACGTGGCGGCTTTGCTTATGGAGCCACGGATGATCACGGCTATGAAGCGATTGAGGGCAAAGTCCACATTCACGACCTGCATGCGACGCTGCTGCACCTGCTGGGCCTCGATCACGAACAACTGACATACCGTCACGGCGGCCGCGATTTCCGTTTGACCGATGTCCATGGCCGAGTTGTTACGGAAATCATCGGATGACCATCTTCAACGGATCTGAGCACGCCGAATTCCGGTCGCTTGAAATGGGATAAACTCCATGTCTGTGATAATTGAGGCTGCAGAAGAAGGGGATGACAAGAAAGTCCGTGCTCTTATCAAGTCTGACCCCGCACTGATTGGCTTTCGAACGACTTCAGGTAGTACGCCTTTGCACTGTGCGATCTCTCAGCGGCAATTGAAAGTCGTCAAGACTTTGGTCGAGCTGGGAGCGGACGTGAATGCACCTGATGATCAAGGCGATACACCTCTGCATGCTGCGGCCAGGTCCGGCGCACTGACGATTGCCAGATTCCTGCTTCAGCACGGTGCCGATCTGCACGCCCTGAACGCACAAGGTCAGACTCCCTTGCAGCTTGCTGCCGGTCACGTGGAAGTCGGGCGTCCTGAAACACAGCGGCTGGTCAACTTTCTGCTGAAGTCCGGCTCGGTCTATGACATCGACACCGCAGTCCTGCAAAACGATATCAATCGAGTTCGGGACTTGCTGGGTTCAGGAAATGCTTACTGGAACCAATTGCCGCTGCGCACACAGGCGACACTGGTTCACACTTCGCTGCTATTGCCAACTCCCGACATTTTGAAGCTGCTGCTGCAGCACGGCGCGGATCCCCAGGTTCGATTCAAACCGATATATGAATTCGCGCCGATTGCTCGAGCCACGAATCCGGCCATGGCGGAACTGCTGCTGCAATCTGGTGCTGACCCCAGTGAGACAGACTTCCAGGGACTGACGCTGCTGGATAAAGCGAGGAAGTTTAAGCTGACCGAACTGGAAGCGGTGCTGCAGAAGTACTCTTCAAGGGAAAAGCGCCCAGATTGAAACGGCAATCAACCAATACCTCTTGCGAGGCCGTGGGGCTTGCGATGCAGTGGGGTTTTCACCTTGGGGAGTCACAGTTGCCGATCGCACGACGGGGCATCAATATGTTTTCTTCACGGAATGCAGCGTTACCACTTCAGCGGCGCGAACCTTTCCCCCATTTGATGTCTCATCCTGAATGACACTCCATCAGACATACCGAATGTCCGAAGCGTGCCGAGGTTCATCATGGCGAAGAACATTTTCAAATCAGGAAAGCAGGCTCGCCCGAAAACAGCCATCAAGGGTAAACGCTACCGTTGTGCCGTCTGCCACAAGCGAAGCCCGAAGCCTGTCATCACCCCCGCTCCCTGGTATTGCACGGTTTGCGCCGAACCGGTTTGCGCCGAACCGGGTGCGCCGAAGCGAAGCGTTGAATGATGTGATAGACACACAATGAATGATTCGCGTGAGTGATCTGAGTAATTCACGTGAGCAATTCTCAAGGGGGCCACCGCAAACCCGGTGCGCCCCCGCTTCTTCATTCGTGCGCCCCTCCAGGTCAGGGGCCTCTGCGAATCTCGACCGCCAGGTGACGTGGTCCCATCCACCTCTTCCCGGCCTTTCCGTGTCTTCTGCGTCCTCCGTGTCCCATCCCTCTCCCCGAACCAAACTCGCCACCATCTTGAACTGACGCGCCCCACCGGGTACCGTGCAGTTTCCGCATGTGACGATGATTTGCTTCCTTGTCGAAAGCCGTTTCCTTTGGCAGAACCGATCCGCGACAATCTTAAAACCAGTCACCGCACCGCGATTCTGGTTTCCGTTCCCGATCCGAGTCGGAATCTCGGGCGCGAACATGCTCTCGACGAACTTCAGGGCCTGGTCAAAACCGCCGGGGTCCGCGTCGTTGGAACTCTCGTCCAGAACCGTGAACGACCTCACCCGGCTACCTGCCTTGGCAAGGGAAAGCTCGACGAACTCCGCGAACTCGTCGAAGCCACCGATGCGGAACTGGTCATTTTTGACAATAACCTGAGTCCATCCCAGGGCCGTAACCTCGAAGAAGAGCTCCAGCGGATCATCGTCGATCGCAGCGAACTGATTCTGGATATCTTCGCCACTCACGCCCGCACTCACGAAGCCAAGCTGCAGGTGGAACTCGCCCAGTTGCAATACACACGAACCCGGCTGAAACGGATGTGGACCCACCTTGAACGTATCGAAGGGGGGATCGGAGCCAGCCGTGGCCCTGGTGAAAAACAGATCGAAACCGACCGCCGCCTGATCGATCAGCGAATTTCTGAACTTCAGGTGCGGCTCAAGGGAGTCGAAGAACGACGCGAACGCATGGTCGGTCAGCGCGATTCCTTCCCACTCGTCTCGGTCGTCGGATACACCAATGCCGGCAAGAGTACCCTGATGAACGCCCTGACCGGGGCTGAGGTCTATGTCGCCGACCAGCTCTTCGCGACTCTCGATACCCGAACCCGAAAATGGACAATCCCCAACTGGGGTTCGGTTCTGCTCAGTGACACGGTCGGATTTGTACGCGACCTGCCGCACCAGTTGGTTGCTTCATTCAAATCGACTCTGGAAGAGGCTCGCCAGGCGGATCTGCTGTTACACGTAGTAGATGCGTCAAATCCCGAAGCCGAACAGCAGGCCGCGACCGTCGAAGAGGTTCTGGGAGAGATCGGGGTTGAAATCCGGAATTCGATCCTGGTGCTGAACAAGATCGATGCTGTTCAGGATCGCGGGATTGTCGATGTCTTGCGTGCCAAATACGCCCATTCCATCACTGTCAGTGCCCGTGATGGAACCGGTCTGGCGCGATTGGGTGAAGTCGCTTCGGAATTGTTATCGGATGGGTTCGTGGAAGTCGACTTGGAAACGTCGGCTGGGAATGGAAAACTATTGTCCTTCCTGGCCGAGCATGCCAATGTCACGGATCGACAATACGAAGATTCCAATGTCCTGTTGAGGTGCCGTCTGACACGGAATTGGCTCACTCGATTGAAATCAGAACCGGGGATTTCGAAGATAACCGTTCGCACCCCGGCAGAAACCCTTCTTCCGCCGTCCTCAACTACCGTACAATCTGAAGACCACGCTGAAGATCACGTCTAAAGGCGAATCCGCCAATTTCAAGGAAAACCCGATGGCTGAAGACTACCTGAAAAAACTGGTACGCGAAGGGACCATCAGTAAGGAACAATTGCGTGAGGCGGAAGGCCTCGCCTCCAGCCTCGGAATTACCGTCGACGATGCCCTGATCCGGCTCGGCTACATTTCGGCCGGTGAAATCGGCCAGCTTCAGGCGTCGCAGTTCGGCTATGAATTCGTCGATCTGGGCGCCATGGAGATCCCCCAGAGTGTCATTGCTCTGATCCCCGAATCGGTCGCCCGCGAAAACATCGTCATCCCGATCGCCATGGTCGACGAACGCCTGCGAGTCGCCATGAGTAACGCGCTCGACCTGGATGTTATCGACAAACTCCGATTCATGACCAACCGGGAAATCGACCCGGTCGTGGCCCCCAAAGAAGACATCCAGACCGCCGTCAACCGCCACTACGGTGGTTCCGAAACCGAATCGGTCGACTCCATGCTGATGGAATTCACCGAAACGGCGATCGACTTTACGGAAACAGAAGCCCCGACCACGAAAGCAGAAGAAGCGGAAGAAAACGCTCCCGTCGTTCGCCTCGTCAATTTGATTATCTCAGAAGCCGTCAATATGAGGGCAAGTGATATTCACATTGAACCGTTTGAGGACAGAATCCGTGTCAGGTACCGGATCGACGGGGTGCTGATTGAGCGTGACAGTCCGCCAAAGCGACTGCTGGCGGCACTCACTTCCCGATTGAAAATTATGGCCCGAATGGACATCGCCGAAAAACGGCGGCCTCAGGACGGTCGAATCAAGACCCGAACGGGAGGGAAAGACTTCGACCTGCGAGTCAGTATCCTGCCGACAAAATTTGGCCAGGCGGTCGTTCTGCGAATTCTGGACCGCGACAACATCAAGGTCGGGATTCGAAACCTGGGCTTCGGTGAAGAAAACTACCGCAAGTTCCAGACGATCATCCGCCGCCCGAACGGAATCTTCCTGGTGACCGGCCCGACGGGGAGCGGTAAGACCACCACCTTGTACAGTGCTCTCGGTGAACTGAACCGGCCCGACAAGAAGATCATCACGGCCGAAGACCCCGTGGAATACTACCTCCCCGGGATCAACCAGGTCGAAGTCCGACACGATATCGGACTCGACTTCGCCCGCATTATTCGTGCGATGCTGCGACAAGCCCCGAACGTGATCTTGGTCGGTGAAATCCGCGATGCGGAAACGGCAGAGATGGCAATTCAAGCTTCTCTGACTGGACACTTGGTTTTCAGTACTCTACACACGAACGATGCGCCCAGTTCTATTACACGCCTGATCGACATGGGAGTCGAGCCTTTTCTCGTCGCATCCAGTATTATGGCGATCCTTGCCCAGCGTCTGGTCCGCGTTCCGTGTGCGAAATGTAAAGAGGAGTACACGCCGGACGCCGCTGAAACGGAGTTGTTCGAAATCACCGCTGAGCAGATGGCCAATGCCAAGTTCATGCGAGGCAAAGGGTGCAATCACTGCCAGCACACCGGGTATCGCGGACGCGTCGCCACCTTCGAACTGATGAGCATGAATTCGACCCTGCGGGAAATGACTTTCCGCAGCGAACCCGCCCAGAGCATTCGCCGCCAGGCACGTCTGTTCGGCATGAAGACTCTGGTGGAAGACGCTTTGTCAAAAGCACTTATGGGAAAAACAACCCTTATGGAAGTCTACAAGCTGGATAAGGGAGGCCACTGACCAACCGGTGGGTCGAAGCGGTTGCATCGGTTTTCCGAAGATGTTGCCGTTTTGCCCCGGCCTCGCCAGGATTTCAGAGGATTTTCAGGCCGGCCGGACCCCAGATCAGACCCGACCCATTTCAAAACGATTTGTGTAGGGTTTCTGCACACGACATCGCGTCTTGAGGCTGAGCCTTCAATAACCGAGCCTTTCAGAGGGAAAACCAGCACCAGACAAACCTGCCGGTCAACGCCAGGAAAAATTCAGGATGACGGCCATTGAGTGGCCACCTCACATCGACTTTTGTAGATTCATTTCACGCTTTGTTTTCAGAATCATTGTGACCACAATTTGAGAACCAGTTCGCACTGCCGGATAATCCCGTCGCCAGTCACAACGGCACACATCAACCAGATACGGAATTCCCTTCTCTGACGATGTGATCACTCGCGGGCCATTCGACCAGTCGCGTGCTGTTTTTCAAATCCGGTTTTCTGCTTTCAATTCGACCTGCACTGGACGCAAGATGGCAGCACTGCAAATCGACAAGATGCTCGAGACGGTCGTTCGCGAACGCGTGAGCGACTTGCACATCACAACCGGCCAACCCCCGGTGGTGCGTGTCGGTGGACATATGGTCCGCCTCGAAACGAAAACACTGACCCCTGAAGACACCGTCGGGTTGATGAAAAGTATCACCCCGGAACGTAATCAGCAGGAACTTCAGGAAGTCGGTGGGACGGACTTTGGTTTCGCTTTCGGTGACAAGGCACGATTCCGCGTGGCAGTCTTCAAGCAGCGCGGTCATATCGGCATGGTGCTGCGACGAATTCCGAACGAGTTCCTCACCTTCCAGCAACTGGGCCTGCCGCCAGTCATTGCAGACCTGTTGCATCGTCCCCGCGGACTGTTCCTCGTCACCGGTCCTACCGGTAGCGGTAAGACGACCAGTCTCGCCAGTATGATCAATTACCTGAACGATACGGTCGACCACCACATCATTACGCTGGAAGACCCGATCGAGTACTACCATCAGCACAAGAAGTCGACGATCAATCAGCGTGAGATTGGTGTCGATGTTCCCGACTTCCCCGAAGCTCTGCGTCGTGCTCTGCGTATGGACCCTGACGTGATCCTGGTCGGTGAAATGCGAGACCTGGCAACGATCTCGTCCGCCATCACCGCCGCTGAAACGGGTCACGTGGTGTTCGGAACGCTGCACACCACCGGTGCCCAGGGTACCGTCGACCGAATCATCGACGTGTTCCCCACCAGCCAGCAGGAACAGATTCGTACTCAGTTGTCGGTGGCCATCATCGGCATCCTGTCGCAGGCCCTGCTACCCCGCAAGCCAAAAGGGGTTGTGGCCGCGTACGAAATGCTCGTGGTCACCCCGGCTATCGCAAACCTGATTCGTGAAGCGAAAACCTTCCGTATCAATTCGGCCATTCAAACCGGACGCAAGTTCGGCATGCAGTTGCTCGACGACGCCTTGTTCAACCTGTGGAAGAATCAGCTCTGCGACGAGGATGATGTTGTTACCAAGTCAAACCAGCCGGGCGAACTGAAAGCCCGTATCGCGCGAGCCAAGAAGGGCTTGCTTGACGACGATGGAGAAGAAGAAGACGAAGACGGCGAAAAGGAAGAATGATTGGGGCGATTAAGTGTATTTCGGGGGCGACGATTTTCAGGGCCACGACCCTGAGGTCGGCGTTCAGAATGTGGGTGCTACGGTCCTGGAGTCTGCGACAAGGCCGTGCGATTCAGTGAGCACCTCAGGATTCAGACACTTCATCAGGATCCAGACTCTTCAAACGTGTGATACTCGATGACGCGATCCCCCCGGATCGAACCAGATGACGACAAGATTTGAGATAAACCTTAGATACTAGACGACGACACGGATTTCGGACTCGCAATCATGGCACAGCGGCGACTCGGACAGATCCTCATCGACCTCGGTTACCTCTCCGAGGATCAGTTGTGGGACGTCCTGGAAGAACAGAAGCAGAGTGGCGGCGAAATCATCGGCCAGGTGGCAGTCCGAATGGGGATGGTCACTCAGGAACAGGTGACCGAAGCCCTTGCCGAACAATGGGGTCTTCCCGTCGTCAACCTGAACGAAACCACCATCAACCCCAAGGTTCTGGAAGACGTTCCACAACCGATGGCCGAGATGTACAAGATCATGCCGTTGTCCAAGAAGGATAACGTCCTGACCGTGGCGATGGCCGACCCGCAGAACCTTGCGGCACTCGACGATCTTCGCAATATGCTCGGCTGCGATGTCCGGGGTGCCGTCTCGAACGCCAAAGACGTCGAAGCCGCCATCGCCCGCTACTACGCGGATCGCGAAGAGAGCATCGAAGACATCATCGGGCAACTGGAAGAAAGCAGCGACGACGCCAACGCCAACAAGCGAGGGTTTGACCTGGCCGACGATGCCGATGCCGCTCCTATCCGCAAGCTGCTGAATATGATCCTGCTGCTGGCGATCAAGGATCAGGCCAGCGATATCCACTTCGAACCGTTTGAAGACGAATTCAAAGTCCGCGTCAAGGCGGACGGCATGCTGTACGAAATGGTCCCCCCGCCACGACACCTGGCGAATGCGATCGTTTCCCGTATCAAGATCATGTCGGAACTCGACATCGCCGAACGTCGTCTGCCTCAGGACGGTCGTATCGAACTGAACGTCGGCGGTCACTCGGTCGACTTGCGAGTCAGCGTGCTCCCCACCCTGTTCGGCGAAGCGGTGGTTATGCGAGTTCTCGACCGGACGGTCGTGCAGCTGGACCTGAACAAGATCGGAATGGACGCCAATACTCTCAGCAAGTTCCGCGTCGTCCTGAAGCGACCAAACGGTATCGTGCTGGTGACCGGCCCGACGGGAAGCGGTAAGACGACCACTCTGTACTCCGCTTTGAACGAACTGAACGATATCGAAACCAAGATCATCACCACGGAAGACCCGATCGAGTACGACATCGACGGACTGATCCAGGTTCCTGTGAATCCCGATATTCAGGTGACGTTCGCGAACGTCCTGCGAGCCATCCTGCGACATGACCCGGACACGATCCTTGTCGGTGAGATCCGTGACTTCGAAACGGCCGAAGTTTCGATTCAAAGTGCACTGACGGGCCACCTGGTGTTCAGCACGCTGCACACGAACGATGCTCCATCCGCCATCACACGACTGCGCGACATGGGGATCGAGCCCTTCCTGATCACCGCCACGGTAGAAGCCGTGCTGGCTCAGCGACTGGTCCGCAAGATCTGTACAGAATGCCGGACCGAGTTTGAGCCGAGCGATGAACTGCTGATGGAACTGCAACTGCCGATCGCCCAGGCCCGTCAGTACAAGTTCTATTACGGACGCGGTTGCCAGCGCTGTAACAACTCGGGCTACAAGGGGCGTTGCGGGATCTACGAACTGCTGGAAATTGACGACGATATCCGCGACCTGGTCACCTCGGCCGCCAGCGTTGATGAAATCAAGAACTATGCTCGCTCCCAGGGAATGACCACCCTGCGTGAAGCGGGTCTGAAACTGATCTTTGACGGCGTCACCACGATCGACGAAGTCGTGCGTGAGACCGTGATGGAAGACATCGAGTAATTCTCTGGAGACCGGCGATGCCTACTTTCCAATACGAAGCAATGGACAACACGGGGCTGGAGGTGAAGGACGTCATCGACGCCGCCACCGAGGCTGATGCGCAGGCGAAGATCCGTGAAAAGGGCTTCTTCGTTACCAAGATTGTCGAAAAGGGGAAAGGCAAAAAGACCAAGGCCGACAAGACCAAGGGTGATGCCAAGACCCAGGCTGATGCGAAGAAAAAGGGAGCTGCCGCCCGCAAGAAAAAGGGTGGCGGTGGCTTTTCGATTGGTGGCGTCAGCGGCAAGAAGCTCTGTACGTTCACGCGACAGCTTTCGACCCTGCAGGACGCCGGTCTGCCGATTCTGCGCAGCCTGCGAATCCTGGAGGCTCAGTCCAAGCCCGGTCCGCTCAAGAGTTCTCTGCTCGGCGTTATCGAAGACGTTGAATCAGGAAGCACGCTTTCCGAAGCAATGTCCAAGCAGCCCAAGGCCTTCGATAACCTGTACGTGAACATGGTGAAGGCGGGTGAGGCCGGCGGTGCTCTGGAAGTCATTCTGCAGCGTCTGGCTGAGTTCAAGGAACGCGCCGAAAGCCTGAAGCGTAAAGTGAAGGGCGCGATGATCTATCCGTGCGCGGTGATCACCGTCGCCACGCTGATCGTCGGTTTCATCATGTACTACATCATTCCGAAGTTTAAGAAGATCTTCGAAGACTTCGGGACCGAACTGCCCGATATGACGAAAGTGCTGATCGGCTTCAGCGATGCGGTCGTGAACTACTGGTACCTGGGCCCCGCGATTCCGTTTGCGATGTGGCTGATGATCAAAATTGTCAAAAAGAACAAGACGGGTGCGTTCGTTGTCGACTGGATATCACTGCGCATACCGCTACTGGGGATGATCTTCCGAAAGTCGATCATCGCCAGAACGTGTCGAACGCTGGGGACCCTGATTGCATCCGGGGTGCCGATCCTGGAGGCGTTAGCCATCACGAGAGACACGGCGGGGAACGCGGTCTTTTACAAGGCGTATGAACACATCATCGCAGCGATTCGAGAAGGGGAATCGATGGCGATTCCGCTGCGAGAAACCCGGACCGTGGACGAAATCGTGGTCAACATGGTCGACGTCGGTGAAGAAACCGGTGCGCTCGACAACATGTTGTATAAGGTCTCGGACGTGTTCGACGAAGAAGTGTCAGTGCTGGTGGAAGGCCTGGTCAACCTGCTGGAACCCCTGATGGTGGTGATCCTGGGTCTGATCGTCGGTTTCATCGTGATCGCGTTGTTCATGCCACTGATCAAGTTGCTGAACGACCTGTCATGATCCGCCAGGATCTGTTGCAAGAGAATCAGGGGCTGGGCCAACCCAACCCCTGACAATCGGAATATGCCAACCCTTTCAGCCGGAACGTATCAGCGTCCGGTTCGTCAGGAGCGATACGTGATAAGAACCGCCGAGGCCAGATCCCGGCGGCGGATGGGCCTGGTGAAACTGTCGGTCACAAGCGGACTGGCACAAGTGAATTGAACAAGTCGCCGGGAACGAACCCGGCCGGCCGGAAGACCAGCGGGACCAAGGACAACGGACAAAGGATCGAAATCATGCGCGCACTCTCTCCCCGCCTCAAACACCCCAGCGGCCTCTCCGCTCGCGGCGGTTTCACGTTGATTGAAATCCTGGCGGTGATCCTGATCATCAGCATCCTGATGGCATTCCTGCTGCCAGCGATCAACAGTGTTCGTGTCCGGGCACGCGTAACGAGCGTTCGAACGGAGATTGCTTCGCTGGAATCTGCAATCGCTGCTTTCAAAACTCAATACGGGACGGAACCTCCAAGCTCATTGGTGGTCTACGAGACCCCAACGGCGGCTGGCGGTTGGGCCAGCAGTTCTCCGACCGCGGTAGCGGTTGATAGTCGCTCAAAAATCCGTCAGATCTGGCCGCAGTTTGATTTCTCGGTCGTCCGTGACTTCAACGGGAATGGGTCAGCGACGGATGTCGTTGTTCTGACGCAAGGGGAATGCCTCGTCTTCTTCCTGGGGGGGATTCTGAAGCGGCCCGAAGATGCGAACAACAATGGCCTGCTCGATAGCGGAGAAGACGCGAATGGCGATGGAAAGCTGAGCATCAACGTTGTCGGAAGTGGAACACAGCGATCATTCTGTACAGGATTTTCCAAGAACCCGTTCAATCCGTTTGCTTCAGGCGGAAACCGCGATACGGCAATTTTTGAATTCGACACGTCTCGGTTCGTCGATGTTGACGGGGACAATTTTCCCGAATTTGTCGACCCGCTTCCAGGCCAGACCGCGCCATACGTTTACGCGAGCAGCTATAGCGGTGCGGGCTATCGGTATAACTCCAGCTCACCCTTGTTTGAGTTCGCAAGTTCTTCAACGGGGCCAATGTTTTTCCCGACAATGCCCTACCTGCAAGGGTCGGGAGCCGGGGCCTTGCCCTGGAAGGCCAAGGGTTTCCAGATCGTTTCGCCAGGCTATGACAAGAAGTATGGCACGTTTGGCAGCTACAGCACCGACACGGCGTCAAGCGATTTGACGGGTTCACGTGACATTGAAGCCGACAATATCACGAACTTCGCTCAGGGAACGTTGGGCGGAAAGTGAGTTGGATTCCATGTGGAAACGAGGCTCAATCATGAACCACCGCATCAGCCAGATTCATCGTCGCGGTTTTACGATGGTCGAAATCCTGGTCGTCGTCGGCATCATCCTGTTGCTGATGACGATTTCGGTTGGTGTCTTGCGTAACGCAATTGGCGTCGCCCGCCAGAAGCAGACCGAAGCGACGGTCCTGAAGGTGCACGGCCTGATGCAGCAGCGGATGGACGCCTTTTATCGAGGAATCGAGAAGACGAATCTGCAGCAGGCCAAGGACAAGATGCGCCGCGACTGGTATTCGACCTACAGTATGATCCCGCCGGACCGTGCCATTGATGTCATGGTTCGCAAGGACATCCTCAAGTCGCGATTTCCGCAGAACTTTCTGGAACGCAACCTGTTGACGTCGCCTCCCAACGGCGTGACGCCCATTGCTGCGAACCATAAAACGACAACACAAAGTGCGGCACTGCTGTATTGGATTCTGACAGACTCAGAGGTTTATGGCGTTGCTCCTGTTGATGAGAGTGAGTTCAGCTCCAATGAAGTCCGGGATACGGACGGGGATGGGCTCAAGGAATTTGTCGATGGCTGGGGTGTCCCCCTGCGGTTTTACCGCTGGCCAACACACTTGATTCGCCCAGGAGATGGAAGTTCGATCCCGCCCGGAATGAGTGCCGCGGGAGTTCTCAGTGCGCCTGATCGAACATACGTCTCAGGGATCTGGTCTGGGCTTCCGGCAATTCCGACCGTTGCAGGGGAACTCGATCCTTTAACGCGAGATCCCGACGATCCAACCGGACAGTTGATCCAGTTCGTGAATTCGCCCTCCACCCCTGCGGGGGCCAAGACGGCTGTTCAGAACTTCTTCGGAACACCCAATACGTACCATGCGTTCCTGATCTTGTCATCGGGCCCCGACAAGAACCTGGGGATGCTGGAACCATCGAATGAAACAGTTGTTGATATCTCGACGCCAGCAATCGGAGTTCCCCAGGGACGTCTGGGTGCTTTGGCCAGTTGGCTCCCCCTCGGTGATAACCCGATCACGGACAATATCAGCAACCGCAAACGATAATCGCGGTGCGAGGAATTGATCATGAACAGACGAAGTCACCATCCAACATCACTCAGCACACTCGTGAAACGCCGTTCCGGCTTCACGCTGGTGGAATTGATGATGGTCATCGGGCTGGTCCTGCTGATTGCAGTCATGACTGCCAGTGCGATTAATCTGTCGATCAGTGGCGACAAGGTTCGTGGCGGGGCTCGTCAGGTGCAGTCGTATCTGGCGGGTGCTCGAGACCGTGCGATTTATTCGAAGGCTCCCCGTGGTGTCCGCTTCCTGCTCGATTCGACCAATAACCGGACTGTTTCGAGCATGGTCTACATCGCTCCGACAGATGACTGGACGCAAGGGAGTATTCAAGTGGAATGGGACACCACGGTTGTTCCACCACTCGCACGAATCATCCGTGGCTTCGACAATTCCTCGTCAATTATCAATCCAACAGGTTGGTTGGGACTCTACAATCAGGGGCTTTTGAAAGATGGTCTGCGAATTCGGATCCCCAATGACAACACCGGTGAATGGTATTCGATCGATACGTCGTTGATGGCGATTTGCAGCCCCGATCAATCGGATGGCCCCAATCCGCCACGCCTGAGACTGACAACCGCATATGCCAAGCCAGGAACAACGGATCCGACAACAACCCTGCCCGCCTTTGCACCAGGTCAGGGCCCAACGACATACCGCCTGGAGCTTCCTGCAAGTGTTCTGGCAAATCAGGAGCCTGTACTGCTTCCCAAGGGATGCGTCATTCACCTGGATCGATGCAGTACCAATCCTGAACAAGCCGCATCAGGATCACCAGCCGTCGGCCGAGGAAACAAACTTCCCAGCGGCTGGCGTAAGCCAACGACAACGGGTGATTCCAGTGGCTTCGATTACACCAGTCAGATGGATGTGATGTTCTCTCCGCGTGGGGTCGTGATCGGGCCTGCGGCTCAGACGGGAATCATTCACTTCTATATCGGGGATCAGAAAGACGCCGATCTGGATCGGCTCTACTGGAGTACCGCATCGTCGTTCCCAACGTCTTCCGCACCGGAATACGGGTCATGGGCAGATGCCATGTCTCCCGGTTACGAACGAGGCGACAAGTTGATCCTGACACTGTTCACGCGGACCGGAGCAGTCTCGACGCATCCCATTCATCCGACCGATCCATTCAAGTTTGCCGAAACCGGTGAGGTGGCGGGGAAATGAAATCATATAAACGACAAATGTGCCTGCGAAAACGCACAGCAGCGTTGCTGCGCAGGCATCAGGAACATCGACAGGGAACAACCCTCAGTGAAGTTCTGATTTCGCTGCTGGTGATGAGTGTCGGCGTTGTTTCGTTGGCAACGTTGTTCCCGATCTCGGTATTGCGATCCGTGCAGGCGACGCACCTGACGAACTCAGCGAACCTGCGCTACAACGTCGAAGCACTACTCAGCGTTCGACCTCAGCTCTATTCCATCGGAGCACCGTGGGAAGCAGGTGTGGCCTACACCGCTGGAACCATGATTACACCCACCGAACTGACCAGCCTGAAGTCGCCACCTGTGGTCTTCATGTGTACGCAGGCGGGGTCTTCCGGGACGAGTGAGCCCCGTTGGGATATGGTCAACGGAAACACCACGAATGATGGCTCGGCCAAGTGGGTTACTTTCCGTCTGCAGAACTATGTGATTGATCCGCTGGGGAAATGGAATGTCGAAAGCAGCTTCCGCTCCACGGCGAACAACGGCGATTTCTTCGGAAACGTCGGTGGTTCACCGCGCGCCATTCAACTCGGTTCTGGAGCCTGGAACATCCGTGCGTTTGAAGGGCTCGGTGGCACCGATATCAACCTGGCCGCCGATGTCGCCACGCTTCCAGACAGTTGGGTGCTGCAGGCAGAATCCAACTCGGTGGCGAATGCCACGGCCACCACGATCGATCTCACCGACCTGCAGGTGGATGTGTCATCGTCGCTCCCTGTCAGTGCCTCCTACCCACAGTCCCGGCTGGTGCTGTTCGATGGAACAGGCAAGTACAGTGAAGTTCGTTATCTGACCAATGTCAGCGGCCTCTCAGGTTCGACGGCGACGTTTACCTGGCCGGCCTCCAGCGGCTCATTGAAGATCACGCCCGTTCGAGCCCGCGTGGAAATGAAAGAGCAACGGTATACGTGGATGCTGTCCGTGCGACGCGGCTTCTCGGGAACGTCGTTCATGGATGTGGTTGTCTTCTTCCGCCGTCCGTTCTCGGCCAAAGACGAACAGGTTTACCCGGCAACGTTCACATCTGTGATGGACCCCGGCTATGACGGCCTTCCGGGAATCGCAGGAGTGGACGACGACGGCGACGGAAACACCGACTTCGCGGGGGGTGTTGCCGATTCGAAAGAACTCGGCTGGCCTGGCTCGGATGACGCACCGCGGAACTGGGTCGTTGTTCAATACGATGACTCGACCGGTGAAAAACCTTTCTATAAGAAGGGTGGATTTGTCACCGATGCGGACAATCTACGCTGGTACCGCATTCTGGACGTTGTCGAAGGGGGTGGACTCAACATCAGCACGGGAACACTCTGGGGGTACACTCCTGATGATGTCATGCGTAAAGCAGGTCTGAAGACGAGTACCTCAGGCGGGATTCTGACGGCAGACAGCGCGAACTTCGGTGCGAATACCCGAGCAGTCTTGTTGCGAGTCGAAAATAAGGTCGTTCAATCAGGCCCACAACCTGCGGGTGGCGCCGGGGGCGTTCCGACGGGAGCGGCGATCTTGATGCGCGGCGTTGTGGATGTTTATCCGATTCGCACACACCTGTCGTGGGAGGATTAGTCACATGCCACGCTCACAGAATCGCCATGGATTCACGCTGGTCGAAATGCTGGTTTCGGTCACGCTGGTCCTGTTGATGATGACGATGTTCGCCCAGATTTTTCAGATGGCGGGTGGATCGATTTCCAAGCAGCGCGGGCTGGCTGAGAACGATCAGCGATCACGA
>CAZSTW010000084.1:3747-7299 GCA_964609845.1 uncultured Planctomycetaceae bacterium | reverse complement strand
GACCATCATTAAGGCAGATCTGGATAAACGAACCAATCGCTGGGTCCATCCCTTTGCGGCCGGGGAAGACGTTGCGGCACCTGAGTCCTATGTCGGGAAACGCCAGGGGTATCTCTACATTTCGGAAAACGATCCGACCCGTAGTGACGACGATCTGATCCAGTTTACCGTCCTGGCAACTATGACGGCCCGTAACAAGGATCAGACACCGTACTACGGCAAGGCGACGAACCTTGTCTCGTTCGGAGTCACCGTCAATCAGCCGGATGCAGATGACGCTCAGTCAACGGCAAACGATACGGGGCTGTCGACGGTCGCAGAAGTGACGTATTTTCTGCGGAATGGCAACCTGTACCGGCGGCAATTACTGGTCCGCGAACCGCTGGCGATGTTCTCAACAACGCCTCAACCAACCGATACGAACTTCTCAAGCAACAATGACCTGTTCGACATCAATTCGAACAATCCAAAGTATTCGGCAACGGGCCCCTTCTGGAACGACTTCGACTACACCGCGTTTCGTGGATTCAGCTCGACAGGAACAGCCTGTGCGCAGTTCCTGGGGACCGACCATCTGGATAACAGTGGCAAGACTGTGGTCGGTATCGCGCTGGCCAAGCCACAATATCGATTTGGTTTTTCGCCACAGGGAATTGCCGGGGTTTCACCAGGGCGATCCAAGGAATTCGCGGGACCGTCAACAGGCGCGGACTACTTCGGACGTTTCACGATGCAGGAATGTTCCGATTCCGACTTCCGATATCCGCAATCGACCACGACGGCAGGGAATATCCCGACCAGTAACGCGTTGGTGCTGACTCTCGATCCCCTGGATGGAACGGTGACTGGGCCTGACGACTTCAGCAATGGGCCACGGCGCGGCGAAGATCTGTTGATGTCGAACGTTCATGAATTTGATATTCAGGTCTGGGATACCAATTTCGGTGGATTCGTGAACATCGCTGATCCCAGCCTGCCAGCCACTGCCGATTTTGCACAGGGGAAGCGGTCGGGTGGCGCTGGAAGCAGCTATGGGCCCCGTATTGCCGAGAATGTTGGAGCCAACGCGATCAATGCCGTTTTCGACACCTGGCATCCCCAGATCGGGATCGACTTCAATGGCGACGGCACAACGCCAGAGCCACCCCCGTATCGCCCCATCCGATTCCGTCCCGACTATGTGAGCGGCACTGAGCCACTGGCGACGAATAACGGCGGATCGGCTCACTGGCTGCCGACACAGAAGTATTTCCTGGGTGACATTGTCTTCCCGACTGCTGCAGGCAGTACACCCGGCTCGCCCTTCTTCTATCGTTGTATTGACATCAGTCGTCCCCCGAAGGCAAAGGGCAAGGGAAAAGGTAAGGGGCTGCTTGGCAACAATGAAAGCAGCGATTCAGAGCCGGTCTGGCCCAAAGCGGCTGGTTTGACAGTGGAAGATAATGCCATCATCTGGCAGGCCGTCGAGAATCGAAAGCCACTGCGAGCGATCAAGATTGAAGTCCGGTTTGTTGATCCCTCGACGCAGCAGATGCGGCAATTGACGTTAATTCAGTCGCTTGTGGACTGATCTCGGAATAGACCAGGACCATCGTGATGGGGTCCGTTGAATTTGACTGTCCGCATGGACTGTGATGTTGATCACAGCGCCGTGCGAACGGTTCCTAGAGATGATGGAGTGGCAGGAGCTATTCCGTAATTCGCCTTTCCAATCCGCTGGCCCTGTCTCGGGTCGCGGGTC
Source organism: uncultured Planctomycetaceae bacterium (assembly GCA_964609845.1). GTDB lineage: Bacteria > Planctomycetota > Planctomycetia > Planctomycetales > Planctomycetaceae > Schlesneria. Next base: position 5,558 of record CAZSTW010000084.1, on the reverse strand, counting down.
CAATCTATTTCTCTGCGGGCTCAGGCAGACGGAAATCGAGGTACGAACATGAAACTGAAATCTCGGCAACGTCATCAACGAAATCGGAAGCAGCATCGAAAGCAGATAAAGGCACATCCACGCGGATCGACGCTGCTGATCGTCATGGTCCTGATGGGGATGCTCTCGCTGCTGGGGGTAATCTTCTATGTCTTCTCCGCTCAGGAACGGAGCAACGCAGAGTATTACTCCGAAGGCTCCAAGGAAACGAGCGATCCAGGCCTGGATGCAGATGTGCTGTTCGACTGGGCGCTGGAGCAGATCATCGTCGGAACCGACCCACGCCTGAAAAACAGCGTGCTCTGGGGCAGTCGCCACTCGCTGCTGTCCAACGCCCTCGGGTTCAGCACCCACCGTCCCGACCCCAGTACCCATCCGTTTAACGGTGAGGGTGTTAACCTGATTTTTGATTCAGGGGCTGGCAAGAAATTGGGTGTCGATCAGAACCGTAATGGACTCATTGATGATCCGACGGTCAATGCTGGTGAACCCGATAACCGTATTTTATTGAACTTTGTCGATTCTCCCGCAAGCCGCTCGGATCTCTACGAGCCAAACCTGCTCGCGATGGGATATCCTCAGACGGATGTCGGTTACACCTACCCGGACATCAACAACGTTTTCCTGTGTTATGTCGGCAAGGTGCGCGACAACAATGGTGTCGTCCATCAGGTCGTCAAGCCCTCGTACATGGTTCCTGGACTGTTTCGCGCAACCGCCAACAGTGCCCCCAATGCCAACTGGTACAACGATCCGAATACGGCACAACAGGTGATGCGAGGACATCCGAATCACTACTACGTACCCCCGACGGCATCCCCCGCCAATCCTGCGCCCCGATACCTGACAAACGCACAGGCCGCATCGGTGATTGGTCCCGGAGCAACCGGGTTCCCTGTCGTTCCCATGAATGGAACATTTCCCGTCCTGGGGACCTCACAAGGACGGATCGGTGCCTACTCCGTCGTTGACACATCAGGAACCTTCCCGCCGAACGAGCCTGTGGAACTCGATTACGACAACGACGGTGATGGAATCTGCGAATCGATCCTGATGGATCTCGACTTCCCCCCTCAGCAGGATGCCACAGGCAAGATGTTCGTCCCGTTGTTCCTGGTCACCATTCACGATCTTGATTCACTGCTCAATCTGAATGTGCATGGAAACCTGGCAAAGATTCTCTTCGGTCCGAACGACATCTCTAACGGTCTGGCGACTACAGCGGTTGCCAGTGGCGGCAGCGGCAACTGGTTTGGAACGGACTCGTCCGACGGGAAGTTCTACTTTGTGTCGCAGTCCAATCTCGGGCTGGGGCCTGCTGAAATTAATCCGATCTGGGCTCTGAATCGACGCATCGGGATCGACGACACGTTTACGTTTACAGAACATCAGAACTTTTACGGTAATGCACCGACGGCTGTGACGAGCGGAACGTCACCGTCGTGGGGCGAGTCGGGCAACATGGAATTCATGTGGTCCAAGACGGGTCGGTTCCAGAAAGCCCCGTTCGACTTGTATGTCGGGGTCTACGGTGAGCCTGCCGTTCTCTACGCCGCCACCAACAACGGAGCTGGCCCGGTCAATTCGGCTGCTGGTGGAAAATCACTTCCTCGCCCCGGTCTTTCCCTGGCAGATGACCAGGGTGATATTGGTGAAGGCCAGTCGACAGCCCCCTACTATCAGCATCCGCTCGATTTTACGGGTCAGGGAACATTCCAGAGTGGTCCGAAGGCCGTTGCCTGGGCCACTCCGGCTGGCGGTGCTGATGCGGC
>CAZSTW010000084.1:0-3737 GCA_964609845.1 uncultured Planctomycetaceae bacterium | reverse complement strand
GGCTGAGGCGCGTCGGGTTGGTGCGGTGCTGATGCGGTGCTGATGCGGCCAATCGGTGGATCAAGTACTCAAAATACGCGGATGGCAACCCTTCTGTGGTCCAATGGGGGCAGGCCGCCGGATTGATGTCCAAGTCGATCACGCAGGGGCTGGGAGATGATCCGTACGAAGTCATCACCTACCCGACAGACAGCCGCGATTTTGACAGCCCGTTCTCGGCTGAAGAACAACTGTTTCTGATGCTCAACAATTCCGAAATCGACAAACTGAACGTCAACAGTCGCCTGGCAAATCTGCTTCCGTTCAACTTCGACAAGAAGAAGGGGACGAACTCACGAGCCGAATACATCCGTCGAAAGTTCACGGTTTCCAGCAACGACCGCAAGAGTTTCGGTCTGCCGGTCTCCCCTCGATCCAACTTCGAATACAACCTCGATGCGAATACCAATACCCTGAAGTTCCCCCCGCAGTTCGGTGGAATCTCCCGGTACTCGACCGCAACACTGGCGGAAGATCCATTCCGGCCTTCCGTGCGCTACTTGATGGAAATCGAAATCAACAGCCAGCAGAACACTTTCAAGCCCCAGCGCAAGCTGAGCCTGAATGGTCTGCTGACTGGCGATTCGCAGAATCCCATCGCATTCCGTCCGTTGACCTCGCATCCAGACGATCCCGGAAAGACCGCGATCACGAGTCTATATACCCCGACTTCCATGCCAGCGTATCCGCCCAAGGACGCGCCGACCCAGGAATTCTGGGCTCGACGTGATCGCCAGCAACTGGCTCGTGACATTTACGTTCTGCTGTATTTGCTCGGTAATGGCACCGATACAGTCAACACGACCACAACGGGAGCGTATACCCCGACTCAGTGTGCCGAGATGGCTCAGTTCGCTGTCAACCTGGTCGATGCGATGGACCGCGACAGCGTCATTACCCGGTTTGAATACGATGTCGATCTGAGCAATGGATGGAATCTGGATGACGATCCGTATACGTCTCCTTCGTCGACGCCCCCCGTTGCGGAATCAGACCGGGCTGAAGTCTACGGTGTCGAGCGACTCGACCTTTCCATCAGTGAAACGATGGTCATTCGGACAGAAGCCATTTCCCCTGCGGCCAATCATGACGCTACGTTCTATGACGACAGCAAGCAGCACCACTTCGCCTATGTGGAGCTTTACAACCAGAGTCCCTTTGATGTGAATCTTACGGACAACGAAACATGGCAAGTGGTCATGAAGCAGCCTGGAGCGTTTGAACGGCGAGTTTCATTCAAATCAGGTGCTAACAAAATCCCGTCGGGACAACGGTACACGGTCGGTTCGGCCGATGCAGACCTGGGCGGCATGGCACCCGGAAAGAGTATCTTCAAGCTCGACCCCAACTGGGTTTCAGGGACTCCAGACTTCACCATGACCTCGACCTGGATCGCTCCTTACCAGAAGGCGATCAACAGCGGGGCTACCAAAGGTCTCGACCTGATCGATGTCGTCGCCCCGACGGGTTCCTTCCGTGTCGAAGATGGTGCCAGCCCGGCATCGGATCTGACCGGAACTGTCGGCTCGTTTGCTGCAGGACTGTCTGCGGCAGATCCAACCAAGCCAACGACATTTCAACTGCGCCGCCGGGCACACCCGACTCGCAGTTACATGTCGTCCAGCAGCGTCAACGACAATGACAACCCCTGGGTTGTCGTTGATGAAATGACGCTGCCGAAGTTCGGAACGTTTACGCTGGCAACGGCGATGGACGACACCACCAAGATCAAGATGGCGCTCAATGCGGTGAACGGCAGTAATGAACGCTTCGAGCCATTTGGTGTGGTGAATGAAGCTCAGAAGAGCCCCAACTCGATGGGGAACAACAACACGTTGTCGAGCGTGAATACCAATGCCGTTGATCCGTTCACGGTCTGGCAGCCACACTTTGATCGCGATTACGCATCGATTTTTGACCTGTTCAACGTGCCTGTCATCAGCCCGGACAAGATGACGAGAAACTGGATGGAAGGTATGAAAGCACCTGAAAACCAGACGACTCCGTACTCGGGTGCGGCGTACTTCCTGAATCCGAACACGGCTGTTCCTAATCGCTGGCATCGGTTGCTGGAGTTTGTCGAAGTCCCAACTCGAATGAACAAGGATCTTGGCGTTGGAACCGACATCGCAATTCCACGTGTTCCCGGAAAGATGAACTTGAATACGTTGCGATATCCCGAGAACTACGCCGCGCTTCTGGATGATCCGCGCTACTTCAGCCTCGACATGTCTGGTGTCACTGCGGGCAAAGATCAACCTCCGACGATGCCCGATGCCACGGGGGAAGCACGCGACTGGTGGTCACAGTTCCTGGCCAGTCGCGATGCCGTCGACTTCTACGCCGCCAACTCCAGTGGAATTACGATGCATCTCCCAGGGCTGCCCGGTTCCAAACCATTCCGCAGCATGGCCGACGTCAGTTATACGGCATCGGCAGGGACGAAGACGCCCAGTGTCGAAGATACGATTCTGAGAAGCTTGCCGATCGATGGTAAACGTCGTTTGCTGGAAGTCGGCAACACAGGAGAGCACACGGCGAATTCAATCGACCCGACCATTCGACACAGGTTACTGGCGAAGATCGCCGGTAATACGACAACCCGCAGCAACTGCTTCGCGATCTTTGTCTCGGTCAAGTATTTCTCAGCCGGGGCCGATCCTGCCTATAACGGCGCGATCCGGATCGGCGGGCCGTACAACGGGAAAGCCGAGCCGGAACATCGCGGCTTCTTCGTCGTCGACCGCTCGAAGCTGGAGCAAGGGAAATACACCGGAGCTGCGAACTACGACTTCCGAGCGTTTATTGATTACCGCAAGACGATTCAGACGCAGTGACCCTTCAGGCACAGTCATGTCTTGTCGGTGGAGTTTTTCGGATTGAAACGACATTTGCCCGCCTTTTGGCGGGCCAATGTTTTTAAGGGAGTATCGGTCTCCTTGTCCGGCAAGTTCGGGGGGCGTGACCGCCGGAGGACTCGATGTGCAAACGAGCTATCAGCCGGTACGCCCTGGCGTCCGGTTTCATCTTTCGTTGGGTCCTGTATGTACCCCGGAACCGGACGCTAACGCGTTCCGGCTGATGGGTACTATGTCATCAATGTCTGATTGATATTGGGCCACCCGATCATCAGACGCGATTTCTGATGGCTGTTGTGTGACCGTACGACCGTTTTCGGTCGTACAGTGCAAACCACGTTGGAAAACGCTGAGAACGGCACGGCTCAAGGCAAGCGATGATTGCTGTGAATCCGCTGATAATTGTACGACCATCAGCCGGAACGCGCTAGCGTCCGGTTTCGATTTTTGTCGTGTTACGCACATGACCGGAAACCGGTCGGGTGGCCGGGACTGGACTGAGGCTTTGCGAAGGAAGGCCCGGTCTTCGTGTGGAACGCACATTCCGGGACTTCGCGAAGACGCTCCAGTCCGATCCAGTCCCGACCACCCCCCAGGAAGCGAGTTCCGGCGGATGGCTTCTATTCCATCAACGTCTGGTTGATTCTCGAATCTTCATGGCAGGGTGGAGTCAAAGTTACCCAAATCTTTATCTCTGTGCTTGCCAGTTGCTGCCGCCAGCCAGTCTGAATTTCGAGACATCGATCAGCCGGAGTTCGCTAGCGTCGAGTTCCGATGGACGACTTGAGACACACATCTCAAGAAACCGGACGCTAGTGCGTTCCGGCTGATGGTCGCAAC
>CAZSTW010000083.1:0-28392 GCA_964609845.1 uncultured Planctomycetaceae bacterium | reverse complement strand
GCTCGTGCAAACTGAGGTTTTGCAACTGAAGATATGGGTGCCACGGTCTTGGAGTCTGCGACAAGGCCGTGTCTTAATTGCATCTTGCGAATATTCGAGATTTCATGGGTACCGTGAAGAGATCCATTTCTGAAATGAGCTCGAAACGAAATTGCGCACGACCTTGTCGCAGACTCCAAGATGGTGGCACCCCTGTTCACTTGCCGGCTTTCGCAAATCGATCGGGCCACCCGAGCCTCGGGGCAGCGTTCCTCGGAGACGACATCGAGGGACAAAGACTTGGGTAACATTGACTCCACCCTACTTTTGTCATGCGATCTCCGCGCCATGTCCCCCTAAGGCTGAGCAGAGGGAGTTGCGACATGGTTGTGTCTTGGATGGACTTTGAGAATAAGCGAAATTTCATGGCGACGGCGAAGATCGGTTGTGAAATGGGCTGGTAACCAAATCTAGTAAGACAGGAACTTGCAGCCGGTTTTTCATTTGCATGGATGTCAACGCCCGGCCTCAGGCTTCTTGTGCGGCGTGCCCTGCTTGAAAGACCCCTTGAAAGACCCTGGGCCACAACTGAAAACGAAAAGACCCACGAGACGGGAACGTCACGTGGGTCTTTTTGATTTCGTTACAGTGATGCCATCTGAAGCCGATTACTTCGCATCGCTGTCTGCAGCCTTGGAGGCCTTGGCTTCCTTGGTGGCTGGCTTCGCGGCAGCCTTGGCTGGAGCTTTTTCCGCTGGCTTGTCAGCAGACTTCTCGGCCGTGGCAGCAGGTGCTGCCGGAGCAGGAGCAGCAGCCGTTGGGGTGCTTGCTGGTGTCGACAGTCGCTTTGCCTGATAGGCCTTGATGACTTCGTCGGTGATATCCACACCTGGATCGACGGTCAGCAGCAAACCTTCGTTCTTCGGAATGACGACGCTCAGGCCACGCTTGGCAGCAGCTTCCTGAATGATCGGCTTCAGGTCGGCGCGGAACTTGGCAACCTGGATCTGCTGCAACTGGCCCAGTTGTGCACCGGCCTTGTTCTGGGCTTGAGCCAGAATGTTGCTGGCGTTCTGTCGAATCTGCATGAATTCACGCTTGGATTCTTCAGGAGCCTCGTCGCCCTTTTCCTTGATATCTTTCAGGCGAGTCTGTAGTTCCGTCTCGGCCATGTTCTGGAACGTGACGAGTTCTCGCTTGTAGGCACTTTCCTGAGCCTGGAGTGCTTCGCGCATTTCGAGGCTTTTGCCGGTTTCAGCGGCGACCTTGTCCAGATCGACAACCGCAATACCGCCACGGGATGAAGATCCGCCAGACTGCGTCCCGCAGCCAATTGAACTGATCGTCGCACCAATCAACGCGAGACATACACCAATCTTGCGCATCCAACTCTCCTTCCTTGGAATCTCAGTTTTCGGCCAAATCTGCTCGGCCAGTGCCGGATGTTAGGTGAAAGTGTCGGAATTGGTAAACCCCAAGAATTTTGCTTCTTCTGTTGCGACAAAAGACACCGGGGGGATACAAGAGTTTTGCCCGACAAAAACTGTCGAAGGACCGACTCATGAGCGCACTGCTGGAAATTGAGAATCTCAAGACCTACTTCCATTCTGACGCCGGTACCGTCAAGGCGGTCGATGATCTCTCGGTCAAGATCCGGCCTGGCGAAACCCTGGGCCTGGTCGGCGAATCCGGCTCTGGAAAATCGGTCACGTCACTGACGATCATGCGACTGCTGCCCGATGTGGGGGCGAAGATCGCTGGTGGGAAGGTTTCATTTCTTGGTCGCGATCTCGTCCAGATGACACGTGCGGAAATGCCCGGAATCCGCGGCAAAGACATCGCGATGATTTTCCAGGAACCGGGGACGTCACTCAATCCGGTCTATCGAGTCGGCGATCAAGTCGCCGAGGCAATCCTTCTGCATGAGTCCGTGACGCGGGCCGAAGCTCGCCAGCGAGCGCGTGACCTGTTTGTCGAAGTCGGCATCCCCGATCCCGACAGGTCGCTCAATAAATATCCCCATGAAATGTCGGGAGGACAGAAGCAACGTGTCATGATCGCGATGGCACTTTCGTGTAACCCGAAATTGTTGATCGCAGATGAGCCGACGACGGCACTGGACGTTACGATTCAGGCTCAGATTCTCGATCTGATTCGACGGCTGCGTGATGAACGGGGAATGGCGATCTTGTTCATTACCCATGATCTGGGCGTGATTGCAGAAATCGCGGACGAAGTTGCCGTGATGTACCGCGGGAAACTCGTGGAATACGACACGGTTCGCAACGTGTTTTCCAATCCTCAGCATCCTTACACCAAAGGCCTGCTCGCCTGCCGCCCGCGATTGGACACGACACGCCGCCGATTGCCCACGGTCGCTGATTACATGCAGACCTCAACTGACGCAACGGGCCAGATCGTCATCACGGAAAAGCAGCTCACTCCTGAACGCCTGAAGGAGATTGAAGGGCGGGGCCGTGGTCGGCTGCTGCATCCGCGACCGGATGCGAATCCGATTTCAGCATCAAAGGATGGGCAGCAGACTTCGGTCCTTCCCGGAACTCAACCTCTGCTGCAGGTGAAGGATCTGAAAGTTCACTATCCGATCAAGTCGGGGCTGCTGCGTACCGTGGTCGGTCATGTCAAAGCGGTGGATGGCATCAGTTTCGACGTCTACAAAGGGCAGACGCTTGGCCTGGTCGGGGAATCCGGGTGCGGCAAGACCACCACCGGCCGAGCCATCCTGAGACTCATTCCAATGACCAGCGGAAGCGTCACCTTCGAAGGAATGAACTGGGCTGAATTGAGGGGCGCCGAGTTGCGTCGTCAGCGCCGCCGGATGCAAATCGTCTTTCAGGACCCTTACAGTTCACTGAATCCCCGGTTGACTGTGGAAGCGATGCTGACGGAGGCGATGAGCGTTCACCACCTTGGAAAAAGTTCACAGGATCGGCGAGATCGAGCGGCCAGTCTCCTGGAAGAGGTTGGATTGATGTCGGAACATCTGGTTCGTTATCCGCATGAATTTTCAGGGGGCCAGCGACAGCGGCTGTGTATCGCTCGTTCGCTGGCAGTCGAACCTGATTTTCTGATTTGCGACGAATCGGTTTCGGCACTGGATGTTTCGGTGCAGGCACAGGTTCTGAACCTGTTGAAGGATTTGCAGGAAAAGCGAGGTCTGACGTATGTGTTTATCAGCCACGACTTAAGCGTCGTCAAATTCATGTCGGACATGATGGCCGTGATGAACGCGGGAAAGATTGTCGAGTTTGGGCCGTCGGATGAGATTTATGCGAACCCCAGCAACGAATACACGCGCAAGCTGATTGCAGCAATTCCCCAGCCAACGATGTCTGCCATCGAACGACGGGAACGAGCCCGTCTGGAGCAACGAAAGAACGCGTAACGCAGGAATTACATTGTCAGAAACCGTCAGCAGCCACCACAGGTGGAGAGGTTTCTCGAATCGATGTAGTCGTTACAATTGGCACAACTGTCCTGTCGATGATTGTGATTTTCGCAGCAATTCCGGGAACTAAGTTCCCCGATCCGTCGTCTGAGAGTCGGTGATCGTGAACGCAATACCCGACCAAACCCTGATTGATCAGTGCCTGGCTGGTCGACGTGAAGCCTTCGGGCAACTCGTCGAGCGGTACCAGCATCGTTTGTATCATGGCCTGCTGCATGCATTAGGGTCTGCTGAGGATGCTCAGGACATCGCACAAGAGGCGTTCGTACATGCCTTTGAGAAGCTGGCGAGCTTCAAGGGTGAGGCGGCGTTTTACTCGTGGTTGTTCCGCATCGCTTTGAATGCGTCAGTCAGTGCCCGACGAAAGACGCGACGAATGGCGGCTTCGGTAGAAACACGGCGTGACGAGTCCGGGCTGGAGCCGACGGACGAAAATCCCGCCAGCGAGCCATCTTACGCCATGGATGTCTCGGATCGACAACGTCTGGTTCGCCAGGCGTTGGCCGAGCTGTCCGAAGAATTTCGAACAGCTTTGGTGCTAAAGGAAATGGACGGAATGAGTTATGAAGAAATTGCTGAAGTCATCGAAGTCCCCCTGGGGACAGTTCGCAGCCGGATCCACCGTGCCCGGCTGGAGTTGCGTGCCAAACTTTCCCTGCTTTTGAAACCCGAACTTTTGTAGTTCGAAATCCATCCGTTTTTCGGAATTTCCCCCTGTAATCCAGCCTCGCCCGAATCCTTCAAGTTAAGTATTGTTCAAGACGGTCATGTACAAGACAGCCGCTTCCGGTTGTCAGCAGGAAGAACCAAGCATTATGAACCCGCAGAGCTCAGATGAATTGATCTCGGCCTACTTCGATGGCGAAGTATCACCCGAGGAGCGGGCTGCGGTCGAACGTCTGCTGAGCGAGAGCGACGATGCTCAACGAGAACTGAATGAGACGTCTCGACTCTCGGCTCTGCTGCATTCGTTTCCGCGAGAATCAGCCCCGGCCGATCTTGCAGGAAACGTCCTGCAGCAGACCAGTCAGTTGGAAATTCCGCGAGTGGCCCCAGTCCGTTTGTCGCGGAATGCCTGGCGCGAATTGCGGGCGGCATTGATTTCTGCGGTCAGCACCGCTGCTGTCCTGATCGTCATCTGGAATATTTTCGATGTTCCGAACGAGGCTCGTCACCCCCTGGCGCAAGTTGATCGTGCGAAAGAGGCCGTGAATGTGCCGTTTGGCGCACCGCCTTCACTGGGCATTCCAACTTCAGATGCTGGACCAGCACCAGCTTCGGCTCCTCTGCTGGCCGAGACTTTGCACAATCAGCAGCGATTTGAAATGGCCAAGGTTGATTCCATGGCTTCTGGCCCTGGTGCTGCCAATTCTGGAAGGGATACGAAGGCGGCTTCCGCAGTCGAACCGCCTGTTGCAGTACAGGTAGACCAAACTCAGACGATCGCCAGTACTCTGCCTGAGCAAAAGCCGGGGGCCACCCGAAAGATGGCAGCAGTTCCTGCGATGCCAGCGGTTGCCGCAAAACCACCTGGAGCACCGCTTGAAGCAGCCGCTGCCATGACCGTTGCCGATGCACCGATTGGGGATATCGAGGAACTCGATTCCGAAGTGAAACTGTCGAATGACAGGTTTCTGGAAGGTCTGCAGGCTGGTAAGGTCTTGAAGTATGTGCCTCAACCAGCCGATCCGGCCAGCAATGTGGCCGTTGTTGATTTGCAGGTTGTCAATATTGAGGATGGATTGGAGGAAATCCAGAAGATGCTGCAAAAGCACTCCATTCGCCAGATCAAGGATAGTGCGAATCAAGACGGTCGAGCCAAGCAAGATTCGAAAGAGGCGATGGAGGCGGAGCTCAACGAGTTAGTGTTTATCTATGCTTTCGCACCCGGCGAACGGCTGGCTCATGCACTTCAGGATGTGAATCTGCACCCTGATTTGTTCCCGAAGTGGTCATCTTCCCAGCCACTGCAAATCGCAGCCAATGCTGGTCCGGCTGGCAAGAAGGCCGCTGAAGAGAAAAGAACTCAGGAAAAGGGGAAGCAAGGTGATCCCGTCAATGCGGACGCGATCGAATCTTCCACGAAGAGCGAATCCGAACTGGCCGAATCGCAATTGGCGGTCCAGGCATTAGCCCTGAGGAATTCGTATCAGAATATCCAGTCAAATCCATTGACGAATTCGACGGTGACGAATAGTTCAAAGAGCTCACCGATGGCCGCTCGCGCGTTTGGTGGAGTCGCTAAAGATTCGCAGATTCCAAATGGTCAGCTTCCGATCCCAGAGAATCGAAGTTTGAATATCGGCAATGGAGTCGCCATGGCGCGGCGTGGTAATCCTACAGCAGGTAAACCTGAAGAGGGTTACGAAGTCATTCGAATCCCGACCGTTGAGATGAATGCTTCTGCGAATGAGTATTTCAATCGAAGTGTTCTCAATAGCAATGCGGACCGGGTCCTGAATGATAAGGCTCTGGCAAACAACGATCCGGCGAGTCGTCCAGCCTCGGGGGGTGCGATGGCTCCCAGGCCGCGGGAAGCTGAGAATGCCAACGGTTCTGTGAAAGTTCTGTTTGTTCTGCATCCGATGCAGACGGAGGCAGACTCGGCTCCAGCACCTGCGAACAATCGCGACAAGCAATAGTGCGTGTCGCACTTCCGTGTCGCGTCGAAACATGGGTTAGACGCTGTCGTTTGATGCCCGCGGGACGCCACACTTAAGTGAGATGCGCTCTAGCGATTGCTGTCCGAAATTCGAGATTGTTAATAGAGCTGACCGAATCCAGCCGCTTCGAATGCGGCTGGATAATGTCGAATCTCAGGATGCCCATCCTTGCCGTTCCAGAGGATAGAAACGACATCAAATCGCGTTCGCCGCTGCAGCCACCGGCGTCGCTTCAAGTATGCCAGTGCGGATTGAGTGATTCGTTTCTGCTTCGCGACGGTGACGGCTTCGGTCGGGTCACCCGCGACGGAGGTGGCACGAGTCTTGACCTCTACAAATACCACCGTGTCACCATCAACGGCGACCAGGTCCAATTCTCCATGTCGTCCCCGCAGCTGGCGTTCCAGGATCTGAAAACCGCGGCCTTCGAGATACGTCGCGGCGACGGACTCCCCCTGGTCTCCGAGCGACAATGCCTGCTGCGGTCGTCGAAAGATCGAAAGCCATTTCCACACGGTCCGATTTCCTTGAGTGAGTTCCATCAAGTAGATTCTCGTTCGAGAAGTCCATCGTCAAGGTTTCTTCTGGCATTCAGGGCAATCGCCTTTTTCATTGTAGGGTGGGACCAGCTCGCTTCGAGCGCAGGCCCACCAAAAGCAAATGAGGAGAAATGGTGGTCGACCGGCGCGGCGTAGCGCCACTTGCCCCACCCTGCATCCTCGGCTTCAAAAAGGCATTGGCTCTGTTCTGGCATTTCAGGCAGGCCAGCGCCTCGCGATTGATGTGACGTTGACCGCGTTGCCGTTTGGCAACCTCTTACGAATCGCTGAAAGCTGACAGCAATCTTGCTATGATTCTGACCGAAGGAGAACCACGATGTTGCTCAGATTTGATGACTTACGAATTCCTGTTGCAATGATATTCGGCGGGCTGATGCTTTCTGCGGGTTGCAGCAATCCCGGTCGCGTGACACAGGACTCCCCGACACAAAAAATCGACGCGGCTCTGGCTCGGATTTCTGATGAAAGTGAAACCACCATGGAAGAAACGACAGACGAAACACCAACGGCCCCCGTCGACTATAACCCGCTGACTCGCGAAGAAGAGCGAGTGATCATCGGTAAAGGGACGGAACGCCCATTTGTCGGTGAGTACACGACGACCAAGGATCCCGGGACCTATGTCTGTCGTCGCTGTAATGCTCCGCTGTATCACTCCAAAGATAAGTTTGAAAGCCATTGCGGCTGGCCCAGCTTTGACGACGAAATTCCGGGTGCCGTCCAGCGAGTTCCTGACCTGGACGGACGGCGAACAGAAATCATCTGCAAAAACTGCGATGGGCACCTGGGCCATGTCTTCCTCGGCGAAGGCCTGACCGACAAGAACACGCGTCACTGCGTGAATTCACTGTCGATGAAGTTCTATGCCGAAGGAAAGACATTGCCTCCGGTGGTTAAGAAGCCGTGACGATTCACACTCCGCATCAAGTGCGCTACGACCTTTACTCAGTTGTCATATTAGTAACGATTGGTCCGCAATCTGCGATTACATCAATGACATCGTCTTGTGTGATGATTCGAAATCGTTTCCAAGATCTTCCGTGCGACTCCGTATTCACAGTGTAGCCTTCGACAAATGTTCGATCACCATCGTGAGGAAGCTCTTCAATCAGTGGAGGAGTGGTGTCGTCGCCAGTGTAGTATTGCCACATCAGCGACATTGGAACTTTGGCAACCGAAGCAACCCTTTTGAATTGCAAACTGTACCACGGGTGCGGCAACGGCAGTTCTGGCCCATCTGGGATTCCACTTCGGCAGATGAAAAGTTCGAGGTCAAATCGCCCATTGAGAACAAGAAGGCCGCTTGACCATTCCATCGCGTTGTTCATTTCGGGAAGGCTGTCGCAACTATCCATAGAACAATCCAAAATGAATGACAATTGTGCGTGCCAAACGACTCGCTTTGATCATCACCCGCTGCGATTCCCGGAGCAAGGTCGGTGAAATGAAAAACACTGTGGACCACTGGAGCGTAGGTCTACGAGAACGATGACTTCCAAGAAACAGTCACGATTCACGCTCCCTTGTAAGCAAGGACTGGTTTCAGTTCCCGAGTGATGCGAGTCAATTCGCGCTGGGCTCGCATCACTCGATGAATGTCCTTGTAGGCTGACGGAGCCTCGTCGCGAAGTGTGTCCGCACGTCGCTGATCAAACCAGATCCCTTTCATCTGCTTGTTGAGCTCGTGTCGTGAAATGCTCTTCCGAGCCAGGTGTCGCGCCAGCGACCGCCCCGCCCCATGTGAACTCGATCGCAACGCCGTCTTTTCACCGCGTCCTGCTACGTGGAAGCTGTGATTTCCCATCGAGCCCGGGATCACTCCTGGTTCGCTTTCGCTGGCAGGTAATGCCCCTTTGCGGTGAACCCACAGGTCTTCGCCGAAATGTGTCTCACGCCTGACATGGTTGTGATGACAGTGAATCAACGTGGACCAATCGAGGCTGGTTGAAAAAATCTCGTGCAAAAGCGCCTCAACGGCACGAGCCATCGCCAGGCGGTTCTGGGTCGCATATTCCGTGGCCCATTCCTGATCCGACAGGTACGCCAAACCCTCGGGAGTGGACGCGTCGAGACATCCCAGTGCGGAAGGAGCCTGCGTCGTTCGTCTCAAGTGATGTTCGGTGATCGCGTGGCCCATACCGCGCGAACCGCTGTGTAACATCAGCCATAGACGACCGTCGGCGTCCGACTGAAACTCGACAAAATGGTTGCCGCGGCCCAGCGTTCCCAATTGAAACCGGCCGTCACGATGTTTCAGTTTCTCTAATGATGAGGTACTCAGAGGCTGGTCATTCAGGCTCGCGGGTAATTGCTCGGGGACTGCAGACTGCGGATGCTTGTTCGAAGGGATCCGCTGATAGAGTCCCGCCATCACTCGACCAGCGTTCATTTCATTCGACAGGGCATCGGCACCCAGGTCACATGCGACAGCGAGCATACCGCATCCGATGTCTCCACCGACCGCCAATGGATAAATCAGATCTTTCGTGGCAATCACCGTTCCATTGCAGACATCTCCCGCCAGATGGACATCCGGCATCACCGCCACATGGCGGACATCTTCCGACCTTGCCAGACGCTGCAATGATTTGGAAACATCGCTCGGCAAAGGCTCAGTGACCCACATTGTCACATTTGCGGAATCGGACTCGTGAGTCATTCCAGCCCCCCTTCCGGTGCAGGTTTCGTGGGACTGCTCAGATTTAAATGGAAGATCAGTTCCGGAACCTTGCGGCGACTGATCGAGCGAGCCACTTCGGCTCGCAACCGTCCTGTCGCTTCGTGAAGGTGCTGGAGAATGGTGATCGGTTCAACACCGTCCGCGAGATCGAGCGGCTGCACCGTGACCAGTAACCGTGTCGCATCCGGCGCCGGGGAGACTTCACTGACGAGCAAGCCTCGCAAGACATCATTGCGACTGTCTCCAGAGAGCACATAATTCAACGTTTCAAACACCTGCCGACAGACCTGCCAGTCCTTGCGGCTGTCGCGGCGACTTCGCGTTTTTTTGAAAAAGTCTCGTGGATCGAGACCATCATCCGGGCCAGGCTGCCCGCACATCGATTCGAGTTTCTGATGAGAAGACTTGCGCTTCATGAACGTAAAAACTTTCAAAATCCGTACGAAAATTGCAGCGAACCGTTGGCCTGCTGACATCGTGCGGAGGAATTGTGAGACAGAAAGAGCGTGGTCGGCGAAACGACGCCGACCACGTACGTGGGCGCACACCGATCAGACTGTGCATCGCAACACGTGGGAAAGAATGCGCCCAAAGAGTGGGCGGGCGCTCAGAGTCCGAGCCAGCTCCTGCTGCAATCAAGCAACGAGGGATTGCTGGCTCAAAGATTCAGTGAAGAGGATATTCGCGGCCATGATGGACCTCCTGCAAAAGACGGCGCAAAGATGGATATAGCGTCCGTATTGATGGGAGCAGGACACGCGAAGGCATGGACAGGTTCGTGTGAAATTGCGTCTACACGTCTCATGACGGTCGACGGAAAAAAGGGGCGAGTTCTTTTCCGTTTTTCGGCCCGGGGGGAAAACGCGGTGATCCATTTTGCAAGCCAAGTTCAACGTCCCGTGATTGCCATTTTCCGAAGTCGATTGGGGCAGGATGGCGGGGGCGTAGTAAGGGATTGATCGCGAGGCGATCAAAGAAAGTAGTTTCCCCACACCTTGGGGTGCATACGTAGCGGAGGAACTCTGGTAAATGATTGGGCACGTTCGCGAGCGCGTCGGTCGATTCGGCATTGATACCGACATGACCTTCCTCAGGGGGCTCAACGGCCCACTTGGGCCGCAAGATCGAAACCTCGCGTGTTTCTGAAAACACTCCGTATCGGCCGATTTGGTCTACCACTCAAAAACGCATCCTGAAGGGATGCCAGAAACGGTTTGGCCTCGATGGCCAGCAGGGTCCAACTGGCCAATCATTCAAGTCCTGGGATTGCGCCATCCCAATCGATGGAATATCACTGGTGTAACCAGCAAAACGGAGGAACGGCCTGATCATCACTGGCCTGATCACGATTGTGAGGTAAATTTGCCTCATCAGGACAATTCTTGAGCTAGCTTGGTGGTACTCGCCCACCGTTGTCCCCATTGGGAACTGGCTCGATGATTTGCCATAATTGTGAAGTTCCACTCGATTGGGATGGAATCAGCCCGATCATTGCCTGTGAAATCTGCCGTGCGTATCGGTTTGTCGATGTTCCGGATGGATCGGGCGAGCTGATTATTTCGCTGAATCAACCGGGGAAATCATGTTGCCCGTGTTGCCGGCGCCGTTTGACTCTAGCCGCCATTGACGGTCTGAAAGTGGAACATTGCGCGGGATGCGAAGGAGTGCTGCTCGACAATAACGTGTTCGCGATGTTCGTTCGCAACCGTCGTGATGAATTCCGCGAGGCGGCATTACAGTCGGTGTTTCAAGTCGAAAATCGTCGGATGAAACGCGTTAACTGTCCGGACTGCCGCAGGGCAATGCAGGCCCATCCCAGTTACGGCCCAAACCTGATCGTTATCGATTCGTGCGTCGGGTGCGGTCTGGTCTGGCTCGACTGTCACGAATTGCTGTCGGGCGCGATGCAACTTGTCGGCTGACCAGCCATTCTCCTCGCGAGCCTGCAGTGATCGTCGTTTTGCAGGATCCTCGCAATGAACTTATTCAGCCTGGGCTTCCAGAGTCTGCCACCGTTCATAGGCGGCCGTCAATTCATGCTGAAGAATCTGCACACGCTGGGTCGCCTGAGAAATTGTCAGTTTATCCTTCTGATAAAACCCGGGTTGAGCCATTGCCTCATGCAATTCGGCCTGCTCCGCTTCCAGTCGTTCAATCTGCTTTGGCAACTGCTCCAACTCCTTTTGCTCTTTGAAGCTCAGTCGTCGTGCCTTCGTCTGGGCCGCGGGTTTTGCTGCCTCGGTCTTGGCAGCATCACTCTTAGCCGTCTTGGCTGCTGCGTACGCGGCGCTGGCCGCAGTCTGACGCTGTGAAAGCCAGTCGTCGTAGCCACCGACATAGTCCTTGACAGTGCCATCTCCTTCAAACACCAGAGTGTTGGTGACGACCTCATTCAGGAACGCGCGATCGTGACTGACGAGCAGAACCGTGCCCGGATATTCCACCAGCAGATCTTCCAGCAGTTCCAGAGTTTCGGCGTCCAGATCATTTGTTGGTTCGTCGAGTACCAGCACGTTCGATGGCTTGGAAAAAAGGCGGGCCAGCAGCAGTCGATTTCGTTCTCCCCCTGACAGGAATCGGACCAGGCTGCGCGAACGTTCCGGGCTGAACAGAAAATCTTCGAGATAACTGATGATGTGACGCTTCCGGCCGTTGATCATGATTTCGGTCTGGCCCGCAGCAACGTTTTCCTGAACGGTTTCGTTTTCGTCCAGTTGAGCACGCAACTGATCGAAGTAGGCGACTTCCCGGTTGGTACCGAGACGAATATTGCCTGAGGTAGGATTCAGTTCACCGAGCAACAGCCTGAGGAGCGTTGTTTTTCCTGCGCCGTTGGGTCCGATGATTCCGACCTTGTCGCCACGCATGATTGTTGTGGTGAGGCCTCGAACAATCGTTCGCCCCGTGGCTTCGTACTGGTAGGCGACATCACGTGCACTGATAACCAGCGCCCCAGAACGTTCTGCTTCCTGAATTTCTACCTGGACGTTACCGACCTTGTCGCGTCGCTCGCGTCGTTCTTCTCGCAACTTCTTGAGGGCGCGAACACGTCCTTCATTGCGAACGCATCGTGCTTTCACGCCGCGACGAATCCACGCTTCTTCCTGAGCCAGCTTTTTGTCAAACAGCGCCTGTTGCTGTTCTTCCGCCAGCAGGGCTTCCTGCTTACGCACAAGAAACGTGGCGTAATCACATGTCCAGTCGTACAGCTTGCCGCGGTCCAGTTCAATAATCCGTGTGGCAACTTTCTGCAGGAAGACACGATCGTGCGTAATGAAGATCAGCGTTCCGGGAAACTTCAGCAGGAATTCTTCCAACCAGGCGATGGCATCAATGTCGAGATGGTTTGTTGGTTCATCCAGCAGCAGAACGCCTGGATCGAGGACCAGGGCTTTTGCCAGGAGGACTCGACGCTTCATCCCGGATGAAAGTGAATCGAACTTGAGTGTCGGATTCAATTGCATCCGGTCAATCACCTGATCGACGCGGTGTTCGAACTGCCAGGTTGTTTCGGGATTCAGAATCGCCGATTTCTTTTCCAGTTCGGCTCGCTCTGCATCCGTCAGCGGATCGGTTGACTGATGCAACCGGTTGAACGCAGAGATCGCCAGGCCAACTTCGCCCAGGCCGGCGGCAACTTCATCAAACACTGTTCCGGTTCGACCAACGGGAACATCCTGTTCCAGGCGAGCAATGTGAGTCCCAGCCTGGCGTTCAATGGCACCCGCATCTTGAACGAGATCCCCGCTGATCAGGCGCATCAGGGTCGATTTTCCGGCACCATTGCGACCGAGCAGTCCAATCCGTTCCCCGCGTTCAATTGAGAGATCCACTTTGTCAATCAACGGCGGACTGACGAAGCCAAACGAAACTCCACGAAAACAGACAACCGCCATTCACCGCCCCTGTCGAAAAGAATTCACTGGCCGAAGCCTGACACTTTTACGAAACTGGGGGGCGGAGCGAAAGTACGACGGGGGGAGTTTGTTGGGCTTTTACATTCCTGTGGCCCTGAGATAGTCGTGGTTCGCTCTGCGAACCAACGCTTCTTGATGGTAGAGAAGACCTTTTCGCAGAACAGATTACCGAACCTGCTTGTTTGCTGCATCGACCAACACGACCTTGGGTCGATGGGTCGTCAATTCAATTTCCTCGAATTGCGCGTAACTGCAGATGATGACGAGGTCTCCGGGAGAGACCAGGTGAGCCGCAGCGCCGTTGATACAGATCACGCCGCTTCCCGCCGGGCCTGGAATGGCGTATGTCGTGAGCCGGCTCCCATTGTTGACGTCGTAAATCTGGACCTGTTCGTGCTCGACAATGTCGGACGCCCGCATCAGGTCCGTATCAATCGTCACGCTTCCTTCGTAATGGAGTTGTGCATCTGTCACCGTCGCACGGTGAATTTTTGATTTCAAAAGAATTCGTTGCATGGAGCAGAGGTCTTGTTCAAGAGCAGCGGTTTCAATCAGATCATCGCAGTACGAGAAATTCTCGCGAAACAGAAACAATTTCGAGCTTCAGCCACCAGGGAACCGCAACCCAATCGTGACCTCGTGATTCTGCGCGATCTTGTTCGTTGAGCCAAGTCGGACTTCACTCAAAGTGAAGAACTCGGGCGAGATCGAAGATCACTGATTCCATATTTGAGGTCGATCAGGTATCTCTCGCAGCGTTCATTCCTTACTGATTTTGATGGTTCGGATTTCCGTCAATTGTTTCTAATCTTTGCCCCTGCCTTGCTATCCGTCGCATCGGTGAGCTTGAATAGTCACGGCTTGCCTTAATTCCGCACGGAATGACACTAATCCATTGCGGTCGATCCGAAGATTTTTCGCGTGTTCGACATTTGGTCTGCGCCGAATCATCAAGTGCCGATGTCTGAGACCTCATTTTGCGGGAAGCCTCGTCTGATGCCTGAGTATGTACGACCGATCCTTGCTGAAAGCCGACTGCGAGTGGCGGTCCTCGACTTTGACGGAACGTTGAGTCTGATTCGATCCGGCTGGGTCGAGATCATGGTAGGCCAGATGGTCCAGGTCCTGAAGCCACTGCCGGGAACCATCGAATCGGAAGCGGATCTGACGGCATACGTCACCGATTTCGTTCTGAACCTGAACGGACGGCCGACGATCTACCAGATGGACTATCTGGTCAATGAGGCCCGGAAGCGTGGTGGTGAGCCAAAGTCTGCGGAGTACTACAAACACCAGTTTCTCAGGGCTCTTGAAACCAAGGCCGAACGCCGTGTGGACTTACTCCGTTCAGGCGAAATCACGACGGACGACTTGCTGGTTCCAGGAGCAAGAGCGTTGCTGGATGACCTCGTTGCACGTGGATTGCAATTGACGCTTGCCAGCGGAACCGCCGTCAAGAACGTGCGCGAAGAAGCGGCCATGCTGGGGATCGATCACTACTTTGAGGGGCGGATTTTTGGACCGGGGGTAGATCCGAGGACATTTTCCAAGCTCGCAGTAATGCAGGGAGTCCTGGAATCGACGGGGGCGAGCGGAGCAGAACTGCTTGGATTCGGCGATGGCTTTGTCGAAATCGAGAACGTCAAGCAACTGGGAGGCATTGCCGTCGGATGTGCCACGGATGAAGAGCATCGCAGCGGTCGCGTAGAAGAATGGAAGCGGACGCGATTAATACAAGCGGGTGCCGATGTCATCGTTGCTGACTATCTGAAGTGGCCATCACTGGCTTCTCGCCTGTTCGGCTCTTGAAGTACTTCGTTCCGTGCCATCGTCTGGCGAATCAGGTAACGGGTCGGTACGCTGACGGAAATCCTCAATTCAAATCACTTCAAGGAACATCCCATGCGGAAACTGATCGCCTGTACGATTGTTCTCGGTCTTGCTGGCTGCGGTATGAAATCGATCGACGAGCAGACGAAGAAGTCGCCCGACAGCATTATTGGGAAAACGACTCAAAACGTCACTGAATTCGATTCCAAAGCGGGGGCCAACGTCAGTGATTCCAAGGTCCGTGCCGACGTAACGAATCCCGTGACCGCCCCTGTGATGGCGTACGGTCCGATGCTCGAACAGATTTCAAAGTCGCATATTGAACACGCAGTCAATCTGTTTCAGGCAACAGAAGGGCGTTACCCAGCCGATCTGGCCGAGTTCATGGAAAAAATCATTAAGGCTAACAACATCAAGTTGCCGGTGTTGCCGGGTGGCAAGCAGTACCAATACGATGTCGAGAATCACAAGCTTGTTGTTATCGACGGACCAATCGGAGAAAAGAAGTAATGGCGGGCAGTGTCAAGCTGTCACGGATTGGCCAGATTGCAGTCAACGTTCGGAATGCCGAGCGAGCAATCGCGTTCTATCGCGATGTTCTGGGTATGGAGTACCTGTTTCAGGTTCCTCGCATGGGATTCTTCAATTGCGATGGCATCCGGCTGATGCTGGCTGAGTCTGAATCTCCCGAGTTTGATCATCCTGCTTCGATCGTCTATTACGGTGTTGACGACATCCAACAGACGTACAACGAACTCTCAAAATCTGGAGTCGTTTTTACGTCGCCGCCTCGCCGCATCGCGACCGTCGGAGGAATCGACTTGTGGATGGCCTTCTTCAAGGATCTGGATGACAACACATTGGGATTGATGAGTGAATCACCGGCAAGCTGAAGTGCACCTTTCGGGTGTCACGATCATGACGTCTGAGATTCGGCAGCCCCCATGCCAGCAGAGGAGACCTTCGGTCGGGCGTTTCGGCGGGGTCGGGAGACCCGCGCCGAGCGAGAGAACGAGAGCGATGTCGGGGCACTGAAAATCGGAAGATTGCCACCCTTCCCGCTGGGGTCAAGCAGTTCTACAATAACACTTCGCCAAATTTCTTGTTTTCTGAAAGTGAGACTGTGATGCAAGGTAAGCAACGAGTGATCGATGTTCTCAACGCCGGGTTGACCATCGAATTAACCGCGATCAATCAATATTTCGTTCAGGCCAAGATGTGCCGGAACTGGGGCTTGAACAAACTGGCCGACAAGCATTACCACGAATCCATTGGCGAAATGAAGCACGCTGAAAAGCTGATTGACCGGATTATCTTTCTGGAAGGTGTCCCCGAAATCGCCCGCTATGACGTCATTCGAGTCGGTGCGACCGTCGAAGAGCAGCTTCAAAACGATCTGGTTCTGGAATCCAAGGGAGTTCACGCCTACAACGCCGCGATCCAGGTTTGCCTGGAAGAGGTCGACGGTGGAAGTCGTGAACTGCTGGAAACGATCCTTGTCGAATCGGAAGAGCACGTCGACTGGCTCGAATCGCAGCTCGACCTGATTTCGAAGATCGGAATCCAGTTGTATCTCGCCCAACAGATCGGGGATGCGCCCGAAGGGCATTGATTCGATCAGCAGTCAGCGTATGGCGGTCAGCAAGTCAGGTTTTGGTGACCGCCGCATGCTCGCTCCCTCCCACCCGCGCAGGTCGATTCAAGTCGCATGGTCGATTTAGTCGATACCGACGGTAGAGAAGTGTCTCGGCACGTCACCATTGCGCGACGGGTCAGATTCGGTTCATCCAGGGGTTTCAGGTCACCGCAGAGTTCGCCCTGAATTGCCAGAAATCCCGCAAACCGAATCAGAGACTGTGGTTGTGGCGAGTTCTCTTGTTCAATTGGGCAAGAGTCTCGAGGAGATGCGGCATGGATGGCCGATGGACGGCGCTACTGATGCTGATTGGCCTGCTGGGTGCGGATCTACCTGCGCTCGCAGCTCCTCCACCAATTGCCACCAACAAGACCCGTTTTCGCATTCCGTTCAAAATTGAACCGGCAGCGCTGCAACGTCTGAACGCCAGAGAACTTCAGTTGCACGTCTCCAAGGACGGCGGGGCCACCTGGGAGTTGTCTCAATCCCTTCCTCCAGACAGTGCTCGCTTCGAATACCAGGCTGCCGGGGATGGTGAATACCGCTTTGCAGTCAAGACGCTCGATGGTCGCAACCAGTTGCATCCTCCAGCGGGACAGTACGAGACGGGATTGGTCGTTGTGGTTGACACGCTGCCACCGTTGCTGGAGCTGTCACTTCAGCAATTAAGTCCTGGCAAAGTCCAATTGACGTGGAATGCCGCTGATTCTCATCTGGATGTTTCCACATTAAAAATTGAATACCAGCAACCGGGAAGCCAGGAATGGGAACCTGTTGAAGTTGCTCCCAAGGCAACGGGTCAGATCCCCTGGAATGTGGCTCAGGCCGGTCAGGTCAAGGTCCGTGGTTCGATTGCAGATACTGCAACAAACGTCGGTCGTGGTCAGGCCCAGGTTCAGATCTTCGCCGTAGGTGATCCCGCGCCAAAGCCAAAACCAGCGCGACGAGTCCCGATTGCGGGTCTGGATGATGGACAGGAGCAGGCGGCAGTAACCCAGCCAATTCCAGATACCGAACCGAAACGCGTGACCAGCATGCCTGGAGCACAACTTCCGGGACGACCATCATTTCCGCCTCAAGCCTCGGCCGAGCCCGGTGATTATCGTGGTCCGATCATCACTCCATTCAGTGGCCCCTCCGGTCCTGCATCGACCGTCCACAGTAATGGTGTGAATCGTCCGGATATTACTAAAGATCGGTGGGGGCCAGATCCTGAACCCTCTGTCACGAAAACATTTCCGGGGCCGACTCATGCCTCCCAACCGGAACTGGCACCTCGCAATTCCAATCGTCGCATCGTGAACTCGCGGCGGTTCCAGGTCGGATATACGATTGACGATGTTGGCCCATCCGGCGTTGGCGCGGTGGAGCTGTTTATCACGCAGGATCAGGGGCGAAAATGGTGGAAGTACGGAGACGATCCTGATCGACGCAGTCCGTTCGATGTGGAAGTCCCCCAGGATGGTGAATACGGCTTCGCAATCCGCGTTCGTAGTGGCGTTGGACTGACGAACGATCCACCCCTTCCTGGCGAAAACCCTGCCATCGTCGTTGCGGTTGACCAGACGCCGCCAACGGTGGAACTCTTGTCAGCTCAACAGGGACTGGGTGCATCCAGCAATCGCGTCCAGGTTCGGTGGCGAATTGCCGACGAGCATCTGGCCAGCAAGCCTGTGGCTGTCTATTCATCGCCAACACGAACGGGTCCGTGGGAACCGGTCAGCGGGTGGCAGGATGATCAAGGTGGGTTCGAGTGGACTGTGGGAGCCAATTCACCACCGCAGTTCTACGTTCGGGTAATGGTTCGTGACGTGGCAGGCAATACTGCCAAGGCCGAATCGCCTCAGCCAATCCTCGTTGACCTGTCGCGCCCAACAGCACGCATCGTTGACGTTGAAGCTCCACAAGGTGCCGGGCCGAAATAGTTGATCTGAATTCTGCGAACCGTGAGATCAGGTCACCCGGCCTTCGTCTCCGTACAGGAACTCCAGCTTCAGCAGATTCTTCGAGATCAAGGAATCGACAAAGGTTGGCAAATACCCCGTTGGATGCAAGACCTGGCCATCACGGAAATTGTAGATATCGCGAACGATCAGCGCCCCGCGATCCGTGTCATACCCGGCAATCTCGCTGATCTGCGATACCTTGCGTCGGCCACCAGGCAAGCGAGTGATCTGAACCACGACATCGATCGCACTGGCAATCTGACGGTGAATGGAAATGACCGGCAGATCGACTGCCATCAGCACCAGGACTTCCAGTCGTTTGATCACATCATCAGTGTTGTTTGCATGGACTGTTGTCATTGAACCATCGTGGCCGGTATTCATGGCCTGAAGCATGTCGAGGGCTTCTGCACCACGGCATTCCCCGACGATAATCCGGTCAGGACGCATTCGCAGAGCATTCTTGACCAGATCGCGAATGGAATACCCCCCGGCACCTTCCACGTTAGCTGGCTTGCTTTCCAGCGTGACGACGTGATCCTGATGCAGTTGAAGTTCCGTCGTGTCTTCAATCGTGACGATTCGTTCCTTGACTGGAATAAAGCTGGACAGGATGTTCAGCATCGTCGTCTTACCGGTTCCTGTTCCTCCACTCACCAGGATATTTCTGTGATCGATGACGCAGGCTCGCAGGAACATCGCAGCAGATGACGTCAGTGATCCACGCTCGATCAGATCGTCCACCGTAAATCGGTGTGCGGGAAACTTTCGAATCGTGAGGCAGGGCCCCTTGATGGCCAGCGGGGGGATGATCGCATTGACGCGCGAACCATCCGCCAATCGGGCATCGACCAGCGGCTGGCTTTTGTCGATACGGCGACCGACCTGTGCGACAATTCGCTCAACGATGCTCTCGGTCACCTTGTCCGAAATAAAACGTCGGCCCGACAGTTCCAGGACCCCTTCCTTTTCCACAAAGATCTGATCGCTTTTCACAACCATGATTTCGCTGATCGTGGGTGCTCGCAGCAGGTCCTGCAGCGGTCCGTATCCGAAGACCGTATCCTTCAGATCCTTTTTCAAGGATCGGAGGATGACGTATTTCCGCATTTCACGATGCAGGTGAGGCCGGACCAGGGGGAAGATTTCGGCAAACGTCGCTTCCACGCGACTGATCCTGGCACTGAGATCTGGTTCATCTTCGATCTTCATTTTCTCTCGCGAGAAAATCAGCAGGTTCTGAAGTTCGGCCTCGCGCTCGGGAACCAGAGTCGCTGGAAGATCAAACTCGTTATACGTCAACCGAGACAGCAGATCGTGGCCGGTTCCTCCACCTTCGAGAATCAACTGATTGATCAGCAGATCACGCAATGTCAGTCCGACGATCTCTTCGAGAAGTGGCTCGTTTTCGGGACCGAACAAATTGAGTTCGCGGCAGACGTCTTCAATGTTTCGTTCCAGCAGGACGATGGTGTCGGCATCGCCCGTCCGTTCATTTTCAATCTCGTACAGGTCGAGGCGTTCGAGCAGCTTTCGGTGGACTCGCTGATTCAAGTCCCCCATGATCGACCGCAGGTGGGCTTCCAGCTCTGTGCGACTGATGGCAGAGACTTCATCTGATTCAAACGTCAGCGAATAGGGCCAGATCCGAACGGTTTCGCCCGCCTTGAACAGGATCGAATTGCCGCCCAGGACTTCATGGTCCCCAACCAGGCAGCCGTTGACTCCAACGTTTTCCAGCTTCAACTGCCCGTTTTCTCGTGACACGACGGCATGCCGTTTCGACACGAGCGGGCTGTTGAGCACCACCGTGTTCGACGGATCGCGTCCAATCCGGATCTCGGGTGACTCGGATTCAATCAGAACGCGTTTTGCTTCGTGGACCTTGTTGAACCAGATCTTCATGGGAACCACAGACCAGTGGGTGGACAGGACGACATCAACACGCCATTCGACTTTACCACGATCCCGACCTGTCCGACACTATCCTGTCACTGCAATCTGTGGTTCGTTCAACAACATTTGTCAGGTTGACAGCAGACAGCCCGGAATGGGACCATGACACCGTGCAGTTTGTTCATGCGCGACTCGGAGACGGTTGATGGCGCTTCGCAGATCATTCATCGGTCGAATGCTTCTCACAGCATTTCTCAGCCTCGCTGTTTCCCCAGCGGTTGCGAATGACTCCCCTTCGTTCGCCGAATCGATCCTGCCGCTGCTGGAGTCGAAGTGCCTGTCGTGCCATGGTCGGGAAAAGCAGGAAGGGGGACTGAGACTTGATTCTCTGGCCGCCGCAACGACGGGCGGAGATTCAGGTCCGGCAATCGTGCCGGGAAACATCACAAAGAGCCTGTTCATCAAGGCGATCGCGTTCGGTGATCCCGATCTGCAGATGCCACCGCGTCAGAAACTGGCCGACAAAGACATCAATCTGCTGACAAAATGGATCGAGTCGGGTGCAGCGTGGCCAGAACCCGTCGCAGTCCTCTTCGAAGACGAGCCTCAATTTCTTGCAAACCTGACCAGCGGCAATGGCAAGGGCCGAATCATTCACGATGATCGTATCGCAGGAAAGGCCTCTCTGGGCATCACACCACTCCAGCGCGACGGCGTCAAAATCCCCGGCTGGAATTATCTGATACGCGAAGTACCAAAGCCTGGCGAACACCGATACATGCGCCTGTCATGGAAGAAGCGAGGGGAAGGGAGCGTCATGATTGAACTCGCTTCCAACGGAAAGTGGCCTGATGCCAAGATCGCCAAGGGACGATATTTCGCGGGGACCAATTCCACAGGCTGGGCAGCGGTTTCCGTCGCACCTGTCGTACCGTCCGACTGGACCGCCGTCACGTTCGACCTCTGGAAGGACATTGGTGAATTCACTCTGACGGGGATCGCTCCCACGTGTGACCGAGGCGAAGAAGCATTCTTCGATTCGATTCTGCTCGGCCCTTCAATCGCCAGTCTGGATGCCTATCGACCGGGCGCAGGTCTGCCATCGGACGCTGCCACGAATCCGATTGGCGACGCATTCACCGACAAACGAAACCCCATCCGCAAGATTTTCCGGGGCGAAAGACTCGATCTCTGGTCACTGAAAAAGCCCGATCCTGAATCCCCGGCAATCGCGGCCCGTCGGATCGATCGTTCGACTGATCCGACACTGACAGCAGCGAAGGGAAGTCGTGAAATTGACTCCTTCATTCGTGATCGCATCAACAGGGCTGGTTTAAAGCCATCACCTGAAGCTGACAGGCGGACGCTGATTCGCCGGGTGACATTTGATTTGACTGGCTTGCCACCGACTTCCGCAGAAATCGATGCCTTTGTCGCAGATCATTCGGCTAATGCGTATGGCGCGCTAGTCAATCGACTGCTGGATTCCCCGCGGTACGGGGAACGGCAGGCGAGGTTATGGCTGGATGTCGTCAGGTACGCCGATACCAACGGCTATGAACGGGATGAGTTCCGTCCGCTCGCCTGGCAATATCGCGACTACGTTATTCGGGCATTCAACCAGGACAAGCCATTCGACCAATTCATTCGTGAGCAGATTGCGGGCGATGAAGTACTCGCAGCGCAGCGTAAGTCCGACCATCCAGATGGAAAACTCACGGAGGTTGAACTGCGTCCCAGGACTCAGGGCGAGGCCGATCAGTTGATTGCAACGGGCTTTCTGCGGCTTGGACAATGGGACAGTACGGCCGCGATCTTTCAGGAAGAGGTCCGGTTACGCGCCGAACAGATGGCCGACTTAACGAATACGACGGCATCCGCCTTTCTGGGGCTGACGATTTCGTGTTGCCAGTGTCATGACCACAAGTACGATCCATTCTCACAAGCGGACCATTTTCGCCTGCGCTCATTCTTCGCTGCCGTCACACCCCGCGATGACCTGGCGGTCTCACTCGCGGACGAGCAGGCTGCGATCGACGAACACAATGCGGCACTCGACCGCCAGGCGGCCCCCCTGAAATCTGAACAGGCAAAGCTGGACAAGGGAAATAAAGAACGCCATGAGAAACTGAAGGGATCGATCAGCGAGATCGATGCCCGGCGCCGTAAGCCTCGATTTGCAATGGGGGCGACCGACTCAGGTGGGACGGCACCAGCCACTCACCTCTTTTATCAGGGAGATTTCGGATCACCGCGCGAAGAAATCGTGCCTGGATTTGTTTCGATATTCTCACCTGGTCCGGCAGCCATAGAACCACCGACCGATGGGACAACGGGACGCCGCCTGGCACTGGCAAACTGGATTGCGTCGGCAGACAACCCGTGGACATCGCGCGTCATCGTCAATCGGATCTGGCAGCAGCATTTCGGAACCGGACTCGTCGCGACCCCGAACGACTTCGGGTTCACGGGAGCCAGGCCAACGCATCCCGAACTGCTGGATTGGCTGGCCATCGAGTTTACGAAGTCAAACTGGTCCATCAAGACTCTGCACCGGATGGTCGTTCTGTCCGCCACTTATCGGCAAGCAAGCACCTCGCCAGCCACCCCAAACGTGGGACCTTCTCCTGACCCCGACAATGAACTGTTGTGGCGGCAAAATGTCCGTCGCCTTGATGCCGAGACACTTCGTGACAACTTGCTCGCGGTGTCAGGTTTGCTCAAGCCGTTTGACGCCGGCAAGCCGGTCTGGCCACCCGTTCCCGAGGAACTGTTAAAAGCACAGCCCGCGATTCTGGAGGCAGAAAAGGGAGGAGACGGTGGTCGAATGCAGGGCTGGTATGCCGACCCGATCGAACAGACCGATGTCCGCAGTCTCTTTCTTGTCCGAAAGCGATGTCTTCCCATTCCGTTCCTGCAGGCCTTCGATCTTCCGGACACCACGGTCTCGTGTGCTCGACGCGATACCACTGTCGTCGCTCCACAAGCGTTGATGTTTCTGAACAGCCCCGAAGCCTTGCGCTATGCCGAAGCCCTCGCGGATCACATTGCTCCACCGAGTGAGAAGTTCTCGTTTGCAGAACCGGACAAGACTCATGGTGTCATCGATTTATTGTTTCGACAGACGCTGGGACGATCCGCGGACGATCAGGAACGGACTCTCGCCACAGAATTGCTCGTTCGGCATACGGAACAACATCGGCAGGCCAAACCCGACGCGGCAGAGCGTCTTGCACTCGTCGATCTGTGTCGGGCGATTTTGAATCTGAATGAATTCGTCTATCTGGACTGACTCTCTCTGGACTGACATCGTGTTGAACTTTGAACAATCGCGGCGTGATTTTCTCTTTCGCTCAGGAGGAGGTTTCGCCAGTGTCGCATTGAGCGCCCTGCTGGCTGATGAGGCGCACGCCAATCAGCCGCCGACGCTTCCGATCGATCCGTTGAACCCTCTGGCCGAGCGTGTGGCACAGATCGCGCCTCGAGCGAAATCGGTCATATTTCTGTTTCAGTATGGCGGACCATCAACGTTTGATCTGCTGGACTACAAGCCGGAGCTTCTGAAACTGAATGGCAAACCGGTTCCAGAGTCATTCAAGCGTCAACCGGATCGAGTGGGCGGTGTCTTCAACCATTGCAAAGACGAACTGATGGCAGGCCCCTGGAAATGGGCTCAACATGGCGAGAGCGGCCATTGGGTTTCGGAATTGCTGCCACATACCGCACGTCACGTGGATGACCTGTGCCAGGTTCGCTCGATGTATAGTGAAAGCTCGAATCATGCTCCGGCAACGTACCTGATGAATACGGGGGCGATTCTGGGAGGCAAGCCGAGTCTCGGGTCGTGGGTGACCTACGGACTTGGTTCCGCGAATCAGAACCTGCCGGGTTATGTTTTGCTGTACAAGGTTGGCGGACTGGGAGGCTCTGCCAACTGGAGCAACGCATTTCTACCTGCCGCGTTTCAGGGAACCCAGTTTCGTCACGAAGGCTCACCTGTTCTCAACCTGCAGCCACCCGCGTCGCTGGCGGACGTCCAGCGTTCGACGCTCGACTTCGCTCAAACACTGAACCGCAAGCATGCCTCGTTGCGTCCCGGCGTTCTCGATCTTGATGGACGGATCGCCTCTTATGAACTCGCCTACCGCATGCAGTCTGCAGCTCTCGACATTGGCGAATTGTCACTGGAAACTCAGGCAACGCAGGAGAGTTACGGTTTGCACGATGCGAATAAGGACAAATCGTTATTTGGAAGAATGTGCCTGCTCTCACGCCGTCTCGTCGAAAAGGGGGTTCGATTCGTTCAGTTGTATAACGCCGTCGACAAACTCGGCTGGGACGGCCATGACCATAACACAGAATTCCACAATCGGAATGCTGCTCAGACGGATCAGCCAGTCGCCGCATTGATTGCGGATCTCAAGCAACGCGGACTGCTTGATTCCACGCTCGTCATCTGGGCAGGTGAATTCGGTCGGACACCGATGAAACAGGGAAACGATGGCCGCAATCATAACCCGTATGGCTTCACAATCTGGATGGCTGGCGGAGGCGTCAATGGGGGAAAAGTCATCGGTGCCACAGACGACATCGGCCTGCGAGCCATTGATGAGCCGCAATCGGTCAAGAACCTGCACGCCACAATTCTGACCGCACTGGGGCTTAGCCCTGATCATCTGTACTTCGAACACAATGGCCGCCAGGAAAGGCTGACAGGAGTCGCCCAGAGCTGGCGCATCATCCCCGGAGTATTCTCGGAGAGTGCATGACGGCCCTCTCGTAAACTGTCCTCGGCTCTTGCCCCTACCCTATGAGGTTCATCAGCGTCTTCCGTGCACTCCGTGTCCCAACAACTCCCTGTCAGACCCGTGACCACGTGACTGCCACGTCGGACATAAATTCGTTAAGATCGAGGCTGTTTTGTACTGGCAGTGTCCACTCAGCCCGAAGGTTCTCAATATGCTTCGAACAGTCATTTTCTGCGTTGTCGCTCTGGCCGTTTCCGCACTTCACGCGGACGACTGGCCGCAATGGATGGGGCCTGACCGAGATGGCGTCTGGCGCGAAACCGGGATTGTCGAATCGTTTCCCGCTACGGGACTAAAAGTGAAATGGCGAGTCCCTGTCAGCCTGGGCTATTCAGGTCCGGCCGTCGTTGGTGACCGTGTCTACGTGACCGACTATCTTCGTGAATCGGGAAACGTTTCCAACAGCCCCCGTGAACGAGCACAACTTTCAGGGGACGAGCGCGTCCTTTGCCTGAGCGCCATCGATGGAAAGCAGATCTGGGAACACCGTGATAAAGTGACCTACAAGATTTCCTATCCTTCAGGACCACGTGTAACGCCGACTGTTTCAGGTGGAAAGGTCTACACGCTGGGGGCTGAAGGGCGACTGGTCTGTCTGGATGCGGCAAAGGGAACGCTGATCTGGGCCAAAGAGTTGAAACAGGAATACAAGACCGAAGCTCCTCTCTGGGGCTTTTGTGGTGCTCCGCTTGTCGATGGTCAAAAGCTGATTTGCCTGGTCGGCGGAGCGGGTAGTGTCGCTGTCGCCTTAGACAAGGATACGGGACGGGAACTCTGGAAGGCATTGTCTGCAAAAGAGCCTGGGTATTGTCCTCCGTCAATCATCGAAGCGGCGGGACAACGCCAACTGATTATCTGGAGTTCCGAATCACTCAACAGCCTGAATCCGGAAACGGGAAGTATCTTTTGGACCCAGCCACTGAAACCCGATTACGGGATGTCAATCATGACCCCTCGTAAGCACGGAGATCTGCTGTTTGCCAGCGGGATCGGCGGTGTCAGCGCGACTTTCAAATTGAATCAGTCCAAGCCAGGGGCTGAGATTGCCTGGCGAGGAACGAACAAGACGTCTGTTTACGCGGCAAATACGACCCCGCTGATCGACGACGACGGCATCATTTATGGTGCCGACTGCATGTCAGGCCAGTTTCGTGCAGTGAAGCTCGAGACGGGTGAACGGCTCTGGGATTCGTTTGCCCCGACAACCAATACGCGCCGGGGAAGCCACGGAACAGCGTTCATTGTCCGCAACGGCAATCGTTATTTCCTGTTCAGTGAAACAGGCGATTTGATCCTGGCGAAGTTGAGTGCGAAGAGTTACGACGAGATCAGCCGGTTTCATGTCGTCGATCCAACCGGTGAATGCTTCGGACGCGAAGTCGTCTGGTCTCATCCTGCATTCGCGAACAAATGCTGTTTCGCTCGCAACGACAAAGAGCTGGTCTGCGTGTCGCTCGCTAAGTAAATCGGCCGCAGCGTGGATGGCACGTTCGTCACAATCGATACCATTGCTGTGTACGAGGAAGTAGCCTCGCCGAAATCTGGTGAAAAACTGGCCGATTCGCGCGGCATGTTGAGAAATCGAAACTATGTTCAGAGAGTCGTTTCGATTTTCCGCTGGCTCACTACGTCCGTGGTTGACGCCGAATCTGGCAAAAAGGACTCTCAGCAATGGTGGCACTCAAAGCATTGGTCGTTGATGACTCTGGCGTGATGCGCAAGATGGTCATGAAGGGACTGACCGATTCCAAGCTTGCAGACTTCGAGTTTGTCGAAGCGGTCGATGGGCAGGATGCCTTGACGAAATTCGACCCGAAAGAATTCGATATCGGATTCGTTGACTGGAACATGCCAAACATGACTGGCATCGAGTTCGTTCGCGAAATCCGTAATCTTTATGGTGGCGGCATGGCCGGTTGTCCGCTCGTCATGGTCACCAGTGAAAAGACCATGGGAAAGATTGAAGAAGCGCTGGATGAAGCGGGTGCAGACGCTTTCATCTGCAAACCGTTCACGGTCGAAGAGCTTCAGAGCAAACTGAAAAAAGTGGTTGAGCGAGCAGGTGTTCGACGCGTCCGTCGCGAGCGGGCACAAAAGCCTCAACCACAGGCCAGCGGCGGATTCCTCGCCAAACTGTTCAGCTGATGCCGTCTTCGAGCGATGGTGACAAACGCCGGACCCAGTGAATTCTGGCTGGATCTGGTCAAGGTCTGCCCATCGTGTAGAAGCCCGATTCCGCCGAGAGACATTCGGTGGAGACTCAATAAATGAGTCGTGGCGACTGTCTGTTTCAATGTGGCGTCGGATTTCTTTTCCATTTTTACGCAGCAGGCCTTAGTGACATGAGTTCCACAGATTCACGTGATTTTGCAGGGGTCGTCGCCGAATCGGTCAAAGCATCCGTGGGCGTTACCTTTGAGTCGATCTTCGGACAACCTCCGACTGTCGTTGAAGCCGATGCTTCGACGGAACCATGCGCTCGCGTGGCCAGTGTCATCTCGTTCTTCGGCTCACAACCGTGGTCGTTGACTCTGATCGTTCCTGAACAGACCGCTGTCGCCATGGCGCTCAAGTTTACCGGATTTGACGTCCCCTTCGACAGTTCCGACATGGGCGACGTCGTCGGTGAACTGACCAATGTCCTGGCAGGACAGGTTGTGGCTGACTTGCTCCGACGCAGCATCCAGGCACAGATGTCGTTGCCAACAGTCGCACGTGGAAACGACGTTGAGATGCTGCGAGGCAAAGGGGCTGCAACGCGGCACCTCGGATACACGTCACCTCAAGGTCACTTCTGGTTTGAAGTCTGCACGGCATCGAACGTTCAGAAACTCTGCAGAACACCTGGAACTGCGGCCTGAAATGCGGCCCGAAACGTAGGTGTGGAGTCAATGTTACCCACATCTTTGTCTCTGTGCTTGCCAGATGCTGTCGCCAACAAGGTGTGAATTTCGAGACATCGATCAGCCGGAACGCGCTAGCGTCC
Source organism: uncultured Planctomycetaceae bacterium (assembly GCA_964609845.1). Classification (GTDB taxonomy): domain Bacteria; phylum Planctomycetota; class Planctomycetia; order Planctomycetales; family Planctomycetaceae; genus Schlesneria. The sequence continues at coordinate 22 of CAZSTW010000083.1, read as the reverse complement.
GGTTCCGATGGACGACTGGAGA
>CAZSTW010000082.1:26121-29242 GCA_964609845.1 uncultured Planctomycetaceae bacterium | reverse complement strand
CTACCAGAACAACCTTTTGATCGGCAGCGGAGTTAATCTGACCGGCGTGAGATGAATGAAGAGGCGATTCGTTTCTGCTACTGTGGTCAGCGACATGCGGATCGGAATGCATTTGCCGGGAGGGTCCATACCATGCTGAAGCACCTCGTATTGCTGTTCACTCTGTCAGTCTCTGTGTTTGGAGCGGATGAACCTCCTAAATCGCTGGATCCTCGCTTGAAAGTGGAACTGTTTGCCGAGCATCCACAGATCGTGACTCCAACGGGGCTTGACGTTGACTACCGTGGTCGAGTCTTCGCGATTGAGAGTAACACGCATTTTCCTCCCGAAGGCTACAAGGGGCATCCGACAGACCGTGTACTCGTGATGAGTGACACGAATGACGATGGGCGAGCAGATAAAATTGTTGTCTTCACGGACGGACTGATTCACTCGATGAGTGTCATGGTCCGTCCGCTCTGGTTCCCGATTGCAGCCACCGCTGATCGACCTGCTCCGAAGCAATCGGTGTATATCGCCACGCGGAAGGAGATTCGTCAGTTCCATGACGACAACGGCGATGATGTGGCGGATCGGAATGATCGTATCGTCCACCTGGAAACGTCAGGGAACTATCCGCATAACGGGTTGGCAGGATTTGCACTGGATGGACTCGGCTGGCTCTACTTCGGTTTCGGTGAGAATCTGGGAGCAGGTTTCAAGATCATCGGGTCCGATGGAACGACACTGGCCGGAACGGACGCAGGGAACATCTATCGCTGTCGGCTGGACGGGTCGCAACTCAGCCAGATCGCGACCGGATTCTGGAACCCGCATGCTAACGCGTTTGATGCATTTGGCCGGTTATTCAGCGTCGACAATGACCCTGATAGTCGCCCGCCTTGCCGCCTGATTCATGTGATCCCCGAGGGTGATTACGGGTATCGATTCCGTAACGGTCGCAAGGGACTGCATCCGTTTACAAGCTGGGACGGCGAAGTTCCCGGAACATTGCCGATGGTTGGAGGGACAGGCGAAGCTCCCTCAGGGATACTCGCCTATGAATCGGACGGTCTTCCTGAGGAATATCTTGGGAATCTGTTCGTGACGAGTTGGGGTGATCACCGGATCGATCGATTCTGCCTGAAACCTCGCGGGACTTCGGTGACCGCACTTCCGGAACCAGTGATTACCGGCGGAGAGAACTTTCGACCGGTCGGAATCGCGACCTCGCCAGATGGATCGTTGTACTGCACTGACTGGGTTCTGCGGGACTACAAGTTGCATGGTCACGGTCGAATCTGGCGAGTTCGTCCTGCCGCACTGCGCGCTACGCCCGTTGTGAATCTGGCGGAAATTCCTTCTCTGGATCTGACGCGTCAGGTTGCGCTGTTGGATTCGCCCCGTCGCGAGGTTCGCAGAATGGCAGCCCATCAGTTGTCACGTGGCGAACCTGTCACGCCACGTGGTCAGTTGGAAGTCTTCTGGAGCCAGCGCGCGAAGGCCATTGCGTCAGGACAGACTGCAAAGGATGCACTCGCGGACTTTGTTGACACAGTGCCAAACCTGGCAGATTCGAAGGATAAGCCACCTTTCGCCGTGGGAAGTCGTAAGGTGAGGAATAACGTTCGCGAAATCCTGGCAGAGATGTTGATTGAAGGAAGGAATCAGCAACCGGACAAAGATCTGCTGCTCCCCCTGCTGGCACGCGAAACATTTGTTCCAGGTGGTGATCTCGTCAAACTTGTCTCTTCCGTCGAAGATCCGTTTGTTCATTCCATTCTGGTGACAATGCTGGCACGTCAGTTCAAGCAGGATCACTTCGCCAGCTATCTGACACCGGGGTCAAATGCCTCGATTCCGGCTCGGATTGTCATGCTGCTGGCAGCCCGTAAACAAAGCCCGAAGGACGACAGTCTATTACGGATCGCTCTCCATGATCACGATCCGGATGTCCGCCGGATTGCCGTGCAGTGGGCTGCGGAAGAGAAGTTGAAAGACCTTCGGCCACAGGTGGAAGCAGTTCTCAGTTCCAGTGGGATGACGGCTGAGTTGTTTCTGGCAACACTCGCTGCGTTACAGATGCTGGATGGTGGTAATCCCGCAGATTTCGATAAGACGCCCCCTGAAAACTATGTCGTTCCTCTTATTAAAGATCTGCAGCGGCCCGCATCCGTTCGCGCCCAGGCGATGCGGCTGGTGGCCCCGACTGACAAGGTATTTGATGTCGAACTTCTGACACTGTTGGCGAAAGTCGACGACAAGACATTGCGGATGGAGGCTGTGCGGACGCTGCAGGGAGCCAAAGCAGAAGTTTCGGCGGCACTTCTGCGAGAAATCGCTGAAGATGAGAAACGCGATCTGGCCGAACGGGCAGAAGCGATCGTCGGACTGGCGGGGCAGGTGAAGGCAGAGCCTGAAGGGGGAGCGGGGCGAAAGTTGATTGCCCGACTGTTGGTCCCGGGCGGAAAGATTCCACCACAACTGCAGCGCGAAGCGTTGCGGGCTGCTCGTGGATTGCTTGCCGATGCTCAAGTGCGAACAGCGGTCGAAGCCCTGGCAGACTCATTGAAGAGTGCAACTGACGAAGCCATAGCCGTCGAAATGGCGGATCAGATTGCGTTGATTTACGCTGATGCAAAGCTGGAAGCTCCGAGTTCGATCGGATCATGGATTTCGAAGAAGCCAAAGACGAGTGAACAATGGCTGGCGCAGCTCAATCGTGGTCGGGACGTCGATGCGGCCGCAGGGAGACGAACCTTTTATCACCCACAGGGGGCGGGCTGCTTCAAATGTCATCGGATCGACGGGCGCGGCGGGCGCGTTGGGCCTGATCTGTCTCGAACGGTTGGGACGATGAATCGAATCCAGTTGATTCAGTCGATCCTGGAGCCGAGTCGCGAAATTGCTCCGCAGTATGTTTCCTGGAATTTCGTGCTGAAGGACGGTCGCGTCGTGACGGGAATGATTGTTCATGAGAACGAAGGGAAGACGATCGTCGGAAATTCAGATGGCCAGACGATTGAGCTGAAGACCACGGATATCGAAGAACGGACTCCACAACGAATCTCTGTCATGCCTGATAAGCTGACAGACCGCATGACATTGCAGGAATTGAGAGATCTGATTGGGTTTCTGGATG
>CAZSTW010000082.1:0-25990 GCA_964609845.1 uncultured Planctomycetaceae bacterium | reverse complement strand
CGGTAGAGAGGCGTGCGGGTTTGTCTGCTTGATTGGCAGAATCGCACATGGCGATAACCATCAATGAATGGAATGACCGCCATCTCGGTCAGTCACAGGGACCAATTCATTCGACAACTGACGGAGATCAGGTACCGAACGTTCTTCATGAGCGGTAACCAGTTGCCGCAGTTCTTTCGGAGTCAGATCTCCGCGTGTATGCAGGATGAATGGACCACCTGACGGTCGGACATCCCCATCGATCCACGAACTGCGACCGACCCAGCTTCCCACCAGATATTCACCATTTTTCAACTCGGCAGTTGTCGAGACGACGTTCGTTGTCCCACCGACTTCGCGCGGATCAAAACCGCGCCAATGCAGGTGCCAGATGGAGCCGTCGTGATAATCAATTGGTCGACCGAAAACGCGCACGCAAAGTGATTCCCCTGTTGGATTGCCAATCGTAAGGGCACCGGTCAGATTTCCGTTCGCAGTACATTCCAGGCTGGCACGTCCTGCAAACCAGACTCGGCGGATCTTGTCACCGCGCTTCGGCGAATAGTCACTGACGTGATAGCTGTACGGAAATCGAGACAACCAGAGTGTCATCTGTTCGGCTTGACGTCGAATCGTCTGCTTCTGTTCCAGCGTCACCTGCAAACACTCTTTCAGCATCTTCAGTGCTGTCTGCTTTTCGACTGCTGTATCACGGGTTGTTTTGGCCGCTGCCCTTGGTTTCCTGGGGCGTAAGGAAGGCAGGACGGCCACGATCAAGGGGACTTGCCGCTGCAGATCCACCGGCAGATCGAGGATTTCCAGTGTTCGCTCGTCGACGTCGTCCATCAGTTCGCGGTACGACAACGTCCACGCGTCACTCGCTGCCACTCGAGCATGTGCTTCGAGCAACGTCGGAACCTCTTCGATGGTCTCCACGACCTGTTCAACAGTCGACCAGGGGATATCGAAATGCTTGTGCCGGGTCGCGAGGGCGACCATATCGGTACCACGCAGTGCTTCCCAGTTAGGCAGGCAGATCGCACCTGAAGATTCTCGTGATTCCGAATCACGCTGACGGAGCAGGCAGCATCGAAGTGGCATGCTGGCGGCCAGTTCCGCAGGGGGAATCTTCCCGGCACGGGTATCCAGGCAGCAGGCAACGATAGCGTCGACGCCGGCTGGTGGATGAGTTCCCAACAGTTCGTCAGAATCCATGATCGTCTGTACAAATCGCAACTGCACGTTGGGGTATGCCGTGCGAAATTTCTGCCGTACCGACTCCAGAACCATTGGCAGAACACGCATGTTGATCAGGTTGGTCGTCCCGATCCGGATGGTAACGGGACGATTCAACGGCTCGTCCCGGATTACCGACATCGCCAGCTTGTAATGTTCGCTGGCTGCCGTCAGGTGATCACAGAGTTCTCGCAACTGCGTTTCATCGTGCAGCAATCCTTGCGTGATTCGCTCTACGATAAATTCTTTAGTGACGCCCAACGCTCGCGCAAGCTGCGTGCAAAACGAGTGAAATCTCGCCGTGTTGGGATTTTCTTCCTCGTCCCCTTTGGAGCGGCTCTTCCCATTCGCTTCGGTACGAACGGGAAGGTAGCCCCCCAGAAACTTTACGGGGTCCGTCGTGGAATGACGTTTGGAGCGATTCTTGATCGCCGCTTCCAGCATGCTGCGCAACTGGTCGCATTTGTAAATCGTCGGGCCTTCTTCGGCAGTAGAGCGTGGTTGGCGACTATTGGCACCAGTTGTCACGTGAACGCCTCATTCGCCGCATCCTGTCGAGATGCGGCGATCCTGAAAGATTTCGTTCGTACCGCTACTTCAGCGGCTTGATCCGAATGTTTCGGAATTCAACCTTCATCGGGCCACCGCTGTGAACTTGCAGGGCCACAACTCCAGAACGAGCGATATTGGCATCTGGTTCACGATAATCGACCGTGGTAATTCCATTCATCTTCAAAACAACGTGATCACCCTGAGCTCGAATCGTGTATTCGTTCCAGTCTCCCTTTTTCAGCTTGGTTTCGAACTCAGCCGGGGGAGCAACCAGGATTTTGTTGCGACGCGATTCGTCGTACAGGCATCCCCAGTACTTCTCGCCAATATCCGCCTGATAACCGGAAACTTCTGTGCTGTTGGGAACCTTTTTCGTCCGGAATTGCACGCCTGAATTTCCCACACCGTCTTTCATGCGGAACTCCAGTTTCAGTTCAAAGTCGCCAAACTCTTCTTTCGTGCACAAGAACTGGTTGTGCTTGATTCCTGGCGAATCCCCCAAGACACAGTTGTCTGCGACCTTCCAGAGAGTTGTATCGCCTTCCCATCCGGAAAGGTCTTTTCCATTGAACAGCGAACGAAACCCCTCTTCGTCCGCAGCCCAGGCCACACCAGGAATCGATGCACAGGCGACAAGCAACAGCCCCAGAATCAATCGACGACAGACCATGATGAAACTCCCTGAATGGTGAACGAGAAATCGGCGTCGGCAGTTTACGGTTCAGGCAAATTATCCGCCACGAACTGACCTGGGAAGGGCCAACGCAGGTCGACAGATCGTGCGGCACGAAGGGCCGACGACGGTCTTGCGAATCATGATTCGCCGGTTCATTGAGTGACTCATGTCGGCATCCGACGATTCGATCGAATGATCCCCTGTTGAAAAGTGAAGATGATTCCTATTGAATGCAGGAAGCGGAGATACGTTGAGATACTCACATTTCCCGATGCGGAAGATTTCGAAGCCACAGGAGTCCGTCAAAGTGATCAAGCACCCCCTGGAGCGGATGAAGAAACAGATTTCTCGACGTGATTGCCTGCATCTGGCCGCCGGGACAATGTTGAGTGGAGCGATCTCGCCGCTTGTTCTGGGACAGGACGCAGTCACCGGACCGAAGAACGTGCCAACGAAAACTGTGGCTGCCGTGGTGACGATCTACACTCGGAATTCTCATTCCGACGTGATCCTGGGCAAGATTCTGGAAGGTTGGGAACAGAATGGAGGTCCGGGCCCGGCCCTCAAGCTTGCTTCCCTGTACGTCGACCAGTTTCCAGAGGGAGATCTCGCTCGATCAATGTGCAAGAAACATGGCGTACCGATTTTTGATTCCATCGAAAAAGCAGTGACCGTCGGAGGTGATCGGATTCCTGTGGATGGAGTGATCAGCATCGGCGAGCACGGAGATTACCCCTATAACGATCTGGAACAGCACCTTTATCCACGCCGCCGCTTTTTTGAGGGAATCACGGCGACGTTTGAGAAGTATGGCCGCGTCGTTCCCGTCTTCAACGATAAACACCTTGGTCCCGCCTGGAGCGATGCAAAATGGATGTACGATCGCGCGAAAGCATTGAAAGTTCCGTTCATGGCAGGTTCTTCAATGCCGGTTGGTTACCGATTGGAGCCGATTGACTTACCGCTGAATTCGAAAATCGAAGCAGCCGTGGGGATCGGTTATGACGGGTTGGACATTTACGGGATCCATGCTCTGGAGTTCTATCAGTCGTACATTGAACGGCGAGCCGGTGCTGAACGCGGTGTAACGTCTGTTCGCTTTCTCGATGGGCCGGCAATGTGGAAGGCCGTCGACGATGGAATCGTGTCTCAGGCAGCACTCGATGCGGCCTTTGCGATCGTTCCCAAATCCGGCGAACCAGATATTCGGCAGGACGACAAGGCTGGATTGTTTCTATTCGAGTACGCCGACGGGTTTCAGGGGGCACTCTTCATGCTGAAATGTGTTCACGGAACTTCCATTGGTATCAAACTGAAGAATCAACCCAAACCTCTCGCGACCGCATTCCACGAACGGTCAGAACCGAGGTATCCGCACTTCGCATATTTGCTGAAGGCGATCGAACAGATGATTCATTCCGGGAAACCAACGTACCCCGTTGAACGAACACTGCTGACCAGTGGTATTCTGGATCGAGCCCTGACATCGCGATCTCGCCATGGGGAACTGCTGAAGACACCAGAACTGGCTATTGCTTACCAGTCAGTTGCATATCCTCATGCACCTCGACCTCAACTTTGATATTGCCAGAGAGATCAGCACAAAGAATATTTCAGGCACATACTCGGGAAGTTCACCGCCACTGCGCGTTGCCAGATAAGGCAGGGTTTGCAGATGATTCAGTCTCGCCAGGTTGAGATGACATCGACAGCGAACTGACACCGAATCCGATGGCCTCGTACACACAGACGGCTACTGTCGCTTTTTGTGCTTTCTTTGCGATAGGATGTCGGACGTTACCGAAGAATTTAGACGTCTCGTCCGAAAGAATGAACTGCGATGGCCGACTTGAATTGGAACAGCCGACAACTGACGCACGGATGGCAACGAGGAGTCACCGCGTTCTTCTATGGGCTTGGTATGACCGAGGCGGATTTCGACAAGCCCCAGGTCGGAATCGGAATTCCGCTCCTTGAAGGAAATCTGTGCAACGTTCACGCGTATGATCTCGGACGACTGGTGGCGGAAGGTTGCCGGAACGCCGGGATGCTGGGCTTTCCATTCGGAACACCCGGGGTCAGCGACAATCTGACACAGGGGCTGGAAGGGGGGAGCGCCAGCCTGGTCTCGCGCAACCTGATCGCAAATTCTGCGGAATGTGTGGTGACCGCTCATTGCTATGACGCCATGATTGGCCTGCACCATTGTGACAAGAACGGTCCCGGATTCGCCATGGCGTTGGCCCGGATGAACTACCCCGGCCTGATTCTGTCGGGCGGCAGTATTCACCCTGGCTGTTATCAGGGGCGAGATATCTCGATCCTCGATGTGTACGACGCTCAAGCTGCTGCGTCGGTTGGTGCGATTCCGCAATCGGAAGCGGACGACATTCGGCGACTGGCGTGTCCCGGACCCGGCGGATGTGGCATTGCAGCCTCGTTCAATACCTGGGGAATGTGCCTGGAATCGATTGGCTTGATGCCCCCGCAAAGCAGTTCAACTCCAGCGATTGATCCGGCAAAGAAGGAAGAGTGCCTGTCCGCAGGGGCACTCGTCCGCAACCTGCTGCAGATGGAAATCCGACCGCGTGACATTCTGACTCGCAAAGCCTTCATCAACGCGGCCACGATGATTTCGGCCGTTGGCGGATCAACAAACGGCGTGATTCATCTGCTGGCGCTGGCTCGTGAAGCAGAAGTCGAATTCGGCCTGAAGGATTTCCAGGAGATCTTCCGGCGCACGCCGGTGATGTGCAACTTCGCACCCCGCGGAACGAAGACAATGGTCGACTTGCACAAACTTGGCGGGACATCGGTCCTGCTGAAACATCTGGTGCGAGCAGGTTTGATCGACGGGAGTTGCCTGACGGTTACTGGTCGTTCCATTGCCGAGAATGTGGCCAACGCGTCCGATCCCCCTGCCGGTCAGGATCTGATCGCCCCCATGGATGCACCGTTCAAGCCATTCGCGGATATGCAGGTCTGTTTCGGCAATCTTGCTCCGGACGGAATTGTCTTCAAGGTGTCGAGTCTCGCCGAACCTCGCTTTCGTGGTCCAGCCATCTGCTTCGAGAGTGGCCGTGCCGTCTCGGAAGCGGTCGAACAGCGCCGCATCCTGCCCGGCAGTGTGATCGTCTTGAGAAACCTGGGGCCGGTGGCCTTGGGAATGCCAGAAGTTGTCCTTGCCGCATCTGCGCTTTCGGTCCCGGAACTCAACGGCAAAGTCGCATTGATCTCTGACACACGGATCTCGGGAATCTCACACGGTGCGATCGGAGTCCATTGTGCACCGGAAGCAGCCGTGGGAGGTCCCATTGGACTGGTTCAAGATGGCGATGCGATCAGCTTTGATTTGCCAACGGGGGCGGTGACGCTGCACGTAGCAGAAGAAGAACTCGGCCGCCGCAAGTCAAACTGGAAACCGCAACCACGTACATATGCTCGCGGTTATCTTGCAGACTTTGCCGCGACGGTGTCACAAGCTAACCATGGATGTGTCAGCACGGCACTCTACAGGCAACTTTGAGAAGACCAATGTCGAGTCATTGATGTCGGACAAATTCGCAAATCTGCCGCCACTGCGGCCGGGGTCAGCATCGTTTGTGACGACTCGGTGGAGTGTCATCGTCGCGGCATCGCAGGACAATTCCGAGGAATCGGACCGGGCGCTCGAAATGCTGTGCTCGGCGTATTGGCTTCCTGTTTACGCCTATGTGTGCCGAGTGGCAAATGGCGAGGAAGCCCGCGATCTGACTCAAGGGTTCTTTGCACACCTGCTGGAAAAAAAAGCAATTGGCAGGGCGAGTCCTGATCGTGGACGTTTTCGAGCATTCCTGCTGACAGCGTTAAAGAATTTTCTCGCGAACGAACACGACAAACAGAAAGCCCGGAAGCGAGGAGGTGGTAAAGTGTTATCGCTCGATTTTGAATGGGCTGATTCGCAGTCGAGGTACGAGCCGTTCAGCGAACTGACTGCCGAAAAGCTGTTTGAACGGCGCTGGGTGATGACGCTGATCAATCGGGTGTTGGAATCGCTTAAAGGGGAGCTTGCTGCAGAAGGAAGGGGAACACAATTTGAAGCTCTGAAACGGTCGCTGACGGGCGAGATGGCGAATGTCGACTATGAACTCGCAGCAGACGTGTTACAAATCACCCCTGTGGCAGCCCGACAGGCGGGGTACAGGCTGCGGAATCGATATCGTGAACTCTTTCGACAGGAAGTCGGCCGAACCATTGACGATGTGACACCTGTCGATGAAGAAATTCACCGCTTATTGGACGCATTCAACGACTGATGCCAGAAATTTTGAAGAAATCGTGTTACCGAACGGTCTCGATCCTGTATTGATGGGTAGAAATGCTTTCCTTGTCTGGAATCTGCCCTCATGACCGAACCTCGCCAATGTCCCGAATGCGGTTTTCTGCTCGCTCCTGACGCCCCCGCAGGACTCTGCCCAAAGTGCCTGTTACGGGAAGGTTTGCACGAACCTGAGCCAACCGTGATCGGGTCTTTCCAACCACCCTCGCTGGAGGCGATGCGGCAAAAATTCCCGCAGTTGGAGATTCTGGGACTGTTGGGACGCGGAGGGATGGGAGCCGTTTACAAGGCTCGGCAGATTGGTTTGGATCGCCTGGTTGCGATCAAGATTCTGCCTCCTGAGTTCAGCCGCGACCCGCAGTTTGTCGAGCGATTCACGCGTGAGGCCAAGGCCCTTGCCAGGCTCACGCATCCCCAGATTGTAACCGTATACGACTTCGGTCAGGCCGATGACCTGTTGTACATCATGATGGAGTACGTGAATGGAACGACGCTGCGGCACCTGATGCAGGCCCGCAAGCTGTCCCCTGCTGAAGCACTGGTCATTGTTCCACAACTGTGCGATGCACTGCAGTATGCTCACAATGAAGGAGTCGTTCACAGGGATATCAAGCCGGAAAATATTCTGCTTGATCAGAAAGGGATGGTGAAGATCGCGGATTTCGGCCTGGCCAAGATGACCGCTGGCAACGAGGATGAGGCCCAACTGACACAATCCCGCCAGATCCTGGGGACACCTCGCTACATGTCCCCCGAGCAGTTGCAGGGAGGTCAACCTGTCGATCATCGGTCAGACATTTATGCCCTCGGCGTTGTCTTTTACGAAATGCTGACGGGTGAAGTTCCTGTTGGACGATTCGAGCCACCATCAGAGCGCATCCAGATCGATGTCCGGATCGATGATATTGTCCTGAGGGCGCTGGAAAGGAATGTTGATCGTCGTTACCAGCATGCGTCACAGATGAAAACGGATGTCGAGGTCGTCGCTGCAGCATCAGAAGATTTTCGACTTAATCCCACGAAGCCATTGGGAATCACACCTGTTGGCGTTGAGACGCAGGTTGTTGATGAAATCCGTGACAAGCAAACGGGACAAGCGGCAACAATTGGCAGTCATGGAAAACGATGGAGACGCGTCTCTCTTCTGCTGCTGGTGCTTTTGTTGGGGGGCGGACTCTGGCAAGTCCCCAAATACGGGCGATCACGGTTGATGTTGGCTTCCCAGCGGGGAGACATGGCGAGCATCGGATTCTGGCTGAACCTGGGGTTCAGCACCGAGACGATTGACGAATCCGTCATGACTCCGTTGATGTGGGCTGCCTGGAATGGAGACACCGCAATTGTGCGGATGCTGTTATCTCGCGGAGCCAATCTGGAACGAACGGGAAGCAAGGGCGAAACCGCTCTGATGAAAGCGGCATATCACGGTCATTCAGACATCGTGCAATTGCTGCGCGACCACGGAGCTCGCCTCGACCGTGCTGACGAGGACGGACAGACCGCGTTGATCCGCGCTGCCGGGTTGCAGCATCAGGCTACCGTCGAAGTATTGATTCAGCCCGGAAGCAATCCTGCGGCGGCACTGGATCTGGTCGATGTCAATGGCTTCACGGCACTGACGTTTGCGGCAATCGCAGGTCACGACGCGATCGTTAAAGCACTGCTCAAGCAGGGTGCAGACCCCAGAGTGCAGTCGAGACGCGGTTTGACCCCGTTGATGCTGGCCGTCTTCAATCGTCGAGCAAATGTTGTTCGGACGCTATTGCCGGTCAGCGATGTGAACGCGAAGGGAAATCGAGGCGAAACGGCGCTCCATTTCGCCGTTGAGAAAGGGGATGAATCGCTTGTCGAAATGTTGCTGGGTGCTGGTGCCCCGGAGAGCGGCCCCGTCTGGTTGTGGCACGGTTATCGGATGGGGCTGAAGAAACAGTTCGCGGCCGCGATTCCGATGCTCAAGACTGCGGTTGATGCATCACGCAATGACGGTGGACCGTGGCACTTTGGCATTAATGAATGGAAGTACGATGTTCCATCGCCGGAATTATTGGCATTGCTGTTACTGGCCGATTGCTATCAACAGGTGGGATCGACCGAGGAAGCAACCGCGATTTTGCAGTCAGCCCTGAAATCATTTCCTAAGAGCCTGCTCGTCTACCGCAAGACTCAATCAGGCAATGGCCGTACTCACATTGTAGAGTACACCGTGACGGCAGATGTGGTTGAAAAGCGTCTGAAGCATCCGTTAACCGGCTGGTCAATCGGACATCGTGAGGAACGTTCCGATGTGACAGGTCGTTCTTCCGGAAACTCGGGTCCGCAGACTTTTGAAACTCTGTTCCAATGAGTTGACAATACGCAGGTGAAGTATCTCTATAAGCAAATCAATCGCGGTGCGTGGTCGTAGGATTCAAAAGGATGAAATGATGGCCAGTTGGATGATCGATGCTCAGGACCCGGCGCGGTTTGAAATCGTCAGAAGGGCTCAGTCGTTGGGTGTCACAGGGAACCCCGACAAGGCAGCTCATCCGCTGGGGGCGATCACGCTCGCCGATGGGCGGAGCGTGAACGCACATGTGGTCCATGCCGTTGATCCGATCATCAGCGATGGTGTCGAAATTGTCATGATTAACCGGAAGCATGACCCAGGGATGGGAAAGCCCGCACTTCCTGGCGGGTTTCTCGATCCAACGCGAGGGGGCGTCGAAACCGCAGTTCAGGCCGCAATTCGTGAAGCGATGGAAGAGGTCGGGATTGAATTGGGTGACGGTGAATTACTCGGACAGAGGAACTTCAATCGGCCGTACGATGTAAGAGTCGCGAAAAGTGAACTGCCCCAATATGGCATCGCCGAGGGAGATGTTTTCTTGGTCTCAACCCAGGCGGTTCGGTTTGATGTTCCGGATCTTGTCAGAACGGCACTGGTGGCAGGGGACGATGCGGAACCGGGGTCCGCTCGTCGCGTGAAGATCGAGTCGTTGACGAAAGAATCCGTCGGGGTGGCGGACCATTACGATATGATCGCGGTTGCATTTCCCGGTCGCTTGCCAGCTTGATCTGCCATGCTGTTCAGACAGTGAACGAACCGGCTTTATTGGCCTCCTGCTTCAAAGCATACTGTTTCCGTTGAAACCTGGGCTCGCCTCATCGTGTTCGGGATCAGCGTGAATTAGCGGAGATCAGTGTTCCCAAACATCTTCCCTCCTCCAGAAAATCGGAGTCTCGATTCTTCATGGTTCTGCCAGATCGTAATAAATCAATACGAGAAGTGGAGACCTTCGGTCGTCGGTTTCGGCGGGGTCGGGAGACCCGCGCCGAGCAGAGCACTTTGTCATTTCAGCGGACGGGAACCCGCGCCGAACAGGTGGCTTTCCGAAAGTAGCTTTCACGCTCCTGCGTGAAGTTAGCTGTCTGCCATTGGGCTGTTGATGTTTAAAGCATATACGACTGCCAGGTCGTAATGAATCAATACGAGAAGAGGAGACCTTCGGTCGTCGGTTTCGGCGGGGTCAGGAGACCCGCGCCGAGCAGAGTCGGTTTCGGCGGGGTCAGGAGACTCGCCGAGCAATGTCATTACCGCACCGTGTCACCACGTCCCGAAAATTGAAAAACCGGTTGCATTGCAAAGTGCGGTTGTAACTTCTTCAGTGGTCGCGGCGTCAAAAGTGTCAGAGATGGCACGTTGAGTGGCACCTTCTGCCGAACCTGGGGCAAAAACGGGGGTTGTGAATTCATTTTCGCAATTCCCTGTGTTGCACAACGGATTTGGCACCAACATTGCTTTCATCCTTCATCGTCACCGGGCTGAACGTGACAGGCAACCTGAAGGATGAATGGCCCGGTGACTTGAATGGATTCACGAACACAGCAACTCGGAAAGGACTGATTCAAATGTTGGTACTCACTCGCAAGCGGACCGAAATGATCAAGATTGGCGAAGACATTGTGATCACTGTCGTACACACCTCGAAGGGCTCCGTGAAACTCGGAATCCAGGCTCCTTCCAATGTCCGGGTCCTCCGCGCGGAACTCGATCAACATTCGGCTTCGTCCGTAGCGAGCAGCGACAGTGAATCAGATGTCGTCGATGGTCCATTGTTTCCCGCCGATCAATTCCGACAGGCCTTCAACGTCGATTATGTCGCGGATCTGGAAGATCAGGTTCTGGTCTGCCTCGCCAAGTGATTTCGGAACATATACGGGATCATGTTCGAAGGGGGAATGAAAATCTGGGGGCAGGGGAGGGCGATGCAGAACTGTCAATTTAGTGCGTGTCGCACTTCCGTGTCGCGTCGAAACATGGGTTAGACGCTGTAGTTTGATGCCTGCGGGACGCTACACTCCAATAAGATACGCTCTAAGTCGTGAAAGGAGCCGATGACAGCGGTACCAACCCGATCATCAACCTCACGCCCTCTTCGCTCAAGGCGCCAAGTTTTCAAGCATTCCATTCATCGCCTCACTCCAGCCGCGTCTTTTTCCCTTTGCGTCCCCGCGTCTTTACGTGAGCCTCACTCTGCCATCACAGCATCAACTCGGCAGGGTGATGGGCGGTCCAACGAGAAGCCTCAGGAATCTCCATCGATATTGATCGCGGGTGCGGTGTGGGCAACCGGGGATTGGCGAAAATCCTCGGTTTCCTTCGCCAAGTCTCTGCTTCAAACGAAGTCGCGTTATCGGTAGCGACTCACCACGGCTGCAAGGGTTCCTCCCGGACAGTTTTTCTCACGGAGCCACAGAGTCAGGGAGATCAATGAAAGATAGAGAGTCTGAGTTGGGGAATCCACCCCATTTGTAGACAGACGATACCCAAGAAGAGTGCGGCGATTGCCGCGAACACCAACAACCGTCGGCCAGGAAATTTCCTTCGAGGAGCGGCCGGTTCCATGGATGCATGGGGATCTTCCAGTCGCAAGCGAGCATTATTGCCAACGCCGATGATGTCGTGATCGACGATCTGGCGTCGCAGGACTGGCTTGCCGTTGACGCGGGTGCCGTTGCGGCTTTGCAGATCGGTCACCCACCAGTTCGTGCCGTCGAAGCTGAGTTCGCAATGACGCCCGGATACTGAACTCCCCGGAATCTGCAGATCGCACTCGTCGCTGCGGCCGATCACAATGTGATCACGAATCAGAGGAATGGGTGCGCCGCCTCCCAGTGGAACAAGAACCCGGCCCCATTTCGGCAACCAGATTCCGGCAACGTCTCCATCGGCTGCAGCCTGATGATTGATGACTTCCGTCGGACCTCGTTCTGCCCCCGTATCCCCCTGGATGTCATGAATGAGCCGAGGCGACTTGCCGGTTCCAAACGTCGGAACATCCCGCGGTGACTGTGCCACGGAACTCAACTTGGACAGGCGCGTCGTGGAACTTGCCGACCCTGACGGAATCGGTCGACTCTTGTGAAGTTCAGCGACTTTATCGAGAGCATTTTTTGTTCGCTCGGCCAGAACTTCAGCGAAATCGAATTCCACTGGTCCGGGTTTCGACCAGTGAGCCAGCGCCTGAGCCGCTTCGGCTGCCGTTTGAAAGCGATGATCAGGATTCTTTTCCAACATCTTCGAAACAAGATCTGAGACCCCCTGAGGGATCTCGGGAACCAGTTCTCGAACTGTTCTGGGTGTCTGAGTCTGATGCGCCTTGACGACGTCGTGAGGATTCCTCAACGGGAACACGAGGTCGCCAGTCAGTGCTGCGAACAATGTACAACCGAGACCATAGACGTCGGAACGTGCGTCCGCGGTCATACTGTCCTTCGCCTGTTCCGGTGCCATGAAGGCCGGGGTCCCGATGCACTCGTGGCCGAAAATCATGGCGATCGAGAATTCGTCACCCCCATCACCCTCTCGCATCATTGCCAGACCAAAGTCGAGGAGCTTGACCGTTCCATTGCGATCGATCAGCAGGTTCTGTGGCTTCACATCGCGATGAATCCAGCCCGCCTGATGGGCATGATGTAATCCGAGCGCCGCCTGTCGTGCGAAGTCGCAGGCCAGTCCCCAGTGAAGTCGCCGTTGACGGAAGAGGAGTTCCAGCAGGCTGGGGCCTTCGACGAAGTCGAGGATCATGTACAGCATGCCGCCTGCGGAACTGGTTGCTCGCGTTCGGACGATATTGGGATGGTGCAGCACCAGTCCGGCGCGTGCTTCCTGCTGGAATCGGGCGAGCATGCCTCGATCTTCTTTGTGCCGATCGAGCAGAACTTTCAGGGCCACGACTTCGTTTGTGGTCGTGTTCGAAGCTCGATAGACCCAGCCCATGCCCCCTGCGCCGAGCAGGTCCAGAACTTTGTACTCATCAAAGAAGAAGCCACGGGAACGCCCTTCGAGGAGGCGATCGGCCTGATATTGGGTCAGCAATCCACCTCGAACCAGCAACTTCGCGGCGTCTGCGTCGGACGTAATCCCGCGTTTTTCAAGTTCTTTGGCTACGGCTGCAGATCGCTTCGCCGGGAGCAGACCACTCCCACAAAGTTGCGTCCAAAACACGCCGGATAACAGCGGAGTCCGCATCGTGCATCCACGTCCTGTGACTGATCGAGAAAGGTGACCCGCCGTCACAAGTATGGCTCGCGTTTCCCTCGACTACAAGAGGCTTCTGGCCGCTCATCGCAATTCTGTGCGATCGATCTGCTCGACCTTCACAGCTTGCTGAAGTTTGGTGAACTTCTGAGGATTCTTTTTGAACAGTTTCCGTTGCTCGTCTGACTTGAACAGATACAACTCGTCGTCATAGAACGCGGCGAAGTCAGGGCTGCCAGCAATCGCCCGGTCAGTCTGAACGAGAATGACAGGATCGCATCCGAGCAGTTTCGGGGCATAAGTTTCTGGCGATTTCCGGAATTCCAGCAGTTCCTCCCGCGAGGACATGTAGTAAAGAATCCCCTTGTAGTCCCAGGGAAAACGAGCGGAACCACGAACCCATTCGCGCGATTTGGTGATGGCAACGGGACTGAAGCCGTCGAGACCAACAACCGGCTCTGGTTCGCCAAGTTCTGTTCCTTCTTCGCCCGGTTCAGGTTTGGGATGTGCCTTCTTGAAAGCGGTCTCAACCTGATTGGCAAATTTCACGTAGGCGGCCTGATCCAGATACCCTTCGTGCAGGACGAGAACTTTCCCCGTGAGCGGATCGATGGCCATGTCTGTCGGCAGTATTTCAAACCCATATCGATGAACCAGTCGCTGGTTCTTTTCGGAGTTCAGCTTTGCGGCGACGAATCGCGTTGTCAGCATTTCCTGGACAGCAGACGAAGCGAAAACCGTCTGTTCCATCTTCTGGCAGGGCCCGCACCAGTCGGCATAGAAATGCATGATCAGCGGAAGCTTCTTCTGTTCGGCTTCGCGTAAAGCGGCATCGAAATCGGTTCGCCAGAAGGGGGCTACTTCGGCACCGACAACCAGCCGAGGGCCAATCAGAAAGAGGAGCAACCCGACGATCACCCAGAAGAGCCGGGTAGCCCACTCATGGGGGACAACACCAAATCGATTGCCCTGTAGTGCTCGCATCCTCGCCGCTCCCGGAATCCCTGCCTGCGCGTCCGTCCAAGCATGATTTATCGGAAGTGAGAGAGTGCGGGCTGCGCACGCGAATCGACGGATCTCGCGAATTAAGAATGCTTTTCAACGAACCTGCCAGATCTGCACAGCGTTCCGTAGAGTCCATCTATACCGATGGATCGGGTGGCAGCGACGAATCTGGCGTGTGTCACCACGGGACCACGCTGATTGGATCATCAAAGCGTGATGGCTCGGGTTCGTTCCAGTCCGTATGACTCGACATTCGATGGGGCAATCCGGCCAACTTCAGGAAATTTGCCAGCAACGCTCGACCATGCTGAGTCAAAACCGATTCGGGATGAAACTGGACCCCGTACATCGGCCATGCCTGATGAACGAGTGCCATGGGAAGACCGTCACTGGTTCGTGCCGTTACAACCAGTTCTCTCGGCAAACTTGATTCCGCGACGATCAGGGAATGGTACCGGGTCGCTCGAAACGGGTTCGGAATCGAAGCGAACAATTTTTCCCCGTTGTGATGAATCTGGGAGGTCCGCCCATGTACTGGTTCCGGGGCTCGAACAATGTCTCCCCCGAGGGCGGCCGCCATTACCTGATGCCCCAGACAGACTCCCAGAATGGGAATTGTGGCGCCAACTTCACGGATCAGATCGCACGAAATCCCTGCTTCCCGAGGAGTGCATGGACCGGGGGATATCACAATTCCTGCGGGTGCCATCGACCGAACCTGTTCGACGTTCATCGCGTCGTTACGTACGACAGTCGTTTCACAGCCCAACTCGACGAAGTATCGAGCCAGGTTGTGAACGAAACTGTCGTAATTGTCGATCAGCAATAACACTTGCGGTCCTTCAAGGTCTTAGTGCTCGGATCATTCCCACCGCTTTGACTAGAGTTTCTTCGTATTCGGCAACCGGATCCGATTGAGCGACAATGCCACCCCCGACGCCGCATTGCAGCCAGCCGTGCCGCTGGACGAATGTCCGGATCAGGAGATTACTATCAGATTGACCATTTGCCCCGGCATAAAACAGGCTGCCGCAGTAGGGGCCCCGTACGGTCGGTTCCAATTCCGCAATGATTTCCATGGCGCGAACCTTGGGTGCACCTGTGATCGAACCACCAGGAAACGTGGCGCGAAACAGGTCCCAGATGGATTGCCCCGGTTTTAATCGGCCCCGGACTTCTGAGACCAGATGCTGGACCGTCTCGTAGGTTTCCACACCACACAGCTGGGGAACCCGGACAGTTCCCGCTTCGCAGACGCGGGAAAGATCATTTCGGAGCAGATCCACGATCATGACGTTTTCGGCCTGATCTTTTTCGCTTTCGCGAAGTTCATCACGCGTAAAAAGATCTGCCTCCGGCCCCTGTTTGCGACGTCGTGTCCCTTTGATCGGCCGAGTCTCAACTTCATCCCCGTCAAGCCGTAGAAAACGTTCCGGAGACGCACTGACAACAGCCCAATCGTCCCAGCGCATCAGGCCTGCGAACGGGGCCGGATTCACTTTTCGCAGGTGTTCAAACAATGAAATGGAGTCCACATGGGACGGAAAGAGCAGGCGTTGAGTGAGATTCGCCTGAAATATGTCACCCGCCCGAATGTACTCAATCACCTTCCGTACGGACGCCAGGTACCCCTCGCGTGAGAAACTGCTGGTCAAGCCCTGCGGTCCTGTGATTGGAAATTGCGGTACCAGATGCAGTTTCTTCGTGATGCTCCCGGCTGATTGAAGTTTTGGTACTGGTTCAGACAACAGTCGTCGAACCGACTTGGCTCGCTCAACTGCGCGCTGCCTCATTCGTTCAGGATCTGTTTCAGGCCAACCGTTGGAGATCAACCAGGCACGATGCTCGCGGTGGTCCCATGCGATGACCCAGTCGTAAAGACCAGCAGCGAGGACTGGTAATTGAAACTCATCGTCAGGTGCGGCTGGGATACGTTCGAAGCAACGTCCCAATTCGTACCCAAGAAGCCCGGCAATTCCCCCCTGAAACGGGGGCAATGTGCCGACTGAGGTTGATTGAGGCAGAGCAGCCTGCAGATCGGAGAAGGGATCGGAGCCGAATTCCGGGGAATCTAATGTCCAACTCTGGATCGGATCGGCCATCAAGAATGAGTACCGACCGACCGGTTCCCGGAAGAGTGAACTGTCCAGCAGCACACATCGTGGCAAGGATTCCAATGCTCGAACCGCCGTCACCACGTCTGGGACTGGGTTCAATTCTTCGACCAATGGGCCTGATGAAAGCAGCATGGAATCTTCGACATTTTTCTAAAAGGGCAGGGCTCTCAACCCGATTCAATCGACCACTCAAGAAATTGAACGTAATCGGTACGCTGGTCAATCCTGTTGAACGTCACTGGTCGGGCGATCATGAGTTCCCCGGCGGCGACGATCGACTGCGCTGATTTCTTCGACCGTCAGGAACCCCCAGCGTAATGCCGCATCTTGCGTGTATTGTTTCCCGAGCGTCAATGCTGTGCGGGCTTTGCACAATTCATATCCCAGGTAAAACGCGTGTTCCGGCGTCAAAACCCCGACGGATTGCACCATGCGGTCGAAGACTTCGTACGGATCGTCTCCGTGCCAGTAACCGTCTCGATTCATCAGGTGAATCTCACCCCGTTCGGCGAAGATTCGGAAATTCGGGTCCGTCAAGCGGTCTGAGAGCTGATGCAGACCCTCGTCTCCCATTTCATGCAGTCGGGGGTCACGCAGGACGACCAGATTCCCCCCCATGTGCTTGGGCAAGGTCTGGTTTTCCAGGCTGTAACGAACCAGACGCCGGGCCAGATCGAATTCACGGACTGCAGTACGACCCCAATTGATGACTTCGGTTGTCAGGATACTGCCGATTCGTAATTCCTCGCACAGGGCCGCCATGACGAAATTGACTCCAGCACTGTCGACTTCCGTCAGTTCCGTCAGATTCCCAATCCCCATCATGATATCGGCGTCGGGAAACTTCTTGCGCGTTTCGTAATATCGAGCAAGGGAGGGGGCAAATCCAAACCCGATTGGTTCCAGGATCGGGTCCAGCCGATAGGGCTGACGACTGGGGCGAATCAGATCCAGTGTCTCGTTCCACGAATCAAGATTTCGGGGGTCATCCGGGATGACAACCAGTTCGACTGGAAGTTGAGATGCCCATTCACGATTGGTCTGATTGCAACTCAGGACCAGTTCGGCACCGGCTTCAACAGCCGCTTCCACTTCGGCCTGATTGAAACTGTCGACCGAAACCCGAAACCCGTCACAGGTCATGCGGCGTACGACATCACCGATTCCTTCCCAGGTCTGGCCCGGAATACAGCCGAGATCGATGAGATCGGCTCCGGAATTTCGAAACCACTCAGCCTGTTTCAGCAAGTCTTCCCATGTGAAATTTGGCGCGTGATTGATCTCTGCCAGGATTTCAATCGAATACAGATTCAATTCGGGCTGAGGTCTACCACCTTCTCCGAAGAACTCGGGAAGATCGAACAGATCTTTCGGGCCCCGTTCGAAGGGAATATGAAAATGTTCCGTCAGAGATTGCAGATCGCCACCACACCATCCGGGTACAACAACGCGCTGGAACTCACTGTTGATTGAGAGTTTACGACGAATCCAGTCGGCCCGCATCAGGGCAGCGACCGAGATTCCCAAGACTGCAATTTCGAATTCGAATCCCAAACGCTCTGCCAGCGGTGGTAAGACCTGCCTGAGCGATGGCTCAGCAAGACGACCCGTGACAAAGAGGATGCGTTCGTTCATGCGGATTCAATGTGGTAAGTAACGACTCGAAGGCCAGAAGGATGTTCAAGTACTTCCGACTACCGAACAGCTCCCCCGTTACAGTTGATCACCTGACCAGTGATATAGGCGGCGTCATCGCTGGCCAGGAACCGTGCCAGTCGGGCAATGTCTTCTGGCAGTCCCCATCGCCGCAGGGGGGTTTCCCGTCGTACGCGTTCTTGCCAGACTTCACTGGCTGTTTCTCCCCAGGCCGTTTTGATCCAGCCGGGAGCGATGCAGTTAACGCGAACGATTGGTGCCAGGCTCAGAGCCAATGATCGGCTGAAGCCCATGATCGCATTCTTGGCTGCGGAAAATAGTTCTCCGCTATCGCCCTCCATCCCTCGATCTGACTGATCCCAACCGATTGTGATGATGCTTCCCCCGCCCGATTTGGCCATTCGCTGTCCAGCCCCCTTCGCGAGCAACATTCCAGCCTGAACATCAACGTCCAGTAATAGGCGAAGTTTTGTGGGATAATCGGCATTGGCCGCCTCGCCGGTCAGTAAATCAACCCCTGCGTTGCCAACCCAAATGTCCAGCCCATTCCAAATGGCAAATGACCTATCGAGGAAATCCTCCAAGCCATCAGAGACAGAGAAGTCGGCACCGAGTACGACACTTTTTTGACCAATATGGCGAACTTCTTCAGAAACACCCGAGGCGGCGTCCGAAGATTTCCCGAAGTGGATGATGACATCTGCGCCAGCTCGTGCGAATTCCAACGCTATCGCCCGGCCGATGCCACTGGAGCCGCCTGTTATCAAGGCACGCTTGCCACTCAAATCACCAAACGCCGACGCATCAGCCATTTCAGATCCGATTCTTCGTAGACAGGTATAATGGGCGTATACAGGGAGCGTATCAGGAGTCGCTCTCGATTTCAGGCCGCGCGGCCCACAAATTGCTATTCATTCGCATGTTGATGAAAAATGGGTCCAACGTTTTACAACCAGATGGCGTAACCGGGGTGGCAAACTTTCTGACGATTTGGCAATTTGTCTGTCGTTTTTGTCGAAACGTCAATCAAATAAGCAACTTGCGTCGAACATAAAAAACACATGAATTCAAACACAGCTCGTTGACTCGGTCACATGTCGAGACAATAATACGTGGGTCTTTTTCAGTCTGGTACAGTTTCGGCGGATTAAACCCGTCGGAAGTTTAAAATGAGTTTCACATCATCGTATTTCTTGCAATTGCTTCCACAATCTCGTCCCTTCGGAAGCCAACCTGTCAATTACATTATCGCATGGTTTGAGACTCAACGTCTCCAGCCATGAGTGACAGTCCCAACCCATAACCTGTTTCGCTGTGTATTCGGTTTCGTCCGTGATCACCCGCGTTTCCGGCGCGTCAGTGTCCGTGATGAATCCGGTGGCGAAAGCCTATAAAAGGATTGCTACGTTGTCCGATCCAAGCAAGGATCTCGATCGAGTTCCGGAAGTCCAGACTCGATCCAATTCAGAAGAGAGTGAGAAAAAAGAAATGATCTCGACCATCGAGGCCCCGTACTCCGAGCGGACGTCTGCTCCGTTCCCAGAACTGTCTGAGCAATTGGAAAAGGACCTGGTGCAGGTCTTCAAGCTGCTTGCTGACGAAACGCGGCTGAAGATTCTGATGTACCTGCTCCGAGAAGGAGAAATGCACGTCAGTGCATTGTGCGACAAGCTGGGGCAAAGCCAGCCTGCCGTCAGCCATCACCTGGCGCTGCTGCGCGTCGCTGGCATCATCGAGCCACGCCGTGACGGCAAGCACAACTTTTACTCAGTTCGTGAAAAGCACTTCCACCAGCTCGTCGGGGAACTGTTTACCACGATCAGCGATCCACAACGCGACGAATTCCGCTTCAAGAATTTCGTTGTGACCAAGAACGAATAGTTTCTTAACGCCGCTGACAGCCAACACCTCGGTGTTGCCTGCTCGACGTCAAAACAACGACGCATCAGAGACCGCTTCCGTCAGGGAGCGGTCTCTTCATTTTAGGGGATCAGTTTGTTAGGCTGAGATGGTTTTTAAACCATTGTCCTGCCTCTTTCCCCACAAGGTTTGAAATGCCTCAGCCTGCGAAGCTGGCCCTCGCCGACGGTACTGTTTACCAGGGAACCGGTTTTGGCGCTTCGGGTGAAGTGTTCGGTGAAGTCTGCTTCAATACCAGCATGACGGGTTATCAGGAAATCCTGACAGATCCGTCCTACTGCGGTCAGATTGTCACCATGACTTACCCTCTGATCGGCAATTACGGGGTCAACCCGCAAGATGTTGAAAGCAGCAAGCTGTCGATTCGCGGATTCGTGATCCGGGAACTTTGCCAGCACCCCAGCAACTTTCGCTTAACTCAGTCGCTCGACGATTACCTGCGCGCTGCCAACGTCATCGGTATCGAAGGGATCGATACGAGAGCGCTTGTCCGCCGACTGCGAATTCGCGGGGCGATGACTGGTGTCCTTTCCACGATTGATCTCGATGACGCTTCGCTGATCAAGAAGGCTCAAACCAGCCCAGATCTGGTGGGACGGGATCTGGTCAGCGAAGTCATGCCTGCCAAAGCCTTTGAATGGACAGAAGAGCTTTCGCCGCTCTCTTTCCATGCTTCAAACCCGCATCCCCCGAAAGAATTCGACCTGCATGTGGTGGCCATAGACTATGGGATGAAATGGAACATCCTGCGGCACCTGAGAAATCTTGGCTGTAAAGTCACCGTTGTCCCTGGGACGTCGACTGCGGAAGAGGTCCTGGCTTACAAGCCCGACGGCGTCTTTTTGTCGAACGGTCCTGGTGACCCGCAACCGCTGAACTATGCCATCAAGACGATCCAGGGACTGCTGGGAAAAGTGCCGATCTTCGGGATCTGTCTGGGCCATCAGTTGATGGGATTGGCTTGCGGCGCCGAAACTTACAAGCTGAAGTTTGGTCATCGTGGCGGGAATCAACCCGTGCTGAATCGAGCGACTGGACAGGTCGAAATCACATCGCAGAATCACGGTTTTGCGATCTCGGCGGATTCACTTCCCGCTTGCCTGGAGGTGACTCACATCAACTTGAACGATCAAACGGTGGAAGGTCTGCGCCATAAGGAACTGCCCGCGTTCTGTGTGCAGTACCATCCAGAAGCGTCGGCCGGCCCTCATGACAGCAGCTACCTGTTCCAGCAGTTCCGACAACTGATGTTGCAGGCTTAGCAATTCTCCATCATATTGAATGAGTCGGCCTCGTTTGCGTCACAGCCAGAATCATGGCAGAACGAAGAGGGGCAGAACGATGAAGAAGAGTCAAAATGAATCGACTCTTCATTGTTCTGCCCCTCATTGTACTGCCGAAATCGGTCTGGTTCGTCGATATCGTGATTGGCGTCAGCCTCATCTGTACTTAACCCTGTTGCACTGTTTACCCGAAGGAATCATCCTCGAATGGCCCTTGAACGTACGTTTGTTCTGTTGAAACCTGATGCCGTTGCTCGCCGTCTTGCTGGAGAAATTCTTGGCCGTTTTGAAGCCAAAAGCTTGAAAATCGTCGCCATGAAAATGCTGCAAGTGACCGCTGAACTTTCCAAGCAACACTATGCCGAGCATGTTCACAAGGGATTCTATCCATTGCTGGAAGAATTCATCACATCCGGCCCTGTCGTCGCGCTTGTCCTGGAAGGCCCGGGAGCGATTGGTGTCGTTCGCACGATGCTTGGTCCGACAAACGGTCGCGACGCGGCCCCGGGAACCATTCGTGGTGACTTCGGACTAAGCCGCCAGATGAACCTTGTTCATGGCAGCGACAGTCCTGAAGCAGCAGCCCGCGAAATTCCCATTTACTTTAAGCCAGAAGAACTGCTGACCTACTCCGCTTCGCTCGATCCGTGGACATGTGCCGGGGATGAAAAGTAGTTGCGGGTCATCGGATTGTCCGAACTGAAATAAGGAGTGACGCAGATGCGCACGGTGACAGGAGCAATCCTGATTCTGGCGGCCCAGCAATCTTTTGCACAAGCGCATCTCGTCACATTTCCTCACGAAGTATATGCTCGTGAGATTCTGGTCCCTGCAAGCATTGTCCTGCTGTGTCTAGGTGTTGGATTCCTGATTTGGGGGATCGTCACCGAGCGAAAAGTTTAGTCCCGCTGTCACAGGGCATGAACGATGGCAGCGAATTCTGACTCTCGAATCAGCATAAGGCCACCGAGTGGCTCGCCTGGCGTCATTGAACTCGTTGCGTCTATAGCGATCATCACTGCTGCTGCTTGCGTTCTGTTGCAGGGTCTACGACTCGGCGGGGATGCGAACCCGATTCGTGGAATGGAATTGGCACTGGCGGCTCGAGATTTTCCCGAAGCCGAGCGACGCGCTCTTGCGGTCTTGTCACAACATCCGGATTCACCTCGCGCACTCCTCGTCGCAGGACAGTCTGCTGCGATGATGAAACAGCCGACCCGGGCCATCGAATACTTTCGACGAATTCCGCACGACGAGACACTGGAATCCGTTGAAGGCTTGATTGGTCTCGGGGAACGGTCACTCAGACTCGGATTTGCAGACGAGGCCGAACGAGCGTTGCGTGCTGCCCTGGATCGGTTCCCCAATAGCCGTCGGGCAAATCAGTTACTTGCACAACTCCTCGCTAATGAAGGGCGGAACTGGGAAGCGATTTCGTTTGCTCAAACGTCAATTCAACTGGGAATTCATGGCGTCAGTGACCTGCTTATCGCTGCAGGAGTCGACCGATTGTTCATGACGGATCCAGGCTTCCTTGAAATATGTGCGGCTCGACCTGATGACCCGATACCACATCTGGGGCCCATCAAAAAGGCAACTTACGAGAACCGGTTTGAAGAAGGTCGAGATTGGCTGGAACGTGTTTCGATGCAGTTTCCACAGCAGGCTGAAGTTCAGGTTGTCCTCGGAAGAGTGCTCGTGGAACGGGGGACCGACGAAGAATTTCGCGCATGGCATGATCGACTTCCCGAGTCAATTAATTCCCACCCGGAACTGTGGTCAATTCGTGGGCGCTGGGCGCGAAATCACGGTCAGTTTCTCGCTGCGATCCGTTGTTATGGCGAGACACTCTTGCGGCGTCCCAATGACAGCGAAGCCTGCTTTCAATTATCACAATTGTTGACGAGAACAGGAGACAGCGCTCTGGCGAGTACGTTCGCCGAGTACGCCCAGCAAATCTCGACGCTGGACCTGAAGCTGGTCGACGCATCGAAAACGGCGAGTCCCAGTGCGGCACAGCCTGTCGTAAACTCATTGGAAAGTCTGGGGCGATATGGAGAGGCCGCTGCATGGTGCCGATTGATCGTTGACAATTGGCCCGAAGAAGTATGGGCGCGGCAGGGTGCTGTTCGCCTGTCAGGCCTGATGAAAGAGCATGGATGGACGAAACGGCTGAAGATTCTCAGTGCCGTTGACTGGTCGAAATATCCGTTACCAGATCTCAGTCAATCTTTAGGTCCGAAGTCAACTCGATCACCCGAAGCCGCCAACACCATCGTCTTTTCGGAAGTTGCTCACGAGTCAGGGATTGATTTTCGCTATTTCAACGGCGCCAATCCCGATTCGGGTAAGACCTACATGTTTGAGTTCAGCGGAGGCGGGATTGGAGTGCTGGATTTCGATGGTGATCATTGGCCGGACATTCACCTGACACAAGGTTGTCGGTGGCCTGTCTCCGCGTCAAACCGAGAACACCGCGACCGCCTGTTCCGAAACCTTGGAAATGGACAGTTTCGTGATGTGACGGAAATGTGCGGGATTGAAGAATTCACATTCAGCCAGGGGGTTACGGTCGGGGATTTTGACAATGATGGCTTTGCGGACATTTATGTGGCGAACATTGGTCCGAACCGCCTGTTTCACAACCAGGGGGACGGGACGTTTGCTGAAGTAGCGGCTGGCGGAGGTGCGGCGGGAAATCAGTGGACGACCAGTTGCGTTATGGCCGACGTGAACGGCGATGGCCTTGCGGATATTTATGCCGTCAACTATCTCGGTGGCGACGTGTTTGAGCGGGAGTGTGAAACCGACAACCGTCCTGTTCAGTGCGGCCCAACGTTCTTTCCTGCTGAACAGGATCGACTGTACCTGAATTTGGGTGACGGTCGGTTTGCCGATGTCACGAACGACGTCGGAATTGTCGTTCCAGACGGGAAAGGGTTGGGTGTCGTCGCTGCTGACCTGGATGGATCGGGACGTTTGGGCCTTTTTGTTGCGAACGATACGACCGCCAATTTTCTGTTCGCGAACGAAACGTCATCCCGCGGAGGGCCTCCCCGATTTTCGGAACGCGGAGTCCTCGCTGGAGTCGCCTGTGATGAACAAGGCCAGGCACAAGCCTCGATGGGAATCGCTGCTGATGATGCCAACGGTGACGGGTTGATCGATCTTTTCGTCACAAACTTCTATCGGGAATCGAACGTCCTTTACGTGCAGCAGCCCGGCCATGTGTTTATCGACGGAACGCGAGCAGCCAATCTTCGCGACCCGAGTTTTCTGAAGCTTGGCTTTGGAACCCAGTTTCTTGATGCCGATCTTGACGGTTGGCCAGATCTTTTTGTTGCAAATGGCCATATCAACGACTTCTCCCATAAAGGCATGCCATACGAAATGGCTCCGCAGATGTTTCGAAACATGGGAAATGGCAGATTCTCAGAGATTCCTGGACGTTCAATCGGTGAGTATCTCACTCGAAAGACACTGGGTCGGTCCGTTGCCACGTTGGACAGGAATCGGGATGGGCGAATGGACATCGCGGTAACACATGTCGACGTTCCATTCGCGTTGCTCAGCAACGAATCTCCCCAAGCCAATTCTCTACGTTTGCGGTTTGCAGGAACAACTTCGGCACGAGACGCGTTTGGTGTGGTTGCTCGAGTCACGGCCGTCGATGGCCGGGTTTGGACGAAGCAACTGACTGCAGGGAATGGGTTTGAGGCGAGTAATGAGCGGCAGTTGACTTTTGGTTTTGGTGATGGAGTTCCTGCGGAACTGCATGTTCGTTGGCCATCTGGAAAGACTCAACTCTTTCGCAATCTGTCAACGGGCACAGAATTTCTGGTCGTCGAGGAACGTGAATTTCCTGTACGACTCAATGGGTTAAATTGATGATTGAATTCTTGTCCAACCGATATTTCGGCTTGAAGTTCCGGAAATCGATTCGTATTCTTTGAAGGTGATCTCGGAGCATTCGTGTCCACAAATCCCTTTCGATTCTCGAACGGGGTTGTTTTTCTAATCGTCAACATTTGTTGGTCGCCCTTTCAAATCGCGTTTCGCGGTTCTGTTTTCCTTTCTTTTTGCGAGGTGCTTAATGATTCAAAGAGTTGGTCCCGCGCGTCGAAAAGCGTTTACGCTGATCGAACTACTCGTCGTCATCGCCATCATTGCGGTCTTGATTGCGTTGCTGTTACCAGCAGTACAGCAAGCACGAGAGGCTGCCCGCCGCACGCAATGCAAGAACAATATGAAGCAGTTGGGGCTGGCGCTGCACAATTATCACGATGTCTTCAACAAGTTCCCAATCGGTGTCCGTGCGCAAAACGGGTGGGGGCCTTCGTTCTATGTGGGGCTGATGCCATACATTGATCAGGCTCCTGCTTACAACAGGTTTGACATGATCGGTGCTAACAATGGCTGGTCGCACTCAAATGCCAACAATGCTGCTCTGGCAAACGGCCTGAAAATTCCTGGCTGGCTTTGCCCATCCAGCCCACTTCCCGTCGTGGGGGATTCTGGTAACTGCCCAGGCATGCTGATGCCACATTATGTAGGGATTGCAGGTGCGGCCAGTGGTAATGGGTTTACCGAAGCACGTCAACAGGGGGGAAGCCTTAGTTCGACGATCGCTGGGGGTGGCGTTCTGGTCCCAAACGACAGCTTGAGTATGGCTGCTCTGACCGATGGATCGTCAAACATCATGGTAATGAGCGAAACGTCCGACTGGGC
>CAZSTW010000081.1:19908-29487 GCA_964609845.1 uncultured Planctomycetaceae bacterium | reverse complement strand
GTTTTGACAAGGCACTGGCAGCCATCGTTGATAGTAACGTCACTACGCTGATTACGGCGGTCATTCTGTACCTGATCGGTACCGATCTGATCCGCGGTTTTGCCGTGTCGCTGTTCATCGGTCTGATGGTCAGCCTCTTCACCTGCCTTTACATGGGTCAGCTACTGTTCACCATCGTAGAACGCAAACGCTGGGTCACGACTCTGAAGATGATGCAGTTCCTGGGTGAAACCAAGATTGACTTCCTCAGCAAGCGTATGACAGCCTACATCTTCTCGGCCGTGTTGATCGGTGTCGGGATGATCAGCCTGTTCGTACGTGGCGAGCAGAACATGGATATCGACTTCAGCGGCGGTACCATGGTGACATTTGAATTCGTCCAGCCGCAAACAACTGACGATGTCAGGAAGCAGCTGGAACAAGTCTTCCCGAACGGAGTCAGTCTGGAACGACTGTTGTTGAGCGGTGAAGAGGCCTCAAGTGCCGGTGGACTCCGTTTCCGTATTCGTACCACCGAGCAGGATCAGGCCGTGGTGGCCGACAGCATCAACAAGGCGTTTTCCGACGCGAAGTACGCGATGCGACGGGTCTCTCTGGATGACTTCAAAGTGGGAGCGGTCACAACCAAGCTGACGAGCCAGATGACCCGGTTTGAAGGTGGACATCAGGCGGATCTGACCTTTACCGGAGCCCTGTCGGAAGCAACCGTCACGGACTATCTGGCAAAACAGTTGTCCGAGTTGAAGGGAGAAGGGGATCGACTGAAATACGATTCGGTCCAGTTGCTCCTGACTTCGACGGGGACGAAGGCTGCTGTCGAAGAGAAAAAGGCTGGCCGCGGCAGTCCGAAATTTACCGAGTTTGCGGTACTCTTCTCCAAGGATGTTGATGTCTCTGACGTCAATAATGCTCTGACAGCGATCAAGTCGACGCTGGCGAAGCAACCACTGTTTGAAGAAGTGAATGCATTCGACACGTCCGTCGCCAACGAAACCAAGACGGCGGCCTTGATGGCGATCATCGCCAGCCTGATCATGATCGTGATCTACATCTGGTTCCGATTTGAAAAGGTCTACTTCGGATATGCCGCAGTCGCCGCACTGGCTCACGACGTGCTGGTTACTCTCGGCTGTATCGCCCTGGGGGCCTACCTCAGCAAGACGCCGATCGGTTCGCTGTTGTTCCTGGAAGACTTCAAGATCAACATGGGACAGATCGCCTGTTTGCTGACGATCGTCGGTTACTCACTGAATGATACGATCGTGATCTTCGACCGAATTCGTGAAATCAAGGGGAAGAGTCCCAAGATTACCTATGACATGATCAACCTGAGCGTGAATCAGACGTTGTCACGAACGATCCTGACCGCAACGACGGTGTTCATCGTCGTGATCGTCCTGTACGTATTCGGTGGAGAAGGAATTCACGGTTTCGCATTCTCGATGATCATCGGGGTGCTGACCGGTGCCTACAGCACGATCTACATCGCCAACCCAGTCCTGTTCTGGCTGGTCGACCGAGAAAGCCGAGCCAGGAAGCCTGCGTGATTGATCACACAGGAATCGGCCAAAAATAAAGAGGGGTTCCGATGTAAGTCGGAACCCCTCTTGTTTTACCTGCCGACATTTTCAGCTGTCCGTTCAGGGCAGGGGCAACGAATCAAACCCCCATAAATCTAAGCAAAAAAACTTGCCCACAGTGCTTGTGAGCAAGGCTTTGGAAGTGGAGCGGAGGGGAGTCGAACCCCCGACCTCTGCATTGCGAACGCAGCGCTCTCCCAACTGAGCTACCGCCCCGTGTTCCTGGATGGACTGCTGCCCATCTCAAGCGGCGCATTTTAGGCGGTGATTCGGGACTTGGAAAGGGTTGCTGGGGATTTTCGCCAGGGGAGATTCGGTTGCCGGGGAGCGAATCATGAAAAGAGCTTCTACTCGGCAGGCAGGCGATGTTCCCATTCCCATTCTTCCCATAAATCCCATCGGTCGGACGCCATCAACCAACCCCATCAACCGATCACCTGGCCCGCGTGCATTCCCACAGCAAGACTGCCGCAGCTGCCGACACATTCAACGATTCCACACGACCGCAACCCGGAATCGTGATCAAGCGATCGCATTCGGCGGCGACTTCTGCCGCCAGGCCTTCTTCTTCGTTTCCCAGAACCACAGCCACCGGCTTTCGGGACGTTCGTGCCAGTTTGGGGTCGCCTCCTTCGCTTGCGGCTCCGATGACTTCGTAGAACTGGCGGATGTCGTGCAGGAACAGATTCATATACTTGACGACATAAACTTCCATGTGTTCCAGACCGCCTGCAGCAACCCGGTATGTGGCATCGGTTGGCAATGCAGCGAGTTCATGATCGGCCAGTATCAGTTTGGTCACTCCGAAGAACGCTGCTGAGCGGACGATGGCTCCCAGGTTATGTGGGTTGCCGATGCAGTCGAGAACCAGCATCGAATCTCCTGCAGCAGCCCATTCCCGAACCTGATCGAGCGTTGGTGATTTGAATGGCGGGCGTTCGACGACCGCCACAATTCCACCGTGATGAACAGAACCGGAAATCCGCTGAAGGTCTTCTTCTTCAACGCACCGATACGCTCGGCGTGCCTCAGCCAGTTTGCTGCAGATGTCACCGATCTGTGGAGCAATCTCTGGTGTGAAGAACAATCGCTTGATTGTCAGTGGCGCGGTCTCAAACCGAGACCGGACGGCGCTGAGACCACAAATCGAAACTTCCTTCGTCCGCATGAAAATCTTGCTTTGATAGAGATCGCGCCGGGCGACCGTTGGCTGTCGCCCTTTTCCGTGTACGGTGGGACCAGCTCGCTTCGAGCGCAGGCCCACAAAAACCAACTGTCGAGAAATGCTGGTGGGCCGGCGCGGCGAAGCGCCACTTGTCCCACCCTACGTCAGCAAACAGGTGACTGTGGATGTACTTCGTTTTTCCGAACCCGTTGAGACTCCAGCAGTAATCAATTGAGTGAAACCGTCGAACAACCTGCGACCATCAGCCGGAACGCGTTAGCGTCCGGTTTCTGGAGATGCGTGTCTCCTGTCGTCCATAGGAACCGGACGCTAACGCGTTCCGGCTGATCGATGTCTTGAAATTCACACCTGATTGGCGACAGCATCTGGCAAGCACAGAGTCAAAGATGTGGGTAACATTGACTCCACCCTGCATCCTCCCCAGCTTCAAAAAGATCTCGCTGAACCAGAACGCATCAAACGACAGCGTCTAACCCATGTTTCGACGCGACAGAAGTGCGACACGCACTAAGCAAGAATCTCCGTAACAATCTTGCCGTGAATGTCTGTCAGACGGAAATCGCGGCCTTGCATGCGGTAGGTCAGCTTTTCGTGATCGATCCCCAGCAGGTGCAGGATCGTTGCGTTCAAATCGTGGACGTGAACTGGCTTCTCGGTGATGTTATAGCTGAAGTCGTCGGTCTCGCCGTGCACCATCCCCGGCTTGATACCGCCACCCGCCAGCCACATCGTGAAGTTGCGCGGATGATGGTCGCGACCGTAGTTTTCCTTGGTCAGCGTCCCCTGACTGTAAACGGTGCGACCGAACTCTCCGCCCCAGACAATCAGGGTTTCGTCGAGCATGCCGCGCTGTTTCAGGTCCTTGATCAACGCAGCACAAGGCTGATCGGCGGCCTTTACCAGTTGGCGGATCGAACCAGGCAATCCCCCGTGATGGTCCCATCCACGCAGGAAAACCTGAGTGAACCGGACACCACGCTCTGCCATGCGTCGTGCGAGCAGGCAGTTGTAAGCGAAGGAGCCTGGCTGCGTCACTTCGTCGCCGTACATCTCCAGAACGTGCTTGGGTTCCTTGGAGATATCGACCAGTTCCGGGACCGAGGTCTGCATCCGGAACGCCATTTCGTATTGAGCAATACGAGCGCTGATTTCCGGGTCGCCGATTTCGGACAGGCGCGCCTGATTCAGTTCCCCCAGCCCGTCGAGCATCTGGCGGCGCACATCGCTGGAGACTCCCGGTGGATTGGACAGGTACAGCACAGGGTCGCCTGATGACCGCAAGGAAACCCCGGCATGCTTTGTTGGCAGGAATCCGGAACCCCACAGACGTGAGAACAGCGCCTGAGTCTGACCTCCTTGAGCGAGTCGCGAGATCAGGACCACGAACGCTGGCAGGTCATCGTTCGGGCTGCCGATGCCGTATGACAACCAGGCTCCCAGCGATGGGCGTCCGGGGATTTCACTTCCCGTGGTGATGAAGGTAATCGCCGGGTCATGGTTGATGGCATCGGTGTGCATCGACTTGACGATGCAGATGTCATCAGCAACTTCACCCATCTTGGGGAGCAGTTCGCTGATCCAGGCGCCGTGCTGCCCGTGCTGGGCGAACTTGAAGATCGATGGGGCACACGGAAAGCGATTCTGCCCCGATGTCATCGTCGTGATACGCTGACCATTCCGGACCGATTCGGGCAGGTCCTTGTCGAAGTATTCAGCCAGTTTCGGCTTGTAGTCCCACAGGTCAAGCTGTGATGGTCCGTCGGCCATAAACAACCAGATGATCCGTTTCGCCTTGGGGGCGTGATGCAGCGCGGGCATGATCCCGTGCGTTCCCGCGCTTCCGGAGGCCAGATCATTTGCGAAAATGCTGGGGTTCATACAGGCCCCCAGCGCGGCAGCACCCAGGCCAGTAGCTGATCGTCCGAAGAAGTGCCGACGAGTCATCGCCAATTTGTATTCGAGAAACGGGTCCATATTCGACATTCCTTCAGTAGGATTACTTGGTGATGGTTTCGTCGAGATTGATCAGCAGGTTGGCGATCATCGTCCAGGCAGCATGTTCGCTGGGGTCCAGATCGGCCGCCTTGGGGGAATCGCCATACGATAACAACTTATCGGCAGCAGCCTTGTCAGCGGCAAAGGCTTGTAGCTGCTTTTGCAGCGATCTTTGCAAAACGTCCAGCTCACTGGCATTTGGTCCACGTCCGGTCGCCAGACGGAAGCCATACGTCAGTCGATCCTGGGGAGTGGCTCCCCCTTCTTTCATCATTCTGGCAGCCAGTTTGCGGGCTGCTTCGACGTACTGTTTGTCGTTCATCAAGGCGAGCGCCTGCAGTGGCGTGTTCGTTCGGGGGCGACGGACGGTGCAGTTTTCTCGCGATGGAGCATCAAACGTTGCGAGCAGTGGTGGTGGCGAGGTTCGCTTCCAGAACGTATAGAGACTGCGGCGATACAAGGCCTCGCCACTGTCCTGTCGGAATTCGCGAGTGTTACTTCCCACGAAGGCGACCGCTTCCCAGACCCCTTCAGGCTGATACGGCTTCACGCTCTTGCCACCTTCACGTTCCACAAGCAGTCCGCTGATTGCCAATACCGTGTCTCGAATGACTTCGGCATCGAGACGGAACCGCGGTCCACGTGCGAGCAGTTGATTTTCAGGATCTTTCGCCAGCAGTGCCGGACTGACTTTGGAGGACTGTCGATACGTCCCCGACATCACCATCAGCTTGTGCATCCGCTTCACATCCCAGCCGGTCCGGATGAACTCCGTGGCGAGCCAGTCGAGCAGTTCAGGATGCGTCGGCCAGACTCCTTGAGCTCCGAAGTCTTCGGCGGTCTTGACGATGCCGGTTCCGAAGAACTGCTGCCAGTAGCGATTGACGATGACTCGCGAGGTCAGGGGATGATTGGGGGCGACGAGCCACTGTGCCAGGCCAAGACGATTGTTGGGGGCACCTTCAGGAAATGGTGGCAGAATCGAAGGCACTCCGCGTTCGACCTTTTCGCCCTTCTTGTCATAGGCACCCCGGATCAGCACGAAAGTCTCACGCGGTTGAGGCAGGTCACCGCTGATCATCGTCGCAGGAATGGCGGCGTCGATATCTTTTTTCTGCTTGTCGTAGTCAGCAAGCTTTGCTCGCAATGCGGCATAAACCGGGCGAGTCGTCGTGTTCACATTCTCAATGAAGTAGTTCCGAAGCAGCTTCTGCTGATCGGGTGACCGCTTGGCTCGTTCGAGCTTGATGGCTTCCTGGACTGGGCCTGGCAGTTCTTTCTTCGGGGTTGGCAGTTCCGATTGTTCCCAGGCAATCTGCGATGTGAATTCGGTCTGAACGGGCGTGGATCGGGTGACGACCCCGGCGCGGTCCCAGTAGCAGGTTCCGCCAAACTGGGTAAAGGCCCAGCCGTTCAGGGTTGCTCCGGGGGCGAGTCCAACATGCTGTGCATTCACTTCGAGGCGAACCCATTCACCCGCCTTTGGCAGGTCACCCATCTGACGTTTAGCGGGGGTGTTGAGTGCACCAAACGGGATCGCGTTTGCATCTCCCCAGTTGCATCGATGTTCCCACGCACCGTCATTGAACTGCAACATCACCGACTTCGGTGGATTGGCGGGATCGATGTAGACGTAGGCGAACAGGATGTCTCCGTCGCCAATCTTGAGTCCCGGATTGGCTCCGGTGAAAAAGTGTTGTGACAGTGCGGTGGCAGTTCGTGTTGACGCCTTTTCTCCCGACAAAACCGGGCCTTCGCCCTTCGCGACAAATTTCCAGGGAGTGTCCCCTTGAGCCTGAGCTCCCGGTGGCAGAGCGTCGTCGATCCAGACCAGTTCCTGCTTCACAACGGTCAGGGCATCGGCTGGGGGATCCAAACCCTCGAGTGGATCTACATACTGAACCTTCGCCAGTTCGGCAGCAATCTGCTGATTTGTCGAGGCGATCAATCCATCGAGTTCCTTGATCTTCGCCGTATCGGATTCACGAGGCAGTTTCAGGATCGGAGGAGGCAATAAGGCATTGCCATCCATTGCGGCATCGGCCATCGAGTAGAAGTACGAATACAGCGAATAGAATTCCTTCTGGGAAATCGGATCGAACTTGTGGCTGTGGCAGACACAGCAGTTCAGGGTCAAACCCATCCAGACCGTTGACAGGGCTTCTGTGCGGTCGACGGCATAGCGGACGAGGACTTCATCGTTGATAGAGCCCCCTTCGCTGGTGGTCACGTTGCAGCGATTGAAGCCCGACGCGACTTTCTGGTCGGTCGTGGAATTGGGGATCAAGTCACCTGCGAGTTGCTCGATCGTGAACTGATCGAATGGCTTGTTGGTGTTGATCGCATTGATGACCCATTCACGATAGGGCCAGAGTGACCGTTCATTGTCGAGGTGCAGGCCATGGGTGTCACCGTACCGGGCGGCATCCAGCCAGATTCGCCCCTGATGTTCGCCGTAGCGAGGAGACATCAGCAATCGGTCGACGGCCCGTTCGTACGCTTCGGGCGACTT
This sequence comes from uncultured Planctomycetaceae bacterium, assembly GCA_964609845.1. Taxonomy (GTDB): domain Bacteria; phylum Planctomycetota; class Planctomycetia; order Planctomycetales; family Planctomycetaceae; genus Schlesneria. The sequence continues at coordinate 22,214 of CAZSTW010000081.1, read as the reverse complement.
ATCCGCCAGGAAGATGTCGACATCGGAAGGAGAGGGGGGCAAACCTGTCAGGTCGAGGGTGACACGACGAATCAAAGCGATCTTGTCCGCTTCCGGCGACGGTTCCAGCCCGGCTGCTTCGAGTCGAGCCAGAATGAAGTTGTCGATGTCATTGCGAACATGAGCGTTGAATTTCGTTGTGGGGGGATCTCGTCGAACGGGAGCCAGGAACGCCCAGTGTCCCTGGTACTCGGCTCCTTCGGCGATCCACTGCTTAAGGGTGTTGATTTCTGCTTTCGTCAGCGACTTGCCACTCGCCTTGGGAGGCATCTGCTCGTCAGGATTCTGAGAGAGGATGCGGCGGATGACTTCGCTGGTAGAAACATCATTGGGGACAATCCCGGCATGCCCGGATTCGAGCTTGGCAATCGCGCCATCGCGCTGATCGAGCCGCAAACCTCCTTCGCGATGCTTGGGATCGGGCCCGTGGCAAAGGTAGCAGTTGTTCGACAGGATCGGTCGCACATCGCGATTGAACTCGATCTTCTGATCTGCCGCTGAGGAAAATGAACCAGTGACGATCAAGCCAAGGCCAGCCGTCAATAACGAGAACATCCGACAACGCATCGAAACGACCTCCGCAAGCGGATTTCAGAAACGGGGGGTGAGTTACTGTCAGGCAGGATCAAACCGTGGGAACCCGAACTCTATCAGTATCAGCCGATGCGGCCCCGAAAGTCAAACCGATTTCGGGTGTCAGGCGGGCCAATTCACTTTTTGCCGTCACGGCAATTCAAAGCATGGACGAATTATGTTACCTCAATCTCGAGTGTACCTTTCGATGGCGAAGCTCGATCACGAGGTTTTCTGCAAAACTCTCTAAAGTTGAGATCTTCTGACGGCGATTGTCACCTGGCCACAGATTCAACACAACCTGTGACGGTACTGTGGGTTCCAGTTTCTCTGAGGTCGTTTTCGTGGCCCCTGTCGGCTGGTAGTCCGATTTGCACGCAGGCACTGTGAAACGTTTGGCGTCAGATAATCGGCACTAAAGTGAAAATCGGCACATCGCCGTCAGATGACTTCGCGATTAGAGCGCATCTCACTTAAGTGTGGCGTCCTGCGGGCATCAAACGACAGCGTCTAACCCATGTTTCGAAGCGACACGGAAGTGCGACACGCACTAGTTTGCGATTCCTTTCGAACGCAGGTCGTAGCAATAGATTCCGTCCATCCCACGTACAATAAGTCGACCCTCGACGACGGGAAACGCCAATGAATGCATTCCGTAGGCGGTTGTGGAATTGTTTGGGGGAGACCACGGTTTGCCAATCAGGCTGAGGTCCGTCGCGTCGAGGAGTTGCAGATGTTGCTTGCCGTGCTGTCCTTCGGGTGAGAGGAGTATGCGGTTGCCAAACAATCCGAGCCACGGATTGCTTCCCGGTCCCAGCGTATCATCGAAAGTCTGTCTGCTGTGCTGTTTACCTGTCACAAGGTCGAGGCAGCGGAGTTCATTCTTCCCGACGAGGTAGGCGCGGCCGCGACCGATGGTCACAGTCAGGTTCTCGTCGACGTTGAGCGACTCGTCCTGCCAGACCTTCGTGGGGCCAGAGTCGGCCAGCTTCCAGCACTGAAAGTAACCCAGGCGCTGTTTTTTGAGGTCAGGCAGGATGTGACCGATCAGCAGATCCGCATCGATGAGCGCCGACGACGCAGTGTGGCCGACGAGGTTTTCGGGCAGCTTCCAAAATACCTGCCCAGTCGCAGCGTCACAGCAGACAGGTGCACTGTGTCCCAGAAACAAGACTCGCTCTGCACCCGGCTTGCCCCAAGTCAGAGCCTGAGGTCCGCCTGATTGTTTCCAGACGATTTTTCCGGTGCGTGTCTCAACCGCGTGAGCAGGACCACGAGCGGAAGGAAGTATGGCGAGCGATCCCGCCTGCACCGCGCCGAGTGCGGCGCGGTCACTCTCGACCCTTTGCGAAGCTTTGATCGTCCACAACACGTCCCCTTTTTCCACGTCCAGCGCCACCCAGTTTTCACCGAGGTCGTTTGCAATGACTGTCGCACCGATCACGCTGGCCGTTGGGTTAAAGCCTCGCCATTTGTGAGTCTGGTAGTTGCCAGACAAGCGAGGAATCGTGGTATTCCAGATTGTGCCTCCGGTCTGGGCATCGATGCAGGTCACAATCGTGTCGGATAACGGGCGACAGTAGTCGATAAGCGATGCGAGTTCGGTGCGCAGTGGCATTCGTTGAAAAGTACGCTCGAAGTCGGCCAGCACGGGTGTGCTCGATCCACCGCAGACCGTTCCTACTGCAGCGCGC
>CAZSTW010000081.1:0-19808 GCA_964609845.1 uncultured Planctomycetaceae bacterium | reverse complement strand
GTCGGCCAGCACGGGTGTGCTCGATCCACCGCAGACCGTTCCTACTGCAGCGCGCCATGTATAACGAGAGTCAACTCCGGTCCCCCAGCCTGACAATACTGGTCGCTCGGCTTTCCAAACCGGAATAGCAGCCGCCAGGTCCTCGGCCCAGGTCGTCATGTCTCCCGAGCTGTTGGTTCCGTGCGGCCCGTGGTAATTGGGCCAATCGACACCCTTGGAAAAGGTGTGAGTTGATCGGATCAACACTTCAGGGGTCAATGTACCGATGACGTTTCCGCTCGAACTGGTCCCGCCAACGACTTCACCGGACCAGGTGCCGACGACGTTGTTGGCATAGTTTTTGGCAGCGACCGAGATCGTGACCTCTGCCAAATGCTTTGGTTGCCAAACACTCACCTGCCGCACCGAAATCGTCCCGCTCAATTGACCTTCATTGAGTGTGAGCGTATGTGCATCGACCAGTACTCGGTATTCGCCGCTGGGTTTCACGCCCTTCGGAACGACACCTCCAACGAACCAGACGGTGGTCGACTTTCCGCCACGTAATCCGACGAAAACTCGAGCCGACTCAGCACCGTCGTCAAAGCGAAGCCAGAGATGCTGGTATTCACCTGCCGTTGCCCGATCAACGCGCGGCTCATCCGGAGGGTCGGCTGTTGCAATCGATGATGCGGTGACAATGAAGACCCATAACAACAAGAATCGTATTAATGAAGTTGTCATGGATACATTCCCGCTCCCAGCCGGTTAGACGTCGCCTCGTCAAGGTTCTCCTGAGACGCAGAATTTTCCGCCCCACCACGTTTGCTCTTGATCAAGCCATCAACTCGCTCAGCGGGCCGTGCTGGTCGAAGTCTTTCAAGTTAGGGTCGGGCATTCCAAAACTGTCACGCGATGATCCGGCGAGTTGCAGGAGCGTGACGAACATGTTGGCGGTGGTTCGATTTCCAGGCTGGCCGTAACCGGGATAGTCGATGTAGCGGCCGGTCTTCAGCTTACCGGCGATGTTGCCAATGACGACCATCGGCCATTCCCAGCAGCGGCTATGATGAGCTTCAGCGCCGTCACTCAGATAGACGATCACCGTATTGTCGAGCATCGTACCGTCGCCTTCAGGCACTGCTTCGAGTTTCTTCATCAGTCCGGCAATCAAGTCGAAGTGATAACGGCGGATGATGGCATAGAGTTCGTCCCACTTCTTGCCCTGGAAGCTGCCACCGTGTCCGATCGAATGCTTGTCGATATTCAGGCCAAGCCCCTTGAACGTGATATCGAAATCACCAATGCCCGCAGCCGAGGAGAGCGTCAGCACGTTGGTCAGTCCGCAGATCAGGGCCGCAGCACCGATGTCGAACTGGGCATCCAGCCGATCGGTTTCAACTTCGCTCCTGTATTTGTCGCTGGTGACGGGACCCTTCTCACGCAACGTGTGCTGGATCGAGTTAAGCTTGCTCTGCCGATCGCGCAGAGTTTCAAACGTCTCAAGATAGGCTTCAAACTGTTCCCGTTCAGGTCCAGCCAGATTGGCTTGTGCCTTCTTGATGTCGTCCTTCAGGAAGTCGAGGACATTGGCTTTGGCCGAGAATTCCTGCCTGGCTGAGCCTTCAGCGACACTGCCAAACAAGGTGCTGTAGGCTTGCTGCGGCTGGCAGATGATCGGCAGCGCCTTGTTCCGTCCCCAGGCCGAAATGCTGTATACGACGTTGTTTTCCATCCGTTTCGAGATGCCGAGTCCGAGGTGCGGAAAGATGCCACCGAGGTGTTTCGCGAGCGCGCCGTCGATTGTTTCACCTTCGATGGCCTTGCTTTCGCCACCGTTGCCGCGGCCAGCGCCGAATGCTCCCAGTGCCTGAAAGTTGTTCGAGTGGCCACCGCCGCACACACGCCCGGAGAGGCCGTTGACGATCGTGACTTTTTCCTTCCAACCCTGGATTGGCTCCAGCGAGAATGGCAATTCGCGATCAGCCAGTGAAACATCGACAAGCTCCGCCGGCCCATTGAGTGGACGTTGCTCACGAGGTTTTCGCTCGATTCGCGACGGAACGATCTGCTCCGGCCGCACACCATTGCTCTCGACGACAAAGACAAATCGCTTCGCGGTGATCGACTTGCCGGCAGCGTTTGCTTCCAATTGAGCGAGGATGGGTGCAAGAAATGTTGCTCCCGCCGAAAGTCCGAGTGATTTCAGGGCTGTGCGACGTGGGATTGGCATGGCAGGCTCCGGTCGGAGAATCTTGAATCTCAAGTCTTAATGCAATCAGATTTCCAACATGCTGTAGTAACAATTCAGTCTTGATGCAGAACGATTGCCGCCCAGATATCAAAAAACGTCAGTCGTGTCCCGGTGCGGAGACTTCACGGTTGCTGGGAACTCGGTACAAAAATGATTCGCACGTCAACAACGACGTTAACAGAGCCTTCATGCTGCCGCTACTTTTCCGGTAGGCGTCGTGAGCAGATTGCAGGCTGGCAGAATCGCCGGGTGACTCATTCCGGCCCATCCAGTAACGAAAGGCATGACGAATGAAAACTTCTTCGACATATGTGGAGTCGGCGAGCTTTCGCATAAACGCCACCGGAGTCTCGGTCGGGCCTTGAAGTGATTTATCGATGACAAAGGCAATCACACCGGTCGTGTTCAACGGAACATCGCGGGCTACGGGGCCGAGCGACTTCCCTTTCTTGTCGACGTTTTTCGCAGTCGCCTCAAGATCGAGTACTGCTTCCGTGGTGCGGAACCGGCCGAAGTGGTCGTATTGTTCGAAGGGGTAGCCCAAATCGTTCATCAGTTGATGGCACTTCCAGCAGTATTCCTGCTGAGTGACAACCATGCGTTCTCGCAGCGTACGTTCCGGTGCAACAGGAAGCAAAGCGTCGACAGTGATCGGGATATCGGGCACGACGCCCCCCAGCAGTCGCTCGCGAACCCACTTGCCGCGATGAATGACGTGGTTATCAAACGTCGTCGAATGAGCGACCAGCCACGCAGGCTGAGTGAGAATGCCTGCTCGCTGTTCGGCAGGCAGTTCCGTCGGCTGCTCATCGGGGAAATCCGTCAGGCCATACGATTCGTAGACGTTTCTGCCCTGTGGTTTGAATGTCTTCGACTTGAACTTTTCGGGATCCCTGGCCTTTTCCGCCTCAAACTTTGCCAAGTCTTCGATACGCTTCTTTTTGGTTTCTGCCGCGGTTTTGTAGGCAACGAAGCTTTTGTTCGTAGTCAGCAACTCGCGGAGTACATCTCGGTCCTGGTCGACAATGAACTGCACCAGCCGATCAGTATCCTCAACGAGTACCCGCGGATCGTGCCCAGCGTGACTGTTCGCCGCGTCGCCCGGTTTGTCTTCCTTGAAGACATCTGTAGCTTTGTCATATCCGAAGTATTCTCGGAAGAACCGTGCAGTGCGAGGCTTTTCGAGCTTTGCATCGTCAAGAAGTCGACGCACCTGACTTGCAACGCCCTCGTCGGTGTCGAGTCTGCCTGTTGCCGCTGCCGTCAGCAGTTCTGCATCGGGCCGTCTGTCGGTCAACGCGTAGGCCAGCGCGAACGCGATCTCGCGCGGAGCAAGCCGCACACGCCCCTTCTCATCGGGCTGACCGTTGCCGACTTCAAATCGAAAGACGGCCTCTGGCAGCATCAGCACGGCTGCCAATGTGTAGCGGACCCCGATGACCAGCCCTGCGTCGGCGATGTTCTTTTTCATCAGACCGAGAAACCGGTGCTTCTCACTGTCGTTCGGAGGCCGCTTGAGAATCGTGTTGAACTGGTAAGTGATCGCAGACTCAAGTTGACCATCCTTCGGCGGCAGCTTCGGATCGAACAGAGCCGAGAACTCTCTTGGTAAATTCCCTTTGACAACATCGCCTTCGATTTTGAAGTCGGTCTGATTTTCGACAATCACCAACGCATTCTGGAATAGCGTGGCCGTGACCGGTTCGTCGATCTTCGGCGTTCCCATATCTCGAAACGTCGTCTTTTCATCTACGGAAAACGGCTGATTCGTCCCCCCGCGCTTCGCGTGATCTTTGAGGAATCCTGCATAGATTTCCGGACTGATCCTTCGCACGCGTGTCCCACCATCGAACGGCGGAGTATTCTTCGGATCAAAAAGCAGTGCATGAGGAACCTGATTCCCATTCGCATAGGCTGCTCGCCGAGCGAAATGCTTGTTGGACCGTTTCGCTTCTGCGTAAACCCACCGCGTCACAACCGAAAGGCTCTCGACCTCGGGACGGGGCTTCTCTTTGGGAGGCATTTCTCCACTCGTCAATTTCTCCACCAGCATTGCCCAGCGCGCACCACTGGTCGTCGTTTTCATATCTGTCTCAAGAGCTGACAGATCGAGATCCCCTTCAGTCATTTTCGGGTTGTGACAGGCTGCACAATGTTGAGAGAGGAACGGCTTCACCACACGTTCGTACTCCGCTCGGCTCTCCTCCGCCGTTGTGAACACCAATTCCTGAGCCTCGGCCGAACTGAATGCCATGCTGGCCAAACCGATCGTCAGAGCCAGCAACCCCTTCGGTATTGAGAAATCAGATTTCCAAGCCATCAGCTTGTTATCCGCGATGTTCATTTCGCATCGTCTCCAACTTCCCGCTGGCCATCCGTAAATCTCAATTCAGTCTACCTCTTCGCCATCGATCTTCAACGTCTTTACCCGAGGACTGAGCCATGGCCAACAAGATGCTCAGTAAAGGACGCAGTGGAGGGCAATCAACTAAATTGCCGAACTTTCCTGATCGATTCAGCATTCCTTGATGTGACGATGTCCAGCTGTTTGACTACCATTCAGTGCTGAACCATCGTTGCCACCCGTCAACGGTGGGTGCTTGATGTGAAGTCGCGCAACCTGGATGGCTTTTCGGTGGCTGACAAATTCGCGAGACTGAGAATCGCGGGGGATTTGATTGGCGGTCGCTTGAATCGTTCAAACCCATCTGGCATAGTTCCAGCCCGATCGTGGCTGGATGCCTGCGCTGCGCGCTGTTTTTGTACGCCTACACGAGTGACCGAATGAGCGGCCCCCTTGCCGTATTAACGCTGGAAAACTACCTCGCATCAGTCCTGAAGTCGTGTGCCGACTCCGAGACCGTGGCGACGGTAGCCTTTGTATTGGCAGCACTTACGCACGCGGCCCTGCTACTGGGGTTGTTTGGCGGGTTGCCAGTGTTCTACATCTGGCTTGAGCGAAAAGTCGCCGGTCGAATTCAGGACCGACTCGGTCCGACTCGCGTCGGCGGTAAGTTCGGCTGGCTGCAGACCATCGCAGACGGAATCAAGCTGATCCAGAAGGAAGACCTGGTTCCTAAAGATGCTGACAGCATGGTCTTTCGAATGGCGCCGTATCTTGCTGGCGTGGCGTCATTTGCGGCGTTTATGGTATTGCCGGTTGCAGATGGCTGGGTGGGTGTCGCTGCCGAATGCGGCGCGTTTCTGATTCTCGCCCTGATGTCGCTCGAAGTTCTCGGAATCATTCTGGCAGGCTACTCAAGCGGGTCCAAGTGGGCCTTGTTCGGCGCCATGCGTGAAGCTGCTCAGATGGTGAGCTACGAAATTCCGATGGCGATCTGCGCTCTCATTCCTTTGCTGATCGCAGGTTCGCTGAATCTGCAGGTCGTGGGGCGGATGCAGTCGGGTGGGGTCTGGAACTGGTTCATCTTTCATGATCCCTTCGCGTTTCTGGCGTTCTTCTGTTACTTCACGGTAGCAACTGCAAGCGTGAAGCGAGCTCCATTCGACCTTGCTGAAGCAGAGAGCGAACTGGTTGCTGGTTTCCACACCGAATACAGCGGTTTCCGCTGGTCGATCTTCTTTCTGGCGGAATACGCCAGCATGTTCGCGGTGAGTGGTATTGCTGTATTACTGTTTCTGGGTGGCTGGGAGACAGGCACTGGAATTGAAACATTACTGTTCGAAGGGGACGGGCTGCGAAGCTGGTGGGCGAATGTGCCGATCCGTGGTTTCGGGCTGGGCTCTTACATTGCCAATCTGTTTGCCGTGCATGTGTTTGTGATCAAGGCTTCGCTGCTGGTAACTCTGCAGATCTGGGTTCGCTGGACATTGCCTCGACTGCGAATTGACCAGGTAATGACCACTTGTTTGAAGTATCTGGTTCCGATCAGCTGTTTCTTGTTTCTCGGAGCTGTCTTGTGGCCGCTGATTCTTGCGACGACGAATAGTCGGCCGGTTGTTTTCGGGCCAGCATTGAAGTCGGTAGTGTCGAGTGGTTCGGGTTCCGCTCCAACGGTCGCCCGGAACAATTCGGAGGTGGCTCGATGACCGAACAGTTGCTCTTCTGGGTATTTGCGATTCTGTCATGTGGTGGTGCCCTCGCCGTTGTCGTGACGCAGAATGTGGTGCGAATGGCATTCTGGCTGGTAGTGGCACTCGGATCGGTGGCAGCGCTCTTTTTCCTGCTGCATGCAGATTTTCTGGGGGCAGCCCAGTTGCTGATTTATGTCGGTGGTACCGTCGTCCTGCTGGTGTTTGGGGTGATGCTGACCGCCAGTGGTCACACGATCAAAGTCCAGACAACGCCTGCAGAAACGCTGCTCGGCTGTGGTGTAGGTCTGCTGTTGCTGTGCGTGCTGGTATTTGGCATCAACTCGGTGAAATGGTCGGATGTCGCGAGTCGGATTCCCAAGGCTGGTGATTCAGCCGCAGCAGCAGATCACGATGAAGACGTTCGGCTACAATCCGCAGTGGCTTCGGCGAAGTCGGATGAATCACGCGACCAGGCGAAAAACTCGCAGGATGCCGTACTGGCTCGGCGTCAGTCTGGTCGGACCCTGCGTCAACTGGGCTTGAGTTTCTTCGGGTTGCGTCCTGACCGGAATCTGAATCAAGAAGCGGGTAAGCCGTTGGCTCCCGGGTATTTACTGCCGTTTGAAATCATTTCGATTCACTTGCTGGTCGTATTGGTCGGGGCGGCCTACTTGGCGCGAGCCAAACGCCGTGTGACTCCTGGTTTGGAAGCTGACCTGTAGTCTCGTGCCGCTGTGTCGTCTCGAGAGTTGGAACAAGGGTGACTTCGATGGATGGTGTCGGGCTTGAAGCCTATCTGATTGTCGGTGCCGTGTTGTTCGTGTGCGGAATTGTCTGCATGGCGACCAAGCGCAATGCAATCGGTGTACTGATGGGAGTCGAGTTGGTGCTGAACGGTGCCAACGTGAACTTCGTCGCGTTTTCTCGATTTACACCGCTGGGACTGGATGGCCAGGCAACAGCATTGTTTGTCGTGGTCCTGGCGGCGGCTGAAGCGGCAGTCGCCTTGGCGATCGCCCTGAACTATTACAACAATCACCTGACAATCGACGTCGATCGCGGTAACGAACTGCAAGGCTGATCAGGCCATGCGGTAGACCGGTTTCAGACTGACTGACCCTTTTTCTGTCGTTCAACGAAGCATTATGGACCCTCAATCAACCGGCGAATTATTGAGAAACCTGTTGACGGTGGCTTGGCTGTTGCCACTCGCCGGGTTCGTCGCCGAAATCTACTGGCTTCGCTGGTCGCACCGTCTGAGCAAGACGGCAGCGTACTGTGCAGTTGCCTGTATTGGTCTCGGCTTTATCTGCAGTGCTTCCGCGCTCCTCACGTGGGGGTTTGCAACCAGGGGTGAGGCATTCAGTGACTCACACGGGGGGCACCATGCTGAACAGCATCACGAAGAATCTGAGCCACAACTTGGTGCTGCCGAGGGTGAAAAAGTCGCTGCGGCCGATCCGCATGACCACGACCATGGCAAGCACGACGACAAGAATGACCACAAACATGCTGGCAACGAACACGCGGGAATGCCAAAGGCGTTTTCCGGCACCTTCTATCGCCTTGCGAAGTTCGGCTCTCTGAATGTTTCACTCGACTGGTACATTGACAGCCTCACGCTGGTAATGTTCACGATGGTGACATTCATCGCGACCTGCATCCATCTGTTTGCCATCGGCTACATGAAGGACGAGCTGACAGAAGAATACGAAGATCATGAAGTTCATACGAGCCATGGCCACTTCACGCGCCCGGGTCGTTTCCATCGATTCTTCTCGTACCTGTCACTCTTCTGCTTCTCGATGCTTGGCCTGGTTCTGGCAGGGAACATCTTCCAGGTTTTCATCTTCTGGGAACTGGTCGGTGTCAGCAGCTACCTGCTGATCGGTTTCTACATTGAACGCAAGTCGGCCAGCACTGCGGCCAACAAGGCATTTATCATGAACCGCGTCGGGGACTTCGGTTTCCTGATCGGATTGATGATCCTGTGGACCTGGTGCGGCACTTTCCAGTTCGCTGACGTTGGTCACGAACCGGGTCTGTTCACGATGATTCGTGGAAACGATGGCAAGATCGATGTTTCTGAAGACGGCAAGCAGGTCTATCTGCGTGATGCCGACGGTCATCGACTGGAAAATGGCGGCAAGCCATCGACCATCGGATACCTGCTGCTGATCGCTGCTGGTTGCGGGATTTTTGCGGGGTGTATCGGTAAAAGTGCCCAGTTCCCGCTGCAGACGTGGTTGCCTGATGCGATGGAAGGTCCAACGCCGGTTTCGGCCCTGGTTCACTCGGCAACGATGGTTGCTGCAGGGGTTTATCTGGCAGCACGCTTCTATCCGGTCTTTACGCCTGAAGTCCTGCTGGTCATTGCCTATGTCGGCTGTATCACACTCTTCGTCGCGGCAACGATTGCCCTGGTGGTGACGGACATCAAGCGCGTGCTGGCATATTCCACGATCAGTCAACTCGGTTACATGATGCTGGCGATTGGTGTCGCGGGATGGGGGGCTGGCCTGTTCCATCTGGTAACGCATGCGTTCTTCAAGTCGCTGATGTTCCTTTGTTCAGGCAGTGTGATTGCAGGTTGCCATCACGTGCAGGAAATGCCACGCATGGGTGGACTGCGGCACAAGATGCCAATTACCGCCTACACGATGTTGATCGGAGTGATCGCAATTTCGGGTCTGGCGATACCCGTGCTGAACATCGGCCTTTCGGGCTTCTATTCGAAGGACGAGATCGTTGCGTCCGCGATGGCCTATTCTGAATTCAATCGAGTCCACTTCCTCCTGTTCCTGACACCGCTCGTGACCGCCGGGATTACCGCCTTTTACATGTTCCGCCTGTGGTTCCTGACGTTCTACGGCGAACCTCGTGATCAGCACGTTTATGATCACTGTCATGAATCTCCACGAATCATGACGACACCGTTGATCGCCCTGTCGATCCTGGCGGCATCGTGTGCATGGAGCTGGGGAACAAGCGGGACAGGGAACGAAGGCCCGTTGTTCAAGCTGATCGCCTTCAGTGAGACGGTTCCATCAACCGAAGCGGTGACCTTGAACGGGCTGACAATTCCGAGCCATCAGGGGCATCACAGCGACGTGCATGCCGTACACGGCAAGGCCGGGTTGCTCGCCCTGATTGCGGCATTCACCGGAGCGATTTTCGCGTATCTCATGTATGGATCGCGAGTCATCAATCCCGCTGAAATTCGCCGGCAACTTCCTGGTGTGTACGACTTCCTGCTTGATAAATGGCGATTTGACGTGCTGTATGACGCCATGTTCGTGCGCCCCGTTCATATCGTTTCCGCCTGGTGTGCTGACTTCGACAAGAAGGTGCTGGATGCCATCCTGCATGCTTCCGCCTCAGTCACGGTACTGGTGGCTCGCTGGGATCGGTTGTTTGACGAAACGATGGTTGACGGCCTGGTGAACATGGTTGGCAGCGTGACTCGCACGGTCGGGTATTCGTTGCGAGTTGTCCAGACGGGTCGTTTGCGACAGTACGTGATGTGGATTGCGGTTGGTGTCGTCGTGCTGTTTGGTGTGCTGTTCACATCGCTGCCGAAATAAGTGCTGAGTTCAAGTGATTCGGTGGGTTATCACGGGGTTTTCCGTTTGACCGGCAAATCGGTCAACGATTCGAGAGATTGAGAACACTATGTTTAGTTCGGAATTCCTGCTGAGCATGATCGTCTTTCTGCCGGCTCTGTGGGCGATCCCACTGATCTGGTTTGATGGACAGAACAAGGAAAGCATGCGGTATTGGACGGTGCTGGGAACCGCGCTGACCTTCGTCCTGACGCTGCAGCTCTGGTACAGTTTCGACCTGTCACAAGGGGAAATGCAGCACCTGTTCCGCTACGAGTGGATTCCTGCCTGGAACGTCAACTTTGCACTCGGCGTTGATGGAATCAGCTTGCCGCTGGTCGTGCTGACGGGTCTGGTCACGCTGTTGGCCGCATTGGCATCATGGAGCATCGACAAGCACGTGAAGGGCTACATGATGCTCTTCCTGCTCCTGGAAACCGGGATGATGGGTGTCTTCCTGTCAGTCGACTTCTTCCTGTTCTATGTCTTCTGGGAAGTAATGCTGCTGCCGATGTACTTCCTGATCGGTGTCTGGGGAGGTCCTCGCCGTGAATACGCGGCGATCAAGTTCTTCCTGTACACGCTGGCGGGCGGTGTGTTGATGCTGATCGCCATGCTGATGTTCTATTTCAACAGCATTGGCCCCAATGGCGAAGGGACCTTCGATCTGATCGAGCTGGCACGAATTGCCGCCGGCAAGGGAACCGCAGTCCGCTTCAGCGAATCACTGCAGCTTGCAGCATTCATCATGCTGTTCATTGGATTTGCAATTAAGCTGCCATCATTCCCATTCCATACATGGTTGCCTGATGCACACGTCGAAGCACCGACGCCGATCTCGATGATTCTGGCTGGCGTGCTTTTGAAAATGGGTGGGTACGGGATTATCCGGATTGCTATGCCGCTCTGTCCGTATGGGGCACAGTATGCAGCGTATTTCCTGGTTGCACTGGGTGTCTTCAGCATCATCTACGGTGCGTTTGCCGCAATGGCGCAAACAGACTTCAAGCGGCTGGTTGCCTACAGTTCGGTCAGTCACATGGGTTATGTCCTGCTTGGGCTGGCGGTCTGGAAGATTACGGAAGGAAAGACATCGGGAGCGGATTACTGGGCCATGGGGATCAATGCTGCCATGTTCCAGATGATCGCTCACGGGATCTCGTCCACGGGGATGTTTTTCATGGTCGGTGTGCTTTACGACCGAGTCCATCATCGTGATCTGAATAAATTCGGTGGCATTGCCCAGTTGATGCCCGAATACTCGGGATTGGCTGCTGTCATCTTCTTCGCAGGTCTGGGTCTACCCGGACTGTGTGGATTCGTCGGCGAAATCTTCTCGGTATTGAGCTGCTGGAACTTTGACCCGACGCTGGCGATTATTGCGGCTTCTGGTGTCATCCTGACTGCGGGTTATATCCTCTGGACGATGCAGCGGGTTTACCTGGGACCCGAATACAAGGGACCGCATCCTGAAGGGATCACTCCATTCACCGCACGTGAAAAGACCGTGGCCTATACGCTGGTCGTGCTTGCCGTCCTGCTGGGGGTGTTCCCGAACTACCTGTTCAGCCGAATGGATAAGTCAATCAGCGGACTGGTGCAGAGCATGGCGCATACCTACGACACTCATCACGGTGCCGGGGCCACGATGGAAACAACACAAGTTCGGTAGTTTCGCTTGAGTTAGTCTTCGCAGTGATGATGCGAGGCTTTAGTGAGTTGCAACAGGGCGAAATTGGCCCTTGAATTTCGGTTGGGAACGTCATGGATTTCAAGTCGCTGTTTGTGCAATTCCTCAGTGGAAGCGATACGCTTCAGGCGGCGACAGGTCGCTCGCTGTGGCTGTTCCTGCCCGAACTGATCCTGTGCGGCTCCATCGTCCTGATGTTGCTGGCTCGATTGACCAGTGCTGACAAGTTGATTCCAACGCACTGGTTCGCCTTGCTTGGCAGCCTGGGTGCGTTTGTCATGGTGATGTTCCAGTTCTGGCAACTGGGGATCAACAACGAGCCTTACACCGTGTTGTTTACTGGTCTGGCTGTCCACGACATGTTCTCGGTCTTCTTTCGCGGTTTTCTGCTGTTCTTTCTGGTGTTTGTGATCGCACTCACCGTGCTCAGCGGGATTCCTGACCAGGAAGATGCTCCTGACTTCTACACGCTGCTTTGCGGTGCTGTGGTTGGAATGCTGGTGATGTCCAGTGCCAATCACCTGCTGATGCTGTTCCTCGGGATCGAAATGGCGAGCGTTCCCAGCTATGCGCTGACCGGATTCCTGAAAGGTCGCCGCCAAAGCAGTGAAGCATCCCTGAAGTTCGTGGTTTACGGTGCAGGTGCGGCCGGGGTTATGCTGTTCGGTATCAGCTTGCTGGCAGGAGTGACCGGGACGGCCGAGTTCGGTGAGCTGGGAGCCCGAATGCAGGCAATCTTCTCTTCAGGATTCGGCGCATCTCATCCCGTCGCACGAATTGTCCTTCTGGCAATGCTGCTGATTGCTGTCGGTTTCGCGTTCAAGCTGTCACTGGTTCCGTTTCACTTCTGGTGTCCCGATGCGTTCCAGGGTGCTTCAGCCGAAGTTGCAGGATTTCTGTCGATCGCTTCGAAGGCTGCCGCGTTTGCCCTGCTGCTGCGATTTTCACTGGCGGTAACTTCATTCCAGGGGGGCGTGATTCAGGGCCTCTCATTGATGATGGGACTCGGGCTGGGGGCTTTGGCCGTCGTCACCGCAACGTTTGGTAATCTTGCTGCCTATTCACAGACCAATGCAAAGCGGATGCTGGCATACTCCACGATTGCACATGCAGGTTACATGCTGATGGCCGTCTCAGCGTTGCTTGTGCTGCGTTCGGCCGTTGGCGGAGACAATTCTCCAAACGCTGAACAAATGGGCCGACCGGTCGAAGGGCTGCTGTACTACCTCGCAGTTTACATGTTCATGAACCTGGGGGCATTCACGATCGTGGCCCTGATTCGAAACCAGACGTTCAGCGAAGAACTGGATGACTACAAGGGCCTGGTTCACCAGTCTCCGATTCTGGCGGTCTGTATGGCGATCTGCCTGTTCAGCCTGGTTGGTCTGCCACCATTGGGTGGCTTCTACGGCAAGTTCTTCATCTTTGGTGCAGTCTTCGATGCAACCAAGATCCACTGGTTCATGTGGGTGGTCCTGGGGGCAGGTGGTTTGAACACGGTGCTGAGCCTGTTCTACTACTTGCGAGTCGCGAAGATCATGTGCATTGATGTTCGACCGGCGGATGCTCGCCAGGTGACACTCACGGCAGGCTCACCGTCGGGAATGTATCTGATGCTGGTGACCGGAATGGTTCTGTACCTGGGGGTCTTCATCAGTCCGCTGAGTCGGGTTGCCCAGCGTGCAGCCGAAGCCTTCCTTTAACGGTGGTATGTAACGTGGTCGTGCTTGAGACTCCCGACTTCGCCCGCCCCTACGGATCTGTCATGGCCCGCATTCAACACAATTCGCTTCTGAATCATCTGGTGGTCGACCTGAACTGCAGTCTGCTGCAGTTCGTCGGGGAAGTCAGCCCGTGGACTCCGATTCACGCCAACGCCGCCCGTGAAACGCTTTCGCGATTACTGAAGCAGCAGCAGTCGCATAAAGAGCAACTGGTAGAACTGCTGACAGAACGGCGCTGGCCCGTGGAGTTTGGCGTCTACCCCGCTGATTTCACGGATCTGCACTTCCTGTCACTCAAAGCAATGCTGCCTCGCATCATTGAAAACCAGAATGCGATCGTGGCTGAACTGGATGAAGCGGTCCACACGTGCATTGACGACGGTGAAGCACTCGCAGTTTTGAACACCATTCTGACCGAAGAACGGAGCATCACAGCCGAATTGCAGGCTCTGGTGATTGCGTAACCACTGATGGAATGGATCGACACTCATTGCCATCTGGACGAGGAATCGTTCACCCAGGACTGTGCTGAGACCATTCAGCGAGCCGTGGATGCGGGTGTCAAAACGATGCTGGCGGTCGGCATCACTCTCGACAGTTGCCGACGCGTGGTTGAGCTTGCCGAGCGTTATCCCAGCGTCTATGCGATCCTTGGCCTGCATCCGAATTATGTCTCTGCAGCACAGCCCGGCGATTGGGATCAGATTGTTGCCCTGATGCGAACTCCCAAAGTCGTTGGTGTTGGCGAAACCGGGTTGGACAAATACTGGGACTATGCCCCCATCGAGTTGCAGCGGGACTATTTCAATCGGCATATCGAACTGTCACGACAACTCGATCTTCCGTTTGTTGTCCATTGCCGTGAAGCTGAGGCAGAGACGTTAGAGGTTTTGCGGACGCATGCCGCGACGGGCCCATTGCGGGGATTAATGCACGCATTCTGCGGTTCAGCCGAGACTGCTGCGGCCTGTCTTGAGATGGGAATGCATCTCTCGTTCGGCGGGATGATCACTTTCAAGAAGAATGACACTCAGCGCGAACTCTCGGCGACACTGCCATTAGATCGACTGCTGGTGGAGACGGATTCTCCCTACCTGGCACCAACACCATTTCGTGGCAAACGAAACGAACCGGCCCACGTTCGCCTGACCGCAGCCTGCCTGGCAGAGACTCGCGGGATTTCCAAGGAAGAAGTGGCGGCCGCGACCACTCGCAACGCCAGAACACTGTTTCGACTTCCTGCCGGCGACTGACGCTGATCGGCAGTTCAGTCAAACACAATCTGGCTGGCTGGGAAGACAGGGCCTTCGACGCAGACGCGACGATAGTCCCATGTCCCGTCGTCCTGGCGGACTTTCGTCACGCAACTGAAACAGGCTCCGAAGCCGCATGCCATGGGAGTCTCCAGTGACAGCCAGCACGGGACGTTTGCCGCGGTCGTCACTTTGCTGACGGCATGCATCATCGGTTCCGGACCACAGCAGTACACGGCAGCTGGAGGGACAGGTTCTGCGATGAGCTGCTTCAAGAGATCAGTGACAAATCCATGATGTCCGACAGAACCATCATCCGTTGCGATTCGGACATCAATCCCTTCGTTCCTGAATTCTTCGACCCCGGCCAGGTATTCGCGTGAGCGAACACCGTAGCACAGGGTAATGCGATCCGGAACGTGCTCCAGTGATCGAGGAGGCTGGCCATAGGCCCCACGGCGGAGCGCTTCGCGAATCACTGCAAGGAACGGTGTCTGACCAATTCCACCGGCCACAATGACCAGGTGACCGCGGGGGGGAGCCGGAAATCCGTTGCCGAGCGGGCCCCAGAGTTCAACGCGATCCCCTGGCTTCAATGAGCCGAATAACGACGTCATTTTGCCCACGACGACATATCCGAAATCGATTCCTTCCGGTTCGGTTCCGTAAACGTCGTACAGAGCAAAAGGGCGGCCCAGCAATGGATCGCTGCGACCCGGCATCCGAATCATGAAGAACTGGCCGGGAAGGATCTGGCGAGCGATTTCCGGGCATGCCAGACGCATCCGCCAAGTCCCTTTCGCCATCGGCTCATGTTCGACCACCGTCGCCAGGGATTGAACGGCATTGCGTACGAGACCTGGCAGGCAGAATTCCGGCACGGCGGCTGTCGTCGTCATCAAAAATCTCTGTCACATCTTGAGAATCGAATTATCGCCCACCCCGCCGTGTACGGCGAGCCGCCTTGGGAACCCGTGCAGCTCCACCTGGTTTGCCACCAGGCCGTCGATTTGGCGACGTAGATTTCGTTCCACTTGCCGTCCGACCAGCCGGTGGCCGACGTGCAGCGGATCGGCGAGTTGGATCGCTCGCGGCAAACTGTTGCAGCTGTTTCAGTTCCAATGTGGTCAGCGGCCGGTATCCCGCTGTCTGCAGATCGCCCAGTCGCAACGGGCCAAACGCAATTCGCTTCAGTTTCATGACCTTGTGGCCAACGCGAGCCAGCAATCGACGGATTTCGCGGTTCTGTCCTTCAGTCAGCACCAGTTCCAGAATCGTCGACTTCAGGCTGCTCTTGATCCGGCGAACATCGCGAACCTTGAATTTGCCCTCCGTGAAATACAATCCCTGTCGCAATTGGTGCAGAACTTCGTCGGATGGAATACCGGCAACGAGGGCTCGATAAACGCGTTCCACTTGAAATTTCGGGTGAGCCAGCTTGTGAGCCAGATCTCCGTCGTTCGTCACCAGCAGCAGGCCTTCCGACCCTTCGTCCAGACGGCCAACGGTAAATAATCGGCCCTTCCAGGGAGGAAGCAGATCGATAACTCGCGGTCGCCCGTTGGGGTCGGCATTGGTGCTTAAAACGCCCGTCGGCTTGTTCACCAGGAAATACTGGCGTCGGTCAATCTTGATTCGTTCGCCATCAACACAGACCTTCTGGGTATCAGGGTCAACCTTGATACCGAGCGTCGTGACCACTTTCCCGTCGACCGTGACCCGGCCGTCGAGGATGTATTCCTCACAATGGCGTCGCGACGCAAGCCCTGCTGCGGCAAGCACTTTCTGCAGTCGTTCGCGAGACAGGTCCGCTTCTTCCAGATCCTCGGCGGTGGGGACAGGAGCCCGACGGCGACGTGGGGTTCGAGCCGTGCGCCCGGTTGCCCGATCACGCGGTTTCTCGGGAACGGGGAGGTCCAGATCGTTTTCGTCCAGGTCGTCAGCATCGTCAATCGGCAGTTCAGCAGTCATTACACAATCCAAGCGAAAGTTTCCAAATCGGCGTAGAGTGTACCGTGTCGAATTCGCTGGAGAAAGGACCTGTTTTCTTCTGTTACCGATTCCCGTCTCGAATCTGGGGATTCGTGGATCTGGTCGTAACGATCATCTGGTCTGCGCAGCGGCTGTACTGCGAAAAGGCCCTTATTTCAAACTGCGCGTGATCGGAATACCATTTCGTCGAATTCGCAGGTCAGGATTTGAAACCCCAAGCGACGAGCAATGAATGCTTTTCGACCGACTTTATGACAGACGTTCTTCTGGACCTTTGAGCTGCTGATGTCCTCTGCTGCACCTTCCGAGACGCGATCGAACACCGTTCCACTGGCTCTGCAGGTGACTGCCTGGGGATTGGGATTGCTGGCATGCGTTGTCGCAATGCTTGATCGAATCGGGGAATGGGCTCCCTCGCTGGCACAAATCCAACTGGTGGGACTGGCGCTCGCTCCAGTCTTTTATATGCTCCCATCGCGTCGGCGGATGCGAGACCTTCCCGGAGCAACGAATTCTGTTTACGGGCCGATCGACTGGAGGCTTTGCCTGATGCTGGGAGGTCTGTCATTTTTTGTAAATGCAGGGATTGGCAAGCAGTTCGGCGATCTTCCACCCGCCTATCACGATGAATTCAGTTATTTGTTTCAGGCCAGGACCCTGCTGGCAGGTCGGTTGTCGTTTCCAAGCCATCCTGACCATCCGGAATTGTTCGATCAGATGCACGTTTTGAATGAGGGCCGGATGGCGAGCCGGTACTATCCCGGAACAGGTCTGTGGCTGGCACCATTTGTCGCTTTGGGGCGCCCGTTTGTTGGCCAATGGCTTGCCTGTGCGATCGCAACAATGCTGACGTTCTGGACCGGTCGTGAAATCGGCGGACGCCAGACTGCGTTCTATGCCGGATTAGCAATGGCCTTGTCTCCTGGCATCGGGTTGTTTGGAAACACACTCCTTTCACACCCACCGACGTTGATGGCCGTGTCGTGTTTCCTGCTGGCGATCACGCGCTGGCAACGATCTCGGGATGTCCAGGATGCCTGGATGGCTGGATGCGGGCTCAGTTTCGCCATGCTCTGCCGACCGATGACTGCGGCGGCCATCGGGTTGCCATTTGGCATTGTTGTGGTTGCCTGGCTGCTGCAACGTCCTGCGATGGATTCAGGCAAGCGGGTGGATCGCCGATGGGGCACTCTGCTTGGCCTCGGTCTTCCCCTGCTTTTCGGTTGGGGAATCATGATCTGGTACCATATGGACGTGACCGGGAACTGGAGAGTGTCGCCATATCAGTTGTACACGGATATTTATACTCCGCGCCACGTTTACGGATTCAATAACGTCGTCCGTGGTGAGCAGCATCTCGGCCCCAAAGTGATCGATGCCTATGACCGCTGGGCCGAGAATCTGACCGTGGAACTGGCATTTCGGAATTTGCTGAACCGCTGGATCGGCAGTTGGCTCTGGACATTTGACGGGCTGCCACTGCTGATCTGCTCTGTCGTCGTGATGGCGATGCTGGCGCGGCTGGATCGTCGATGGACACTCCTGGTGTTGTCGCTGGCCAGTCTTTATCTATTGCACTTTCCCTACTGGTATGTCGGGATCATGGGATGGCACTACGTCTTTGAATCCGCACCATTATGGTGCCTGATTTTTGGGGGAGGAACGCATCTACTGCTGGAAGACTGGAAGGGACGGGGGCTGAATCGACTTCCGCTCTGGTGGCGACTGATGCTCGTGATCAGTCTGCAAGGTGTCTTTCTGACAACCGACGGGTTTGGGAAATCCCGATTACAGCGAGGAGTCCAGTCGTTGAAGTATCCACGACAACGGCATGCCGAACTACGTCGCTGGTTCGAAAAGCGTATCCAACTTCCGGCTCTGGTACTGCTGGATCAGAAGGAAACGGTCGACTCGCATCTGGATCTGGTTGTGAATGAGCCTGGTCTGAATGCCGAACTGCTGCTGGGGCACTATCGTCCCGGCCAGACAGATATCAACGCGATCCGTCGGGCGTTTCCTGATCGAAACCTCTATATCGCTTCCCCGGAAAAACAGACGATTATCCGAATCGCAGGCGATTGAGAGCGGGTAAACGACCGAGGGGAAAAAAGAAAATGGGCCTGTTCTGAAAATCAGAACAAGCCCATTTGATGAAACAAACGACGCGGCCAACTCGTTAAGAAGTCAGCAGCGACTTGTATTCAAATCACTTGGCTGGCTTTGGAGCTTCGGTTGGAGGCTTTGGAGCTTCCGTTGGAGCTGCAGCAGCAGGAGCAGCGGTGGCGCTGCAGCCGCTGGCGCAAGGAGCAGCTGCGGTGGTGCAGCATGGCTTTGGTGCGCTGCAGCATGGCTTTGGTGCACAGCAGGTCTTGGCTGGCTTGCAGCAACGGACCTTTGCAGGACGGCAGCAGCTGCGAGCTTCAGCCGAACCACCAACGCTCAACACAACGGCGACCGCAGCAGCAGCCGCAAATCCGAACAGACGATTCATTCTAGACTCCCTCATAACACTAGAGACTCAAACGCGGCTGCCGACCCTCGGCGTGCCCACCCTCCCGCAGCAGCCCTAATCCCTAGTCGTTCTGCGTGAGGTATACAATTTGGAAAGCTGGGAGAACTGCTCCAAGTTTCCCTGTGACACCAAGCAGAATATCGACGAGAATCTTCTTGTCAAACGACTCAGGCAAGTTTTCCCGACATTGACGATTCGTCAAATTCTTCGGATTGTGCGATTTTGGCAGCTTGAGACTTGACGACGATTGCTCAATGGCGCTGGTTCGACTTTACCATTTACGACGAGTTTGACGATGAAAAGCGGCTCAAATCGACGAGTTTGGGAGTTTCAGGGGTTTCACAGAGAAGCGGGGGGACGCCCGCTGCTGATGGGAATCGTCAACGTCACCCCGGATAGTTTCTCCGATGGGGGGCGATTCCTGATGGCCGACGCGGCGGTCGAACAGGCGATGCAACTGGTGGCAGACGGGGTCGACATCCTCGACGTCGGAGGAGAATCGACCCGACCGGGAGCCGAACCCGTAACGGAGGCCGAAGAACTGCGTCGAGTTGTTCCAGTCATCGATCGGCTGGCCCGGATGACGTCGGTCCCGATCTCAATCGACACTTCTAAATCCACCGTTGCTCGCGAGACATTGAAAGCAGGAGCCAGGATCGTCAACGACATTTCGGGATTGCGATTTGACGATCAGATGATCGCTGTCTGCCGCGAAGCGGACTGCGGAATTGTCTGTATGCACATGCAGGGGACCCCGCAAACGATGC
>CAZSTW010000080.1:0-30139 GCA_964609845.1 uncultured Planctomycetaceae bacterium | reverse complement strand
AATGTCGCACGTGCACTTTACGAAGGTGGTATCGATATCATCGAAGTGACATTCACAACGCCGGGTGTGGTTGAAGTGATTTCGACGTTGAAACGAGAACTCGGCAAACAGGTGTTGATCGGCGCTGGCACTGTCCTGGATCCCGAGACCGCCCGGACCGCAATCCTCGCCGGTGCGGAATTTCTAGTCTCGCCAACCGTCAACCTGGACGTCATCAAACTCGCGTTGCGCTACGACAAGGGGATTATGCCGGGAGCCTATACCCCGACCGAAGTCCTGACGGCCTGGGAGGCGGGAGCCGACATCGTCAAACTGTTCCCGGCTGACATCGGGGGGCCGGCCTACCTGAAGGCCTTGAAGGGACCGCTTCCTCAGATCCGCATCATGCCGACAGGTGGTGTCAATCTGCAGACGCTGAAAGATTTTGTGAAAGCTGGTGCCTGTGCTGTTGGCCTTGGCGGGCAACTTGTCGAAAAAGACGCCATTGAACGGGGCGACTTCGCCCGCATCACATCGCTTGCCAGCCAATACGTAGAGCAGATGAAGCAGGCACGTTCATAATCAAGCCGATACCGACCAAATACTCTGGAGACGACATTCATGTTCTTTCGCGTGACGTTGACTGTTTGCTGGATCGCAGCCATGGCCCTGTCAGCTCAGGCTCAGGAAAAATACCGAGTCTACTTTGGAACTTACACCGGCAAAGAGAGTAAGGGGATCTACCAGAGTGAATTGAACCTGAAAGATGGATCACTGACGCCCGCAACGCTGGCAGGTGAAACCAGCAGCCCCTCGTTTCTGGCGTTTCACCCCAACCAGAAGTTTCTTTATGCCGTTAACGAAAGCGATGCCAAGGTCAGTGCGTTTTCCATTGATGCAAAGTCCGGGAACTTGACCTTTCTCAACTCGCAACCGTCACAAGGGGGGGCTCCTTGTCACCTGGTGGTCGATCCAACGGGCAAGAATGTGCTGGCAGCCAACTACAGCGGGGGAAGCTGCATCTGCTTCCCGGTCGGGGCCGATGGGACGCTCGGCCCAGCCTCCTCGTTCCAGCAACATGTGGGACAAAGGAAGAACGGCCATTCGATTCACGTGGACAAAGCCAACAAGTTTGCACTCTGCTGCGATCTGGGCCTGGATCAAGTCATCATATACGCATTCGATGCCAAGAAGGGAACTTTGTCACCACACGGTGCGTTTAACACTCCCAAAGGAGCTGGTCCACGACATTTTGCGTGGCACCCCGATGGCAAAACCGCATACGTCAATGGCGAGTCCGATATGACCGTTATTGCGTGTGAGTATAATGCGGAAAAAGGAGTTCTGACCCAGAAGCAGGTCCTGTCGACCTTGCCAAAAGACGTTGTCAAAAAGGGAGGAAGCACTGCAGAGACAGTTGTGCATCCGACCGGTAAGTTCGTGTATGTCTCCAATCGTGACCCATACAACTCGATCGCAATTTTCTCGCTCGACCCGCAGACCCGGGAACTGAAGGCCGTGGGACACCAAAGCACAGGAGTCAAAACCCCTCGCAATTTCGCCATTGAACCGACCGGCAAATACATGCTCGTTGCCAATCAGTCGGGTGGAAATGTGATCGTATTTCGGATCAATCCCGCGACCGGTGAACTGACGCCAACGGAGTCGAGTGTTTCGGTGGCAACCCCCGTTTGCGTTCGATTCATGGAAATCAAATAGGCTGGCAGGGGCGAAGAGATTGTGCTTTGGCGGGACGGCGAGAACCGCTCGCCGAATACGTGGAACACAGGTGCGCCAGATGTCGATTTCATCGAGAACGCCTGGTGGAGAGCCTGCGGAGTGTCCACTCTGCCATGAACTCGTTGTTGTTGAACCATCGATCTTGATTGGAGATGCAACCTGTCCGAACTGCGGTCAGCTCTTGTGGTTCCTTCAGTGGAGCCATCGCAGGCAACTCTTCGACTCACAGAGGTCGAGTGAGACTCGAGATCGAGTGATCCAGGTCATCTCCGAGCGACTTGGATTGGAGGCCAGAAGGTTTATCAACGTTCCGCATCTTCAGTTCGGACGACGCTTGAATTCCCTGGATGTCGTGGAACTGATCATGGAGATTGAGGATGCAACCATGTAGGTGCGGATACTGCAGATCCAATTCGTAATCCACCGGGAATGAGGAGACCTTCGGTCGGCCGTTTCGGCGGGGTCGGGAGACCCGCGCCGAATGCGCGTGAGAGGAAATCAAAAACCTTTGGCGAGCAAGCCACCGTCCACCAGCAACGTTGTTCCGGTGATATAGCTGCCGGCATCGCTGGCCAGCAGTAAGGCAGGGCCAGCGAGTTCCCGTGGATCAGCCCAGCGGCGGACGGCTGTTCTTTCGGCAAAACTGTCGAGTTCCGCCTGGCTCAGGACACTTGCCGGAAGATCGGTCAAAAATGGGCCAGGTGCGATACTGTTGACCGTAATCCCAAATTCGCCGACATCCAGAGCCATGGCTCGAGTCATACCGATCAATGCGGCTTTGGTTGCGGAATAGGAACTGCGCCCTGGCTTGGATGTCAGGCCCATCACCGAGGAAATGTGGATCACGCGCCCCCATTTTCTCGATTTCATCTGTGGCACGAGCGCCCGCGTCAGTCGCATACACGATGTCAGATTCAGTTCAATGATCCGATCCCACTTGTCGTCTTCGATGGCGTCGACTGACTGCGGGATGTTCGATCCGGCATTATTCACCAGGATGTCGACTCGTCCCATCGCTGCCAGTGCATCGCGTGCCAGACCGTCAACAGCCGCGCGATCTGTCATGTCGGCCACAAACCACCGGCCCTTCGACTTGGTTCCAGCCAGAATCTCGGTCAGTGCCGGTTCCAGTTCTTCCTGATGACGGCTGGAAATCACGATATCAGCTCCCGCTTCGGCGAAGCCACGTGCCATTGCTTTGCCGAGTCCTTTGCTGCCACCGGTGATCAGAGCAACTTTGCCTGTCAAATCAAACAGAGGAGTTGTCATCGTTGAAGTTTCCTGATGGATAGAGTCTGAGCGAATTGACGCGGTTTCTGCTGACGGGCTTTCACCGCACTGGAAGTCCGGGTTAACTTTGGTGCGGTCCTGTCTCGCCAGATTGGGTGTTCGAACGTATCCTTTCGAGCGAAGCCCCGTAATGTGGAGCCGCCATGGCCACGCATCAAAATGGCCACATTGGACTTATAGTCACGCATTTTCGAGCAAGCAAGTGATCCCCATGCCGACTAAACCACTCGACCTGAGAAAACTGAAGGTACTGCCGCTTTCACAACGACACAGCCTGACCACCGTTGATCAGATTCTGATCGACCCCGACTCAGCAACCAGGTCCTGTAACGAACGAATTGCGGCGCAAATCAGCGAATGCGCAGACCGGATCCGCGATGCCCGCAAGCGTGGTGCTTCGGTGATGTTGATCTATGGTGCCCATCTCCTGCGTAACGGAGCTGCTCGAATTCTGGAACGGATGATGGCAAACGACTGGCTGACTCACCTGGCAACCAACGGCGCCGGGACAATCCACGACTGGGAGTACGCCTGGTTTGGGGCATCGACGGAAAGCGTCGAGATGAATGTTAAGGATGGAACCTTCGGGACGTGGCATGAGACCGCATCAAACATTCATCTGGCGATGATGGCCGGGGCACTCGACGGACTGGGGTATGGCAGATCGCTGGGGAGAATGATCTGCGAGGATGGTGTGACACTTCCCTCCCCCGAAGAACTGCGAAACCTCATTTCTCAGGCACCCGATCATCCGCTGACCTCCGCACGTGCTGATCTGTTGCGAGCGATTGGCGAGCAGGGATGGCCAACCGGTCGCATTGCAATTGATCATCGCTGGAAGCATGCCTCGATCATTGCTCAAGCCTGGAAGCATCAGATTCCGGTGTCGGTTCATCCCGGCATTGGTTACGACATTATTTCCAATCATTCAGTCTTCAGCGGATCGGCAATTGGTCGGGGTGGCGAATGGGACTTTAAACTGTTCGGTGGTGCAGTCGAAGGACTCGATGGCGGTGTGGTCTTGTCTGTCGGATCTGCAATCATGGGGCCTCAGGTTTTTGAAAAGACGGCGAGTTGTGTCAACAACCTTCGATTGCAGGCGGGACGCCCCGTCGTCCATGACCACTCGATCTATGTTGTTGACCTGCAGGACGGCGGGGGCTGGGACTGGACGCAGGGAGAACCGCCGAAAACCAATGCCGCTTATTACCTTCGCTTTTGCAAAAGCTACTCGCGTATGGGGGGGGCGATGCACTACCTGCAGTGTGACAACGCCACCTTTATCCATCGCCTACTCAAAGAATTGGAGCAGTGAACCGTGGCGAATGATTGATGACACGCATTTAGCGTTAGAGCGCATTTCATTTAAGTGCGGCGTCCCGCGGGCATCAAACGACAGCGTCTAACCCATGTTTCGACGCGACACGGAAGTGCGACACGCACTAGTTTCCATCCCCGCCCTTATGTCGGAATACGTTGAAATTGACATACTCCCAGTGAAGATAAATCTCTGACACACCGGAAAGAGTCGATTGCGGACCGATCGCGGCGACACGACCTTCGTTCAAAACGATGACCTGGTCACAGCGGCGAACCGTCGTCATGCGGCCCGGCAGGAAGATGACCGTTCGGTCACGGCAGATCCGATCATACGCATCCGCGAGCAGATGCTTGGTATCTTCATCCAACGGAACTTTCGGTTCTTCAATGATCAGTAACGCCGGATTACGAATCATCGCCCGGGCCAAACCGAGCCGGAATCGCTGTGACGCATCCATGCGATCTGCCCGATCGGGGACATCACTCTCGTAACCGTCATACAGAGTCACGATGAAATTGTGAGCGTGAGTTAACTTGGCCGCTTCAATCGCCTGCTGCAACGTGTATTCCGTGCGTCCGCCGCGAATGTTGTCCAGGATACTTCCGGGCAGAAGTGGGTCGTCAGCGCCAACAAATACGGCCTCGGCTCGCAACGACTCCAAAGTCGCCCATGCGATATCCTCACCATCGAACAGAATTCGCCCCTTCTGCGGTTCAATGAATCGTGGCAACAGACTGACGAGTGTCCGACTTTCCATCGGATCCAGGGAGACGAGCGAATACGTGCGGCCAGCTGTCAGCGTCAGATCGAGTTCGTCAAGCAGTACTTTGCCTGCGGGTGACTTATATGAAACAGAATCGAAATGCAGAATTTTGGAAAGTGGCTGCAGAAAGCGAGCACCGACGGCCTGTCCCACAGTGGGGATCTTGTCGAGAAACACATGGATTTTATCCGCCGCAATTTTTGAATCGTGCAAATTGCTGGAGCGAGATCGAAGTCTGCGAATCCCAGGGACCGCCAGCAAGCTGATGGTCAGAAAAACGAAAGCCCCGGTGAATGAGAATTCCGACTGGCGATTCAAGACACGCGTTGTCAGCAGGAACAGCAGGAATGCCCCCAGTCCCGCGCAGGCTGCAATATCGGCGATCCTCAGGTAACGAGCAACATCCGTTGCTGTCGCCTCCCGGCATGCGAGATTCTGCAGACGATTCAGATGTTGAGCGAAATGATCGCTTTCCTGCTGGTCAATACTCAGTCCACGGATCAGACGCGCCGATCGAAAGCCTTCCGCCTCTTCGTTCAATTCGGCAGAGGTCTGGTCACTGGCGATCCGCCGGGCCGCTTCAGATTCGTGAGCCCGCTTTTCCAGATGATACCAGACAATTCCCAGAAACAGCACAAATTGGGCGGACAATAACGGTTCGATCGAAACTGCCACCAAGGCCAGACAAGCCAGTTCCAACGAGAACCTGATATCGCACTCGATGCGCTTCTCAATGTTCTTTCGCAGATTTTCGATTTGGACGACAAAGACATCTTTAGCCATTTCCAGGCCGCTACCATCAAGATCTTCCGGCCCCAGCCGTAAAGCCTGTCGATGGACACTGCGACGGATCGGGACAGCCGCATTCAGCCCCATTCGATGTGCCGTTTTTCGAAATTGGGACAATGCTGCGGCGCGAGCCAGTACCAGGATTGCTCCAGAAGCAAGTAGCACAATCGCGGAGAGAATATTGGATTTCAACAGGTCAATGGAGCGAAACATCCCCGCCAGAACGCCACCCCACCATGCGTCACGAGAACGCCAGACTGAGGGAAGAATTCCCATTTCGTCCTGGCTGATTTGAATTGTTGTGGAGACTTCTGGTTTGGGGGCAGTCATCGCACCTTCCGCTGGTCCTGCCACCGGTTCTTTATTCTCGGGAGCCTGCTCGGCCTGATCGGCCTCGCGCCCCACGGATAATCCTGTCACTTCACGGAATCGTGGCAGTTCTTCACGGGGCAGGCTGATCGACAGTCGCCCTTGATCGACGAGCAACCCGACAAACAGACCGATGTCGAGCAGGAGCAACCAGAGCAACGCAACGGAGACAATTGACCACAGCCACGCCTGAGCCGACCGGGGAGAAAAGAGATCACGCGAAGTGAACGTATGATCCAGAACGCTGGGTGCTGCTTTCGCCACGATGATCGCCAGTGCGAGAGAGGACGGGTAGGCATCCGTGCGCAAGTCGATCCGTATCCTGTGACGGCACTTCTGTGCATCGACCAGCGACGGTCAGGTCTTCACTGAAGCCTGTTCCGGCGGAGGTGTTTGCCCAGTCGGAACGCCCGACACCATAGCTACTGTAGCGTCATTCCCCCTCGCTGGGAAATTCCATCTTCAACAATCACCGGAATTCCGAGGACTGCAAGGTTGCCAGATTCTGCAGGCAAAGCATGGCAAACAACATTCCGCCAAATGGCTGGTTCAAATAGGAGAAGAAGAATACCGCTGCGGCACCTCCCGTCAGAACGCTGATCTGTGCAGAAGTCCTTACGGGGTTCCGAACACGAAGCCACGACAGCAGTGATTGACAAACCTGTCCTCCATCCAGCGGGTAGACAGGAAGTAGATTCACCAGCCCCCAGAAGAGATTGATCTGGATCAGATTGAAAATGACAACTGCGATGATCGGATTGGGGCGTTCTTTAATCAGAAGTGCGACGACAGCGGTGATTGCAAACAGCCCAAAGCCCGCAAATGGTCCCGCCAGAGACACGGCGATATCACGCCAGTGCGTTCGATTATGGTATCGGTTCGAAAACGCCAATCCGCCACACCAGTAAAGCAGAACTTCTGATGGCCAGCCGAATGCCTCGGCCATCACGGCGTGACCGAGTTCATGGACCAGGATGGAAACGAACAGACACATAATCCAGAGAAACATCAGATCTGGATGATTCGGACTCCAGCTGAATAGCAACCCCGCGATCCAGAACGACGGGTGCACCCGGATCGGGATCCGAAAGGCAATCATCCGCAGATCAAAAGGAGTCGGTTCGATACCGAACATGGTTCAGAAATTCTCCATTATGGAAGCGACAGTATGCGAGGACTGTAACGGGAAACCGGGAGCGACGAAACCCTGATCGCATCAACAACTGTGATCGCATCCGTTCAGTGCGGATGATGTTCGATCCAATGCGTTCGTGCGACCTTTGGCATGTCGATTTTTCGGCTCTGATTCTGCGATCCAAGCTATTGCCGTTTCTCTGAGACGTCAGCTTCAGTTCGGCCCAGGATGATGCGATCGAACTGGGCTGGTCCGCCAATGGTACCGAGCGACATGGATGCGATGGTCATCTCACGCCCGGCCAGTTTCCAGAGATCGACCGTGACCACGGTCCATTGAGTCGGAGGCTTATCAGCGACGGAAGGTGATGCCAGAATCGACTCGAATCTGGTCGCCTCCCCCGCATGAAGAGCGACCCCTCCGGCATGATGCTCACCCACACGCAACGTCATACCACGCGTTGTCTCACTTCCCTTCCAGGCAAACGTGAGCCAGCGGTATTCCCCCGGTTTCGTTGGGTTCTCCACCACGCGAAAATTCCAGTTCGGAATCAGATGACCGAAGGGGGGCCGGTAATACGCGCTGGCGATTTTGTCTGCGTCCATGGAAAGGCATTTCCCACCGCGGAAGGCATCGTCATAACGAAATGCAAAACCATTGGACGGATATTTCAGGGACTGCAGATCACTTTCATTCTCATCAAACAGAACAGCGTGTGGTCTGTTGGCCACCGAGTCGGGATGAGACGGTCCAAGTTCTTCGCCATGCAGCAT
Organism: uncultured Planctomycetaceae bacterium; assembly: GCA_964609845.1. Classification (GTDB taxonomy): domain Bacteria; phylum Planctomycetota; class Planctomycetia; order Planctomycetales; family Planctomycetaceae; genus Schlesneria. The sequence goes on along the minus strand of CAZSTW010000080.1, from coordinate 21,980 downwards.
GATTTCGCTGATTCGCAGATTTCCGACGAATGCCGCGGGGAGTGACAGCCTAAAACGAGCGGCTTCGACGGGCTGCTTCAAGTAGTGAGTGTGCGTTGCCTGGTCGCTTAACAACCGGCCAGCCGTTTGCCAGATCTCGCGACCCGGGTTCCAGAATTCAAATGTCACATCGCGCAGCCAAGATTCGGGATGCTCAGGATCTTCAACGATCGTCACGGCATTGACTCGCAAATTCGTATTGAAACGATCAATCACGAGCGTCAGGTTCGTATTCCCGGAACCAACGGGATAAACATCCCGCCAGTTGAGCCATGGCTTTGCCAGAGGAGCCTGATTGCCGTCAAACAGCTTGCCAGGTTGATCTGTCAGTTCAACCTGCTGGCCCGTACTACGGATGACTGAAAACACAGTCCTGGCGGGGGACAACAAATTAGCTGGTGCCGCATGGTCGCGAGGTTCGGAATTCGTCCAGGATTCGAAACGCGTCGTTGGGGCGATGTCAGCCTTCAGTGCACCAGGGCGGATATCATGGACCGTCGGATCAGGGGCCAGCAAACTGCGCCATTTTTCATCGTAGTTCCGATCAAGACGAACGACCGTTCCCATCCAGTTGGCCAGAAACAGATCACCGCCCGGTAACCACGCAGGAACAGTCAACGCATGGAAATCTCGCTCAAATAGCACTTCTCCCGCCAGAGAAAGGACGGTGACTGTACCGAGTTCGCTCGAACATGCGATGCGTTTTCCGTCGGGGGCAAAACGCGGCAGATGCACTCGGTCATCGCCGTTGAACTGCCAGATCAGGCCGCGAGTGCTCTCATAGAGCTTCAGCTTTTCGACATCGGTAAGTGCCAGATGAGACCCATCCGCTGAAACGGCCAGTTCATCGCCCGCAGCAGAAATCGTATTGATCAGCTTTCCGTGACGAATCACGAACAGTCGCCCCGACTCGGTCGTGGCCTGGGCGACGAGAGTATTCCCGTCTGGCGACGCGACGATCCGGGTAATCTCTCCGCTGCTGGCCAGATCAAGCCGCCATTTCAAGACACCGGTACTGGCATGGTGTGCGAGCACGCTGATCCCGCGTGTACTCACGACCGTCTCTTCATCCAGGGTTGTGAGCAGAACTCCACCAGGAGCATTGGACTTCGACCAGTCCTCACTCCAGAGCTGTCGTCCTTCCCGGTTCCAGGCGGCGATTCCCAGATTTCCTGCGGCGGCAATCCAGTCCCCACGGCGTGAAACCGCGAACTGGTTTGTCCGATCCAGCAGGAGCGCGCCGCTGATGAATTCGTGTGGCAAGCGCTGCGGAAGGCCGGGGAGTGCAAATCTGCGAATGGTCTTACCGTCTTTACAAAGCAGGTGGAGATGATAACCGTGAGCAGACGTGAAATCGTATCCCTGGACGGCAAATCCTTCACCCGACAATTGCGGAGCGAAGGCGAAGTAATGCCCGATCCGGTCACGCCACAGGAGATCACCCGTTTCCGTGTTGACTCCATAAAGATTGTTTTCCCAGTTCATCGTACTGAGAACTGCCACATTGTCTTGAATCGCCACGTCTTTCACGTGCGGTCCAAATTGAGAGGTGACCGGCTTTGCCTGAGGGATACTGGCGGTTTGAGAATCAGTCGCAATGCAAAAGACACGCATTGGTAGCGTGCGCAGGTCACATTCAACTCTGCCGCTTGAATCTGGCTGGATTTTGCGCCCCTCGAAAAGGTCGACGACAGTACATCCTGCCAGATTCTTCAAACCAAGCGATGTCTTGATGGGAAGGCGTGTGGCGATCCCCAATGTCATTCGCCACAGACTGCCCGGTTCGATCAAAGGTCCAGTATTGTTGACCGCAAATACGAACCGTAAACCGCTTGCGGAAGTGCGCTCGGTCAGTAGAACTTCCGGGTGTTCGCAGTCAGCGACGGGAGCGACAACTGCTGCAAGCCTGTCGCGAAGGATCGATGCATTTTCTTTCAACAGACGCGGATGCTCCCAATAGGCGAAATCGTTATTGATCGAGTGCAGCTTCTCGATGTGATTGAACCCGACGCCCAGCGGTTGGAATTGCTTGACCAACTCGGGACGACACGAATCATCAGCGAATACGGCGATTCCTGACTTCTGCGCCACCTGCAGGATTTCAGCCAGTTTGGGATCGAGTTCCACCGTTTGGCCGACAACCAGGATCGCCTGATAGTTCTTGATCCCCTCTGCATCAATGTCGTCCACAAAAACGATACTCGCCGGACGGTGAGCATACAGGCACGACTGATATGCTTCGAACAGTCGCGTGAAGTACAGTCCGCTGAAGTCCTGCCAGTTGTCGATCTTCATCAGCCTCGGACAAACGACAATGGCAATACGATCATTCCGTCGGGTCTTAAGCATCCACGATCCATGCTCACGAAACAGATTGCCCGCCGCTCGCATGATCGAAGCCAATCCATGATAGCCCGAGCGATTGTCCCATGGCTGAGTGCCCCAATTCGGAACCCAACCCGATGATCCGATCCCGTCAGTTCCGCGCATGGCACTTTGAAACAGGACGGGCAGGATTTGCTCACCGGTCCCCTGATCATTCCAGATCTCAGGATGCAGCCAGGTTGGCTTACCCGGTCGCTTCTCGAAATCGATGGCGTGCATATGCCAGTTCGGGACGGTGATCTGCTCGGCCTGGAACTGCACATCGATTTCGTCGAGATCACGATAGGTCAACGGCGGATAGACCTGTACGTTGCGATAGGGACCGCTGTCAGACTGCTTCAACTGCGGCGCAACTTCCTGTAACCCCGCCCGAAAGACCTTGCGAGATTCCGTCGGCAGATTCCAGCGGGCGTCACCAACTTCATCCAGAATCGGAACCCATTTCCCAGTCTCTTTTGCGACTTTGAGGGCCGCTTCGTACGCCTTCCATTTTGCTTCGGCAACAATTTTCGTCGGTTCGTAGATCCACCAGTTACTGGTCCAGCTCCATCCCTGAAAGCTCGGGAAAGGGATGAGTTGCTTTGTGACGGATTTTACTTCGGCCTGGAACTGATCGGGAGATCTTCTGTCATGGCCCGTTCCGAGCGGCAGCCCTGCATCCATGTAAGTGAGAATCGACCATTGTCGGATCCCTGCTGCCGTATAGGCCCCTTGCGTTTCCAGCCCGGGCGGCAGGATACGAGCCTTCTCTGGATCAACGCCGACAGGATCCTTCGACAGACGTTGAATCAGTTCCGGAAGTTCCGCTGCATTGTGATGCGACCATTCGAACTGCCCGCGAAACATGGCGATACCGAAACGGTCGACAAACTGATTGACGTTTCGCCGGGTTGTTCGATTGATGTGTGACGCAAGAATGTCGCGACTGTCCCATAGATTGCCATAGGTGGCGGTCAGACCATAGTCGCCGTGAACAGTGTTACGGAATTCCGATGAAATGCTGCGTCCGGGGCCGATGATGAGAGGTTGTGGTGCGACTGTGAAGTCCGCAATTTCAGAAATCAGACGATACCGCCCCGCAGCCAGTCCTGCCGAGACGTTTGCGGGAAAGGTCACTTCACCACGGCCGTCGGCATTGATGGTGACATTCTGACTTGCGACGGTCTGTTTGCCGTCTGTGAACGAGAGTGAGACTGTCGTCGGGCGGCGGTCTGCTGGACCGCGGACAACCACGGTCGCGGAGATTGCTTCTCCTCGAGCGAAGTAGATTCGATTACCAGTCGTCATAATGCTGACCGTACCGATGCTTCCCGGCGTACGGACTTCAATCATGTCTCGAACCAGGTACTCTGCAGCGGCGCCGGATTGATGCGCACGAATTTCCGGGCTGACTTTCAATTGATAAAGCCCGCCCATGTCTGCAGGAACATTGATCTGTCCTTCGGTCCATGGCAGTTCACGCCAATCAGCATCGCCCCAACTTGTGGCCCAGATGCGCCAGCGTGGTGCGACCGGGCGTCCCCCCGCGTTGAACTCGACGGTAAATGGAATTGCTGAGCCTGCATTCCAGACGTGGGACGGATACCCGACCGTCAGTTGTTCGTGGTCAATTGAGACGATAGCCCTGCGTTCGCCGGTCGTTCGGTCAAATGCCTGAAACAGTTCCGTCGGGTGCGATCGCTTGATCAGAATGTCGTTCCCGTGCAGTCGTAGCGACATCAGATGCATTCCGGAAGCTGGCTTCAGGTCACCAAATTGCAGCTTGAAACTCGCCTCAGGCTGTCCATCAAGGTTCAGAGTGACACCGACGTCGTGTACCTGACCGATGACCGAGACCTTGCCGTCGAGATCAACATCAAACGAACCGACTCCCTGAGGATGCTGGTAGCTCCAGCGAGTTTTCCCCGACAGATCCGCACAGCGCACGGTATTGTTTTCAGTATGCCAGTAGAACGACTGAGTCTTCTCACAGACTCGAAAGCCAAAGAGGCGTTTTTTTGCCGTCTTGTCGGCGTAGATCGGATACGTCGTGACAGTTCGGCCTTGCTCATCGATTCTTACGATACGGTCGCGGTGATGGTCAATCCCGTAGAAATCTCCGGAAAGGTCCCCTGCTTCAACCCCCAGCGGTGCGTCCCAGCCGACGGCATCGCTGACCAGAAAATCGGCGTTCGTTGCGATCGTCTTGAAGTGAGCATCATAGAGGTTCACGGCATGTGCAAAGTGAGCATTGGCCGTGGCCATCGTCCCTTTCGAATTCGCCGTGGCGTTCCCCATGGCATAGACGACACTGCCGCCAGCCTTGCCCGAGCCGTCGCGTTCGTAGCGAAGTACAAAACCGGGTGACTGCAGGTTGTTCAGGTAGACTTTGCCGTCGCGGCCAACGGTCATCACGGCGGTCCGACAGTCAAACGCCACGTTTTCGCGAGAAACAATTTGCGTGAGCCGAACCTGCCCTGGTGACGTCGATGTCAGTGTCACGAAAGCGATAATATTGATCCAAAACAGGCGCATGTTGAAGATCTCGAACAAGGGGTGACGCAGTGCATATCCATGACAGAACGCGAAAAGTGATCTATTCGTAACAGGTGTTTTCGCGTGTCGGCGAGCACCAGCAGGGTAATGGATTGAGAATTCGCTTGTAACCGTCAGAAACACTACCTGATGGTGGTATCAGAGGAAATCTCGAAGGTGATTGCAAACATCCCTGCGGGGCGGGGCAGGCGTGCTCCGCCCCGCAGGCAGTCTATTTGGCAGAAGAAGAGTTTTTTGGTCGCCTGTTTTACAGCGTCGCTGGCTTACGTCCGACCATCGACGCAACATCGAGTCGGGTCTCGCAACGGCAGTACCACGTCCCAACTCTGGCCAGAAAGCTGCTCTCAACGCCGCCCGAGTCCACGTCAGCATGACACGCCACGACAGGCAGATTTGGTGATGGAACGGTCAATAATCCTCCGAACGTCGAGCAAGCATTCTGCCTCAACGTACCTCAGATGAGCCGTTTCCTGAGATTGCGCCCGCTGCTCCTTGGCGGAACGGATCAGAAATCCTTTTGCTCAAGTGTGTTCGTGCTCTTACAATTACGTAAAAGTGCTGTGTCCCCGTAGTTCTCCCCTTAGGAATCTGCTCGCGTGGAGGGCATATTTCATTAGGTTTCTCGTCCGAAACCCTACCATTACTGCAGAGGCACCGGAATGTTGTTCAGACCAGCAGGTATAGTGTTGTGTTTATTCTTTTTTACTGCATGGCAGGCTGGCTGTAGTGAAACACGCAACAACACTGTGACGTTCGTAATTCCTGTGGGGTTTCGCGGAGGTGTCAGAATCGAAGCATTGAGAAAGCCGGGTAGCCGTCGTGTGGAGCATTTGAGAATTAATGTGCCAACAGATGGAATTGTCAGATTGGAGGGCGAGGATCCATTCGAACAATGGGCAGAAACGATAGCAAAGTTTTCTGATGACAGCTTATTGCCGATTGCGAGGCAGGAGGCTCCTGGGACGCCGCCGCTGCCGACCAGCACGATCAAATTGTGGAATGAAGTGTCAGGTTGGGTGTTCGTTGGAGATGACTCGGAGTTCCGAAAATGGGCACAGCGGCCGAGCGTCGGCCGCGTTGTAGAACGATAATCGAACATGCCGCGTGAGTGTCACGGGCGGCGGCTTAGGGCCGCCCGTGTTCAAGCTGATAAAGCATAGTTGGGAAATCCCGTCGTCAATATCAGACAAGTGTATTTGATTGTCTGCAGAGCAGGATAACTCGACGCTGACGCTTCAGGCGAGTCAGCGAATCTGGTTCGAAGTCATCGTTCGACGACGCCGTTTTCTGATGCAAGGCCACCCCTAATCCGCGTCGTTAAAGGGGGGAGAGCGACGCGATCAGATTTCGAAGCGGTCAGTGTGGGGTGGCTCGCCATGAGTCAAACGGCACGGGCTCAAAGCTGCCGCCCGTGGCACCCAATGCGCGTCACGATATTCGCAGCCGATTTCGTGAGAATAGAGGAGTTTTTAACCACGAACTCTCACGAGTTCGGCTACCCATGGCAACCGCAGCGAGTTCGCATCGTTGGAAGCGGGCTTTTGCACTACGCGGCGATGGTGCACCGCTTAGGGCAAAGTCCGTTTCCACCGAGTGAACTCGGTGGGGGTGTGCTATTGGATTGGCCCGAGATCGTATTCGCCGGGATTGCCACTGAGTCGGATTGCGGATATCGTCACGCGAACGCATCGACGATCACAAATTCGTTGCTTGCGGGTTAGTGATGACTTGCAGGTGCTGCTGACAAAATCGGGAATTCGAAATGGATCAAGACCGGCGACGCGTAGTGCAGGGCCTTTCGGCCGGTGTACTCGGCTACGGGCTTGGTGACCTGCTGGCGCTGCAAACGGCGATGGCCGATTCAGGGGCTCCACAGCAAAAAGCTCGAAATGTTCTGGTGATTTACGAAGAGGGAGGAATCAGCCAGATGGATACCTGGGATCCGAAACCGGATGCCCCGGCAGACCATCGCAGCCCGTATCATCCGATTTCTACGAATGTGCCCGGGATCCAGTTTACGTCTCTGATGCCGATGGTGGCACAGCATGCCGACAAGCTGGCTGTTGTTCGCTCGATGACGAGTACGCCCGTCGCAGGCCACATTGAAGGGTGCCTGGAGTTCATGAAGGGGTACCGGTTCAACTCACCCTTGTTTCAGGGGACTGATTTAAAATCTCACCGTTTTCCTGACATCGGCTCGGTGGTGACCGAATCCATGGGGACTGATCGCGCGGAATTGCCGGGCTATGTCCTTTGCCCCGGTGCAAACCTCCCCAATCATGTCGGAAATGCGGGCTTTCTTCATCGCAGCCGTGCTCCCTGGAAATTAGGGACTAGAAACCTGGGCGAAGACGTGGCATCACCGGGTTGGCACGTCAAGTCTCTCAACCCGCTTCCGGGACTGGATACCCGCCGATTGCATTCGCGTCAGAACTTGCTGGGATCGCTGGATGGGGCAACTGCAGCGAACGCTCAAGTCGCTGCGGCGTTTTCTCGAAGTTACGAGAACGCATTTTCCCTGCTCACCAGCCCTGCCGTTCAGCGGACATTTTCCTTCGAAACCGAAAATCCCAGGACGATTGATCGCTACGGACGAGATCACCGCGGCATGAGTTATCTGCTTGGGAGGAAATTGATCGAAGCAGGTGTCCGGTTTGTCACTGTTACTGTCATTCAGCCATCGGATCTTGTGGGACGCCCCAATACCGGCGAACCGAATGGAGCGTTCCTGAATTGGGATCATCACGAGGGGATCTACCAGAACGGCCCGTGCGGGGGACCTCAGGCGATGAGTAACGGGGAACGTTACGGCTTGCCGCATCCCGTGATGATGCCCAGCCTTGATCGTTCGCTGAGTGCACTCCTGGAAGACATGCACCAGCGAGGCCTGCTGGCTGAAACGCTTGTTTGCTTCATTACCGAGATGGGACGAACGCCGCGCCTGAACAAGTGGCAGGGGCGAGACCATTGGGCACGGGCCATGTCTGTTGCTTTTGCCGGCGCCGGTGTGCCGGGTGGGCAGGTGATCGGACAGACCGATCGCGAAGCAGCCGATGTCATCAGCCAGCGGTACACTCCCTATGACTATGCGGAAACGGTCTATTGCAAGCTGGGGATCGACACCGGACAGCGTCTTAAGATGGCCGATGGCCGTCCCGTCGAATTCAGTGACGGAGGCCGACCGATCACTGAATTGTTTGGGTGATCACGTGATCGTTCCCTGGATGCCGACACGAACGACCATCAATCGACACTCGGGACATTCGGTCACACACGTTTAACAGCAACCGAGACGAATCACGCGCCATCGTCTGACGTCCGGTCCGGACTTCTTGTTGCAACTCCGAACGCCAAATCTCCAGTGCAATCGCCTTTTTCAATGTAGGGTGGGACCAACTCGCTTCGAGCGCAGGCCCACCAAAAGCAAATGTCGAGAAATGATGGTGGGCCGGCGCGGCGAAGCGCCACTTGTCCCACCCTACTACGTCAGCACAAACGTGACTGTGGATGTATTCTGTTTTTCGAACCCGTTGAGATTCCAGCAGTAATCAACTGGGTGAAACCGTCGAATAACCTGCGACCATCAGCCGGAACGCGCTAGCGTCCGGTTTCTTGAGATGCGTGTCTCAAGTCGTCCATCGGAACCGGACGCTAACGCGTTCCGGCTGATCGCTGTCTCAAAATTCATGGCGGCAGCAACTGGCATTCGCTGAGGCAAAGATGTGGGTAACATTGACTCCACCCTACATCCTTCCCGACTTCAAAAAGGGCGATTGCCCTGCCAAATCACGTGCCAGCATTGACGGCTGACTGTTGATATTGCATGTTATAACAACAGGAGTGTGGCGATGACGAATGCAGATACGCTGGCAAAACAGGCCTATTCGGCCTTACGTGAGAAACTGTTTCTGGGGCAGCTTCCGGCCGGGTCGCAGCTCGTGAACCGGACACTCGCTGCTGAGTTGGGACTCAGTATGACTCCCGTACGCGAGGCGATCAACCGGTTGGCGAGCGACGGTGTTGTCGAATACGTTCATGGCGCCGGGGCGTTTGTACGGCGGATCGACCGACGCGATCTCGAACAGATTTATGAACTGCGTGAACTGCTGGAGCCCTATGCTGCGGCTCAAGCGGCTCGGTCGGCCTCCCCGTTTCAACTCGATGAACTGCGTCAACTCTGTATCCAGGGTGAGGATTTAGCAAAGCGGCTCGTATCGAAGAAGAAAAGCAGCGTTGGTGCCGAAGCGGCACTGTCTGCCCAGTGGAGTGAGCTGGAAGCTGACTTTCACATGGCGGTCCTGAGGGCCTCCAACAATCGATGGCTCATCAGCGCCGTGGAAGGGGTGCGGCTTTTGCACCGGATTTCCCTGACTCATCAGTCGCTGCGCGACGTGCTGCAGACGTCAGAGACAGCCGCTCGGACCGCTCAAGAGCACTTGAAACTTTTCGAAGCGATCCGGGACCGGGACGAAGATCGTTCCAGTAAGCTGATGCGCGAGCATATCAGTCATGGTAAACGCCATGTGCTGGAACTCTTGCAGGAACAGCAAACGAGAAACGTACCGCGTACTCGCTCGAAAAAAGAGGGAGGAAAATAAGATGCAAGGTCGCAATTGGAAGTGGTGCACAGTCGCCGCACTGTGCTTCTGCTTTCTGTTTGTCGTGACATTTGAACGCTGCGAGGCGGACGAACCTGCTTCATCTCCGTTATTTCTGGGTTGGCGGAAACATTCTCCCGTGCCTGATGTGCGAGGCGTGGCTGCGCCATTTGCGGGCCTGCACGGTACGACGCTGCTGGTTGGTGGAGGAGCAAACTTTCCCGATCGTCCGCCGTGGGAAGGTGGGGCGAAAGTGTGGTATGACCGCGTCTGGTCATATGATCAAATCCACGGGTGGCGTGAGGCAGGACGGTTACCAAGGCCGCTCGGTTATGGTGTTTCGATCTCTGCTGGCGATGGTCTCATTTGCATCGGTGGCAGCGACCTTGAGCGTCACTACCCTGACGTCTTTCGCTTAACGATACGAGACGACAAACTCGAAACAAAGCCGCTTCCTGGGCTGCCGCGTCCGGTTGCGAATGCGTGCGGCGCGATGCTCGGCCGGACGATTTATATTGCGGGGGGACTGGAGTCACCGAATTCGACGACCACACTTAAGACGTTCTTCGCACTGGACCTTGATGCGAAGGACCCGGTGTGGAAAGAGCTGGAAGCGTGGCCGGGGCCGCCGCGAATGCTCGCAGTGGCAGCGGTGCTGGACGGAAATCTGTTTGTTGTCAGCGGAACGGACTTGTCGGCAGACGATGAGGGCAAACCGAAACGGCGATATCTCAACGATGCCTATCGCTATCATCCTCAATCAGGTTGGAAACGAATCGCTGACCTTCCCCATCCTGCGGTGGCGGCACCGTCACCTGCGCCCACTGTCGGAACATCGCACTTCCTCATTATCAGTGGCGACGATGGTTCAAAGGTTGGCATACAGCAGCAGAAGCATCCGGGCTTTTCCAATCGCGTAATGGCATACTCCGCAATCACGAACGCGTGGAAAGAAATCGGGACAACCCCCGCACCACGGGTCACAGTGCCGACAGTTCAGCGGGGCGAGGAGTGGTTGATCGTGAGCGGTGAGCAGCGCCCGGGAGTTCGTTCTCCGGAAGTCTGGGGACTGATAGCAGTTCCCGATGAATGACCTATTTCCATGCATACCGGAACGTGCCTGCCGTTGAAAATTCTCTCGATCTGACAAGCGTGACTACAGGACAGGATCAAATCACGATGACAAATTCGGAATCGGGCACTTCATCCGGCAGTATGCGTCTGGCGTGGCTGGTGGTCGCACTGCTGATGCCGGTTGCACTCTTGAACTACCTCGACCGGCAGATGCTCGCGTCGATGCAGAAGTCTGTCATGGATTCCATTCCGAGTCTCGGTCAGGCTTCGAATAAAGAGGAGCTGTGGGGCTTCATGCTGGGCCAGTTCAAGTGGGTCTACGCAGTCTTCAGCCTCGTAGGTGGATACATTGCGGATCGGTTCAGCCGCCGTCTCACGATCTGCAGCAGTCTGTTCGTCTGGTCGGCGGTGACGTATTGGACCGGTCAAGTGACGACCTACGAGGAACTGCTCTGGGCACGTTCGATGATGGGGATCAGCGAAGCGTTCTATATTCCCGCCGCGCTGGCACTCATTGCTGACTTTCACACGGGCCAGACACGATCCCGGGCCGTAGGCCTGCACCAGATGGCAATATATGTCGGAGTGATCGTCGGAGGTTTCGGAGGCTATTTTGCAGCAAATCCAGACCTTGGCTGGCGGCTCGCTTTTTCTGCATGCGGCGTTGGCGGGATGCTCTACGCAGTTCCACTCGCCATGCTGTTGCAGGAACCGGCGCGATCCGTTGATTGGCAAACGGCACCACGTCAGTCTCCCTGGAGTGCAGGTTGGGAACTGATGACGAACGGATCGTTCCTGCTGTTGATCCTGTACTTCACTCTGCCAGCAATGGCAGGCTGGGTCGTGCGCGACTGGATGCCAGCAATCCTTCAGAAGCAGTTCAACATCAGCCAGGGCCTGGCCGGAGTCTCGGCCTCGCTGTACTGGCAAGTTGCAGCGATCGTCGGTGCCGCGATCGGGGGCTGGCTGGCGGATCGCTGGATGCGGACATCCGAGCGAGGCCGGATCAATGTCAGCGCCATCGGGATGAGCCTGATCGTGGTCGGGATCTTCACTGTCGGTAACGCCGGAACACTGAATGTCGCCATCGCCAGCTTGATCATCTTCGGACTTGGCTGGGGTTTTTTCGACGGTAACAACATGCCGATCCTGTCACAGATTGCGCGACCCCAGTTGCGGGCAACCGGCTACGGAATCATGAACTTTTTCAGCATCAGCGTTGGTGGACTGGCCGACTGGGGATTCGGTCGGCTGCGAGATCAGCAAGTCCCTCTCAGCGTGATTTTTGGCGGCTTTTCCGGCCTTGCCGTTCTTTCGGTAGTGCTGGTACTGCTCATCCAACCGCGACCCGAAGTCAATCAAAAGGAATAATACAAATGACAATTCAACTGCATGGCCTTGTGGCCGCAACACACACGCCGTTCCATGCCGATGGTTCGCTGAACCTGGCGGTTGTCGAACAGCAAGCCGCTCATTTGCTGGCTCGGCAGGTGACAACCGTCTTCATCGGCGGCAGCACGGGCGAAAGTCATTCGCTTTCTCTGTCCGAGCGGCAAGCTTTGTCCCAGCAGTGGTCTGAGGTCGCCCGGGGCACGTCCCTGCGAGTCGTCGTCCACGTCGGCTCAAATTGTCTGACCGATGCGAAGACGCTGGCCGCACAGGCACAGCAACTGGGGGCCGTCGCGATTTCGGCGCTGGCGCCCAGCTATTTCAAACCGCGTTCGCTGGAAGCACTCGTCGCCTGCGCAGCCGACATTGCGTCGGCCGCGCCTCAGACTCCGTTCTATTTCTACGATATCCCTGTCCTGACCGGCGTGAACTTTTCGATGCCTGATTTTCTGACGCAGGCCCGCGATCGGATTCCGACGCTGGCGGGGATCAAATTCACGAACCCGGACATGATGGCCTATCAACTCTGCCTGCGTGCCGAGTCTGGCCGGTGGGATGTGCCGTTTGGTTGCGATGAGTTTTTACTTGCCGCACTCGCACTCGGGGCGAAGGGAGCGGTCGGCAGCAGCTTCAATTTCGCGGCTCCGATTTATCATCGACTGATTGCCGCGTTCGAACGTGGTGACCTTGCGACAGCACGCGAAGAGCAGTTTCGCAGTGTGCTGCTGATTCAGTTGCTTGCGAGTTATGGCTACATGGGTGCAGCGAAAGCGGTGATGGGAATGCTGGGAGTCCCCGTCGGTCCTGCCCGTCTGCCCAACGGCAGCCTGTCCGCTGAACAGGTTACGGCACTACGAGGCAAACTGGATGCACTGGACTTCTTCAACTGGGTGACGCCATGAAAGCATCGACCGCTGTCCTGATCGCGATTCTGATTGCGACGTGTTCCACTGACGCGGCCGAGACAGATATCGCGGGGCTGCATGCCTGGTATCGCAGCGAGGGTTTGAAGACTTCGGGAGCGGCAGTCGTTGCCTGGGAGAATTCCGCGAAAGGGGTAGTGCCGGATGTTGCAGCGAGGCGGCACCTGAACCGAATCGTCGGGCAACCGCGAGCGTTTCGGGTCGCAGCGCCTGCGGGCGAGCGGACGGTACTGCGGCTCGATGGTCATTCGGCACTGTGGCAAGCGGCGGGTGATTGGGGTTCGCTTGCCGAAGGCCGAACGGTCATTGTGGTCGCCCGACTGACGAAAGAGACCGAGGGGTTCTTGTTCGACGGCAGTACGAACTCGGGGTTAACGCGAGCTCAGGTCCGTGCCGGTAAATGGCAAGCGGGTGTGCAACCACCACCCATCTCGAATGCGGCGAACGAGGACGCAACGACTCAGGCTGCAGAGTTCTCGACATGGCAAGTCCACGGGTTCGTCTTTGAGAAACGGGACTCTTCAACACGGGTGACGCACTTCCTTGGCGCGTCGGGCGACGCGGATGAATTGCACTCGCAGGTAGCTGTCTCGCAGGGAACATCTCCGCTCAGTGGCTTGATCGTCGGTGCGAACGCAACAACAAAACTTGGACTCAAGGTCGATCTGGCAGAAATGCAGGTCTTCGATCGCGCGTTGTCGCCAAGCGAGCAGAAGCAAGTCGCGACCGAACTGCGAACGCGTTGGGGGCAGTCGGTCGATCTGCCTGCTGACAAGCAGCCGAAACTTCTCGACATTGACGATGATCCGCGTCTGTTTCGTCAGGTGTTAAGAAAGCCGGGCGACGATGGCTCAAAGGCGTATCGCATCCCCGGGCTGGCCACCACGCTGAAGGGGACGCTGCTCGCGGTTTTCGACGTTCGGCACGATGGCGGTAGTGACCTACCGGCGGACATTGATGTTGGCCTGATGCGCAGCACAGACGATGGGACAACGTGGAGTCCCATGCAGCGTATTCTCGACTACGACAAGGCCGAACCGAACTCGCGCGGCAACGGCGTGGGTGATCCGGCGATTCTCGTCGATTCTCAGACGGGAGCCGTGTTCGTTGCGGCGCTATGGTCCAAAGGGAATCGAGCGTGGAACGGATCAGGACCAGGGATGACGCCCGAAGAGACTGGTCAGTTCGTCATCACGAAGAGTCTCGATGATGGAGTGACCTGGTCGCCACCCATCAACATCACGCAGCAGATTAAAGCCCCCGAGTGGCGGCTTTGTTTCAACGGACCGGGCGCAGGGATTACAACGCGGGATGGTACATTGGTCTTCCCCGCGCAGTTTCGCGAGGCGAATGGGACGGCGCATTCCTGCTTCATCTATAGCCGTGATCACGGAAGTTCGTGGACGATCTCGCCCGCTGCAATCCCGGGTCAACGTCCAACGAGCGAATCGCAAATCACCGAACTCGAAGACGGATCACTGCTGTTGACGATGCGTGACGAATCTCGTAGCGGCAAACGCGCCTGGGCAAAGTGGACCTGGGACAAGCCGGGCAAATCAACACGAGCGAGCGACAGTTCGGCCGGCCGCTGGTCCGAGCCGTGGTTCACAAACCCCGATCCGACTTGTATGGCCAGTCTGCTCCGGCATCCAAGCGGCGAATTGTTGTTCTCGAATCCAAACAGTGCCACACAGCGGATTGCGCTCACGATCCGCACGAGTGTCGACGGAGGACGCTCATGGAGCGAGGGGAGGTTGCTTGATCCGCGTGGTTGCATGTACTCGTGCCTGACGGTGCTCAAGGATGGGAGGATTGGCATCTTATATGAGGTCGCCGGGACACTGACGTTTGCGCGGTTCCCGCTCGATTGGGTCAAAGAGAAAGCTGTTGTTGCGCGGCCCGCAGCGGCATTTTCGATTCCGGTAATTGACTTGAACGGTCAGAAGGAACGGCAGTTTCTGGTGGATCGCGAAGCGGGCCAGTATCTCGGCCATCCCACCACGCTGCTGTTGGAGGATGGCAAGACAATCCTTTGTGTTTACCCAAAGGGGCACGGGCGCGGCCCCATTATTCTTAAGCGAAGTGACGACGGCGGGAGGTCGTGGTCTGATCGACTGCCGACTCCGAAGAACTGGGAAACGTCGCTTGAGACACCAACGATTCATCGAATGGTGGACGCGAAAGCTAAAAGACGTGTGATCCTGTTCAGTGGACTGAATCCTGCTCGCATGGCCATCAGCGAAGATGATGGCAGAAATTGGTCAGAATTGAAGGCGATCGGGGATTGGGGCGGCATTGTCACAATGTCATCCGTGGTTGAATTGACGACGGCGGGGCATTATCTGGCGTTATTCCACGACGACGGTCGCTTTATCAAGAAGGGAGGCAAAGCGACTTCGACTTCCACTCTTTATAAAACCCTGTCGACAGACGGAGGGCTGACGTGGAGTGAACCCGAAGCGATTTTCGGGTCCAACAAAGTTTTTCTCTGCGAACCGGGGGCGATTCGTTCGCCGGACAGTAAGCAGATCGCAGTGCTGCTTCGCGAGAATTTTCATAAAAAGAACTCACACGTCATCTTTTCGGATGACGAAGGCCGGACATGGACCGAGCCTCGCGAACTGGCAGCCTCGCTCAATGGTGATCGACACGTGGCAAGATATGGCCCGGACGGTCGGCTGTTCGTGTCTTTCCGTGATATCCCGACCAAAGGCCAGTATAGCCCAACCGCTGGCGACTGGGTCGGCTGGGTTGGTACCTACGATGACCTCGTGAACGGCACGGAAGGCCAGCACCGCATTCGGCTGCGACACAACTACGGAAATTCCAGCAACGACAGCACGGGCGACTGTGGCTACGCAGGGGTTGAACTGCTACCCGACGGCACGTTCGTCGTCGTCACCTACGGCCATTGGGATCTCGTACCTGGTTCTACGCATCCGCAACATCCCGAGGGCCGCGGCCAGCCGCCGTACATCTTGTGCGTGCGGTTCACTCTAGACGAAATCGACCAACTGGCGAAGAAACCACCCGCTTCTGCCCTGGCAGACCCACTTTCACTGAACGAGCTGTTTACAGACTCGATGGTTTTTCAAAGGGATATCCCCGTTCCGGTCTGGGGAACCGCCACCGCTGGAATCCCGGTCACGGTGACGATCGGCAATCAGTTCAAGGAGGTGAAGACGGACGAAAACGGCAACTGGACCGTAATGCTCGACGCCATGAAAGCCGACGCTGAACCTCGTGAGTTGAAGGTCGTCGCAGGTCAGGAAACGCTGGTTGTTCGCGACGTTCTGATTGGTGACGTGTGGATCGCCGCAGGACAGTCAAACATGGAATTCGCGATGTCCAGGGAAGCACATGCATCGGTCGAGTTGTCCAAAGCTGAGTATGCTCAGATACGATTTCTGAATCTGACGTACGCCGGTCAATATCATCCTGCCAGGAAGTTCGGAGCGGACGTGCTGAAACGCCTGAAGCCTGACACATTCTACCAGGGAAAATGGCAGCCCTGTTCCCCTCAGTCTGCCAAAGAGTTCTCTGCCGTCGGCTACTACTTTGGCAAAGAGATTCATCAAACGCTCAAAGTCCCTGTCGGCGTGATCCATCTCGCCGTTGGGGGTAGCCCGACAGAAGCATGGATTCGTCGGGATGCAATCGCCACTGAGCCGAAGCTCAAGTCGATGGTCGCCGGTAATTGGCTCGATAATCCGGAACTCGGCGAGTGGTGCCTGCAGCGTGCCCATCAGAACCTGGACGGGGCCATCAAGGCGGGACAGATCGTGCCGGGTGATGAACTCGGCTGGAATCACCCTTTCAAACCGGCCTTCTTATGGGAGTCAGGGATCTCTCGATTGATCCCGTTCGGGATACGTGGGGTGATCTGGTACCAGGGCGAAAGCAATTCGCTGTCGCTGCGTCGTGTCGAGCAGCACAGTCATCTGTTCCCATTACTCGTCGCCGATTGGCGGGCGCAGTGGGGATTGGGCGACTTCCCGTTTCTGTATTGCCAACTCTCTGGTATCGGAACCGAGGGAGGATACAAATCAGAGCATTGGCCCGAGTTTCGAGACAGTCAGCGACGGATGCTTGCAGAGATCCCGAACGCTGGTATGGCAGTAACGAGTGACCTTGGCCACCCGACCGATGTGCATCCACGAAACAAACGTGATGTCGGGCAGCGGCTTGCCCGCTGGGCTCTGGCGAAGACTTACCAGCAGCCGATGGAATTCAGTGGTCCGATACCTGCCAACGTGATATCGCATGATGGTCAGCTTGTGATCAAGTTCGATCACGCGGACGGTTTGACGACGAGCGACGGTCAGGCGCCGCATGGATTTGAAATCGGCGAGGCTCAGGGGGAGTTCCATCAGGCGACGGCGGTGATCACTGACTCGACGATCACGCTGTCGAGCCCCCTCGTCTCCGCTCCGGTTCGTGTGCGGTATGCATGGCAGCCATATCCGAATGCAAACGTCGTCAATGCCGCAAAACTCCCTGCTTCAACCTTTGAAATGTCTGAATCCAGGAAACCGTGATGACTTTGCCAAGGGATGTACCGCTGCTCATGTCGCCTGCTGGTCGCCAACGCTTGCTGGCGTGCTACCGTGACGGATTGCTTTTAGACACCGTGAAATTCTGGTTTCCGAGCTGCATCGACATCGAGCATGGCGGGTTTCTGCATTGCGTTGATCGTGATGGCACGCTCCTCGATTCCGATAAGTCCGTCTGGGCACAAGGCAGGATGAGTTGGATGCTGCTCACGCTTTACAATACCGTTGAGCGGCGACCGGAGTGGCTGCACTGGGCCGAAAGCGGAATACAGTTTCTGGAACATCACTGCTTCGACACCGATGGTCGAATGTTCTTTCACGTCACACGCGATGGCCGACCGATTCGTAAGCGGCGCTATGCCTTCAGTGAATCTTTTGCCGCGATTGCCTATGCGGCTCACTTCAATGCGACCGGCGACGAACGTTCGGCACGGCGGGCACGCGAGCTGTTTGACCTTTTCACGCGCTGGAACTTCACTCCCGGCCTGATGCCAGCGAAGTTCACCGACACGAGACCGATGATCGGTATGGGGCCGCGCATGATTACGATCGTCACCGCTCAGGAACTTCGTACGAATCTGGGAGAAGATCCGCACTTCAACGCATGGATTGACCGCTGCATCGACGAGATTCGCCGCTGGTTCGTGAAGCCGGATCTGCGCGTCGTCATGGAATCTGTCGCACCAAATGGCGACAT
Source organism: uncultured Planctomycetaceae bacterium (assembly GCA_964609845.1). Classification (GTDB taxonomy): domain Bacteria; phylum Planctomycetota; class Planctomycetia; order Planctomycetales; family Planctomycetaceae; genus Schlesneria. The sequence continues at coordinate 3,787 of CAZSTW010000080.1, read as the reverse complement.
CGTGGATCACTGCGATGGACGATTGCTTAATCCGGGGCACGCAATTGAAGGAGCGTGGTTCATCATGCTGGAAGGTCAGCATCGGGGTAACCCTGACCTGATCCGCCTGGGCTGTGACATGCTCGACTGGATGTGGGAACGGGGTTGGGACAAGGAGTACGGTGGCATGCTCTACTTTCGCGACCTGTTTGACAAACCGGTTCAAGAGTACTGGCACGACATGAAGTTCTGGTGGCCGCACGACGAAACGATCATTGCTACTTTGATGGCCTTTGAACTCACTGGCAACGAGAAATACGCGATCTGGCATCAACAGATACACGATTGGAGCCACCACCATTTCGCAGACCCGGAACATGGCGAATGGTACGGCTACCTGCACCGTGACGGCCGTGTCTCGTCAACGACAAAAGGTAATCTGTGGAAGAGTTTCTTTCATCATCCGCGAATGCAATGGCTTTGTGGACAATGGATTACAGCTCATTAGCCAGAGGCGGGCGCATGTCAGGTGAAGTATTGACGTGATGCCGCTGTGATCACACCCTGAGGGACGAAATCGTTGAAACCAGATGCGAAGACACCGCACGACGCGCAGATTTCTTGCCGCAGATCCGACAGACATTGGCGAAAATACCATCCGCAGGGATGGCGTAAACTGTTCGGCGTCTGATGGTTGGGGCTGGCAATTCGCTTGCTCTTTGGGATTTGGTAGAGGATGATATTGAGGCGGGTGTTTTCTACGGACGTCCGCGTGCGTATGCTGTCGGATAGCCTTGTCGCTTGAGGTCGGGTGCGGCGAGTTGGATTGAGTTTGGATCCAGACTCTGATCGCCCACCCCTTGGAGTAGCGCGGCATGGAAGAGATTCTCAGCGGATATCGCGTCAACGAACCGACCTGGTTTTACCTGTCACTGCTTCTAATTCTGGCCGTATTCTTCAAGTTCGGTCGGATCTGGTCAGTGCGAAACCTGGATCTGGTCTTGCTGCTTGCGCTTGCTCCAGGTCTGCTGCTGGTTCGTTCGACGAATCTGATGCCCTCTGTCGGGTATTCGTTTCTGTTTGCCGTGACGGGGCTGCTGCTGTTGCGACTGCTTTTGGATGCCGCATTTACACGCAGACCTCGTCTGGAACAAAATCTGAATACGGCGGGGATGGCCTTCCTCTGTGCGTCAGCGTTGTTGTTTCAAATTACCAAGATCACAACGGAACAACCTGACGTGGCCGCGGTGCGGACGGTTCGAGGAGCCGACGATTTGCTGAAGCGGCAGGATGTCTCGACATCGCCACCGGAAACAACTGATCCAAAGACGGAAACAGGCCCCGCAGGACGACTGCTGGCAACTCCTGTTCTGCCTCTGGCCGGTGGCGCAGAGGTGGCCGCCGCTCGGACGATGGCGATCCTGTCACATCTCGCTGTGATGCTCGGATTAATTGCAGTCGGCCGCTGGCATTTCAGTGATACCAGTATGGGGATTGCCATGGCGGCCCTCTACTTGTTGCTCCCCTGCACTGCGTACGATGTCAGCAAGGTTAACCACCTGCTCCCAGCGGCACTCATCATCTGGTCTGTGGCGATGCATAGGCGGCCGATGGTCGCTGGCATTCTGCTGGGACTGGCCTGCGGTACCGTTTTCTTTCCGATATTCCTGTTGCCGATCTGGATGGCATTTTACTGGAAGCGGGGAGCTCTGAAGTTCGGATTTGCTCTGGTCCTGACTGGAGCCGTTTTGCTGGGTAGCTTGATCATGACTTCTGCAGATTCGAATTCATTCAAGCAGCAGACCTTAGGATCGATCGACTGGAGCGTATTGACATTCCAGGCAGAAAATGGAGCTGGCTTCTGGGGACTCTACAATCCTGCCTACCGAATCCCAGTCTTCGCAACGTTTGTCGTCATGCTGATCGCACTCACGATCTGGCCAACTCGTAAAAATCTCGAGCACCTGCTGGCTCATTCCACAGCCGTGGTTGTCGCAACTCAGTTCTGGTATCCACACCAGGGTGGGGTGTATGTGCTCTGGTACTTACCGCTGATGCTGGTCGTCACGTTCCGCCCACGGCTCAATCATTTGCCGTTACAGCAACAACCTGAAGAAACCCGTGTTGCCGCATCGGACGGAAACGGAAGTGCCCGTAGCGACATTCCTCGCAGTTCGCCGCGAATTCAGTTGTTCTGATCCCTCATTGTCTACCGCTTTTGGTAGCAGCGTAAGCTGTCGTATGCATATCAGGGATCGGTCGCCTGCAAGTTAACTGCAATTCACCGCGGGCCGCCAGCAGTCTTGGCAGGCGATCAGTGCGGAATGGCGATCAGTGCGGAATATCGTGCAATGATTGCTGGAAATCTCTGAGCAGATACCCAAGGCCGGCGATCAACGACATCAGGATCAGCCCGAGAAACGCAAAGAGAACTCGCCTCGGAAATTGGGATTTGCCCCCCCGTTCATCCATGTCCCGCCTCCGATCAACTACCTGCCAGGTGGTCTCTCATTTCGTGTCGCAGGATACGACGCGAAGAATTCGCCGTGAGACGACCTTGCCGTTATGGCGAAACTCGCGATCTTCGATAACGAATTCGATCCTTGAAGCTGATGTGTACGTGCCACCACCATTGCTCTGAAACTCGACGGTTAGATGCTCATTGTCCGACTTCACGACACGGTATCGTTCAAACCCCTCGCCATCTTCGCCGGGAGATTCAATCCAGCCACCTCGAGTTTTCACTCGGGACATATCAAACTGATTTCGATTCTTATCTGCGGCGTCGAGATTGATCTCGGTCACAACAGGTTGCTCGCGATCGGAAGGCCAGCAGGTAATGAGCCCGAAAACATGTGGATGAATCACCAGCTTTTCCGACGTCGGTTCCCCAAAGCTATTGCCACAGAAAATCGTGATTCCAATCAGGACGAACAGAATGAACGCAGATCTTGCCATCTCACAACCTCGGAAAGAAACGATGACGGCTGCTATGCTGAAACAACCAGAAAAAGTCAGCAACGTCGGATGTTACGCGCCGAAGTTTAGGTGGGATTCAGATTCAGGTCGAGACGGATTCAGTAGCTTGGGATATCTATTCATCGACCGTCGGTTCACCGGCGGCCGGTCCCGGAAAAGGTGTTACCAGGGAGATCCCCGCCTTCAAGTTGAGAATCGAACGACGAGTGGAGAATACCAACAAAAACAGCCCGGTAGCGAAGTCGCAACCGGGCTGTCAACTCTCACGAATGTGAGAGTGGGGAGAGACGACTAAAACTCAACGTCAATAATTCGGCCCATGATGAGGCGGATTGTTCTGACTTCTCGTTGTCGAGCCCCTTCAGGGCCCCATTCGGCGGCGACCTCAACGATGTGTGGCAGGCCTGGCAACAGCGGATCAGATTCCAGTTCCCAATACTTACCGGTCCATTTGGCTTTCAAACCCGGTGACGAAACATCGTAGTTCTCTGAAAGATGAACTTGTACGATCCCGACACGAGGATGCTTCTTTTCATCGATCGACTTGGTCCGACGATAGTAAGTTCGTCCCAGGGTCCCGGGCGGCGGGGCGACCCCAAACCGATCTGTGATTCCGTCCGGGGCATGTGTTTCCAGCGGTGGAACCGGTTGTGCCGTGGGGGTCGGGGCATCGGTCGGCGTGTGGTAGGAACCTTGGCCGTTCGGATCGCCCAGGTACTGTTTGGGAGGGGGCGTGCGATCTCGCATCGTTCCAAATGGCTGCGAATAGATTGGCCCAGGCGGATCCGGCGACGGAACCTGAGCGTTCGGTTGTGGGACCTGCGGAGGA
>CAZSTW010000079.1:0-30434 GCA_964609845.1 uncultured Planctomycetaceae bacterium | reverse complement strand
TGCCTCGCGTCGTTCTCCTGATCTTGCTGATCGTTGGATCAGGTTGGTCCGCCGAGCCGATCCAGATCGAGCCGAATCTGATTCATTTGCGAAACGGCAAGGATCGTGAATGGTCTGATTTTCCAGAGACATCACCAGGCAGCAAGTTCGAAATCGCATTCAATGCTCGGAAAAACAACTCCGAACTTTCGCTGTTTCTCCGTCAGCAGGATGTGAAACAGCAATGGAATGTGACTCTGAATGAAAAACGACTTGGAGAATTGGTCAAAGACGAAAACGACATGACGATCGCTTTCGCAGTTGCTCCAGAACTGTTGAAAGATGGGCCTAACCACCTTGTGATCGAAGCGGGCAAGTCCCCGATCGATGACATCCGGGTCGGTGAGATTCGCCTCGATCCCAGACCACTAGTGGAAGTTCTTGGCGAATCCACGCTTGAGGTTTCTGTCACGGACCGACCTACGGGAAAACTCACCCCCTGTCGCCTGACCATTCTCGACTCGAAAGGTTCAATGGTCTCCTTCGGTACGCCATCGTCAAATGAACTGGCGATTCGTCCGGGGACGGTGTATTCAGCGACGGGCAACGCAACCGTCAAGCTTCCCGCCGGGAAGTACCAGATCTACGCGGGACGAGGATTTGAGTATTCACTGGATCAGTCGGAATTCGAAGTTCAAGCTGGGCAGACTCATCGTCAGACGTTATCGATTCAGCGTGAAGTCCCAACGCCGGGCTACGTCGCTTGCGATCCGCACATTCACACACTGACTCATTCGGGGCACGGTGACTCGACCGTCGAGGAGCGAATGATCACGCTGGCTGGCGAAGCAATTGAACTGGCGATTGCCACCGATCACAACGTTCAAATCGATTTCCATCCGATCGCTCAGAAGCTGGGAGTGCGGCAATACTTTACTCCCGTCATCGGAAATGAAGTGACGACCCCGCGCGGACACTTCAATATTTTTCCCGTGAATCCAGGGGCGCGGACACCCAATCACAAGCAGACCGACTGGAGTCTGTTATTTGACGCCCTGCAGCAAACCCCGGGAGTCAAAATCGCCATTTTGAACCATGCGCGTGATTTGCATAGTGGTGTCAGACCGTTTGGCCCGGCCCTTCACAATGCTGTCGTCGGTGAAAATCTGGATGGTTGGCCGTTTCGATTTCAGGGAATGGAAGTCGTCAACTCTGGGGCTACGCAGACCGATCCACTGCGACTTTTTCTTGACTGGATGGGACTGCTGAATCACGGCTATCAGGTGACCCCCGTCGGCAGCAGCGATTCTCATGATGTCGCGCGACATTTTGTCGGACAGGGAAGAACATATATTCGCTGCGATGACCGTGATCCCGGCCAACTGGACGTCGACGCGGCCGTCAACAACTTTCTGCAGGGGCGAGTCATGGTCAGTTACGGACTGCTGACCGAATTGACTGTCAACGAAAAACACACTTCCGGCGAACTGGCACCCGGCGGCGTTGGTGACGTTCGGCTTGATCTACGAATTCTTGGTCCGCATTGGGTGAAAGCCGATCGAGTCCAACTTTATTCGAACGGAACATTGATTCGAGACGAACTCGTGCAGATTAAGGAGTCGAGCGACCGACCGCTCGGCGTTCAGTGGACGGGGCAATGGTCAATTCCCAGACCACGTCACGATGTGCATCTGGTCGCCATCGCAACCGGGCCTGGAGTCAAAGGGCCGTGGTGGCGAACTGCGAAACCGTATCAACCGATATCGACCGACCCTGGAACTCAGGTCATCGGTTGCAGTGGTGCTGTTTGGATTGACGGGGACGGCGACGGAAAGCGAACCTCGGCTCGCGACTCTGCGCAGCGACTGGTAACAGAAGTCAAAGACTTCGATCAACTTTGTAAACGACTGTCGGGCTACGACGAAGCGACCGCAGCGCAGGCTGCACATTTGCTGCGAACGACGGGAGTCTCATTGCAGGATGAAAAGCTTCGAACAGCGATCCGGCAGGCAACAACAAATGTTCAATCGGGCTTCCGGATGTATGAAGAATCCTGGAGAGAAAACGAGATCGCCCGTACCACGCGTTGAAGCGTGCCAGCGTTTCCCAACTGATGACCCATTGTCCCACGTCCACGTAATTCAGGAAATCACATGCTGAATCGACGAAACTTCCTTGCCGCGACGGGTGCCGGATTGCTGGGAACGTCACTTGTTCGAGCGGGTGAGTCCAAGCCCAGCGTCAAGAAACTCGCGGTCGTCACAACGCTGTGGAACTATCGTTCCCACGCCTGGCATATGGCCGAGAGATTTCTGCATGGTTACCCGTTGCGAGGCCGCTGGCACAAACCGTCGATTGAAGTTGTTTCGGCGTATGTCGACCAGTCGCCAGAGGGAGACCTCAGTCGGCAGCGTGAAAAGGAATTCGGCTTCAAAATCTATCCGACAATCGCAGAAACTCTGCGTTGTGGCGGCGACAAACTGGCCGTCGATGCGGTGCTGATTATTGGTGAGCACGGCGATTATCCCATCAACGAGTTTGGCCAGAAACAGTACCCTCGCTATCAGTTCTTCAAGCAGGTCGCTGAAGTGTTTGGAAAAGACGGACGGACGACTCCGGTGTTCAACGACAAGCACCTGTCCTGGAAATTTGAATGGGCCAAAGAGATGGTCGATATCTCCAAGTCGATGAAATTTCCGTTCCTCGCAGGATCGTCGTTACCCGTCACCTGGCGCATGCCCGCCATCGACCTTCCCCTCGAGTCTGAAGTTGAAGAGATGATGTGCGTCGCTTTTGGACCGGTCGATATTTACGACTTCCATGCTCTGGAAACATTGCAATGTATGGCGGAACGACGCAAAGGTGGCGAAACGGGCGTTGCCGCGGTTCAGGCCCTGCGTGGAGATGCAGTCTGGACGACATTGAACGCCGGGACATGGCAGGCAGGGGGTTGGAACCCTCGGCTGTTTGAAGCGTGTCTGTCGCGCAGCCATACGCTCAATCAGCCCGAATCCTTCAGTCACCGTTATCCGACTCAGGAACAGATGAAGCAGTGGGTCAAGGAACCCGTGGCCTACCGGATTGAGTATGTAGACGGAACTCGATCAACGATGCTGCTGATGAACGGGCTGGTTCAGGATTTCACATTTGCGGCAAAGCTGAAAGGGCACGCAGAACCTCTTTCGACACAGTTCCATCTCCCCCCGAATCCAAACGTCGTCTATTCCGCGGCCTTGATGAACGCGGCCGAAACAATGTTCATGACGGGGCAGGCTCCCTACCCCGTAGAACGAACCATGCTAACGAGCGGTCTGGTCGAAGCCGGGCTGAAGTCTCTGGCGGGCGGACAAAAACGAACCGAGACACCTCATCTTGCCGTTCGGTATACGCCCTCACGAGAATCCACATACTTTCGCGACTGAATCCTGGAACTTTCCATGCGAGCACACTACTGCATTTTGCTGACAGGAACTTTGCTGTTTGTCGGCGGGCTACGCGCCGAGGCTCCACCTGCCGGAGTTCCCAAGGAGGTTGTCGAAGCCAGCGACAAAACGGGAAAGTGGATCAATTCACTGAAAGGGAAATCGAACGAGCAGATTGAACGTGATTTGGGCAAACCGTCTGAACGGCTGACGTGGAACTTTGACGGCAAGTCCGAGTTGAAACTGCGATACACGAGTCTATTGCCAAAGAGCACATTGGAACTTTACTTCGTGGGCGACCGGGTTGTTACGGTTTCGCTGCATGTGTTGTCGAATTGAAGGCATGCGTCGTTGAGTGAGTTGGTTTCAGTCTGAGATTGTTCGTGGTACTTTCGCGGAGATCAGGTTAAAAACCTGTTGTACGGCAACTACTCAGGATTCAGACAGAACTACGTCATGGAACTCGACGACACCATTTGCTACTGCTTTCATATTTCAAAGCGGAAAATCGTCAATTTTATCCGCGTCTATCAGCCGCGACGGGCCAGTCAGCTGACGGAATGTGGCGGGGCAGGGACGGGTTGTGGCTGGTGCGTCAACTACCTGAAGCGATTCTTCGCGGAATCCCAGTCGGCCGGAATGACGGAGGAATTGACGCCCGAGGAATACGCCAGGCAACGCGCGGCGTATATCAAGGCTGGGCACGGTAAACCTGCCGCTGGTGCGATTCCGCTTCCCCCAGAAACTGATCCGAATTGAACATGCTCGATTCGTTTGCGTTCGGCGATTTGTCCTTTTACCGTACGTCTGTTACCAATCTGCACTGCAATGCTTCGTTTCACTCGAGGTTCAACATGCTTGTGAAAAGCTCACTGCTCGCACTTCTGCTCTTGTCCTGTGGAACGGCCTTAACGCTCGCTGCCGACGATTATCAGCTTGGTCCGGATTCACAGCGTCAGGAAGGGGTTCCCAAAGGAAAAGTAGTCACAGGGAAATGGACCAGTGAGAAGGTCTTTCCGGGGACTGTTCGCGATTACTGGATCTACACTCCCGCTCAGTACGATGGCTCCAAGCCAGCCTGTCTGATGGTTTTTCAGGATGGTGGCGGATATGTCAACGAAAACGGTCAATTCCGAGTTCCTGTCGTGTTCGACAACCTGATTCACCGCAAGGAAATGCCTGTCACGATCGGAATTTTTCTGAGTCCCGGGACCATTCCGGCTGCTCAGCCCGGTCAGAAGGATCGCAGTAATCGCAGTTTTGAATATGACTCGCTCGGGGATCAATACTCAAAATTCCTGATTGATGAAGTCCTGCCGGGACTCGTCGAAAAGCACGACTTGAAGTTGACGAACGATCCCGAAGGTCGTGGAACATGCGGGATCAGCTCCGGAGGGATCTGTGCCTTTACGGTGGCGTGGGAACGTCCCGACCAGTTCCGAAAAGTGATCAGCCACATCGGCAGCTTTACCAACATTCGTGGCGGACATGTGTATCCGGCTGTGATCCGCAAAACGGAAAAGAAGCCGCTGCGAATCTTCCTGCAGGACGGAACCAACGACCTCGACAACCTGCACGGGCACTGGCCGCTGGCCAATCAACAGATGGCATCCTCTTTGAAGTTCAAAGGCTACGACTATCAGTTTGAACTCGGTGATGGCGGACACAGCGGAAAGCATGGCGGAATGCTGTTGCCCGAGACTCTGCGCTGGCTGTGGCGTGACTATCCCAAATGACATTGGCCCCCGTATGACCGTGTCAGGTTTCGTCATGTCCAATGAACATTCCTCGCCAGCCTTGAGCGTCAACGCGCCACCGGTGTTGATCGAGCTATCTCACCTGTCGCACTTTTACGGAAAGTTTCAGGCTCTCAAAGATGTTTGCCTGAAAGTCCAGTCAGGTGCGATCGGCTTGATCGGTCAGAACGGTGCTGGTAAGTCAACGTTGCTCAAAATCCTGCTCGGCTTGATGGTTCCGACTTCGGGAGGTGGAACGATTCTCGGGCGAGACCTTGTACGCCAACGAAGCGAGCTTCGCGGGCGGATTGGATTTATGCCGGAAGCAGAATCGCTGATTCCTGGCATGCGCGGAGTCGACCTTGTCGGCCTGGCCGGCGAATTGTCCGGGATGCCCAGACGTCAGGCCCTGCGACGTGCCCACGAAGTGTTGTCATACCTGGAACTGGACGAAGTTCGCTATCGCCGCTGCGACGATTATTCTGTCGGCATGAAGCAGCGACTGAAACTCGCTGCCGCACTGGTCCACGATCCCGAACTCTTGTTGCTGGATGAACCGACGGCTGGGCTTGATCCACAGGGTCGCGAAGCGATGCTGCGGTTGCTGCATGCGATTGCCAGTCGTCACGGAAAGTCGCTGATCCTTTCCACGCATCTGCTGGGAGATATCGATCGGGTTTGCAATCAAGTGATCATCATGGATCGAGGGACCGTACTGGGATGCGGTCGGATTGGCGAACTTCGCCAGCACTGGCAGGGCCGATATCGCATCCGCTGGCGAGAGCCGGAAATACGATCCGACAAGACTGCGAACGGCCAGTCGTTTCTCGCCACGCTCCGCAGCACATGTCCCGTTGTGACAGCAACTTCGCGTGACAGTGAAGCATTGATTGAAGTCCCCGCAGGGTGGAATAATCTTCAGCTCTTCGAAATGGCGACTCAATCGGGAGTCATCCTCAGTGACATCGTTCCCGAGCAGGAAGACTTACCCCGGTTGTATCATCGATTGATCGGGACTGAAGAGGTGCATGAGCCATGATTCCAGACAATAACTCGAGAACAACTCGGTCGAGGCACGTCGCCTCGACGTACCTGAGTCTTCTATTTCAGATTGGTCAGGCACGATGAACTCAGCGGAACAATCCACGGGCCTGCGGCTGGATCAGGCCGGCTATCGTGCCTGGGATGGCCAGCCCCGATCGAACTGGTGGAGTTGTCTCTCTATCGTTCGAGTTGGCTTGCTGCTGATCTTTAGGCGCTGGGTCTTCTGGATCCTGATCGGGCTCGGATTGCTCAATTTTCTGTTTCACTTTGCATTCATCTATCTGAAGGCGACTCTGGCCGTTCAAAACGAGAATATCGCCCGATTCCTCGACCGGTACAAAGTGACGGGTACTGGCGACGCGTATGCCGAGTTCATGTTTGCCCAGGCGACAATTTGTGCTCTATTGCTGGCGTTTGCCGGATCAACGTTGATCGGTGGGGACTACCGCCAGGGAGGAATGATCTTTTACCTGTCGCGACGAATCGGTCGCTGGCATTACATCGTTGGAAAGCTTTTGACCGTGGCGGCCGTCGTCACAATTGTGACAACAATCCCCGCATTGATCCTGTACATCGAATATGGAACCCTGAGCAACTCGTTTCAGTATTTCCTGGATCATCCCCGCATCCTGACCGGAATCCTGGGATACGGAGTCATCCTGGCGGTCGTACAGAGCCTGTTGATCTTCGCGATTGCCGCGTGGGTTCCACGAACGGTGCCGCTGGTCATGACCTGGCTCGGCTTGTTTGTCCTGCTGAAGGGACTGGCCGACGCGATGCGAGCCATCGACGGCAACCGCTACTGGCTGCTCTTGGGCCTGTGGGACGACATGCATCGCCTGGGACGCTACTGCTTCGGATCACTCGACGAAAAGAAGATCCCTTCCGCGGAATACTGCCTGGCAGTGCTCTCCGCAGTCTGCGTCATCTCGCTCGTCTTAATCGTTCAGCGAGTTCGCGCGGTGGAAGTTGTTTCTTAGCGTCCATCGGAACCGGACGCTAGCGCGTTCCGGCTGATCGATGTCTCAAAATTCATGGCGGCAGCAACTGGCAAGCACAAAATCAAAGATGTCGGTAACATTGACTCCACCCTACAACTAATCAAGCGGACTCGCGGTTCCTGACGCTCCATACTGAATAACATGGCAACTGGCATTTCTTGAAATCGCCGATTTTCTGATCGCAACTCGCAGTGGTCTCTAATGGAAGCCCCGATCCTCGCAGGGATCGCAAATTCCGGGACTTCGCGAAGACGCTCCCGTCCGCTCCAGTCCAGGCCACCCGTCGATCTCAAAGATGACACCAAATACCCGCCGCCTTACGGCATTTTGTGACACACCGCCGACGAACGAACCCACGAAGTTTTGGTTCTCTGAATCCTTCGTGTCCTTCGCGCTCTTCGTGGTGAAAAAAGACCGTACGAGACGTTTGGCTGTTGTCGGCTGAATTGGATTACCACGAAGGACTCGAAGAGCACGAAGATGAAGAGAGGCCCAGAATCAGACAACAGCATTACGGCTGTCCAGACTGGACTTCTGCCGGGGTTGTTTCCCGAAATCGTTCCAGGTTGCGATATGTCTCAGTATTGAAGTTGTCTTCGAACTTGTCCTTCCCCGCGAACACGAACTGCATCCCCAGCGCTGTGTAGGACCGAATCGGTTCCAGGTTGTTGAAGAACTCGGGGGCGATTTCACGGAGTTTCCAAAGTCGGAACCAGGGAATCCCGGCGATGTCGTGGTGTTCGACATGCAAACCGGCATTGAACGTGGTCAGGTTGATCAGCCGTCCGTAATGCGATGCCGTAGGCTGATAGTTCTTGCGTCCATGGAAATGCGAAATTCCCAGGACCCACCCCAGGCAATAAGGGTGAAGATAGCCCGTGAAAAAGACCTGGCTGAACAGCAGGTAAACGAGCGGCATCCAGCCCCCGTACCAGAACAGCAGTCCATATACGGCAAAGCTGACAACTGGATAGACAACCGCGTATTTGGTGATTCCCTCTTTCTGGTATCCCGAGACCAGGTGTTCGTCGCCGAGCACCGCCAATGTAAAGCGATTCGGTTCGAGGCGGCCAAGCAACAGCGAAGTGAAGACATAGAGCAACAGCCCGAAAGCACTTCGCATCGCCTGCATCACGACCATGAACAGGGAATAGGGGACAAACAACGGCGATGTCCGGCGGGTCGCCAGGAAATAGGATCGCCGACGAGTCGTGAAATCCTTCGTCGCACTCATGTCGTTGTGATGCACGATGTGCTCAATCCACCAGGTGTGGTGAGCGGAAAGAAACATTGGAATCGACGTGACCATGAACAGATAACGATTCCAGAACTTCGACCGAAAGACGTTCAAATGGTCACATTCGTGAGCCAATTGGAAAAGCGTGATATTGAGCAGTGCACCGACGCAGTAGGCCGTCAGGATTGCCACCCACCACGGAAAGTGACTCATCGCAGCCGCGATGCCAAGCTGGATTCCGGCCATCAGGACGCACCAGAAAGCTGTCAGCGGATAATAGCCGAACAGTTGCTTAATCTCGGGATGGGCCTGAAGCATTTCACGAGCACGCTCGCGGTGCCAGACGGCGTCGGGCTTTTCAACATCAGGAACCCTTTCACAGATATCGACTTCGAAGCCGGGAAAAACGGGCGCTGCACTGCCAAACATTCGCCACGTCCAGCGCGGCTTGAAACCACCCGGTAATACTGCTTCAGACGACACGATAACTCCTTCGTCGTAACCTGAGTGGCACATTGCGGCTATCGGCCCGCTCCCATCGGCCAGCCTTCGCAATTAATGACAGTCTACGAAGATTTAAGTCGACGGTCGATGAATCCGCAGAAAATCAGTACATTCTGGATCACAACGTGAGTGGCAATGTTGTTACCATCAATGCAGCCGAGGCAATCAACGTGAAAAACGTGCTGGTGACAGGAGGATGCGGATTCATTGGAACATGGGTGTTGCACGATTTGCTCGCTCAGGGTGCAACCCCCATTGTCGTGGATCATCAACCGCAGCCTGATCGCTGGCAGCGCGTCCTTGGCGAGAACAGTGCTCGCGTCAATCGAGTCGACGTTTCTTTGCTGGACCCGGTCGGATTGCAGGAAACGATCGACCGATTCGGCATCACACACATTATTCACCTGGCTGCATTGTTAACCCCTGCGTGTCAACAGGATCCGTGGCTGGGATGTCAGGTGAATGTGCTCGGAAGCACAGCTCTTTTCGAAGCCGCGCGTCGATCGCAGCAGATTCAGGGAATCGCATACGCCAGTTCGTATGCGGTTTACGGTCCCGAAGCTGTCGAGAGTGATCAGCCCAATCGACCACCCACGTTTTATGGGGCGTTTAAACAGGCTGTGGATCTGATCGTCGAACAGTACTGGCGACAATATCAAGTCGCTTCAGTCGCCGTCCGCCCTCATGTTGTCTATGGTCCCGAGCGCGATCAGGGGCTGACCGCCGGGCCATCGCTGGCTGCCCGAGCGGCTGTCAATGGCGAGGAGTTCACCATCGGCTACCGGGGACGCGTCGGATATGACTATGTTGAGGATGTCTCAACCGCGTTTGTTCGAGCGGCCTTCGAATGTCCTCCGGGCGCGACAGTGGTTGATCTGCCGGGCGAACTGGCAACGACAGAGGACTTCGTTCAGGCGATTGCAGAAATAGTTCCAACGTCGGCGGGCCGAATTCATGTCGACGGCCCGTCGATCCCCGCCAATATTCCACCGCGCCCCAACTTTATTGCGAATCTGTTTCCTGACTGGCAGCCAACGTCGCTCTTGGGAGGGGTTCGCAAAACCGTGCTGTATTACCGCGATCGCGCCTGACAAAGTATGTCAACGTTGGCACAACCTGGGCACGCCTGACGGGGTTGACTATTCGACGGTCACGCTCTTTGCCAGGTTGCGAGGTCGATCGACATTGCATCCGCGCAGGATCGCGATGTGATAAGCCAGCAATTGAAGCGGAATAGAAGTGACAAGCGGCTGCAGGTACTCATCGACGTCTGGAACATAGATGACGTCATCTGCCAGCTTGGCGATTTTGTCATCGCTTTCACAGGCGATTGCGATAACGGGTCCACGTCGCGCCCGAACTTCTTCCAGGTTACTCATCACCTTGGGGTAAATCTGACAGCGAGGCGCGATGAAGACGCTGGGGGTTTCTTCGTCGACCAGTGCGATCGGTCCATGCTTCATTTCTGCGGCAGGATAACCTTCCGCATGAATGTAGCTGATTTCCTTCAGTTTCAACGCCCCTTCGAGCGCCACCGGGAAATTGTACTGGCGACCGAGGTACAGAAAATTCTCTGCGGTGTAGTACTTGCGAGCCACTTCCTTAACGGCTTCGTTGCATTCAAGAGTCTTGCGAATCTTGTCGGGCATGTCTCGCAAATGACTGATGATTCGTTTTCCGGCCGGGTACGACAGGTGTCGCATTCGTCCCAGAAACATCGCCAGCAATGTCAGAACGGTCACCTGTGACGTGAAGGCCTTGGTGGATGCGACGCCGATTTCAGGTCCAGCATGCAGGTAGATTCCTCCGTCAGCTTCACGAGCAATCGAAGATCCGACGGTATTGCAGATGGCCAGTGTTGGATGGCCCTTGCGCTTGCATTCGCGCATGGCGGCCAGTGTATCTGCCGTTTCACCACTTTGAGTGATGGCGAAAATCATAGTTCGATCGGAAAGGGGGGGGTTGCGATAACGCAATTCGCTGGCGTATTCGACTTCAACAGGGATACGAGCGAATTCTTCGATCAGATACTCGCCCACCAGGCCGGCGTGCCAGCTGGTTCCACAGGCGGTCAGCACAATGCGGTCAATCCGTCGCAGGTCCTGCGGATCCATGTTCAGGCCACCGAACTTGGCGGTCGCCTCATCGTCGTCCAGACGACCTCGCAACGCATTTTCGATGGTCTGCGGCTGCTCAAAAATTTCCTTCAGCATGTAGTGCTCAAAGTCACCCAGGTCCGTGTCCTGGGACGTCTGCTCCAGCACCTTGATGGAAGGAGTCTGGGCACCACTGTGCTGATGCTTCAGTTTGAATTCCGAAGCCGTAATGATCGCGATTTCATGGTCATTCAAATAAACAACTTCGTCTGTATGACCAACCAGCGGACTGGAATCGCTCGCCAGAAAGTGTTCGTTTCGACCAATACCGACAACAAGCGGGCTGCCGAGACGTGCGGCGATCAGCATGTTCGGAACATCGCGGAACATGATCGCCAGGCCGTAGGTTCCCTTGACCCGCTTGATTGCTGCCTCCACGGCCCGCAGGCATGTCTGCGAGTCTGCTGGATCGCCGCCCAGCTTGATTTCTTCACTCAGATGATGCGCGATCAGGTGCGCAGCGACTTCGGTATCGGTTCCTGTACGAAACACGTAACCGATTTCCTGCAATTGACTTCGAAGCGAAGCGTAGTTCTCGATAACGCCGTTATGAACAACGACAACCTCGCCGTTTCCACCCGTGTGAGGATGTGAATTCACATCGCTTGGCTCGCCGTGCGTGGCCCAGCGAGTGTGGCCGATACCAGTGGAACCGCTGACTGGCTGCTGCTTTACGAGTTCGGCCAGCTGACCGACGCGACCTGTCTTCTTGCGAATGGCAATCGCATCGCCATTCTGAATCGCGACTCCGGCACTGTCATACCCACGATACTCAAGACGAAACAGACCTTCGATCAGATAGTCGTACGCTTGCTTTGGTCCCACATATCCGACAATTCCGCACACGGGCGTATCTCCTAACGACGAAAGGCGAACTGATCGAAGTCTGTGAGAGCCCGAGAAACGCCGCACCTGCGACGCCCCGCGAAACCCAGCACAACGGCAAGCAAACGCCGGACACTGCCATCAGCCCCCCGGCTCGCCGCAGGGCTATAACAGAGATCCGCAGAGAAGGTCAACCTGAACTTTTGGTCAATTCAACCAGCCATCAACCAACTCCCCCGTCCACTGCGGAATCCCACGTTCGAATTATGTGCCAAGCCACCTGAAGAATGTCTTACCACAAGAACCTTCTACCCAGACTGCGCAGACTTTTTTGACGCACTGCGACCACAAAAGCGAATCGCCCGAATCGCGTCGAAATCACCCTTCCGGCAGCGTAAGCAGCGACCCCTTGATACAGCACAAAAAAGCCATGGCGCATTTTTACACACCGGGCGTCTCGTCACATGCCTGCTGGTAACTATGATTCTACTGTCGAGCGTATTGAATCTGGCTTCTGAAAGCGTTCTCGCCTGAATCACTATTCATACTATGGATAACCTTGCTGGTAAACTAACCCATGGCGCCGTATGTGGATTTGACGAAATCAGCGAGACGGATGTCAATGTGAATTGAAAACCAATTCACACCTAGGTAGGTTAAGTTGAATTAGTGCGTGGGCCAAAACTATTCCCCCAAAGAAAGGTCATTAGCATGTCACGAGGGCAGGCAGGCTTCAGTGTTGCCGACTTAGAGCGCATCCTGGACGAGCGAAAGAGTCAACTTCAGGATCTGGCCAAGCGCCGCGACGCTGCCCAGAAGGAACTCGATAAGCTGGATGCGGAAATCCAGGAAATCGTCGGAGAAGGTGGTACGATTGGCCGTGTTCGCCGCCGCCGACGACGAATCAAGAACGAAACCTCTCTACGTGCAGTTGTTCTGGAGATTCTCGGCAAGAATAAGAAGGGCTTCACGCTGGCCGATTTGGCCGGAAAAGTCACCGAGACTGGCTACAGAAGCACCAGCCGAAACTTCCGCAATGTCCTGTATCAATGCCTGTATAACACCGAAGGAATCGTTCACGACGAAGCCAGCGGTTGCTATCGCCTCGAGCGTTAGTCATTCTGACTTAAAGACGGATCTCACAGCCGCGCCGAATTTCGGGGCGGCTGTTTGTTTTAGTCGGACTCCTTCAAAGCCGCAGCCCTCGAGCCACCTTTTGGCCGCTATCTGATCTCGGCGGCCTTCGGTTCCGCCTGGCAACGATGCTAAACACGCCAGCGCCCGCATCGCAGCGCAACTCGCTTGCCACTCATCTCGCAAGTTTAGATGTGACCGCCGGTCAGGGGGCGATTATGTGGTTCCCCCTTTGCGCCGGCGTTTGACAGCGGTACGATATTGCAGCGATGGAATGGGTCGACTCTGGCCGCATGATGTCATGTGGCAGGAACGAACGTGGCGCAAGGACGCGGACGCTGGTATGACTGTTCAGGGTAGCTCCCTCGAAGCCGATCTTGTAGGCCTGCGAGAACGCGTTAATACGCGTCTGGCACATTACGTCAGTGCCGATTCCTGTACTTCTGCAGCGGATTGCCCATCAAAACTACGCGAGTCGATGGCATATAGCCTGCTTGCGGGTGGAAAGCGTCTGCGGCCTCTGCTGGTTCTTCTGACGGCAGAAGCCTGCGGTGGCGAAGTCGACGCCGCACTTCCTGCAGCCTGTGCCATCGAAATGGTCCATACCTATTCCCTGATCCACGATGACCTTCCGGCAATGGACGATGACGACTTTCGCCGCGGCCGCCCGACAAACCATAAGGTTTTTGGCGAAGCTATGGCGATTCTGGCGGGAGACGCCCTGCTGACCCTGGCGTTCGAAATTGTCGCTCAATTTACCACCCCGGCGACCGTGGCAGCGGCTTGCTGTGCGGACCTTGCCAGCGCCTCCGGTTGGTGTGGAATGGTGGCAGGTCAGGTTGCAGATCTGGAAGCCGAAGCAACAGGTCACGAATCACAAGTAAATCAGGCCCCTGCCGTCAGCTTGCGTCAACTCGAAGCAATTCATCGACGTAAGACAGGGCGGTTGCTTACAAGTGCGGTCACTCTCGGGGCCAGGGTCGCTCAGGCAGACCAGAATTTGATCAATCGCCTGGAGCACTTCGGAAAATCCGTTGGTTTAGCCTTCCAGATTGCGGATGACTTATTGGATGTCACGGGCGATGCCGCAAAACTGGGAAAAGAGGTTCAGAAGGATGCGTCACTGGGAAAAATGACCTATCCGGGACTGCTTGGAATTGATGAAAGTCGCCGCAAGGCGGATGCGTTAATTGATGATGCGTGTGCTGCGTTGCAACCGCTGGGACACCGCGCCGAGAAGTTGATCGCATTAGCAAAGTTTGTGACTCAACGAGACCACTAACCGGCGTTAAACATAGTTTGTTCTGTAACTCATTCACAAAATCGCACTTGCGAAGCATTCCGAAAGAGCAATCATGAAAGATTTCGAACTCTTGCCGCGGATTGAATCGCCGCTGGATCTTCGAGGATTGAGCGACCAACAGCTCTTGCAACTTTCGGACGAAATCCGCGAGGCCCTCTGCAACCTCGTGCAGGAACGGTCTGCTCACTTTGCCAGCAACCTGGGAGTGGTGGAACTCTGCCTGGCGCTCCATCTGGTCTTCGACTTCTCGAAAGATCGATTAATCTGGGATACGGGACACCAGATTTATCCCCATAAGTTGATCACGGGACGTTTTGGCCGTTTTAGTTCGATTCGAACCCGTGGCGGGCTGATGGGATTCCCCAATCCCAACGAGAGTGAATACGACCTGTTTATGACTGGACATGCGGGATCGAGCGTCTCCACAGTTCTGGGGATGAAGGCAGGGGACGATCTCCTTGGCCAGAATGGACGCAAGTCGGTCGCCGTGATCGGAGATGGCGCACTCCCGTCGGGCGTTGTCTTCGAAGCGATGAATAATGCCGCCGAGCTGAAAAAAGATCTGCTCGTGATCCTCAACGACAACAAGATGGGGATTTGCCCACGCGTGGGGGGGCTCGCGAAATACCTGGACAAAGCTCGCGTTGCCCCGTTTTACAACGGCCTGAAACGCGACGTGAACTGGCTGCTGAACAAACTTCCGCTTGTCGGGAATTCCTCAAGACAGGCGATCGGACAATTCAAGGATGCAATCAAGGGATTTCTTCATGGCGGTATGCTGTTTGAAGAAATGGGATTCCGCTACATCGGCCCTGTCGATGGACACGATCTGGTGTCACTGCGTGGTTACCTCGAAATGGTCAAGGAAGTGAGTGGTCCGGTATTGCTGCATGTCTTCACACAGAAAGGGCATGGATTCAATCCAGCCTGTGAAGATCCCGTGATGTTTCACGCTCCACCGCCGTTTGAGCGCAGTTCCCGTAACGAGATTCTTTCGGTCAAGAAATCGTCATCACGTGCTTATACGAATTCCATGAGCGATGCGATTTACGATTCGATGCAGCGTGATCAGAAAGTCTGCGTCCTGACGGCAGCGATGTGTGAAGGAAACAAGCTCGGTAAGATTCGACAGGATTTCCCGGATCGATTCTTCGACACGGGAATCTGCGAAGCGCATACCGTCGCTTTTGCGGGGGGGATGGCCAAGTCGGGATTGCGCCCGATCGTGAATATCTACAGCACGTTCCTGCAGCGAAGTTTTGACCACATTTTTCAGGAAGTGGCGCTGCAAAACCTGCCCGTCACATTCTGTCTCGACCGTGGCGGTCTGGCTGGTCCTGATGGTCCGACCCATCATGGTGTCTTCGACAACAGCTATATGCGTATCTTCCCGAACATGACCGTCATGGCTCCGGGAGACGACCTTGATGTAGCACCGATGCTGGATTTCGCACTGTCACATTCTGGTCCGACATCAATCCGCTATCCTAAAGCCAACACCGAGATTGTCGAACGTCCTGAATGCCCCATTGAACACGGTAAGTCTGAAGTTTGGCGCTGGGGCGAAGACGGAATGTTCATCGCTTTTGGAGCCCTGTTTCCAACGTGTGTGCGAGCGGCTGAGCGATTGTCGCAGGATGGACTCGATGTCGGTGTCATCAATGCCCGGTTCGCCAAACCGATCGATCAGGAGACGATTTTGCGGGCTCTGGAACACTCCGGGTTTGTGCTGACCGTCGAAGAAAACACGGTCTGTGGCGGATTCGGATCGGCCGTTCTGGAAACAGCCAGCGCAGCCGGTGTGGGAACGAGCAACTTGAAATGCCTTGGAATTCCTGACCGATTTATTGAGCATGGTGAGCGAGAAGAACTACTCACCGAGATCGGTCTCGATCTGGATGGTCTTGTTGCTGCCGCTCTGGCGATGCACGAACGGTCTCAATTGGCAAATGTTCAGCGATCCTTTGAAGATAACACTTGAGAAGTGCGTCTAAGACGCGGTCAGTGACGACTGAGGAAGGAATGGATCATGTGCTGGTCACGGATGGCTTGGCTCGGCTTGGCGATGTCTGTCTGCATCGTCACTCAGGCTGCTGAAACCTACCGACTCGAAGAGCCGGTTGATGATACGCGAATCTTCGGAGTTGGGACCCGGATTGATATTACGGGCAAGACTCAACCATCGCCCAAAATCGACCCGTTGCCGCTGGTTGCATCAGCAGCCCTGTCTTATCGCGAGCGGCGGCTGCTCGGCCCCGGAACCGAGACCGAGCTATTTCGTTCTGTCCGTGAATATGAACAGACTCACGCGGACATTGAAGTCGGGGGGCAAAAGTCGACGTCACAACTGGCTGCCCCGCTGAAGTTGCTTGTGGCTCAGGGGCGTGCCGATGGAGTTGAGCTCTATAGCCTGGGGGGACCACTCACTTCCAACGAACTAGATCTGATCCGATCACCTGCTGACAGCCTGGCCTTGATGGCGTTGCTTCCCTCCAAGCCAGTCTCGGTTGGAGACAAATGGACGGCACCTACCTGGGCGTTTCAGATGCTGACGGCATTGGACGCTGTCGTAAAGGGAGAACTGACGTTCACGTTCGCCAGTGTGGAAAAGCAGGTAGCACGAATCAAGCTTGAGGGGACACTCGAAGGGGCTGCACTCTCGGCAGTCAGTCAGATCACCGTGAACGGGTTTTACGAATATGACCTGACGCAGAAATGCATTTCACAATGCGATTTTACGCAGGTCGAAAAACGGGGATTCGGTCCAGTCTCACCGGCGTTCGAGTTCACAGCGCGCGTTCGGCTGCTGCGACGCCCGGCACCGACACCTGGAAAACTGGCCGATCAGAAATTGATTGACTCTGCGATGAATGAACCGACACCAACAGCCCGCCATTTGCGATTCGAATCGCCCTGGAATATCGGATTCGAGTATCCACGATACTGGCATCTCTGGAAGATTCAGGAAAAGGCTGCGATTTTTCGCCTGATTGACGACGGCAACTTTGTCGCTCAGTGTGATCTGGCACCGATCGCACCGGCAAAACCTGGTGAGCATCTTTCGGAATCGGACTTTCAGCGTGATATCCGTCAGGCGATGGGAGAACGATTGCGAACGATCGGAACGGGAGAAGTTATTCGAACAACGGATCGACGGTATATTCTGAAAATTGTCGCAACAGGCGTTGACGGAGAACGTCCTCTCACCTGGATTTTTTACCTGATCGCGGATCCATCCGGTCGACAGGCAACACTTTCTGTCACCGTCGACACAGGACTGGTTGAAGCCCTTGCGAATCGAGATCGTGAATTTCTGACATCCCTGCGATTTGGACCGGCTCCAGCCGTGCCACGTTGATCAAACAGCATGAAATCTGTTTCTGACCGCGATGACACCACGTCGAAAGCCGTCGGGCCGTCACGCACACCTTGTAAGTCTTGGTGTCAGTAACTGACGTAGCTTTCTCTGGTCGCTGGCAAAATGGTCATGAAGCGACTGAATAAAGTCATGGTCAAGTTGCGGTCGTGAGACTTTGACCTGCATCTTTTCGTAAATCCACGCCATGATTTTCGTGTCATGCAGTCGCAGGTGATTCTTGGCGGCATTCTTCAAGTGGTTCAGCGGAAACGGCGGGTGCATCAGCATCCGTGACAGCCACGGATTTGAATGCCGACGGTTGCCATTAATACGCGGGAATTCATTGCGGCCATCATCGCATATTTCGAGAAAATTGAGTGTTCGAACGTAGACATCGCGAGCGGACTCTTGAAGGTCGTCGAATTCGATAAGAAGTACGTTTTCGACTGGAACGTGATCAAGGAGTCGTTCGACCTGGTCTCCGAGCATCGCGACCTGACTGTATTGAAGAAGGTCTGGAAAGCTGCAACAGGGAGGCAGATTCTTACCCTGTCGACGTTCTTTCTGAAGTCCCCAGGCAACCTCAAACGATTGTTCAGACTCGACAAACCCGTAAAGGTACTGCGAATGGAGGGAGTGAACCAGTTGAACAGGATCGCGCAGAAGAACTATGAATTTCGCATCGGGATGCTCATTCAGAATGTTCGGAACCGCCTCGTGGGAATAGAGATAGAAAACTGAAGACTCGCCAACAGCAAGATGTTGATCATTCGCACTGCGGAACAGCGAGTTGTATTCATTTCGCGAGGAAATCCTTGGGTACCCTGCGACATCCGTCAAATAGAAATGCGGCTCTTTGATTCGCGACAAGAAAATGTCCGGGTGCCCTTGAAGATAGGTATGCAGCGCAGTCGTTCCACACTTCGGCGCACCCACGATGAAAAAATTTGGACTTTTCAAGATTGGCATTTCCCCCCGGAAATCGCGTTGGCAGCCATCGAGGTACGAACATCAGATACGTCTGCGCAGCTGCCCGCATATTCGATATCGTCCGCTCAATGCTCAATCTTGACAAAGTCGTTAACTCTGGCGCCTTCTTCACCAAAAATCATCCCGTCGCTCAATTTCGCTTCAGGAAGCATCTCCAACCGACTGTCGGAATAGAACTCGCGTTGCTAAGTAATGGGTTCCCAGCATGACAATCGACACCATCAGGACAGAACAGGCTGCCCCGTGAAGCCCCAGAGATGGGATCAGAACAACTGCAGAAGCCCCCATGACCGCAACTGCTAACAACTGAATCCGGAACAGCCAGACAAATTGGTTGGAACCAGCCAATGCTGCTGCAACGGGAAGTGTGATCATCCTGACAGCACACGCGAACATGAGAATCACAAGAATCGCACTTTCATCTGCGAACTCGCGTCCATATGCGATCGTCAGAAAACTTCTGCCGAGAACCACCGCAGCAACCAAACCCATCAGTCCAATGACCAATCCCATTCCGCAGAGTCGCCAGAGCAGTTTTGCAAATGCGGCCTGATCGCGTTTATTGAACAGGATCGCAAATCTGGGAACCGCGGGTTGATTCAGTGAACGGGCAAAAGTCTGAACAATGACCAACGAATAGGCCATAGCAGCAAAAACGCCAAGAGAGTGGTCGTCCGAGAAATACCGTAGAGCGTAGTAAGGAATATTGGTTTCAAGGGACAATAGCATTGTTCGCAGTCCTGCGGGGGTCGCGATGACTGCCAATCGCCAGAGGTTTGAAGTTGTCAGCCCAGAACGAATGACGCCGGACCATGTCGAGGGAAGAAATTGACTCAGCGATGGAGCGTCGAACAATATTAGAATCACCATCCACGCAATCGACTGGGCATAAATCCCTGCAGCCAGCGAGTTCGTGACGTAAATCACGTAGCTGAACACACAAAGCGAGATTATGGAGCGCAGAATCAGGGAACGGGCGATCAGATCCATTCGTTCGCGCTGCTGTAGCTGACCATAAAATACGTCAGCCGTAGCCTCGACCGCTTTGGAGAATCCCAACGCTATCAGAATTCTGGACTCCGCTTGATTGAATCCGCAGAAGAGTCCCACGGTCGCGATCAGAGACAGTGCGACTCCGATCCCGATCAGTCGCAATGCCAGGTACTCGGCGAACGCAAATTTCTGTTCCGAATCAGCGGACTGAACCAGTCGCAGTTCTAACCCTGCCAGCAACATGACGGGGGCTGTAGTGGCTAGCGCCAGAGCAAATTGGCCAAGCCCGTCGGGACCACACATTCGAGCCACAATGGCAAGCATTGCCCACTGCGAACCCGCATAAATGGCGAAGCCGATGAAAGCCCACGAAACATTGACGCGAAGAGATTGTGACGCGGGCGCCAACTTTACAGATCGATTATCTGAAAACGAACTCGATTCACGACTGGTGATCGTGCCACAATTCCCGGAAAGTGAGAACGGCAATCGATCCGTCATTTACGCTGACTTTGACAAGAAGTTCTTCCGCTCCCTCGACACAACGCCAGCGATAACAGAACAGGTTTCGACGGTCAATTTCAGCGCGAACCCGTAACACCACACAATTCTGATTCTAATGCAAGCCCGCAGAGAGATCGGCAGCGACTGGCAAAATCTGCCGCTATTTCGATGGTGAGGCAGGCTTTGACATCAGTGGAGGAACATCGTCCGGCTTTGGTCGTTCGACTATAAAGCTGGCCGAATAGGGCCCCCAGTTCGAAGTTGTCACTCCGTTCTGCGTTGACCCGCGGTGAGGATCAGCGCTCTTCAGTATGGTCACTTTCACGAGTCCACGCTGTCCGCTTCGCAGGATTCCTGAATGAACAGCAGCGGTGGCCAGGTTCGAGTCGTACGTGTATACCTCGGTCCCCCAGGCAGAATTCGCGGACGAACCTACGACTTCGAAATAAAACGACTCGCCGATTCGATTTGCAAAATCCGTGAGTGTCCCTGGATCAGGCAACGCTTTCAGATGAGCAATCCTCAGCTGACGAAGTACATCTCGAATCGCGACCGCTTCATCAAGTTTCGCCTCACGCGTGTACGAATCTTGTAACGCTTGCAATGCGACGATCAAAGAGCGCCTTTTGAATTGTATATCTTGCTCAGCCTTTTCCCGGATGGCCGCTGAATCAAGGTCGAACGCGGCGACCAATTTCAAAGCATCGCTCGGAAGAGGTTCACAATCAACTGCGGGAGCAGGTGACGCGGTCCCCGCGAATGTCCCAAAAGGTCCCGAAGCACCGGGATATTCATTCGAATAACAGACGGAGATCCCACAAATGATCGCCAAACTGCCCCAGACAATTCGTGGCCTCATCGCATTCTCCTTAACTCATGCAATCCCAGTCAGATAGATGACGTACGCATGGCCCTGAATGGACTTCCTTCTCGTTTTTTCTGGCTGTCATTCAGGCTTCCTGGCTGTTTCTGTGACGTAGTCGCGGGGTCGACAGTTCCCCGAATCTCCGGTTCAACCGACAGATCTTTCCGGACCCGACACGTTTCGCACATCGATACGACTCCTTTCGACAGGCGACTTCCCGCAATCGAAACGTTGGACATGACCCTCAGGATTCCAGTGCGTACCTCCGTAATCGCTTCACGCTTCGGCAGATTCTGCCGGGTAAAATCTGTTGTCCAGACAACTTGCCAGATCCGTCCCATCAAACTTCGTTCGCGGAGGGGAAGTGGCACCCCATGTGCTGCTTCAGCGAGCGTGTGCGATGGTGACGGGATGTCGCCTCAATCGTGCCACGACGGTACGGCACGCAGGATTTCACCTGTGCCTTTTGATTTGAAAATCAGTCTGCTGACCATCCCCTCCGCCAGTCGCTGACTTTCAAATCTGGTACTTCGGGTCCAACGTGTTAGTTGTCACGCCCCGTGGAGACGAGGTTGTCATGCGAAAACGAATGATTTATCGAAAACGAAACCTGGCTATCAGTGGTCAGAACACAGGTTCAATTCCCTCGAACGAATCGCTGCAGTCACCGCGACGCATGTCGCTCACCGCACTGGTTCTGTTCGCACTGGCGATCTGCCTTGTGCTGGACTGCTTCCGACGATTGAACGCCGCCGAGCCGGCGACAGATGAGCAGCGCAAAGCCGCAGCCGTGGCGCTGAACTACAGCCGAGCGGCCCTTCACCGAATCCGACGCAATCCCTCCGTTCGAGTCATGATCGAGGAACGCGAGAAGATTCTGAATCATCTGAATCTGAACGGGATCG
The DNA here is from genome assembly GCA_964609845.1 of uncultured Planctomycetaceae bacterium. GTDB lineage: Bacteria > Planctomycetota > Planctomycetia > Planctomycetales > Planctomycetaceae > Schlesneria. Next base: position 8,478 of record CAZSTW010000079.1, on the reverse strand, counting down.
CAGACGAAGAGGTGATGAAACTCTACGCGGGTGTGCTGGATGAGATTTCTCATGTCCAGATTGCTGACCGCGAGAAGGATGTCATTCAGGAGCAATACATTCGCTCGGTCCATCGCGAACTGGGAATCAATGCGTTCACGCTCGCTGCTGAGGTGGCCACCGCCCAGTATTTTTCAGCAGTGAAAACGGGTGCCAACAGCTGGTGGGATCATCGCAACAAGACGATCAGCAAAGAACTGGATCGATGGCAGGTCGATAAAAAATTGATGACGAGCGTTGTTGATAAGTCGACACAGTTCCTCGACACCAGTTGGAAAATGGCACGAGCCAAACAGATCCCTGATCGATGGCTCGTCCGAAACGATGACCTCGACAAACTGGAAAGTGCCTGGCGAGAAAATGACCTTGAAACGCGATCTCGCGTTCTGAAGCGAATGGCCAGCTTCATGGAATGTTATCCCCCCTACTGGTACTACGTCGCGCGAACTCAGCAGATGCAGGGACAGTTTGCGGCCGCTTCCGAGACATACGATAAGCTGGCTTCCCTGGGCGCCGGGCATTTCCGCAAGGATGAAATGCTCGCCGCTGCCCTGGCGAATCGCGCGTATATTCAGTCGTATTACAAGCAACCCGGTGCGGCTGAAACCGCGCTCAAGGCTCTTGACTGCTCCACCGATGCCTGGGAAGCGAACCTGATTTGTGCCACGGTTCTGCAACGGGCTGGCCGAAATCAGGATGCCGAAGATGCGATTCTGCGAAATATCGACGTCAACCTGGAACGCTCACAGAGCCGCGTCGCTCTACTGGGGCTCTACTATCAGACCGATAACCGGCCTGAACTGGCAGCACGTTTGACGGATCCGGAATGGGTTCGCGATCTGCCAATTCAGCAATTGATCATGTGTGCCGCGAAGCTGTCACCAGCGACGCCGCAACCCGTGGTTGAGCAGATTCAATTGACGATGCAGGGAACTCCACGTTTGAATTTTGGTCGCGATGATTTTCTGATTCTCGCCAGCCCCGCCTGGCAATTGCAGAATGCGACCGTGGCGTTGCACCTGGGCGATAAAACTTTTACGAATCCTCGAATCACTCCCGGGCGAGATTCGTTGCTCGTCAGTTTTGATGGGATCGCGGAATTTGGTGGTCCGATCGCCAGTACGTTTGAAGATCAGGATGTCGCGATCACCATCAAGTACCCGAACTCGTCCCCGCTGAAATTGTCGCTCAAATCCAGTGGAGCGGCGATGACTCCAGCAGACACCCTGAGCGGGCTCGCGATCGCCGGTCGAACACATCCGGTCTATCGTGCCACGGCCTTGGAACAAAGCGACCTGAGGTTGTCGCTGCGATCAGGACCTCCTGCCGAGATCATCGATATCATCGTTCCTGATGGAGCGACTTCTGCCAAACCTGTGTCGACGGAACTTCCTGTTACCGGCTCGGACCGCTGACGGATTGAAGCTTGAGCCTGATATCCACGAACTGCTTCTCAGGCCCCGAGGGCAGTTCGTGAGATTGCGACGGCGTCGCGAATTGCGTGGGGAAAAAGTGCCTGATAGTCGTGGTTCGCTCTGCGAACCAACGCTGCACTTTCTTACGGCGACTCGAAGATTCGCCACGTTTCCACGAGTCTTTTCAACGAAGATGCGTTGGTTCGCGGAGCGAACCACGACTAACTCATTCCTCACGAATTCATTGATGAATAACTGCCGTCCGATCGATGGACCCACCGTTTGTTGACCAGAACCGCAATGGAAACGACCATTCATTCGAGTAGAAATGAGGGCTCAGTTTATTGCGCAGTTCGGGAAGAAATATATCATTGACAGAAAAGCTGTTGACCACGAGTACTCCGGCATAAGCCAATGCTTGCAGTACTTCCTGCTTGAAGTACTTGTCACCGCCGACCAACCCCTTGCAACTTGCGAGCAGATCTTTCAAACCCGAGCCTGGTGGCAGCGTTTCAATCGACGTCAGCAACGGTTCAAGCCATGATTCCTGAGACTCCCGCACGGGAGTTTCACACGGGAGTTGCAGGACCAGATCACACCACAGGTAGTCCAGATCACCCCGTTCAATTGATCCGCCACGAAACAGTTTCAGAAACAGGTTGCGGGCGATCTCGGCAATTCCAAGCGATTTGGCGCGCCATCCCAGTGACGCAGCACGGGACTTATTGAGGCCGCGCAGGTATTGATACGACGCAAATTCAGAGACATGCGCGTAGTTACCAAGGGCAGCTGCCGCAAGAAATTTTGACCACAAGTCATCGGTCGAAAAACGGGACTGAGCCTGAATCAGTTCTTTCTCGGCCTGATTCCGAAGCAGCGAAAAGTCGGGCGGCATGCTGAGTCTCTCGGCAATCCAGGTCTGTTGCTTCTTTGCGGCATTCCCTCCAGATCCCGGTTTGACCCAACCCAACGCCTCGTTACTGGGGCCGGGATCATAGTCCCAGGTGAAATTGGCGAGGACCGCAACAAGCTCAAGATCGACTCCCGTTGCCTTGGACAGGTTCTTCAATTTGCGGCGAGCCGTCTCGGTCTGGTTGCGTTCGTCGAATGATTTGCTCATGGCATACCACGTCATTGCTGGCGGATGAAAAGCTGAATTGTGAACTCGCCGATGGCTCGACTCTACCTTCAATCGTCGATGGTCGTCCACCACGTCGAGAGAAGAGGAGACCTTCGGTCGGGGGTTTCGGCGGGGTCGGGAGACCCGCGCCGAACAGCGCCGACGCGCGCCGAACAGGAGCACCAGGATCCTCGCTCAAACGCTGACCATATCCCAGGATCGCTGCGTGAGGTATCCTCTTGGTTTGGATATAGAATCCCCGGAATTCACTGTTGACCGAACGAATCCGTCGATGCCGTCACCTTCTTCAACATCGAATCCTCTGACCATTCCGCGCCGTGAGCTTGCGTGGCTGGTGGCGGCGTGTCTGCTCGGGGCGGTGCTGCGGTTGTGGTTTCCCGGGCGGATGGCAATCGATCACTTCGATGAAGGGGTGTATGCCTCGAACTTCTGGTTCGGGGCCGAACAGGGATACTGCTACCCCGCTCGACATCTGTACGCACCGCCACTGCTCCCGGCTGCGATTGAATGGACGATGATCATCGCGTCACTGTGCGGGTTTCGTCCGACCGGTTTCGTGCCCATGATCCCGAGTCTGATTGCCGGACTGTTGACGATCCCTTCCATCTGGTGGGTCGGGAGGAGTTGGTTTGGTCCAACCGCCGGTCTCGTTGCCGCGTGGCTCGTCGCTACCAGCGACTTTCATGCCTCGTACAGCCGTGCCGCGCTGACAGATGTTCCCGTCTGCCTGTTCATTCTCTGGGGGATCTATTTCCTGAAACAGGCGATGGAGTCCGGAGCCTGGCGCGATACGTTGCTCGCCAGTCTGTTTACCGGCCTGGCCTGGTGGACGAAGTACAACGGCTGGCTACCGCTGGCTGTCGGACTTACAGGAGGGCTCGCCTGGCAGATCTTCCTGCCAGCAGCCGAGCGAAAGTTGGGGACGGTTCTAAAACGATGGTCGATCGTGGCAGGTCTGTCGTTCCTCCTCTGGTCCCCCGTTCTGATCGGACTTCAGAAACATGGAGGTTACCAGGCGGTCGCAGCGAACCATCGCCAGTATGTGAATGGAGTAGACACGTGGTGGAGCAACGCCATTCATCAAGGATTAAACGTTGGTGTTTACGACAATGTGATCGGGTTGCCGGTTGAGATCTGGGCGGAGTCGGTTCAGCAGCGACTGGACAGAGAACTTTGGTCAAGATTTGACACGCCGCCGTTTACCGTTGTGGAAGCAGCGCGATTTGACCGCCCGTACTTTTCTATCACGCCATTAGAAGAGAAAGTTATGTCTCCTTGGGTTGTTCGCAGCCTGCTGTTGGGGACGCCAGCTTTACTTTTAGCAACTGTCTTGTACGGACTAGCAATTGGGGTTTTCGCTGGTCGCTTCATCAGGCAAACAGCCAGCGTCTGGTACATGGCAGCCTGGGTCGGCGGACTCTGTGTGGCGACTCCCTTCTATTCTCCCTACCCTCGATTAATCCTTCCACTGTTGATGGCGCTCTGGCTGGGAGCAGGGTTCACAGTGCAGAACATCATTGATGGTCACGCGCTTCGTAGTGAATCTGGCTGGACTCGATTCGTAGCAAGTCTTCGACTGGAGTTCTGTTTGCCGCTGATGATGATTTGCATGATCGCCATCAGGTGCGAGCTTGGATCCTTCCACGCCTGGCAGGACAGATCACAGTTCCAAACAGAGATCCAGGAATTGACTGGCAAGATCAAAGTGAGGACCGCAGCTTCTGGAGGCTTAAGTGACGAAGCCATCGTTTTCGTGGCTGGTCATCCGCCGACGTTCTTCGCGTTGAAGGGAGAAGGACTGTCACTGGTCGCTCCGATTCAACGCAAGATACTCGCTGAGCGACAAAATCGCCCCACATTCGTAGCCTTTGTAGATTCAGGGCGTGTTGTCCCTGGTCACGACGCAGACCTTCTCATTGGGTCGACATCAAGCATTCCAAGTCACTTGGTCGTTCTGGATGAACCTGACTGCTTCGAGCGGTGGAGGCTTCATCGCGTTTGGGTCGAAATGCTGCCGTAAATTTTCATCTTGTCGCGATCCCGCATTCGCGGATACATTCCCGCCCTCAATCCCTCCCCCCACATTTAATCAGTTTCCCCGTCCGAGATCCCTCGGCGGGAGTGTCCTATTTGCAAGGAAGAAATTATGGACGACGCAGGAATCCCGGAACCATCACGGCGGCGACTGGGGCGTGGTCTGAATGCATTGCTCGGCTCTGGCGTGATGGGTGGTTCTGACACCCCGGAAGCGGGGGATCAGTCGGTCGTTCACGTCGACCTGATCGAACGGAATCCGTTCCAACCTCGTCAGGATTTTGATCAGACCGCCCTGAACGAACTCGTCGACAGCATCCGCCAGCACGGCGTGCTGCAACCGATCCTCGTTCGTTCCGCTGGTGGTGGTTACCAGTTGATCGCCGGTGAACGTCGTTTGATCGCCGCTCGCAAAGCCGGTCTGCAGGAAGTCCCCTGCCGAGTCCTGAGCCTGACCGACCAGCAGGTCAGCGAAGTTGCCCTCGAGGAGAACCTGAAACGCCAGGATCTGAATGTCCTCGAAAAGGCGACGGCGTTCCAGGACTACCTGAACCGGTTTGGCTGTACGATCGAAGACCTGTCCCGCCGTCTCAGCCTGGATCGTTCGACGGTCAGCAATATGCTCCGACTGCTCGAACTGCCAGAAGCGGTCAAGACCGACCTGATGGCGGACAAGATCACGGGGGGACACGCACGAACGCTGCTCTCGCTCAAGGACAGCAGTCAGCAGGAAGAATTCTGCCAGCGAATCCAGAAGGAAGGACTGTCGGTCCGCAAGACTGAAGAAGCGGTCCGCGAAGCTCTGGCCGAAAGCGGCGACATCATCCCAATGAAGGGGAAGAAGCCAAAATCGGAAACAACCGTCGTGGAACTGACCCCGCATGTACTGAGCCTGCGCGATCAGTTGCGGGACTGGTTGGGTGCGATGGTTGAGATCAAACTGTCGGCCAAGGACAAAGGGAAGATTATCATCGACTTCCAGTCGTCCGACGACTTCGAGCGGATCGTCGGCAAGTTGCACCGTGCCGCCTGATAGAACAGCCGCGTTCAGCGCGGGGTCGCTCCTTATCGCGTGTTTGGCGCGGGTCTCCCGACCCCGCCGAAACGGCTGACCGTCAGGTCTCCTCTGCGTCGGCACGCCGATTCTTCTGAACGCAATCCAGAGTCCCGAAACCCCGGACGATCTCCCGATGGTCCGTATATCCAGGGCTGAAGGCTTCAGCCCTGTGTCCCCGGACGGCATTCGATCAGCGACCTGAAAGGTCGCAAGATTCTGAATCAAACCAGGCGCAACCGTTCGAAGATCTCGCGAACTTTCAGGTCGCAAATTTTGCTCTGATTCGGTTCACAGGGCTGAAGCCCCGTGCTTTGTGCATGTGGGCATTCAGGTCAAGAGAATAGCGCAATCTCCATTGCGCGATGGTTGCGACCGTTGGATTGTTCGGGGCCCCCGGGATCGCTGCGGTACTCCGACTCTCTCCGGGACAAACGGCATCTGCCCCCCGTTCCACGTGAAACGCTGACGGCTGGGAAGTCCGTCCCATGTTTGCCGACCGCGACGGTCGAATTCCTGCCTTCAACGAGTGTAGGTCGAGTTCCCCGACAAAACAAAAAGCCCCTGTCGATAGACAGGGGCTCTTCACAGAAAGTCGGGATGACAGGATTCGAACCTGCGACTTCTTGGTCCCAAACCAAGCGCTCTAGCCAAGCTGAGCTACATCCCGGAAGGCACGTTGCGGCGACAGTCTAGGGGGGATGCTTCAACTCGTCAACACGGTCTGGCAAGAAAGCGAAGATTGGCCGGAAAGGGATCCCCTGCAACCGGGTTCGTGTCCCCTCGGGCAAACCCAAGTCGGCCAGGATCGTGATTTTCCGCCTCCAATACACCGTCCGGACCAAAGAACAGTTTCAACAACACTTGTCTAGACAACACGCGTTTCAACGCCTATCATTCTAAGGCGTGGCAAATTCGCGAATTACCCAAAGGAAGCCTGTGGCGGAATCTGTTCCAAAGTCTCTTGAGCGCAGTCCCAGACCAGCCATCGTCACACTGGTCTATGCGGGCTTGCTGGTGCTGGCTGTCGGTCTGTTCTTTGTGATCCGGTCGTTCGGCGAGGGGCTGCCTGCTGGTTCGATCGTTCACGCCCCGCTCGATAAAAATCCCGCAGCCGCACATGGGCACCTTTCGGAAGTTTTGGTTTCACTGGTCACAATCATGGTGGCCGCGCGGCTGTGCGGAACTTTGTTCCAGAGCTTCGGACAGCCTCGCGTGATCGGCGAGGTGGTTGCAGGAATCGTGCTGGGCCCGTCCGTGCTGGGGCGCCTGGTTCCCGAAACGACCGTTATCCTGCTACCACCATCCGCGATGCCGGTGCTGGGGATTCTGGCCCAACTCGGCGTCATCCTCTACATGTTCCTGGTCGGACTGGAACTCAACTCCGGATTGCTGCGCTCCAGGGCCCATACGACCATCGCGATCTCACACGCCAGCATCGTGGCTCCGTTCCTCCTGGGAGCCGTACTCGCGCTCGCGGCGTATACCCGATACGCACCTCAAGGGGTGGAGTTCACCAGCTTCGCATTGTTCCTTGGCGTGGCCATGGCGATCACGGCCTTTCCAGTACTGGCGCGGATCCTGACTGATCTGGGAATTGAACGAACAGAACTGGGGGTGATCGCACTGAGCTGTGCGGCAGCGGACGACGTGACTGCCTGGTGTCTGCTGGCATTTGTCGTGGGGATCACTCGCGCTGACCTGTATGGGTCAGTGGTCACGACAATGTTGTCGCTCGGATACATCGCCCTCATGTTCGCAGTCGTACGCCCGCTGCTGGCACGGATCGCCTCGGTAAAAACCAGTAAGGAATTGACCGCATGGCTGCTTGTCGGCGTGATTGCTTCGGCGCTGGCGACCGAGTCAATCGGGATCCATGCGATCTTCGGGGCGTTCCTGTTGGGGGCCATCATTCCGCATGACAGCGATGTTGCATCGTCGTTTCGTCACAAACTCGAGGATGTCGTCTCGATCCTGCTGCTGCCAGCCTTCTTCGCGATCACGGGGGCGAGGACCCAGATCGGCCTCGTTTCGGAACCCCTGGACTGGGTGTTTTGTGGGGTCATCATCATCGTGGCGACCCTCGGCAAATTCGGTGGCACCGTCGCCGCTGCACGGGCGACGGGTCTCGACTGGAGGACATCCTCATCCCTGGGTGTCCTGATGAACACTCGAGGTCTGATGGAACTGATCGTCCTCAACATCGGGTTGGACCTGGGCGTGATTTCGCCAACCCTGTTTGCGATGATGGTTCTGATGGCACTCGCGACGACCATTGCCACGACACCGATTCTGAAATGGCTGGCCCCCGAGACCAACTGCCGTTCCACGTGAAACGCCCGGGTCAGCCATCCGGAAACGGACGGACGCCTCCACGGCGAGAAACATCCCGTCACAAGCGATCATTTTCTCGTCGGTAGTGTCAGATCATCTGGCGAGACGTCGACCGGTTCTCCCCCATCGCGGATCGGTCGCTTCAGGGTCCAGAGGATTCCCTGCAGGACCAGTCGGCGATATTCCGTCAGCTTCCAGTTCTCGTGAAAATGAAGTCCGCTGAACCCGAACGATCGACCTCCATCGGGACGTTCCGCCCCCCAGGCCACGGACTCGTCGGAACCATCGATCGGTACTTTGATCAGCGGAGTCACCTTCAGACCGGCCAGGTCGACGGGGCGTTTCAGGGCGTAATAGAACTCGTCGTGGACATCGAACGGAGCGATTCCGGCAAGAACCGGATGCGACGATCTGGCGGCAACAGCCCGCACTTTCAGAACCTGATACTTTCGATCCGGGCC
>CAZSTW010000078.1:0-30622 GCA_964609845.1 uncultured Planctomycetaceae bacterium | reverse complement strand
GACCACCCTACTCCAGCAGAGACGTGAATGTTGGCTTATTCCGTTTTCAGAACCCGTTGAAAATCCAGCAGTAATCCACCGGGTGAAACCGTCGAATGACCCGCGACCACCAGCCGCAACGCGTTAGCGTTGCGGCTGATGGATGTCTCGAAATCAACACTTGGCCGGGGTAGCACCTGGCACGCACAAAGGCAAAAATGTGGGTAACGTTGACTCCACCCTACATCGAAAATGCCGATTGCCTTGACGTCACGACCGTACAGTGTTGAACAATTTGTCGTTCGTTTCATATAGTATTTGTCTGCTTTCCACGTCCCTTGCGCGATCCATGAGCAAGCCCATGCTTCGATTAAGCGTTCGTCTGCGATTCGCACTGTGCTGTTTCATCGCTGGAGTTCTCGTTCCGTGGACAAACTTGTTCACACTGGACGCTGCCGAGTCCGACAAACCCGCCGAGACTCTGGAGGTTCGGATTCCGATCGATTCCAAAGGGGAAACAACGTTCGGAGTCGCAGGCTGCCCGGTCATTGTGACGGGGGCACAGGTCTGGAATTTCAAACGTGGTGAAATCCAGGCAGAACTGGACGGGACCGTTGAACGAAACGCGATGACCGTTCTGTCAGACGACGGTAAGTATTTCGCCGCGGCGATGAAATCCAAGAACCAGGAAAATACTCCCGTTTGTGTCTGGTCGACAGAAACAGGGAAAAAGGTTTGCGAGATTCCCGGAACCCCCAAACGGTATGCAGATCTGATCGTCTTCTCAAAGAGCAAATTGCTCATTCTCGGCGGAAGATCGACTCCTGATTTCCAGGTCTGGAACGTCGAAGATGGCAAGCAGGGCAAATCGATCGATGTGAAGGCCAAACGAGTCGAACAGGGAAAGGTTGCGTTCTCGCCCGACGGTGAACAATTCCTGTCGGTCGTCGATGACAAGTTGACGCTCTTCAAAACAGCGACCGGTAAACCTGTGACGGTGATGAGTCCACCGCGCCGGATGGAGCGGCTCAATGGCCCCGCTGGTGCGGTCCCACAACCCGTCCGCCCCGTCCGCGGCAGACCCCCTGCCGCTGGTGGCGGTGGGGATCCCATGGAAGCGGTGTTTGTCTATGCCTGGCTGCAAGGTCTGAAGTTTTCGCCCGACGGCACCGAAATCGCCGCCGTTTCCACTCACCCCCAACCTCGACTTATCGTCTGGGACATCAAAGGGAAACTCCTGTTCGATGAACCACTTTCTCTGCCATCGATGGCATTCTGGGAGCATAGCCTTCAATGGCTTCCCAACAAGAGTGGCTGGCTGGTGAGTGGGCATATCATTGATCGTACCTTAAAGCGTGCAGTGGTCGGTGTCCGGAAGAAATTTGGCGAAGATCTGCGAGTCTGGCTGTACGACGACAACAACCTTGTCGGTGCCTTCCCCAACAATCCTTCACAGCTCGAAGCGTATGCCATCCCGTGGAAAGAAATCCGCGAATCGATCAGCACTCTCAACGATACCAAGGAGACGTTGCTCGGCCCTGGCAAACCAGTGTCGATCAAGATTGATTTCGCTGGACAGGTCGGCGGCGATGCGGCTCAAACCGCCAATGAAATCGCAGGTGCACTCGGTCAACGATTGCAGCGTGACGGAATTAAAGTGGCCGATGGCCAGGAAACGGTGTTCCATCTCAAGTTCTCGGAACAGGCAGGTGACACACTTCCAATCTACGAACGGCAATCGCCGTTTGATTTCCGAGGAAACGATACCGGCCGCAAGGCGACGGAGCGTAAAGGGAGTCTGGTGGTCGAATTGACCGCCAACGGGGAGGAAGCCCCCCTATGGCGCGAAGCACTCGACGCGACATCGGCTCGCAGTTTCAAGGAGGACATCAATGATGCCAGCATCCGCAAAACGATGCTGGAATCGCTGACGCGCCAGATTCGCGAACTGTATCTTCCTTACTACATTCCGAAGGACGAACAACGAATGGCACTTCCCGTCGTCTTTCAATAGTCATGATCGAGACGCCATGAGCCTGCCGGATTTTCTGACCTCGTTACTGAACGACGGGCGGGCTCGCGTCGATCCCATTTATGATCCGGAAAATCGACTGGTGGCAGACGAACCTGGTGAACTGGATGCCGCTTTCGAACTGCTGTCGCAGTTCGAATCAGAATACCGCACTGACTTGCCGGGTCAGCCACCTCCGATCAGTCGGCATTCGGCACTGTGGGGGCTCACCAGCGTTTATCGGGCCTGCAGTCTGCTGGCCTATCGTGCCTATAACGCTGAACAGGTCGAGATCGCACTGAATCTTCCCTGCCCCGAAACGCATTCTCCACAGACGGTCTATTCCGTTGATCTGACGTTTCGGTTTCTTCCGGATCTTGTCCGACTGGCGAGGGCTGCGTCTCCCGATGACCCGCTGGTTAACCTCTTGATGCGCTGGGCTCAGCAGTGGCCATTGTCTTCGGTCGGAATCAGTGGCGTTACTGTCGAGTCTCCACTCGCATGGCTGACGAATCCCTGTCTGCGGCAGATGTATGTTGATCGAATCCTGCTCATGCAGGATGAATCCCGTTTGACAGATTCTCAAACGCGAGAAGCCGTGCTGGAGTCATTGGGGAAGCATCCGGAATTGTCTCCGAAACTGGCGAACTTGCTGCTGGTCAAGTAGAACGATTCCAGATTCAACTCACTGCATGTTGAAGCGTACAGGCCAAGACAAACAGTCCTTATTTGACGAAGTGTTGTCAGCACGGAAGGCGTTGAAGTGCGTCTAACGTTTTTGTGCTGAACTGACAAACCAGGAGAAGATCGTGTTGCGTTTCTGTCAGATAGTCATGGGATTCTCGGCCATCTTCACCATTGCTGTCGCTCCATTATCGGCGGACGATTCTGCTTACGATGTCGTCGTCTATGGTGGGACATCGGGAGGTGTCACTGCTGCGATCCAGGTCGCACGGATGGGGAAGTCGGTCGTACTGATCGAGCCGACTGCCCATATCGGAGGGCTAACCTCAGGAGGGCTGGGAGCGACCGATATCGGAAACAAGGCGGCAATCGGCGGGTTGTCGCGCGAATTTTACCGCAAGGTCGGTGCCTGGTACCGGCAGCCGTCCGCGTGGAAGTATGGATCGCTCGATCAGTACGGGGGCAAACGCCAGGGAACGTCTGAGGAAGAACTCTGGACATTCGAACCCCATGTTGCCGAGCGGATTTATCGAGAGTGGCTGGCGGAATACAAGATTCCTGTCCTTCGTGAGCGTCTGGAACTGAAAGACGGCATCCGAAAGTCTGGAAATCGACTGACCGCAATCAAGATGGAAAGCGGCAAGTGGATCGCGGGGAAGATCTTCATCGATACCACGTATGAGGGCGACGTGATGGCAAAAGCAGGCTGCAGCTACCATGTCGGCCGTGAAGCCAATTCGGTCTACAAAGAAACATTGAACGGAGTTCAAGTCGCTCACGCCCGCAGCCACCAATTCATCAAAGAAGTCGATCCGTACAAGAAGCCGGGAGATCCGACCAGCGGCCTGCTGCCGCTGATTCAATCCGAACCACTCGGCAAAGACGGGGAAGGTGATCGGCATCTGCAGGCCTACAACTTCCGCATGTGTACCACAGATGTTCCTGAAAACCGTCGCGAATGGCCAAAGCCCGAGGGATACGATTCGGCTCAGTACGAACTGCTGCTGCGAAACTTTGAAGCGGGCGATCATCGTATCCCGTGGAATCCGATCTTCATGCCCAATCGCAAGACGGACACCAACAACAATTTCGCAATCTCAACCGACTTCATCGGCGGCAATTACGATTATCCCGATGGTGATTACCAGACTCGCGATCGCATCTTTCGCGAACATGTCAAATACCAGATGGGTCTGATGTATACGCTGGCTAATCACCCACGTGTTCCAGAATCGGTCCGCTTACACTTCCAGCGACTGGGATTAGCAAAAGACGAGTTTCAGGACCACGACAACTGGCCTCACCAGATGTATGTCCGTGAAGCCCGTCGGCTGATCAGCGAATACGTCATGACACAGCACAATTGCCAGGGGCGTATCGAATGCGATGACCCCGTCGGAATGGGGGCTTACAACATGGACTCGCACAATGTCCATCGCTACGTCACAAGCGATGGCAAGGTTCGCAACGAAGGGGACATTCAGGTCGGCGTGTCACCGTATCCGATTTCGTACCGATCGATCCGTCCGAAAAAATCGGAATGTGAAAACCTGCTTGTTCCAGTCTGCCTCGCAGCTTCGCACATTGCCTACGGCTCGATTCGGATGGAACCCGTCTTCATGGTATTGGGCCAGAGTTCGGCAACTGCAGCCTGCTTTGCATTGGATGCAGGAGTCGCAGTGCAGGATGTCGACTTCCCCCGACTGAAAGAGCGTCTGCTGGCAGACCACCAGGTGCTGCAATGGACGGGAGCCAAAAAGTCGGTCGGGATTGATCCCAAATCGCTTCCAGGCATCGTTGTTGATAATGCTAACGCGAAGTTAACGGGCGACTGGTCGCAAAGCTCTTCGATCTCGGGCTATGTCGGGACGGAGTATCTGCACGATGGGGCGGAAGGAAAGGGGACGAAGTCGGCTGAGTTTGTCGCAAAAGTCCCGTCTGGAAAGTTCGATATCCGGGTCGCCTACACTCCGAATCCCAATCGAGCCACAAACGTTGCTGTGTCGATCGAGTCCCCGTCAAAATCTGTGAAGGCTCGACTGAATCAACGGGAAGCTCCGAAGCATGCCGGTTTTCAGTCTGTCGGAACGCTGGAACTTGCCAGTGAGCAATCCGTGAAGGTCATTATTTCGAATGCCGACGCGGATGGCCACGTCATCGTTGACGCAGTGCAGTTCTTCCCGATCAAATGACTTCTGAAATCAGCCGGATGCCAGAGCGTTCCAGCTGATAATCGTTACTACCCACGGATGATTATCTTTTTGCCACGGAATGGAGTTGATTGTGAAATTGCTGATTGTTGGTGGAGTTGCAGGTGGAGCGTCGGCAGCGGCCCGGGCACGTCGGTTGTCGGAAGATGCTGAAATCATTCTGTTCGAACGTGGCCCCGACGTGTCGTTTGCCAACTGCGGTCTCCCCTATTACGTCGGTGGTAAGATTGCGGATCGTAACAAGCTGCTGGTGACCACCCCTGAACGCCTGCGGTCGCGATTCCGGCTGGATGTCCGGACATCGTCGTCAGTGGAAGCAATTGATCGAGCAGCGAAAACGATCCGAGTCCGCGAACTTTCGACGGGGCGGGAATATGTCGAAACCTACGACAAGCTGATCCTCGCCCCAGGTGCTGCTCCGTTGACTCCGCCAATCCCCGGCATCGATCTTCCGGGGATTTTTACGCTGCGGAATCTGCAGGATGTTGATCGCATCAAATCGGTTGTCACGGGAGGGATCAAGCAGGCTGTCGTCGTGGGGGCAGGATTCATCGGCCTGGAACTCGTCGAGAACCTCGTCGAACTGGGGATCTCCACGACACTGGTGGAACTGCAGCAGCAGGTCCTGCCACCACTCGACCAGGAGATGACAACCCCGATCGTCGAAAAACTGCGAGCGAAAGGGGTGAATCTGGTTCTGGGCGAAAGCGCTGATGGATTCGAAAAGTCGGCGGATGGAATCGCCGTCCGGCTCAAGTCGGGGAAAGCGCTCACGGCCCAGATCGTGATTCTGGGGATCGGTGTGCGCCCGGAAAATCGACTGGCGACAGAAGCGGGACTGGAACTCGGCATCCGGGGAGCAATCCGCGTGAATGCCTCACTGCAAACATCAGATCCCGACATTTACGCAGTGGGTGATGCGATTGAGATTCAGGATTTCGTGCTGGAATCTCCGTCGATGATTCCGCTGGCAGGCCCTGCAAATCGTCAGGGGCGAATGGCTGCCGATCATGTTTTTGGTCGAACGGTTCGTTATCGAGGTTCGCAGGGGACAGCCATTGTCGGAGTCTTTGACCTGACGGCGGCAATGACAGGGGCCTCCGAAAAGTCGTTGATTCGGGCCGGGCGACCGTTTCGAAAGATTTATGTCCATCCCGCCAATCATGCCGGCTACTACCCGGGGGCTGAGCAGATGACATTGAAGCTGCTGTTCGACCCGGTCACAGGAAAGGTTCTCGGAGGGCAAGGTGTTGGCGGCAGTGGTGTCGACAAGCGGATTGATGTCATCGCAGTTGCCATCCAGGCTGGATTGACCGTGTTTGATCTGGAGCAGGTGGAACTCGCGTATGCCCCACAGTACGGTTCTGCCAAGGACCCGATCAACATGGCGGGCTTCGTTGCAGCAGGTTTAATTCGAGGAGATCACCCGCAAATCGATGTCGAAGCCATTCTGAAAATGCCGGTGGAACAACGCCCGATGCTGCTCGACGTACGAACACCGCAAGAATTCTCACAGGGGCAGCTTCCCGGAGCAATCAATATTTCCGTCGACGATCTGCGTGAGCGTCTGAGTGAACTTCCACGTGACCGGCCGATTGCCGTTTATTGTCAGGTCGGCCAACGCGGCTACATCGCCACACGAATCCTGATGCAACGGGGATTTGACGTCGTCAACGTTGGCGGTGGCTACAAGACCTATCGGTTATATGTGCAGGTCCAGGGGACCTGAAGCATCACTGTCAGATTTGAAATTGTCATCCCTCAGTGAGAGAGCAACCGTGACTCGTTCCCTTCGTACATCGGTCGTGGCCGTTCTGTCTTTCGCATCGTCTCTGATGTTTGCGGCGCGGTGCGAGGCCGCAGATGAGATCACGCGAGTCTTTATCCTTGCAGGCCAGTCAAACATGGTCGGCTCGGACGCATATCCCAAGCGGATTGATGAGTTCCCGGAATTTCGGGGCGCTGGTGCTCCTCAGGAAGACGTTCTCTATTCATACATTCTGGGGAACGGCGACGAATCATCCAGGGGCTGGGTTGCACTGAAGCCGCTGAGTGCATTCGGGCCGGAAATCACATTCGCGCGGCGCGTTCGCCAGCAGGCGAAATGTCCTGTCGCGATTATCAAATCAGCAGTCGGAGGAACAACCGTCGCCTTCGACTGGAATCCAGATGCTCCCGACAAGGGACAGAAACTGTATCCACGAACATTGCAGTTGATCCGCGATTCGCTGAAGAGTCTGGAAGAGCGTGGAATCAAGTATCGTCTCGAAGGGGTGCTGTGGCACCAGGGCGAAAATGACATGCTCGATCGCAACCTCTACAAGCAATATGCCGAGGGGCTGACAAAGCTGATCGCCCGTCTTCGAACCGACCTGAAGGCGCCTGACTTGAAGTGGTATATCGCTGAGGTCAGCGAGAAAGGGATCTGGGGGATGGATCACCGCAGTAATCTTGGAATTCTGCATCAGCAACAGCAACAGGTTCTGAAGTCCGATCCATTGCTGCGCTGGGTGCCGACTTCGCACCTGGCCTTTGAAGTGATGGGGAGCGGGCAGCCCCACTATCACTATGGGACTCAGGGCCAGTTGCAGATGGGCGAAGCGTTTGCAGCCGCTTATCTGCAGGAGATCGGCAATCCAGTTCCGGCTGCGGATCGACGATTTACAGGAGAACTGCCCGTCCCGGCAAAAGGCCGGGTTCGACTCTTCGCGCTGGTCGGTCAACGCAATATGGAGGGAGAAGATTCTCACGTCACTGAGATCCAACAGTTTCCAGAGTTCGAGTCGCTCGCCAAAGATCAGGAAAATGTTCTGTTTCGTTATTCTCTGGGTGGCGGCGTGCGGGCCTCAAAGGACTGGGAGCGATTGGGCCCGGTCGACTTCCTGGGCAGCTTTGGGCCGGAACTGGGTTTTGGCGCCCGTATCCGCAAATCGATCGATGCGAACGAAGGAGTCGCGATCGTCAAGTTTACTCATAGTGGCGCTCAGGGCCCCGACTGGTCCCCTCTCGGCTCTGCAGAATCGCATCGAAGCCTGTATCCCAAACTTGTTTCATTCCTGAATGACACTCAGGCCGATCTGAACCGCCGTGGTTACACCAGTCAGTTTGAAGGCCTCTTCTGGCATACGGGAGAAAACGACACCTATTTCGGCCCTTACCTGAAGAACAATTCAAATGCACTGAAGCAATTGATCGAACAGCTTCGTAAGGATCTGAAGCATCCCGACCTGCCGGTTTTCATCACCGAACAGCACAAAAACGCACCGTGGCGAAACATGGCCGAAATCAACGCCGGACTGAAATCGCTGGCTCAAGCCACACCAGGGATGATCATTATCGAAACCTCACAGTTGCCCCATGCAAAACTCCATTTCGGGACTGAGGGGACGTTGCGGCTTGGTCGGGAGATGGGTGACGCCTACTTGAAATCGAAGGGAGCAATTGCTCGCTGAGTTGACGCATCTGCGGATGCTTGCTGATCTGTGTGACAGCGTGGATGAGTTGTAATAGTAAATGTCGGTTCAGAGGCTAAATGCACAACTTGTCGCCCGTGGCGATTTTCTGAGGAGAAATCATGAACTGGGTCGACGTGTCGCTTCCGTTCCTTATCGGTTTTTTCATGGTTGCCAGTCCCGAGATGTACGTCAAATCAAAGCCCGGGGACGTACCAGAAGAGGTCGAGCGCCGGCGATCAGTTTACCGACGCATTGGATTCGTGATACTAATGATAGGTGTGATCATGGCCATTTCGAAGCTGACAACAAAGTCCTGAAACGAGCAAGTCACAGAGGTCAGGACACTTTGATGCTGGAGACGGCGCGAGTTAATAACGAGAACAAAGAGTCCTGACCAGTCAACTGAACATCGATCAGTCGACTCTGGGCGTTGCGAAAAAACATGGCCACCTGAAGGACATGCAGACGCACCGTGCATTCTTGTCAGACCTGTCACATCGCATCCGGTTCGTGTACCTGCCCAAGCACAGTTCAGCCAGAAAAGGCATTGCGAACCTCAGTTCTCGGGAGGTGTTATTCGTCGGCATCTTCATTGGCGTCCGCTTCATTCTTGCCACGTTCACTTTCAATCAAGAAGAAGTACGTGTGTTCGTAATGGAACGCATTGCTCTGCTTGGCCGCAATCGAATATCTCGTGTGAAAGAACGAATCACTCCTATCGAGTGCCTCTGGCAACATCAACGTAACGTAGGATCTAGCAAATTCACCGTTGATGACCTCTGTGGCAAATTCCAGAACCGATCTCGTAGACGTTGGTCGATAGTAGCATGCAAGGGAACTCACTGCGGCGAAGTAGTCGTCAAACATTTTTCGTCGAACGATTTCCTTGCCGTCTTCCTCGACGGTTACGAAATACAGCATCGTGAATCACTTTCTGAAGGCGTCGGGATTACTCAAACGGGTCATGATCGTCCTGATCACTTTGATTCGACGCTCGAAAAAAATCAGAGAATGGCTCAGAATAGTCGAATACAGCGAGTCCTGCCCCCCCGACTGCTCCCCTTTGATTCGACCTCGACTGTCGTTCAGTTGGGATCGGTCAGCGGCAGTTGCTGATGGGTGACCCCTGGTTGAAGTCGAAAGGAGCAAACGCTCGATGAGTTGTCGCTGCTGCGGGGGCTACCTGATCTGTTTGGTTCTGCTCTGCTTTGGACAGTCCAATGCCGATGACCTCGGAATCGCACCGTTGATCGGTTACACCGAGCTTCAGACAAATCTTCCAGGCGGTCGGCATGCGAATGTGCGGACCATGCGGGCCATGGTCATTCGCCGGGATGGAACAGATCGACGGAGCATCGGGCAGGAACTCGCCAATGAAGCAGACGCCTGGACGCAGTTTGCGGGCTGGTCCCCGGATGGGACGTTGGCCATTATTGGTCGCGGCTGGCAGGACCCTGAGAACGCCCAGTGGGAAGAAGAACACAAGACATTCCGATTCACGCCGGGGAAATGGCTCGTTGACTCCTGTCTGGTCAATCTCTCAACGGGAACCGCGACGAATCTGACTGCGGTTGACCGGATCAGTCATTACAACAGTGGTCTATTCTTCATGCCGGATCAAAAGCGACTCGGTTTCACCGCGCTGATTAGCGGCATCTCGAAGCCGTTTGTGATGGATCTGGATGGTCGGAATAAACTGGACCTTTCCGGCAAGGATGCGGGGTTTGCTTATGGATACAGTGCCTCGCCCGATGGGAAGCTGATCAGTTATCACGAGAACTATGAGATCTACATCGCGAACGCGGATGGAACCGGCAAGCGGCACATCAAGACGGGGCATCCGTTCGACTTCGCCCCTCGCTGGTCACCCGACGGACAGTGGTTGCTGTTTGTGAGTGGCGAGCATTACAACTGCCACCCGCACATTGTTCGTGCCGACGGGACGGGCCTGAGAAAGCTGGCAGATCGAAACGGGTACCGCGGTGTCATGGAATTCCTTGATGTCTTCGATTTTCATGGAGGAAGCAGCGATATTCCCGTCTGGTCCGCGGATGGAAAGTCCGTCTACTACACGGCCCAGGTCGCGTCAGCCGTGGAACTGTTCCGTGTTCCAATCGGTGGACCTCCGGAACAACTGACCAGATCGACGTCGGGAACGACTCATTACCATCCCCAGCCCTCTTCAGACGGTACCTGGCTGTTGTACGGATCAAAGCGGAATGGTGTCCGGCAGATCTTTGCCAGACGACTGTCTGACGGATTCGAACAGCAGGTCACCAACGTACCTGCGGGGCGAGGTGCGATCTGGCCCCATTGGCAGCCTGTGGCCGAAGTGACGGTTGACTCAAAATGAACCGGCGGGAAAAGTAGCCTTCACGCTCCTGCGTGAAGTTAGCCGTTCGCAATGGGACGCCTGACATTTAGCGTATGTGCGACTGCCAAGTCGTTGCGTAAAGAAAAGAGGAGATCTTTGGTCGTCGGTTTCGGCGGGGTCAGGAGACGTCAGGAGACCCGCGCCGAACAAAGGCGAGACCCGTGCCGAACAAGGCCAAATCAAATTCAGTTGGGCAGAACGATGGAGGGCAGAACGATAAAGAATCTTGATTCTTGATTCTTCATCGTTCTGCCCCACATCGTTCTGCCAAAGTCTGGTCTTCATGAAATTGAGGAGGAGACCTTCGGTCGTCGGTTTCGGCGGGGTCGGGAGACCCGCGCCGATCGCGCGAGCAATTATTCGAGTGGAAGAGAAGACGACCTCACGCCCGCTTCGCTCAAGACGCCAAGACGCCAAGACGCAAAGTTTTCAAGAATTCCACAATCGCCATTCCCCTTTCTGTTCTACTTTGCGTCTTCGCGTCTCTGTGTGAGTCCCTCTTCAGGGATGAGACCGCCACGCGTTCAAACCGCTTGCTTCCATGTTGCTGATCCCTCTGCCAAGGTCTTGCGTGATTCGAAGAGGAGACCTTCGGTCGGGCGTTTCGGCGGGGTCCGGAGACCCGCGCCGAACAGAGTCGGTTTCGGCGGGAGCGGGAGGCTCGCGCCGAACGACCTGCACCGAGCAAGGTTCCTGAACCTGAGAATCGCTCGATTGCGTGTTCATTAGGCCTGCCCAGCGGCGAACAGGTGGCTTGCATTCGCTATGATGATCAGCGTCGCACAGAACTGGTGACGGACATGCTTAGCTGGAATAACGAGCCATGATGGATACCGCGATGCTGCGCGTGATGTTGATCGCTGCCTTACTGAGTTCGCAAGGCCTGCTTGCGGATGAGGGGGGCGACTTTTTTGAGCGTCATGTGAGACCCGTCCTCGTTGCAAAATGCCTGGAATGCCACGGTGACGAGTCTCCCGAAGGCGGACTGCGTCTGACAACGCGGGCATCTCTCTTCAAGGGGGGCCAGTCGGGACCGGCTGCATTGGAAAAGAAACCCGCTGAAAGCCTGCTGATTCAGGCGATCGAGCAACGCGGAAAACTGAAGATGCCCCCTGACGGGAAGTTAACAGATTCTGAAATTGTGTCGCTGACAAAATGGGTCGAACTTGGAGCACCGTGGCCCGAGACGACAGGAAAGCTTGGTAAGCCGCACCCAGAATTTGCAATTACTGACGCAGATCGCCAGCACTGGTCGTTTCAACCAATTGCGAATCCGCCGATTCCTTCGACAACACTCGGTCATTGGAAACGAAATCCGATTGATGGCTTTGTCTTGGCAAAGTTCGAGAAGGAAGGACTGAAGCCCGCCCCGGCGGCCGATCGCCGGACGCTGATTCGCCGTGCCTACATCGACATGATTGGGATTCCTCCCACTTGGGACGAGACCCAGGCATTTGTGCAGGATCCGCTCCCAACCGACGAAGCCTTCGTCAAAGTGGTCGATTTTCTGCTGCAATCACCACGATACGGCGAACGATGGGGCCGACATTGGCTCGATGTCGCTCGTTACGCAGACACCAAGGACGGTGTGCTGATGTACGGAGACGATCGCATTCGGCCCTATGCCTATACGTATCGTGACTACGTCATCCGGGCTCTGAACGAGGACACTCCGTTTGACAAATTCATTCACGAACAACTGGCCGCGGACCTGATTGAACCGAAAGTTGAGCCGTGGCGACTGGCTGCCATGGGATACCTGACGCTCGGCCGGATGTTCGACAACAACATTCATGACATCATCGATGATCAGATCGATACCGTGTCACGTGGCTTTCTGGGGCTGACGGTGTCGTGTGCCCGCTGCCACGATCATAAATACGATCCCGTTTCGACCGCCGATTACTATTCGCTGTATGGAGTGTTCGCCAGCAGTGAAGTCCCGCTCGACCTTCCAGCGGCAGGGACTTCGGCGACCGCCGATGCCATCGAATTTGAAAAGCAATATGTCGCCAAACGGGACGATGTCCGCAACTTTCGCAATCAGCAATTCACAGAATTGACGGAAACGGCTCGCTCACGAATCGGCGACTATCTGATTCATGTCGCAACCACAAAGCCCGATCCGCTGGAAACGGCCATCTTCTTCCTGTCGCTCGCTCCTGAAGACCTGCGACCGCCCGTCGTTGCCCGCTGGCGCCGGTTGCTGGAACAGACCAGTCTCGACAAGGATCCGGTGTTCTTTCCGTGGCATCTCTTGCTTGCCGGTGACGTCAAGGTTTCAGCTCTGGAACCTGACCAGGTCGCTCGCGCCAGACAGCAATGGGACGAGTTACCAGCGGGGACCAAAGCCAGCCAGATCAATCCGTTCGTTCGCGAGGCTCTGAACAAGGCGACGCTTTCAACCCGGGCCGATGTCGGGCGTGTGTACGGTGAGTTGCTGAAGCGACTGTACGAGGAATCCAAATCGAGCAGTTCCGAAGCCGAATCGTCAGCAGATGAAGCAATCGTCGTCGCAGCACGAAAGCAGTTGCTCGAACTGGTCGTGGGACGGGACAGTCCCCTGTATTTTCCGAAGAGCCAGACACGTCGGTACATGTCGCGGCAGCAGACCGATCAATACGGCGGCAAGCTTCAAGAACTGGATCGGATGGCTGTGAAGTCGGTTCATGCCACGCCACGGGCCATGGTCCTGAACGATGCCGAATCGCCTTTCAATCCACGGATTTTCGTACGCGGAAACCCGACGCAACTGGGAAACCCCGTTGACCGCCAGTTCCTGCAAATTCTGTCAGGTCCTGATCGAAAACCGTTCGGGCCCGGGAGTGGGCGACTGGATTTGGCGCGGGCCATTGGTAATTCGAAAAATCCTCTGACAGCGCGCGTGATGGTCAATCGTGTCTGGATGCACCACTTTGGTGAACCCCTCGTTTCGACACCGAGTGACTTTGGAAAACGAAGTACTCCTCCTGTTCACGCCGACCTGCTCGATCATCTGGCGACCGAATTCATGAAGCGAGACTGGTCCCTGAAAAGTTTGCATCGAATGATTCTGCTCTCGGCGACCTGGCAGCAGTCGACAACAGATCGCGAGAGCCGCAACCTGGAGGTGGCTCTGGCACCTCGATCAAGGCGACTCAGCTTTGAAGCCATGCGAGATTCCCTGCTGGCGATCTCCGGGCGACTGGAGCATCGTGATGGAGGGCGACCGATCGATATTACCGATCCCCTCAGTCGATGCCGTACGGTTTACGGACTTGTGGACCGACAAAGCCTGCCTGGGATGTTTCGCGCCTTCGACTTCGCATCACCTGATCAGTCTGTGGAACGACGACCGCGAACAATGGTTCCACAACAGGCCTTGTTCGCTCTGAATTCTCCGTTCGTGATAGAACAGGCCAAAGGATTGATGCTCCGGAGCGAAGTCACTGCTGTGACGGGGATTCCCGAGAGAATCGCCGTGTTGTACCGGATCGTTTTCACGCGTGAACCGACTGCCGAGGAGAGCACCGCATGTGCTGAGTTTGTGCAGTCGCCGATGGATTCCGGTTCGACTCTCTCCCGGTGGGAACAACTGGCTCAGGTTCTGCTATGTTCCAATGAACTGATGTATGTCGACTAAAGAGAATACGCATGTCCAGAAGTAATCAGAAACTAGATTTGTGCGACTTCTCGCTCGGTCCAGCTTCCCGACGTCAGATGCTGACGCAGATGGGAACCGGCTTGGGAATGCTGGGGCTTTACGGATTGCTCAATGACGAGCGGCGCTTAATTGCCGCACCGGCAGAAGAATCGCCGCTCAGCGCGAGGTCGCCTCAATTTCCCGCTCGTGTGAAACACATCGTCCACATTTATCTGAATGGTGGTCCGTCGCAGGTTGACACGTTTGATCCCAAGCCGATGCTGGCGAAGTATAACGGGCAGCCGTTGCCATCGGACAATAAACTGACGACGGAACGAGCCACCGGCGCTGCACTGGCGTCTCCGTTTCAGTTTCGTCAGTACGGGGAAAGTGGCCTGCCCGTCAGTGAGATCTTTTCCAGGACCGCTCAGCACGTTGACGACATTTGTTTCATCCGTTCGATGCATGCCAATACGCCGAACCATGAACAATCGATGCGGCTGATGAACTGCGGGGATGAACGCCTGTCACGGCCAAGCCTGGGCTCATGGGTGACGTATGGACTCGGCACGGAAAACGCCAATCTTCCGGGTTACATCGCGATGTGTCCCGGCCTGCCGGTGGCGGACGTTTCAAACTGGCGGTCGTCATTTCTACCGGGGATTTTTCAGGGGACACACCTGGATACTCGAAAGACGAAAGTCGAGGAACTGATCGAGAATATCCGCAACGGCGTTGTCTCACGCAGTGACCAGCGCCGGCAACTCGATCTGCTGCAAAGGCAGAACCGTCTGCATCAACGGACGCGAACAGAAGAGCCGGAACTGGAGGCTCGAATTCAGGCGTTTGAACTTGCCTATCGGATGCAGATCGAAGCGACTGATGCATTCGATATCAGCCAGGAGCCAAAGCATATTCACGAGACGTATGGAAGTGGACTGCATGGTCGGCAACTGCTGCTGGCTCGACGCCTGATTGAACGTGGAGTTCGCGTCGTTCAATTGTTTCATGGCGACGTTCAACCGTGGGACAGTCACAACAATATTGCTGAAGAACATAAAAAGCTGGCTGGCGAATGTGATGGTCCGATCGCAGCTCTGCTGACAGACCTCAAGCAGCGGGGTCTGTTTGAAGAAACCCTGGTGATCTGCGGGGGTGAGTTCGGACGAACGCCAGCAGTTGAACTCGTGAATGGTAAACCCGGCGGAGGCCGCGACCACAATCACTGGGGATTTACTGTCTGGCTGGCAGGAGGTGGAGTCAAAGGGGGAATGGCTTACGGAGCGACCGACGAGTTCGGTTATCGTGCGGTTGAGAATCTCGTTCATGTGCATGACCTGCACGCCACGATCCTGCATTTGCTGGGCTTCGACCATACCAAGCTGACTTATCGCCACGCAGGTCGCGACTTCCGCCTGACCGATGTCCATGGGCATGTTGTTCGTGACATTCTGGCATGAGGTCAATTCGCCGGAGCCTGTCGGACTCCAATTGATGGCGAAGTCCCTTTGAGGCTCGGTTTTATAGTGTCGGGAAGTTGCCGTTTCCGATAAGCTTCGAGGCGAGAAGGATTTCGGGGAAGTGGAACACGATGATAATTCGTGATCCGATGCTGGCCACGATGCGTTCACAGGCACAGAAACAAAACTGTGAAGAGTGAATGGAAGGAAAGAGGAACCATGAGTAGCGAATTTGAAGGATCACCGAAACTGTGGCCTCCCTTGGGACTGCCGATCGGCAGTGTGCGGGCTTTGCTGACCATGATTGTGATGGCCGTCGTCGTCACTCGACTTTGCCGCAACCTGCCGCTCGATTCGCTCTGGGTTCAGACATTGCTGATCGCCCTGGCTCATTATTTTACGTCACGGCGATTTGTGTCACTCCCCCCGGACGTGATTGCCCGGCTGGAGCAGGATGGCGTTATCGAACGTGAACGTCACCCATTGTTTCTGCCCAAGAACACGATCCGGACGTTGATCATCCTGGCATTTGCAGGAATGGGTGCTTATCTCTACCAGACCAATCAACTCCATACCAACATTCCCGCGGTTTCATTGATTGGAATTGTGTTTGCGTACCTGCTGGGTTCCATGGCACGAACGGTCGGAGGCTGGTTCAATCGATATCGCACAAATCCCCCGTCAGGAACCTGGGGCGATATCAAGGCCATGATCGTATTAATCGTTCTGGTACTGGCCGCGATCCCGGAATTCCTTGATCTGCCATTTGGCTTGCCCCCGGTCTTTCACCAGATCGCATTGGGATTGATGCTGTTCTATTACGGTTCGCGATAGCACAATTGCCAATTGGCGAGAGGCTGTCGCAACTACGGTGACAGTCACCATGCCTGAGTTCAATTCACGTCATCTTCAAGATACGGTTTGTCGTAGCCCTTACGACGAACGAGTGACGTTTGAATGAACTCTCCCAGGTCATGTGCTGGAACAAGATCGGGAGTTCCCGGAAGTGCCGGCGCGATCATCGTGGAATTGATGACTCGACGTTGTGATTCATCCGGTGTCAAAATCGTCGCCGTGTGAAGTACTCCCAGCCACGACTTGCCATCGATGGGGGCAGAACTGTTATTGATGACCACGATCTGGTAGGCCGCCACGTCAAACTCATTCAGGCGGTAAGCATAGGGCCGCAGCAATTCAAATCCCGCATGGAACATCGGGTTGTGCTGCGCCATGAACTCCTTCGGCGAAATTCCCAGGTGCTGAGCGCATTGAGTGTAGTCTGAGATTTCCACTTCCGACTGGACTTGCGTCGGTTCATATCCAAGCATCAGGAGTGATTCTTCTGGACCACCGTCCAGATGCGGTCGCGTCGTGGTCTGTTGATCGAATCTGCCCGCGGAAATGTAAATGAGAGTCTTCCCTGTTTGACGCTGGTGAAGAACTCCCATTTCTCTCGTAAGCTCGACCATCAACCTTCGAAACTCGACTGAACTCAATGACGAGCCAAGCTTCACCACACAAAAGCCAGGTTCCGTAAAATCAGTCCTGCAGACTCGGTTGTAAATCTGAGCTGCAATTTCTGCGGGGTTGACCGTCGTTGGTACGAGATAGACCTGATCGCTAGTCCACTGGCAGCGCGATATCTGCCTCAACAGATGCACAACGGGTTCGTTTGCTTCGGGGAACTTGAGAGACGGCAATTCATGAACGGGTACCCACCGAAACCCGTTATGGTCCGTTTTGGCCTGGGATGGTTCGGCCGGAAGACACAGGAAGAAATGAAGGTCGACGCTGGCGTGAGGGTACGTGAAATCACACCTCAGCAGCAATCGCTCAACGGTGACTGTGAGCCCGGTTTCCTCGAAACATTCTCGCATTGCACACGCGGCAGGCTCTTCGTCTGGCAGGCATTTCCCACCAGGAAACTCCGCGTATCCCGCCAGCGGACCATCAGGACCGCGAGTGCCAACGAGATACCGTCCAGAATGCTCGACGATCGCGATTCCAATTCGTTTGACGGCGGATGAGGTCATAGTTCACCCTCAACGTTGCGAAAGGGGATAGCCGCCCTTTTGCTGCACCAGGTACTTCAATAAACCCATCAGCCGGTACGCGCTAGCGTCCGGTTTCTTCCGCACGATTATCAAAAAAAATCGGCCATGTCACACACGACACGGCCGAATCTTTTCAATTCGAGATCAGCTGTTGCCAAGCTTCGCTTCTGCTGGCGGGGCTCCCATGACATGGTAGCCGCTGTCAACATGCAGGGTTTCGCCGGTCACTCCGGTTGACATGTCACTCAGCAGGTAAACGGCACTCTTGCCGACTTCTTCCAGGCTGACGTTGCGTCGCAGTGGTGACAGCGCATCGTACATTTCGAGCATCTTGTCGAAGTCCTTGACCGCGGAACCCGACAACGTCTTGATGGGGCCAGCACTCAATCCGTTCACGCGGATTTTGCTTTGGCCAAATTCGTGGGCCAGGTAACCAACAGACGATTCCAGTGCCGCTTTGCAAAGTCCCATGACGTTATATCCGGGGATGACTCGTTCGCCCCCCAGATAGGTCAATGTCAGGATGCTGCCACCATTCGGCATGACGTCCTTGGCGCGTTTGCAGACGGCCATCAGGCTGTAGACGCTGATGTCCATCGACATCTTGAAACCTTCGCGGCTGCAGGCGTGAACGGGCCCCTTCAAATCGTCGATCGGTGCATAGGCAATCGAGTGAACGACGAAGTCGAGTTCTCCGAACGTTTCTTTCGCTGCCGCGAAAGCGTTGTCCAGATCGGAATCAACCTGAACGTCACAGGGCAGGAACAGCTTCGGATCGAACTGTTCAACGACCTTGCGAACGCGACGAGCCATCTTGGGATTTGAGGGATCCTTGTCCGGCAGGTGAGTAAATCCGAGTTGAGCCCCTTCCTTGTAGAGCTGTTCGCTGATCCCCCAGGCGATCGAATAGTCGTTCACGACACCCAGAACCAGACCACGCTTTCCATCCATCAAACCCATTTTCCGCAAACCTCCTACTGGCCGACGTTTCGCCGGACTGACACTTCTTAACTTGACTCGTCGGACAAGCCCGCTGCGCAAGGCTATTGCCGTCAGAGAATTACGCTCACGTATGCACTGCACTCACCCGATTGCTCCCAAACAAGGATGCCACGATAACGACCGTTAGCATCGTCATCAACCAGCACACCGCAGCACCGGTGTCAGTTGATGCATTCGTCAGGAGCACTCCCCGTCGAACCATTGTTGCGTTGCCGACTGGCTTGGGGTAGCGTCAAGTATGACGGATTCCCTCTCTTTCTGGAACACCCAATGAAGCCATTCCCAATTGTTACTGCAGTTATCTGCCTGGGGATGATCTGGACCTCGATTGATACTGTTGCCGCAGCAGGCCCTGCCGAGACCCTGGCCAGCGTCCGTGAGCACCTGCGACACGGTCGGTATGACGAAGCGATCGAGGGACTCGATGAGATCGACACGACCAAAGACCATGGGCTTGATCCCGTCGAGTTGATTCTGATTCGTTGCAGAGCACTGTCGGAATCGGGACAGCGAGAGGCGCTGGAGACGGCACTGCAGGCGGCTGTGAAAACGCATCCTCCGTCTGCCGTGCTTCATGCCGAACTGGCACAGCTGCATTTTGAACGGGGCCGCCTCAAAGATGCCGATACTGCGGTAAAAGCGGCCTTGAAGCTGGATGCGGATCAATTACTCGCTCATCTGATTCAGGCACACATTCTCGCCGAGCAGGGTGAGATTAAGCAGGCGGACGAAGCTTATCGCTGGTTCGTTCGATACTACAACCGCCGTCAGCCGACCGACGCGGAATCGTTGCTGCTTGTCTGTCAGGGCTCTGCCCAGTATGCCCGTTGGCACAGCGTGACTCAGATTTTTGACTTCTGCGTCAACACACTTTGTCCTGATGCGTTAAAGGCGGACAAAAAATCCTGGCGGGCGCATCAGCTGGCGGGCCAACTTCTGCTGGAGAAATACAACAAGGCACAGGGGACCCCCGAACTGAAAGCGGCGCTTGCCATCAATCCTCGTGCGACAGATGCCCTCGTCGTGCTGGGGCAATCGGCAATCAAGGACTACAACTGGGACGAAGCCGAGGCTCGCGCCAATGCTGCGCTGGGTGTTGCTCCCAAGTTGCCAGCGGCACTGCGTATCCTCGCCGAAGCGAAGCTCTACTTTCGAGAACTGGACGCAGCCGAGAAACTGCTGACGGATGCCCTGTCGGTTAATCCGATCGACCAGGAGACGCTGGCGCTAATGGCAACGCTGCGTCTGATGCAGGATGGCTGGCCGGAACCAGACAGACTCAAGCAACTGGTGAACCATCTCGATCACATCGCCGATCTCAAACTGGTGTCACCCACACGATTTGAACGAATTGTCATCGACGTTGCTGGACGCAATCCACGTCCGGGCTATTTTCTGGCGACGCTTGGCGAGCAGCTCGATCGATTCCGGCAGCACTCGACTGCCGAACCCCTGTTCAAACAGGCAATCCTGCTGATGCCGCAGCTTTCGGAATCCAAAACGGCACTCGGTACCCTTTACATGCAGACCGGTCGCATGGACGACGCCAAGAAGCTTCTCGACGAAGCCTTCAAGGCTGATCCGTATCACGTCCGGGTCAGCAATATGCGCAAGGTGCTGAAGGTCCTGGACGACTACAGCACGGTCACAACGGATCACTTCGTCATTCGAGCCGACAGCAAGATCGATAAGCTGCTGGCTCGATACATGGCGGAATACATGGAGGAAGTCTATCCCGAATTGACAAAACTCTTCGGCTTCGAGCCTGATCAACGGACGCAGATTGAACTCTACAGTCCGGCCAAAGGACTGTCAGCTCATCAATGGTTCAGTGCTCGGATGGTGGGGCTTCCCTGGGTTCAGACCATTGGAGCGTCGACCGGCGTGATCATCGCCATGACGAGTCCGACGAGTATGGAAGAGCCGGTGAACTGGGCTCGCGTCATGAAACACGAATTCGTGCATGTGTTGACGCTGCAGCAGACAAATTTCAACATTCCGCACTGGTACACTGAGGCACTGGCTGTCCGCAGCGAGGGATATCCGCGGCCTGTTGAGTGGAACGGACTACTGCTGGATCGAGTTCCCAAAGGTGAGCTGAAGAATCTCGACAATCTGAGCATGGGATTCATCCGGGCGGGGAATCAGGCCAACTGGAACTTTGCCTATTGCCAGAGCGTGCTTTATGCAGAATACATGGTCGAACGGTTTGGCGAAGCTTCTTTGTCCAAGCTGCTGGATGCGTATCGACGAAATCGCACGACGGACCAGGCTGTTCCTGAAGTCTTCGGTGTCGACAAGGCAGACTTTGAAAAGGGCTATCGCGCGTACCTCGACAAGGTCGTCGCCGACATTCGCAAAACGGATGAAGAGACCGAAAAGAAGCCAAATCAGATCGAAAAGAATTATGAAAAGAACAAGGACGATCCGCAGGCGGCTGCGGAGTACGCTCAACTGCTGATGGCGATCAAGAAGCGGGATGAAGCGAGAGAGATCATTGACTCGGTTCTGGAAAAGCACCCGAAGCATCCCCTGGCAGCCTATGTTTCGGCGGCGATGCTGGTCCGTGAGGAGAAATTCGACGAAGCGTTGGAAGTGCTTGAGCCTGCTTTGGACAAGGAGCACCCTCACCGCCGCGTTCTGGAACTTCTGATGCGAATTCAATTGAAATTGAAAGATTCGGACGAAGCTCTGGAACTTTGCGAAATTGGGAAGAAGCATTTTCCTTACAGCAGCGACTGGTGGAAGGGAACGGCCGCCGCAGCGAAACTCGCAGGAAATACTGAGAAACGGCGAGAAGCTCTCAAAACGTTAACTCGGATTGAGTCGGACGATCCGGCTCCCCGCAAGGCGTTGGCAGAAATGGCGCTGGCCGACGACAACTTTGACGACGCCTACAAGTACGCTCGAATGACGCTGCACATTGATGTCCTCGACGCCGATGTTCACCGCCTGCTGGGGGCCGCTCTGGCTGGGAAAAAAGATTACCCACGGGCAATTGCCGAGTATGAAACCGCTTTGGAACTGAAACCTGAAGATTCGGGGCTACAGCTAGAACTGGCAGAAGTCTTGATTGCGGCCAATCGAAAGGCGGATGCCAGGAATCTGGTCGACAGGGTTCTGGAAAAGGATTCTGGAAATTCCAGTGCGAAACGACTGTTGAAGCAACTGAAGTAGACTGGTCAGGCAATGACACTGCCTGTTCAGGATGTAGGGGGACAAGTGGCGCTTCGCCAAGCCGGACAATCGTTAGTTCTCGGCGCTTCCTGATGGTGGGCAGGCGCTCGAAGCGAGCTTGTCCCACCCTACTACGTCAGCACAAACGTGACTGTGGATGTATTCTGCTTTTCGAACTCGTTGAGATTCCAGCGTCGAATAGCCTGCGACCATCAGCCGGAACGCGCTAGCGTCCGGTTTCTTGAGATGCGTGTCTCAAGTCGTCCATCGGAACCGGACGCTAACGCGTTCCGGCTGATCGCTGTCTCAAAATTCATGGCGGCAGCAACTGGCATTCGCTGAGGCAAAGATGTGGGTAACATTGACTGCACCCTACTTTGCTGTGCGCTCCCTTCGAGCCATGTGTGGGTGCCACGGTTTTGGAGTCTTCGACAAGGCCGTGTCTTCGATGCATCTTGAGAACGCAAGAAATCTCATCGAGGCTAATTAAGAAGACCGGCGGAGGTGAAATGGCCTCGAAACCAGATTCATCACGACCTTGTCGAAGACTCCAAGATCGTGGTACCCCTCCACCTGCGCGGAGTCGAGTCCGAGGGAATTGCGATGTGGGTAACATTGACTCCACCCCACCTTAAAAAAGCCGTTCACCCAAACTGTTCAGGTGACTCGCCATTTGGATCGCGGGGCAGCGAAATTAACCTTCAAACTCGAAATCGTCCCCTTCCGTCGCGGATTCCATGCGAACAGGGACAATCATGTCAGCCTGCCAGAAATGCGACAGCTGCTGAACGATCGCGATGAACTTCTGGAAGTCCAATGGCTTCGTCAGGAACGCTTCCACCTGCAAATCATTATTTGCGATCGCGTCTCCGTCGCCGGTCATGATGACAACTGGAAGACGCTGAAGAACGGTGTTGTCGCGAATGCGACTGAGAATCTCGCGACCATCCAGACCGGGCAGATTCAGGTCCAGCAGCAGCAAATCTGGACGGGGAGCGTTGACGTACTTGCCGGATTGCTCAAGAAATTCCCAAGCATCCGCACCGTCAGTCAACCACGTCAATCGGTGCTGGACTTGCCCCGTACGAAGGGCGTGGATTGCCATTCGGGCGAATGTCAGGCTGTCCTCAACGAGCAGGATTTCCATCGGTCGACCGATGGTCTCATGCGTCATGTTGACTGATCTCCCTGCAACGAAAATGGCCGCAAGCGGCTCGGGACACTTCTGACGATTCGGGATGGAATTCTAAACGAGTGAGCGGATTGGTGTCAGTCTGGAATCGGGCGTTCGCCCCGATTTTTTCAACGATAGGAAAAACTTTCCGCATCATGGAACTGCAAACAGGTGCTCTGGCATGGTAACGATTTCGCGAATGATCGGGCGAAACGCCATTTGATCAAGAATGTCATGCTGAAGATTGATTCCCGGTGCAATCTCAATCAACTGCATCCCATCGGAGGTCAGACGGAACACGGCACGTTCAGTCACGTAGAGTACATCCTGTTGCCGCTGGCTGGCAATTTGACCACTGAATGAGACCTGTTCCACCCGTTCGACAAACTTGCGGATTCGCCCTTCACGTCGAATGTGGACCCGCCCCGATACCACTTCAATTTCCAATCCATCCGATGTCATCGTGCCGCAAAAGACGAGTCGCCGGGAATTCTGGCTGATGTTGACGAATCCACCGACCCCTGCCAGTCGTGTGCCGAAACGTGAAACGTTGACATTTCCTGCTCGGTCGACTTCCGCAGCCCCCAGGGCCGCGAAGTCCAGGCCACCGCCGTCGTAGAAATCAAACTGAGCTGGCTGTTCGACGATCGCTTCGGGATGGACTGAGGCACCAAAGCTGAGGCCTCCCGCAGGCATCCCGCCAATCGGACCACTTTCAACAGTAAGAGTGAAGGTATCCAGCAGGCCACGTTCCGCTGCGATTCGTGCGACACCTTCCGGCATGCCGATTCCCAGGTTTGCAATTGCACCCGCCTGCAGTTCATCGCAGGCTCGGGCCGCGATGATCCGACGTTCATCCAGCGGCATCGCGCTGCGACTGCGGACGCCGTCCAGATGCCGCAGATCACGCGCGGTGTAATACGTGGAATTGTCGGCTTCAGCAAACGTCTGGTCGTGCTCCCCGGCATGGGCGACGACAATCCGGTCCACCAGGACGCCAGGGACGCGAACGCGACCTGGTGACGCAGGTTCATCCAGCAGGCGTTTGACCTGAGCGATGACTTTGCCGCCACAATTCCGCACGGCCTGTGCAATCGGCAGCAGTTCGCCCAAAACCGCTTCCTCGTCCATCACCAGATTTCCAAAGGGATCGGCGGCGGTTGCTCGCAACAGCCCGATGTGTACCGGGAAGGACTTGTAGAGTAACCACGATTTCCCGAGTAATTCCACATGTTCCACCATGTCTTCTGGCGAAACGTCATTCATCCGCCCGCCACGCTGCCGTGGATCAATAAATGTTCCGAGTCCCACGTGTGTGACACAGCCAGGACGTCCTGCCGCTATGTCACGCAGTAAGTGGCAGATCACCCCCTGTGGGAAGCAATAGGCCTCTATTTTGTTTTCGATTGCTAATCGGCCAATTCTGGGAAGCAGTCCCCAATGCCCGCCGATCACACGGCGCAACAGGCCTTCGTGTCCCAGGTGATTCAGACCTCGCGATTTTCCATCACCCTGACCAGCGGCGTAGACGAGGGTCAGATTTCGTGGATGCTGCTCACGAAGAAAGCGACGTTCCACAGCCGCAGTCAGTCCCTCGGGATGTGCTGCACCGACAAACCCGCCGCTGACGACGGTCATTCCATCGCCGATCAGCTGGCACGCCTCGTCCGCCGTACATAACTGTGATGACAGTCTCGCCATGGACATGTGGGGAATTGCCTTCAACAACACGCAGGTCATCGTTCTGCATGTTGGTGCAGTTCGATTCGATCAACAACGGTTGGCGAGTTTTACCATTGTTTGCCGCGCAACGGAATGACGACGCGGCACCCCACAAGAGCGTTCACCCTGTCTGTCACTGATCCACTATTTCGAACGTGGATGAAATCGGAAAACATTCCTTGTTGGCGACGAGCTACGCGTTGGCCGCGTTCTCTCTCAATTGCCTGGCCTTGCGCAGGACCATCTGCCCTGCGTCACGTGAGATTGTTGTCGTGTACGATTCCATGTCGAGACAATTATCGTCCGTATCGAACGGGTTTTCGATTTCGACACTGGCTTCTTCCATACCGCAGAGACCGAGCGAAACGATCGCCACGAGTGCAGGGGTCCACCAGCCGATTCGGTCACAAACGACGATCGGCAATGTTGTCAGGTAGACCAGAATCAGTTGCTTGATCATCACGACGTACACGAACGCCAGTGGGGTCTTCAGGATTTTTTCGCAGCCACCCTGGGAATCAATGACGCGCGAGAGTTCTCCTTCGAACAATCGCACCATCTGAGGATCGAGCTGCCCATTCTTTCGGTGCCTTCCGATCCATCCAGAAATTGCTGCAGCAACTCCAACAGGAGGATTGCTGAACCGCTCGGCATCTCGACAGACATCTTCCGGCAAAAATCGATCTGCCTCCTGAGTGTCATTATTCCCCTGAAGAGCCCGTCGCAGACAGATCACGTACCCAGAAACCAGTGAGGCCAATTCGTCTCCGCCATCGGTATACTCTGTACCGATTCTCACGAGATTTCGGCTCGAGTTGATCAATTGCCCCCAGTGTGAGCGACCTTCCCAGAAGCGATTATTGGAGGCGTTCATTCGAAACACGATCAGGAATCCCAGCAGCGAGCCCAGCACTGCGTGACTGGTGGGATCCAGGCCCGAGAACGACTTTATCCATCCCAGATGTGCTCCCGCTTCGTAGATGCACTGAATCCCGGCCGCAAACAGCGTCAGCATTGCAATTCGCAACGATGCCTTCTGAAGGGCTGTTCCGCGGAATGAAAAAACTGTCTGCCGCCAGTTGTATCTGTCGTAGTAAATCATCAATCACCCTGTTTCAATCGCCGCGAGATTCGTGTGCAGCCAGGCTCAAAAAAATGGCTACGTACTCTCCCACGCCTCAGAAAATTCAAACTTAACGTTCTCATCGGTTGTCAGGCTACAAAACATTGAAAAGAACGCAAACGTCGTGCCACGGGAAGCTTACGAATTGAAAAATATCGAATCGCGGTCTCATTCATTCCAGTTGACGGTTGATTTCAGTGACCGCTGAGAATGCTGTACGAGCGGGCGGCACTTGAACCAGCTCATGGTGACGTTCCCATCTATTGCCAGAGATCTTACCCGATCTCTTGGGGCAGCAGTGTCTATTCGGATCTCGTGGTCTCGGAAGCCTTTACCGAAGTCGTCGAGATTGTTGTGAGAGTTGTCGACGTGAACTGCGATCAGTTTCGTCTGGATAGACGGACCGCTACCATCTGAATCGTTTGATGTGTTGCGACACCGTTCTGCAGAAATGGAAACTCTCATGCCTGGTAACCGAATCTGGATGCGAACATTTTCGAGCACGCACTTTCGATCACTTGTTGTTTGCAGCGCCATCGGCGTCGTCGCCATGAGCGTGCGAAGTCTTCCGGCCGCCGATCCCGTTGATCTGGGAGGCGTCACGGAAAAGCATGAGATGATTCCGATGCGCGATGGCATTAAGCTTTCGGCGTATATCTATACCCCTCCGGGTACTGGTCCCTGGCCCGTTCTTCTGGAGCAGAGGTATGCCAATTCAAACGATCCCAATACCAAAAAATCGTTTGCGAAGCTGGCCAGCGGTGGATACGTCACAGTCCTGGCGAACTTCCGGGGATCACAGCTTTCCGAAGGTGTCTGGCGTGGCTATCGGGGACTGGCGTGGGGCGAGCAGAAGGATGGATATGATCTTGTCGAGTGGTTGGCCAAACAGCCGTGGTCCACGGGAAAGATTGGGACTTTTGGCAGTTCTCAGGCGGGTTTCGCTCAGAACTTCCTCGCCGTGACACAACCACCCCATTTGAAGGCTCAATACATGATTGATACCGGTTTGAGCTTGTTTCATGAAGGCTACCGCATCGGCGGGGTGACTCGCCCTGAACGATTCAAATCCCTCGACAAAGTGGCTCGAGTTCCCGAACACAATCGCGAGCTGCTGGCCGAGTGGTTTCGGCACCCGACGTACGACAGCTATTGGGCCGACGAAGACTGCACCCGTTTTTATGACAAGATGAATGTCCCCTGTTTTACTGTCGGAAGCTGGTATGACTTCATGTGCGTCGGTTCCGTCGACAGCTATGTCGGTCGACAGCACCGTGGCGGGCCTGGTTCTCTGGGAACTCAGCAATTGCTGATCGGCCCATGGCTGCATGGACGTTTCAAGGAAACCAACAAGTCCAATGAAATGGAGTATCCCGAGAATGCCAGGTTCGCGATGGATGCACATATGCTGCGCTGGTTCGATTACCATCTGAAGGGAATCAACAACGGTGTCACGCAGGAACCGACGGTTCGATACTATGTGATGGGGGCACTTGGGGAAGTCGGGGCGCCAGGAAACGAATGGCGGACGTCGACAGACTGGCCTATTGCATCGCGCCCGACTCCTTATTTTCTGCACGCGGATAAATCACTCCGCACTGTCGTTTCGCCTTCGGACGATGCGAGTGTCAGTTGGAAAGCCGACCCGCTGCATCCGGCACCCATCCCAACGATCGCCTTTCCTGGTGCTAAGGACGCCCGTGAATTCGAAGGGCACCCTGAGGTTCGCACTTTTACGACCGATGTCCTGGCCGAAGCGATTGAGTGGACTGGTAAAGTCCAGGCAGAACTCTATGTCTCATCAGATGCACGCGATACGGACTTCATCGTCCGCATCAGCGATGTTTATCCAGATGGACGATCGATCCTGATCATGGATTACGTCCGGCGAGCCCGATATCGCGATGGCTATGAACGCGAAGTCTTCATGCAACCCGGTGAAGTTTACAAGGTTGCATTCGACGTCGGATGGCTCAGCCAGAACTTCAACAAGGGACACCGGATCCGAGTCACCGTCGCGAGCACTGGAGCACCATTTTACGAGCCGAACCCCAACACGGGTGAACCACTGACGATCGACTTTCCGACCAATGCCGTCGTGGCAAAAAACACGTTGCACGTCAACAAGAAGAATGCATCGCGAATTCTGGCACCGGTCGTTCTGGCAAAATGAACGGGGAAACCGCGCCGAACAGGGGCGTTCCGAAAGTAGCCTTCACGCTCGTGCGTGAAGATAGCCGTCAGCAACTGGGCGCCTGATATGCATCGCGTATACGATTGCCAGATCGTAAAGAAAGGGAGACCTTCGGTCGTCGGTTTCGGCGGGGTCGGGAGACCCGCGCCGAACAAAGTCGCGATTCGTGCATCAGCGTTCGGCTTGAGGTTTCTCGTGCTGTGCACCCAGCTTGAAGCAGGCTGGGGCACCCCGCGCAGAACTGCTTTCCAGCGCCGCACGGAGTTTTGCAACACCAATGAAAAAGGGGCACGTGAGAAACGTGCCCCTTGCTTTTTAGCATTAGTCAGGCAATGACCATCAATTGAAATGAAAATCACTTCTTGACGGGGATACCGAAGTCGCCACCGAGATTACGCCACATGGAATGAACGTGGTTCGCATTGTTTTGAGTGTTATTGTACTCGATCACAAATGTTGGTCCCTGCACGCGGTAGTGGTGGGCTTCATGCAGTTCACTCAGTCCGTACCAGGCGAAATGGAGCTTGTCGATTCCGGCGGCGTTAATGGCAGCCCGACGTTCCTGTTCAATTTCTGACGGAAGATTCTTCAGGTATTCGCTGAGCAGTTCCTGAATCAGCTTTTTCTGGTCTTCTGACATCTTCGCATAGGGAAGTCCGACGGGATCGGCGACGACTGCTTGCGGCACATTGGGACCTGGGACTTCGCCGGGAGCCTCCTTGCTGATCCAGCACAATTTCTGTTGCTCAGGTGTGCAGAGTTTCAGGACCTGTCGGGCGATATCTTCTTCGGGGCCCAGCACGCGAATCTGTCGGCCTTTACCCGCATCAACGGTTCCCGGATTGGCACCGAAAAATTCTGGTGTACTGGAGACGACCTTGCCGTCCTTAATCGTAAAGTTCAGCGAAATGTGGTGACCTTCCAGACGCCATCCCCAGTCTCCCTTGTCGGCAGGTTCCCCAAACACACTCAGGTAATATTTGCCTGGATCACGACGATCGCGGCGAGTCGCTCGATCGCCACCTTCGAGGAGATACAGCAACTCCTCGAGACTCATCACATTCAGTGTCTGATCATATCCCGCTTCCGACAGTCCGCTGCGAATGAACGTATGAGCGGCTTTCAGGGCGTCACCTTCCAGTGCCTTCAAGGGCAAGCCTTTGCGTGGTCGCGGAATGAAGTGCCAGTTCAGACGCTCAGGGTCGTCGAATTTGAACGTTGCCTCGGTCCTTTGAGCCGGGGTTAATGCGGCCAGGAATCCCTTGCCAGCTGCCGACATCGCGAAGCCCGTCTTGGCCTCCTGATTGTTCTGGGCGGCGAGTAACGTCACCATGGCCGCGAGGACCGTAAAGGTGAGGACGAGCTTCCGTGTTGCCATGCAGTTTCTCCTTGGGGAATAGCAGAAGTTGTTGGTTTGGTTTGTAGAAAAGTCCAAAATTCAAAGATCATCAGCCGGGTGGCCAGCCGAGTGCCCGTCCACCGAGTAGATGGATGTGCAGATGGTCAACCGACTGTCCACCATCGCGACCACAATTCATCACGGTTCGATAGCCGTCGGCGAGTCCCATTTTGACCGCCACCGTCCGGGCAACCAACAGTAAATGTCCGAGCAGTGCCTGGTCGTCATTCGTGGCATGTGCCAGGGACGGAATGGGCTTCTTGGGGATGATCAAGACATGGGTTGGAGCCTGTGGATGCACATCCCGAAAGGCCAGGCACAGATTATCTTCGTGAACAATGTCCGCCGGAATCTGGCGGTCAATGATTTTCTGAAAAATCGTCATCCCAACGCCACCTGAATTGAAATAGACACGAATCGCTGCCAACAGATTTACGTCAACTTGTGCGACGTTAGCACAATGCTCGCGGAAACTCAATTTGGGCGGTCGCGATCAGGGCATCGGGCTTTTTCAATGTGGGGAGGGATGGGGAGGGATCAGTTCGCTTCGGGCACAGGCCCAGTAAAAAGGAAATGAAACATCGAGGCTTGATGATCGGTCGGTGCCAAGTGCGCACCGTTTGTGTCACGCGATCGTGGTTTCAAATCGGCAATGAAGAAGTGAACAGGTGTGGGTGCGTCAGGCAAGCTTGCCTGTTCATTTCAGTTGAAAGGGGCTGATCGTGGTCACCCCGCATGGAAAAAGGCGTTGGCCTTGGTGATTTCGACAGGCGGATTCGCGTGTTTCGCAACTAATGCTTGTGTCCACCCTTGCTGCCGAATAACATATCCGTTCTCGCACCGGGTTCGGATTTCTCAACGGGAGTCACCTCGGTGAATGCTGATTTGTTCCTGATTGATCGGGAACGGGAACGTGTTGATCGTAACTGTGGCGACCTTCACGGTGTGAATTTGCTGTAAATTGTTTGCTATCTTTACTCAA
>CAZSTW010000077.1:19563-31275 GCA_964609845.1 uncultured Planctomycetaceae bacterium | reverse complement strand
AACGCGCTAGCGTCCGGTTTCTGGAGATGCGTGTCTCCAGTCCTCCATCGGAACCGGTCGGTGATACTTCTCCGTGTTGAAATCGCAGTACACCTCGGCCAGAATCATCTTTGCACCGTACGATTTCTTCATCTGCTTACTTCATCAGACAGGGGATTCTGAAATGTACCGCTATCGCATCTGTTTGTCGGTACTTGTCGTGCTTGCCGTCGGAACGCGTGTTACAGCCGCTGATCCGCTGGAGTTTAAGGAGCAGGAAAGCGTTCGCTGGTACGACATCCGTCAGTTGGGAGTCGAAGGCCAGGGTTGGACGGATAACAAGTCGCCCTATGATCGGCTTCCTGCGAAAGCCGAAGGAAAGGTGCGGGACGCGGTCTGGAATCTGAGCCGCGATTCAGCCGGAATGTGCGTCCGGTTTCAGACTGATGCCGAAACCATTCATGCACGCTGGACTCTGACCAAGGCCAATCTGGCCATGCCGCACATGCCAGCCACAGGTGTCAGCGGTCTCGATCTCTATGCGAAAGATGCTGCCGGTCGTTGGCGGTGGGTCGCCGTGGGACGTCCCACGGCGCAGACGAACACCCAGAAAATGGCGGACGGTTCCGCCCCGGGACGCCGCGAATGGTTGCTCTACCTGCCGCTCTACAACGGTGTCACCTCGGTGGAGATTGGGGTACCTGCGGGCAAGACGATTGAGAAAGCGCCCGCCTATCCGCAGACACATGCCAAGCCCATTGTTTTCTATGGGACGTCGATCACTCACGGAGCCTGTGCGACGCGACCGGGAATGGTCCACACCGCGATCCTGAGCCGAAAATATGGCCGTCCTGTCATCAACCTGGGATTTTCCGGCAACGGCAAGATGGAACCCGAAGTCACTGCGTTGCTGGCGGAGCTTGATGCCGCTGTTTACGTGATCGATTGCTGTCCTAACTTGTCCGGTCCTGAAACGGCAGAACGGACCAAGCCACTCGTACAGCAGTTGCGACAGGCACGTCCCGCAGTTCCGATTGTGCTGGTCGAAGATCGCGTCTACACAGATGCGTGGCTGATTACCTCGAAGAAGGCTCGCAACGATGGAAATCATGCGGCCCTGAAGAAATCATTTGAGGAATTGATCGCAGCCGGAACGAAAGATCTGTACTACATCCCGGGAAGCGATCTGCTGGGTGACGATAACGAAGGCGCCGTCGACAGTTCGCACCCCAATGATCTTGGATTCGTGCGACAGGCGGAGGCTTTTGATAAGGTTTTGGGGAAGCTGATGCGATAGAATAGTGGCAGTTGGCTGACGGCACTGGTGATGGGAGTTATGGGAAGAATGGGACTCATGAAAATCAAACAGCATTCATTATTCCCATTCTTCCCATAATTCCCATCGCGATCAGCAGCCACTGAAGCTTCCAGCGACCAAGGACAACAAAATGTTTGACCTGCAATACGAAAACCTGGCCCGCGTGACACGCCGACAGTTCTTTGGCTCTACGGCTGGCGGAATCGGACTGACGGCACTGGCGTCATTGATGAATGATTCGTCGGTTCAGGCGGCTGAAAAGGGAATTCCAGGTTTGCCTCACCACCTTCCCAAGGCCAAGCGAGTCATCGTGATGTGGCAGGGAGGCGGTCCCTCACACGTTGACCTGTTCGACGAAAAGCCCGTGATGCAGGAAATGAAGGGCAAAGATATCCCCGACACGATCCGCGGCACGACGCGACTGTCGACGATGTCCAGCGGCTACGGCAAATGGCCCTGTCAGCCCGCGATCAAGCCGTTCAAAAAATACGGTCAGGCAGGCATTCCACTCAGCGAAATGTTGCCCAATGTCGGCAGTATTGCGGATGAGATCTGCCTGGTTCGCAGCATGCATACGGAAGCGGTCAATCACGCTCCCGGAGTCACGTTTTTCATGACCGGGACACAGGTTCCGGGACGTCCCAGCATGGGGGCCTGGCTGTCGTACGGGCTGGGAAGCGACAGCGAAAACCTGCCCGCGTTTGTTGTGATGACATCAAGTGACAAAGGGAAAACCTGCGGTCAACTCTTTTTCGATTACTACTGGGGAAGCGGATTCCTGCCGAGCCGGTATCAAGGGGTGCGGTTCCGGAATACGGGAGATCTGGTTCCATACCTGGCCAACCCGCCAGGGGTCAGTCGCGAAGCGCGTCGCACGTTGCTGGACGACATTTCAGCGATGAATGCGGCTCACCTGGCGGACTATGGTGATCCCGAAATCGATACGCGGATCGCACAGTATGAAATGGCCTTCCGGATGCAGACGAGTGTTCCGGACCTCGTCGACTTCTCGGGAGAAACCAAGGCGACGCTGGATCGTTACGGCGAAGATGTCCTCGTGAAGGGAACCTACGCCAACAACTGTCTGATTGCCCGTCGACTGCTGGAACGTGGCGTCCGATTTGTTCAATTGATGCATTCCGGCTGGGATCAGCATGGCAACCTGTTTACTCAGCTTGAACAACAGTGTCGCGATACGGAAGGTCCGTCAGCAGCGCTGGTCAAGGATCTGAAGGATCGGGGAATGCTGGACGACACCCTGGTCATCTGGGGTGGTGAATTCGGACGCACCCCCTTCGGACAGGGGGATCCGACAAATCCCAAAGGTCGAGACCACTTTGGCAGGGCGTTCAGCTGGTGGATGGCCGGGGGCGGTGTGAAGCGCGGGACGGTCTACGGTCAGACGGACGACTTCGGCTGGAACATCACCAATGATCCGGTCCACGTCCACGATATGCAGGCGACGATCATGCATCTGTGCGGTATCGACCACACGAAACTGACATTCCGTTATCAGGGTCGCCAGTACAGGCTGACAGACATCCATGGAAACGTCGTGTCAGGAATCCTGGCGTAGGCGACGTGGCCGCTTCACTGTGAAGAGGGTTAACACAGAGGGCACTGAGGAACATGCCGCTGGCTTCGCCCGCAACCCACTCGTGAAACTGCGTCCGGTTTCACGCTGGGTGAACGGAATCTCCATTGGTTGTCATTCAACGAGTGGTGGAGGTGACGCAACCCCATTTGGGGTAGAAGATCGTCGTATGCCACGCCCCCAGGGTAGCGAGCTTTGCTCGCAACCCTGGGCTATAAGACGTAACTCCGTTGGAGTAGAAGACGGTTCGTACGAGATTGCACGAGACGGCCAGTTTGTTGGGGCCGACAAGCTGGACATGAGAAAGGCGATTCAAAACGTGTGACCTGTGGATATGCTGTGAACGAAATCCGTCTGTCAGCTACTCCAAAGGAGTTGAGTCTTATAGCCCAGGGTTGCCGCATCCTGCGGCTACCCTGGGTCTGCTGAATCGACCACATCCTACCCCGAATGGGGTTGTGTCGCCTTTCTGATCGGCTGGCGGAGCGTGACTCCATCTGCGCATACTGCAATCAAGGCCGCGATGCGTGTTAGTTGTACAGAGAGAAAAGCAATCCAGAGAAGGCTGCGGCATAACTTCAAGATGCTGTTTCTGGGCAGCGATTTCTGAACCACTCCATGACCTTTACCAAACTCTCTCTTCTTCGCAACTCTGTGTACCTCTGTGTCCTCTGTGTTGCCACTCTTCAAGTGCCGCACTGACCAATAAAAAACGTCCGAAGCCATAAACGACTTCGGACGTTTTCGAATGCTCATCTGTGAACAGCGAACTGTTACAGCACTTTTTCAATCGTTTCCCGCAGGACCGCGCCCGACTTCTGCAGAGCCATTTTTTCCTTCGGCCACAGGTCAACTTCAATGCCGCCCAGGACACCCTTGCGTCCGACTACGGTCGGGACCGAGATCGCGACGTCTCGCAGGCCATAGGCACCTGACTGCAGAGAGCTGACAGGAAGAATACGGCGTTGATCCAGTGCGATCGCATGGACGACGTCGGCGATGGAGACGCCAACTGCGAAGCCGGCTCCACCCTTCTTCTTAATCACTTCGGCACCGCTGCCGCGAGTCTTCTTTTCGATATCGGCGATCAGTTGCGAGTTAACGCCGGGGTATTTGTCCAATGGCAGACCAGCAACCTGAGCGGCGGACCAGATGGGGACCATGCTGTCGCCATGTTCACCGAAGATCGTGACATCAACCTGAGTTGGCGGGACGTCCAGTCGCTGAGCCAGCAAGCTGCGCAGACGTGTGGTATCGAGGACCGTTCCCAGGCCGATGACTTGCGACGCTGGCAGGCCGAGTTCCTTGATGGCCAGATACGTCAGGACATCGACTGGATTGGAAACGACGAAGACGATTGCGTCTTTCTTCAAGCCGCCCGTTTTCAGGTCGGCCAGAATGTTTCGGAACAGTGCGACGTTTCGGTTGATCAGGTCCAGGCGGCTTTCTTCCGGCTTGCGACGCAAGCCAGCGGTGATCACCACGCAGTCACTGTCGCCGACGGATTTCATGTCGCCAAACGTGATCTTCTGATCGGCCAGAATGCTGGCTCCATGCAGCAGATCCAGGGCCTGGCCTTCGCACAGTTCCTGATTCACGTCGACCAGATGAATGTGACGCACAATCTTGCCAGCCTGCAACGCAAATCCGGCACAGGAACCGACCAAACCACCACCACCGATGATGCTGACTTTCATATCTCTACCCAAATCTAAAGTTCAGGAACTTTGTAATTTACTTGCTCATCGCCGCAACGACTTGTTCTGTGATCAGTCGGACCAGCGTTTCCATATCAGGTTCTGCCTTGGCTTCTGGCTTGGCAGGGGCGGCGTCCTTCTGGCGTTCGAGATAGCCTGGATAGACAGGAGCAGGTTCAAAGGCCTTTGGTTCCAGCTTGTTTTCCTTGTAGCCATCGCGGAAGGCACTGTTGCTGCACAGATCGCAATCTTCGACATGGAATCGAGGATCATCGAAGCCCAGCTTTTTCTTCAGGTCCAGCAGTTCGACCGATTCCCGCTCATTCAGGTAGGTGACGCGACCAAGCTGTTTCGACAGCAGCAGGATCCGGCAATAGGCGTCAAGGATTTCCGTCTTCCAATAGGCGTCTTCCAGAGACTTGCCGAAGGTGACGGTCCCGTGGTTGGTCAGGATGATCGTGTTCGTCCCGTTCTTCAGGAACGGTACAACGGTGTTGGCGAACGCATGTCCACCGGGTGTTTCGTAAGGAGCGATCGGGACTTCGCCCATGAAGACTTCGATCTCAGGCAGGATACACTGCGGGATCGGTTCACGAGCGACCGCGAAAGCGGTGGCATGTGGCGGATGGCAGTGAACAACAGCCTTAACGTCGGGACGATGCTTCATGATGGCCAGGTGAAGCAGGACTTCGCTGGTTCGCTTGCGCTTGCCCGCAATCTGGGTCCCTTCCATGTCGACCGCGCAGATGTCGTCCGGGGTCATGAATCCCTTACAGATCATCGTGGGTGAACAGAGGACTTCGTTTTCGCCCACGCGGATCGAAATGTTTCCATCGTTGGCTGCGGCAAATCCCTTGTTGTAGACGCGCCGTCCGATTTCACAAATCTCTTCTTTGAGCTTCCGGTCGTTGATGCCGGAGTTCCATTGACTGGTCATGGGTGAGGTCCTTTGAGTTTGATGGCCGTGTGTCCTGAGGTCTAGTCGTCAGCCTGTCCGGCTGGTCTCTATTCGCTCAGAACTTCGATGTTGTCCAGAATACAGGCGTTGTACGCGTCCAGTGGTTTGTGATTGGGAGCGAATGGATTAGCCGCTTCGCCACCTTCACTGAAACCGATTTTTGCTCCGGGAGACGCGCCGAGTTCGTCGTAAACCACGATCGGCTCATCGCGTCCCTTGTCGTCTCCGTTAAGTCCAGCGGCGTTGAGTGGCACGACGACCAGC
The DNA here is from genome assembly GCA_964609845.1 of uncultured Planctomycetaceae bacterium. Taxonomy (GTDB): domain Bacteria; phylum Planctomycetota; class Planctomycetia; order Planctomycetales; family Planctomycetaceae; genus Schlesneria. The sequence goes on along the minus strand of CAZSTW010000077.1, from coordinate 25,465 downwards.
CAGGTGCCGCCCGCGACCATCGCGTTGCACTTGGACATTGTCACCTTGCCGATCACTTCGCCAATTCGCATTTTGTTTCCTTGCAGCCGGGCAGATCCTGCACGGCCTGTCCACCGGGCTTAACCCGATGAGTCTCTTTCTAAGTATTCCATCCCGTCGGTGCTTTTGGCCGAGTCTTGCCACAGTCACGCAACAGGTTTCTCAGTTCGATAAACGTTTTTCCTTTGGGATTGATACAGACCAGGTTTACTCCCAGGTGCTTGCTGGTCAGTTCCAGTTGATTTCGATCCGTGATCACCGCTGCCCGGACTCGGTCATTGCGGTTCCCGCGGCAGGCTATGATTTCGGCGTATTCGCTGATCACTGCGATTCCGTCATATTCGGCGGTTGCAATCGCTCGCACAGCCTGAGCGGCTGCTTCGAGAGGTTGCCCGACAAGATCCATCGTCCACCCTTCGGGCTGGCGTTTCATCGAATCCTGCAGGGATCGAACATTGGAAGTTACTGTTTGAACGATCAACTGCCACCGGGCTCCGCTGCCGGTTCGTGCTTCGGATACCCCTGATGTTTTTTCGAACTGTGTCCAGGAAATCTTGCGAGTGTTCAGCCAGTCGCGTGCGGATGGTGTCAAAACGGATCGGCGTGCGATCTTCAGCGGTTGTCCGGATCGCACCGTTGCCGCCAGCAGTTCGGCCGTGATGACAGGTGCGGTCAATTCGATCGCGACAGGCTGAGGCTTGGGGGCTGCGACGGTCGCGGCTGGCAACTTCGAGAAGAGCGGTGTTTCGACCACAGGAGCTTCAACGACAGGCCGTACCGGAGCGGGCTGGAGCTGAGCCAGCACGTTCGACACGATCTGATCAATCAAGGCCTGGTCCACGTTTTATCCTTTTGTGCTGCGTCAAGGCAGCCCTGCGTATCGAAGTCGAATTCAGTCCACAAGTCCCATCACATGCCAGCGAGCGGGGGTCGTATCGGCCCCTACCATTTCTCGAGCTGCTTTTCCGTCCGAACAGATGATTACGGTGTCACCCATTCTTCCTCCTTGATTATCGATCACCAGTTGTGGTGCACCGTCCGGGCCCCCTTTAGGATCGAGCGGTTGAACGAGAAGCATGCGCCAGCCTTTGAGGGTGGGATGCTTCACGGTCGATGTCGCTCGTCCGATGACCTTTCCGAGTTGCATGGCTGGTGCCCGCCAATCGAGGAGAAAAAAGACCGGGTAAATCGTCTGGCTCAGATGACTCGCAAATCGTCGACCAGTACGCAGCGTCGCTGGCGAGTAAAGGTCATCGGATTCGTGACCCCTTCACCGGTTGGCGTTGCGATACTGAAGCTGAGGTAACCTTCACCACCGAGTCCCAGACCGGCCATACAAGGACCGTTCTTGATGAACAGTGTGGTGTCCATTTCACGACCCATCCGGGTCATGTGACGAACATTACGTGAGTGAATCAGGCTGGTATGCCGGAACCCGTGTTCGAACTCGAGAGCCAGTTCGACCCCATGGGCGAAGTTCTTGCAGCGAACGAACGGGACGAACGGCATCATCTGTTCTTCGGGAACAAACGGGTTTGAGGTGTCCGTTTCGCCGTAGAGCAATTGAGTATTTGCTGGCACACGGATCCCGATCAGTTCGGCCAGTCTGGAGGCATCCAGGCCGACCAGATCGCGGTTCAAATGATAGTGATCGCCAGGCTTGGTTGGTGGCGTGAACGCCAGCTTCGACAGAGCATCGACTTCCTGAGCATTCAGGCGATAGGCACCGTGACGCGGCATGGTGTCCATCAATTCGTCGAAAATCTGTTCAACGGCGAAGACTTCCTTTTCGCCGATGCAGAGCAGGTTGTTGTCGTAACTGGCCCCTTTGACGATCGAGGCGGCTGTGTTTTCGAGGCAGGCACTTTCATCGACGACCACAGGCGGATTCCCGGGACCGGCGACGATGGCCTTCTTGCGGCTTTCCATGGCTGCTCGAGCGACGGCGGGACCACCCGTGACGCAGAGCAGCTTCACACCACGATGACCGAAGATGGCTGCGGCGGTGTCGAGAGTCGGCTTTTCGATGATTGTCACAAGGTTTTCGAGGCCGGTGGCCTTGTAGATTGCCTTGTTGAAGCGACGGACACCGTCGCAGGCAATCCGGGCTCCACTCGGATGTGGATTCACGATCAACGTGTTGCCGCCGGCAACCATGTTGATGACATTGCCAGCCAGAGTTGGCAACGAGTGTGTAACCGGGGTGATGGCACCGATCACGCCAAACGGGGCGTATTCGGTCACCGTCAGGCCATGATCACCGCTGACTGCATCCGTCCGCATGAATTCGGTACCGGGGACCAGCTTGATGATCTTCAGTTTTTCGATCTTGTGATCGAGACGACCGATTTTGGTTTCCTGGAATTCCAGCGTTCCCAGTTCTTCAGCCTGCTCATCGCAGATTTGTCGCACGCATTCGATCGCCTTCGCTCGCGAGGCCAGCGGTGATTCGCTCAGCTTCTTGAAACCTTCATTGGCAGCGGCGACCGCCTGGTCAACGGACTGGAACACACCCCAGTCACCATCCTGCGGAGCAGCGGCTGACTTGGGCGCCTTACCCAGTTGGGCGAGAACTTCTTGAACAACCTGACGAATCGCTTCAGCGTTGGCTTGCATGGTGTCGGGTCTCGATAATCAGGATCTGTAAAACTTGTTTCTGTCAATTTGATGCGGGCAAGCCGATGTCACAGCCCGCTGAGTTCGTGTTTCATCTCTTCCACCCATGACTCATACTGTCCCTGAGTTGGAAACATGGAAGCCAGGAGAACCATCAGTGTTCCCACAACCCCCAATGTGATTGCCTGGTGGTCTATCATGTAGGCCACCCAGTTGAAGAATCCGGCTCCTTCCAGCAGTGCTGCTCCAATGATTTTTTGAGTTTGAAAGACTTGAGCCAGTCGCGGCATCCGATCCGATTCGCTGAGGTCTTTCATCGCTTTCAATTGTGATTTGACAATCATTCCGGGAATGACAAACCACATCAGGATCTGCATCAGGGCCAGTCCTGCGGCCATGATCGTCAGAATCGATTGATTATTGGGCTGATTCTGGCTGGCCAGGGCGATTCCACCAAAACTGACCAGGCCGGCCATCAGAGCACCGATGATGATCTGCGTTGTGCGGACAACACTAGCGGAAGTTACCTGCTGGGTCACTTGCCACCTCCCGACGCATCCTTGGCGCTGAAGATGGATTTGGCACCCAGATGAACAGAATCGATGATTCCGATGATCGCGCAGTCGATTGGCAGTGGCTTGGTCTGTGGAGTGAACCGGGCACTGGAGCCCTGGACGATCATGACCACTTCACCCTCGCCTGCCCCGACGGTATCGACACAGATGAATGTTCGCCCCGTCGACACCAGCCCGGACTGGTCCTTCTCATTGACGCGCAGCGGCTCCACGATGAGCAGCTTCTGGCCGACCATGGCGTCGACCTTCTGGGTCGAGACGACACTACCTGTCACGCGTGCAAGGAACATTGTTTTAGGCCAAAAGGGGGACTGGGGGCGAGTCAACAGCAGCCTGCTGGCTCCTGATTCATTCTTTCTTCGGCACGTTGCAAACGTGCCCTGTGTCGTCTGGCCAGGCTGTCAACCGGGCCGTTCATCGGTCTCCTGTGTCGTCACCGGCTTTGCAGTGCTTCCACTGTCTGGCGGGCGACGACGATTTCTTCATTGGTTGGAACCACCCAGATCTGGGTTCGGCTGTCGGCTGTCGAAATGCTGCTTTCGCTTCCTCGCGGAAGACTGCTGTTGCGAGCTTCATCCAGGACGATGCCTGCCCATTCCATTCCACGGCAGACGCCTGCCCGGATCACCTGGCTGTTTTCACCAATCCCGCCACTGAACACGATTGCGTCAGCACCACCCAGAACCGTCAGATAGGCTCCCAGGTACTGCCGGATCGAGGCCACAAACACGTCCAGTGCAAGCTGGGCTCGAACATGTCCCTTGGCGGCCGCCTCTTCGACGTCGCGAGCATCCTGGCTCAAACCGCTCACTCCCAGCAAACCTCCCTTGCTCGACAGATCCTCCAGGATCTGTGCCAGCGTCTTGCCGGTTTTTCGCAACAGGATTGGCAGGGCAAACGGGTCGAAATCTCCGACACGATTGTTCTGCAGCAATCCGGTCTGGGGACTCATCCCCATACTGGTCGCCTGTGACTTTCCGTCCCGGGCCGCACAGAGCGAATTGCTTCCCCCGAGATGGCACGTAATGACCCGCAGGTCGCCACGTCCCATCAACTGTGCGATTCTGGTGTTGAGGTAGCGGTGGCTGGCACCGTGGAAACCCCATCGCTTGATTTCGTAGTCTTCGGACCATTCGTAAGGAATGGCATACAGCTTGTTCGCCGCAGGGATCGTGTCATGGAACGCCGTTTCCAGGGCCGCGACCAGTGGAATCTGCGGAAAGGCCGAGCGCAACTGCCGCATGGCTTTTGCGTACATCGGATTGTGAGCCGGTGCGATGTCGGACAAGTCTTCCATCTTGGCCAGCAACGCATCGTCCACGATGCGCACACCACTCAGGTTCCCTGCAAATACTGCCTTGAATCCAATCGCCGCGACCTCGCTGACCGACTTGACGCATCCGTATTCGGGATGAGTCAACTGATCGAGACAGATTTTGACCGCCGCCGCATGATCGGCGATATTCTGTGTCGACTCTTCACGCCGTCCACCAATCTCCACAAAGCAGGCACTGCCGGTCTGACCGATACGGTCAATCCCACCCCGCGCCAACTGCGTCTCCGACGGGAGATCAAACAGACGGTACTTGAAACTTGTCGACCCGAGATTTGCGACGAGTACTTTCATGGCAAGACTCCATTCCAGGGAAAGCTGTCACCGAACACTAGATAAATTGTTCCAACAGGCTCTTTTCTGGCCGGGCGATCACGTGAGCGCTGACCAGTTCGCCGATCTTGGAGGCTGCGGCAGAGCCGGCGTCCACTGCGGCGCGAACCGAGCCGACATCGCCACGAATCACGGTGGTGATGTAGGCACCGCCGATTTGAATCTGCTTGACCAGCGTCACATTGGCAGCCTTGAGCATGGCGTCGGCAGCTTCGATCTGCGCGACCAGGCCCTTGGTCTCCAGAAGTCCAATTGCATCGTTCATGAAAGGTCTTTCAGTTTTCTTGGGTGGTTCAATCAGTACGGGTGCAGCAGGTTCCACAGGAACCACGGCTGCAGCGACGGCTGCCACGGGGGCAGACCGACTGTTACGTGCTCGAGGAGCTGGCGTTGCCGCCGGTCTCGTTGTTGTTCGTGTTGCTCGCTTTGCCGGTCGTTTCACCGGTGCAGGCTTGCTGGAGGCGCGTTTGGCCATGTCCCTCTTCCCACGTCACGAAGAAGTGAAAATCAGCTGGCAGCGGCGCTGGAACCGGCCTTGGACTTTGGCAGAACCGAGGCGAGTTCTTCGTGTGGTCGAGGAATGACCTGGACGCTGATGACTTCGCCAATCTTGCTGGCAGCGCTGGCGCCGGCGTCGATGGCGGCCTTCACCGCAGCAACGTCTCCGGTGACAAACGCGGTGACCAGGCCGCTACCGACCTTGTCCCAGCCGATCATCTGCACGTTGGCAGCCTTCAGCATGGCGTCCACACCTTCGATCAGGCAGACCAGTCCTTTACACTCCAACATTCCCAATGCTTCCATCGCCTTCGCCATAGCAGGTTCCCCCTCAGTTAGAAACGTAAACAGCAGTTGCCTCATGACATTTCTCGCGGTCGGCAAGCCGCGATGCCTTAGTGTGATTGACACGCACACGCGTGTGGTTTAATCAGCTCAACCGACGTCGCCGCCGGCAGGTTGATGGCATTGCCTTCGTCCGTGTCCAGGTGGACTTCCGGTTTCACCT
>CAZSTW010000077.1:6128-19553 GCA_964609845.1 uncultured Planctomycetaceae bacterium | reverse complement strand
CTTGGCGTCTCCGCGAACAGCCACATCTTCCAATGTTGTGGTACAGCCAGCCGATTCGACGCGCAGGTGCATCAAGTCTCCGTTCTTGACCCCGTAATACTCCATGTCCGCGGGACTCATGTGGACGTGTCGCATTGCGCGAATCACGCCAGACTTCAATTCCACGACCCCTTCAGGACCGACCAGGACACAGCCCGGTGTGTCGTGATGATCGCCGCTGATGCGGATCGGAGTGTCGATTCCCAGGGAGATCGAATCGGTGAACGCGAGTTCCACTTGAGACGGACGGCATGGTCCGAGGACGCGCACTTCGGGTAGCATTCGCTTGCGTGGACCGACGACCATCACGGTCTGCTTGGCGGCGAAGAAACCGTCCTGATAGAGCCACTTCATCGGCTCGAGCTGAGCCCCTTTGCCGAACAGGATTTCGACATGTTCCTGGCTGAGGTGGACGTGGCGCGCCGAAATGTTGACCACCAGCGGATTGCGAGCCGGTGGGGCGGGCGCCTCGACCTTCGCAGGAGCCAGTTGTTTTTCCAGGACAGAACGAACCACGCGTTCAATGTCGCTGCGACTGTAGTTTCCAACCATCACTGTCATGACTGAGACTTCCCCGATCCCCGTTTCCGACATTATTCACGCATCTGCCAGCGTCAGTTCGATCCCGGCGTCGCGGATCACTCCACGCCAATGATCACTCAGGCCACCATCGACGATGATCCGAGTCACCTTCGACAACTCGCACAAATAGGCGAGTGCCGATCTGCCGAACTTGCTGCTGTCAGCCACCACCCAAACTTCTTCGGCCGCTTCCAACATCAACCGCTCACACTCCACCAGCAGCGTATTGCTGTTGTACAAGCCCTTCTCCGTAATCCCGCCCGTCCCCATGATCAGCCGCGGGACATGGATCTCTGCCAGCGCCGCCGCCGCCAATGGCCCCAGGGCCACACCCGTCCGTGGATAGAGGTATCCGCCAATCAAAATCAACTCGATGCTCGGCTGCTGAGCCAGCAGGTTCGCGATCGGCAGTGAGTTCGTCACCACCTGCAGCGACTTGCCAGTCAGGCACCGGGCCACTTCCAACGTCGTGGTTCCACCGTCAAGCAGAATCGTCGCATCCTGCGGAATCATTTCGGCGACAACTCGACCAATCCTCTGCTTCTCGGGCATGGCCGAAGCCCGCCGTTCGTCAAAGGGTGTAATCGAGTCCCCCGTATAGGCCGCCCCCCCTCGGGTTCGGCGAATCTGACCGATTCCGTCAAGATACTCCAAATCACGTCGAACTGTGGACTCACTTGCCCCCAGTTTGCTTACCAGCTCTTGTAGAGACACAAAGCCCTGCTGCTCAATAACTTGCAGGATCGATTCGCGTCGCTGATCGAGTAGCATGCTCACGGGGACTTCCTTTGTCAGGCAGTGTCCAGAAGCCAAATCCCTGTCAGGCTTCACGCAGTCTTCCCAGAATACCGCACGAAAGGCGGATTTCAATCGAGATCACTCAAATTCTGTCATTCTGAGTGACCTTTCCTGACTGGAAAGTGATCGCTTCCGAAATCCGTTCCACAGTTATCGGAAAGAATCTGCCGACGTTGCAAAAATACAACATGCCCGGGGGCTGGCATCCACAACGTGAAATTCCCACGCAACTTTCCCAAACTTCGCAGGCGTTAAAGTCGCAAAGGCGGAAGAATCGGAGCGAGCGCACTACCCTGGAAGGTCGTTTTCATGCGTTCCATCCGTCTGTATTCACAGTACGGGAGCAATTGGCTCCGTAATGACGGCATCGGACGCTCTGGGAATCCGTCGAACGCATTCGACCTCATTCGTAAAAGCCACAGAGCTTGCGGCCCATCACTTTTGAGCCTTCCCCGTAGACCAAGGTACGGAGCATACCGGCAATTTCGCGGGAAAATCGTTCCCGATCCGTGTTCGCATCATTGACGGCTCTATTCAGTTCTTCGGGAATGACAGCCCAGCGGTCTGTGGGTGTCGATGATTCGTGCGGATCGCTCAAAACCAGCCACGGTGATTGGTAACGAACCGAGATCCATGGATGGCCGATCCACAACATCTGCCAATCGGAACCTCGGTACGTGACCGCATCCTTCCAATTCCTGAAATCCCCGAGGTCAGCACAGCAACCCGGCTCAATGAACGTGTTGCTGGACGAACATCGGAGTACAAGGCCACCATCCAGTACAGGTTTGCAATCTGGGTCAGAAAGACTGTCGATGCCACCCCAGTCTTGAAATGTCTTCTCCAGAAATCTCTGGAGGTTGTTGGAATCGTCGAAATTCACGATTGGAACATGCCAGGAACCATGTCGAAGTGGTTGCAACCCCGTGATGCCGGAATCTGCTAAGGAGACTGACCAGTATCGAAACCACTCGTCTGGGTCGCAAAGAGCACCCGACGGCGACTTCCGGTTCTCGGCGGAGAACTTGAATGGCTCCAATTCAAGCACAGGGATCAGTTGAATCCCCTCAATTACATTCATGCTCGTCCAAAAATCATAGGTTACACAGTTCCGTCGCCGTAACGCCAATAATGTCGTTGAGAGAACCGTGGATTCGGCAGGCAGATTGAAACTTTACACTTTGAAGGAAGCATTCAAGCCGTTGCGAATTCGGATTCTACCCTAGCCAACAAGTCTGCGAGCGATCTGCCGGGAGGCTCAGCGACACAGATGTCAGCAATTGCGAAAGGATCAACCAATGCGTGCGAGTTAGGGGCTCTTGAGAAGCATCCAACAACATAGTGTCCGAAGTATCGAGAATCGGGAGCTTCGTTCAAGAACCAGTATCCACCGAGCCGCTGCACCAGAAACTCACCAATGAAATAGCCGACCCGTGTGAGCAACCAGATTCTGTCGTCAGGTGAGATGACTTGCTCTTTCAACCAAGTGTCTAAGGCTGGCAGATACGATTCAGCTTCCACCAGAACCAATGCGGGATTCGTCAATCCAAGCCTCTCCATGAAATCAGCCAGAACCGGCATTCGTTCCTCAAGGAACTTTTCGAGGTTGTCCCTGCGGACGCACAGCATTTCATTTTCGTCTGGCGTAAGCCTTCGAATTGTCATTTCTTCGCCCTCAAGCTGTCAGCTTGTCGTCAAGAAGCCAAATGATTCACCAAAGAACCTGACGGCATCATCAAAATTTTGGAACAGGTCCGCCGCTGGTCAAGTAGTGCCGTTTGGCGACGGCTGAATGATCCAAGAACATCTCATAGAAGTCAGCGTTTGGATTTCTCCAGCACATTGGCCCCGAGTCAGACGTGCCCCCGCAAGGCGTCGATCAACAGTTCATCGAAGCTCATGTAAGTTTCGAGAGCGGTCATCCCGACAATCGTGATGACTTCATAGACGCCCGGTGGGATGTGATAGGCGAAAAACACAACACTGTCTTCGCCGAAAACGATGTAGTCCTGCATTGGATCGCCCCTGCGAAGGGAGCGATAATGGCGGTTGGCATCAACGAATCCTTCAACAGAATAGTCGGGAAGTCCATTGAGGGGCATGGATTTACTGCCGTAGATGCTCAAGCCGTTCCAAACAAGCCCGTTTGTGTCAGCGAGAAAGCAGGCATATTCGGCTGGAATACCATAGCCCAAGTCACGTAGTGATGTCTGTTTCAGCTTTTCGAGGTCATTGGCTGTACACGACGGCTGCAACGCCTGTCGGCTCAGTCGGCTCATCTCAGAACCGATTTCCTTGATTAACTCGTTGTAAATCATGTTCATCACTTGAGCGGGCAATTGAAACTGACCTGATCGAACCAAAAGTTGCTCACTGTGCCAAGCCATTAACACTTAACAAACTTTGGGGCTGGTGAGGCAATCCAGTCTATGCAGTCATCTGGCGGAACGGCATCTATTTGTTGAATTTGGATCGCTCGATTGTTGAATTGAGGGGTGGGAATGTTGATTTTCAGGAATGGCAGCGGGTCCCCTGTCACCTAAAGTCCCTGTTTTCAGGCGTTCTTCGCAATCCATGACACCACAAATCAAACCCCCCGCCTTGAATCCCCGATTGGATATCAATCGACGGGGCTCATGACATGACTTTGACTTGCTGGATCGAGATTTCATCCGAAAAAGTCAGCGTTTGTACGATCTGCTCGGAACTGTCACACCGGCGATCTCCAAAGAGCGTTCGAGTTGTAGAGCATCCGCTCCAATCACCTCTTGGGAACGAAAACCGCTCGGAATCCGCATTCATCAGATCGGCAATCGACCGCGAATGTGTCCCTACAAAAGATGTCGAGCCGATTGACGATGTCGATCAGTTTTCGGGGTGCGATAACTGCTCCAGCAAGTCTGCGATTTCGCGGTGAGCTCCCTGTGACTGTGAAATGATCAGCAGACCAGGCAGTACTTCCACGATGCCTGAGGGAGGATCAGCATGGTAGATCACCTGGATGACCGAAATGCTTCCCTGAAACAGACTTTCCCATGCCTGAGCGAGCATCGCCAGGTCTTCTTCCGTCAATTCAGTCTTCTCTGACTTGTCTCCTGATATGGTCTCTTCATCGCTTGCCAGGCGAATCTGTGGTGTTCCGATGGCGTGCGAAGACAGGAGCAGGCTGAGCAGGCTGAGGTCCACTTTGGGCAGTGTGAGTTTCCTGTTGGGTGTCGTTTTCCCCCTGGGTGGCGATTCTGGATGCGCTTCACCTTTTGCTTCCGGGAAGTGCTTTTTCCAACTCCAGGGACGCACAGTCCGCGTGACAATCCGGGCCACATCTTCAGATTTCAGCTTCGCAGTCTGTTCGAGTGTTCTAACTGAATAGACTCGCGTTTCCTTCTGGAGATTGGCGTTCAACCGCGTGGTGACCAGGACGCCGTGATCTTGAATGAGTAAATCCCAATCCATTGCCTGAGTGAACGACATCGGCAATGGCATCTCTTCAGCCATGCTTAAATTCAACATGGCCTGGATCGGGAACGCCTGATTCATGGCACTCTGCAGAACATCTTCAACGGTGGAGTCAGAGCGAGTCACCAGGGCCGCATCAATCGGAATCTCCAGAAGACTCTTCATCGCGGCGGCGACCCATTGAGTGCCTGATTCTGGTTCCTCGACAGCACCCTTATCTTTTCCTGCGTCTCCCTTTTTGTTCTTGTTCTTCTTCGATTTCCCCTTTTTCTTTATTGGCCCGCTTTTGTGTTCAGCTTTGCTCGGTTCAGCCTCACCAGCCGCATCGCCCTCTTTCACGGGAGGCAAGTTCCCTTCAAAACCACCAATGACGAGTTCGGCTTGCGGTGGTGGATTGTTGTCATCCGCAGGCGGTTGATAGGTGGTCGGCTTTGCCAAGTGAACGTGGAGACGATTCGATGGAAGTGGGAACGAACCCTGTCGAGCGGTGATCGGAGTCTGCATCGCATACTTGGCCGCCTGACCTTTCGCTGCGGACGGACCTCCCATTTCGAAGGCCGCGGTCAGCGGTAAGACATGTTGCATGTCAATCTGAACGTTCAGTCCGTGCTTGCTGCGAAGCTGGTTCAGCAATTCCCCCAGCGTGATCGACTTCTGGTCGTCGACAGAAAGCCTGGCTGGTTCATGCAACGCCTGTTCCCATTTCTGACGTCGCTGCCGCCGTTCGCGCGACAATGTATTTGACTGGGGAATCGATGTTGCCGGAGAATTCGCAACGTTTGCAGGGGCGGAACTGGGCAACAGAGGCTCAGGCTGGCTGGGAGCAGCAGTTGCTGGTTTAACGGCTGTTGGACTGCCTCCGTATGCCCGTGATTCTTCGGACTTGGCAGCGGGCTTTTCTCCTTTTGCCGACTTTTTGCCGGGCGACTTAACGATTGGCTCAAACTTCTCACCTTCGTCGGCGAAGACCGATCCTGCCGCCACAATTCCCACCAGCAACGCGATGACTGATCTCCGTACCACCATGGAATCGGTCCCCGATAGATTCATCTCTCTTCGTCATGACTGCGACGCGTCAGAGATTGTCACCCGAGATTCAGCAGAGTCAAGTCAGTTTGTCTTCATGAGGGTCTCATTAGGACTGTTTTTCTGGCGAGATCATTTCAACTGCCAGCGATCCCTTGGTCGATTCCCTTCGTTGAGATATCGCCCCTCGCCACACCAAACACGAGAAACCAGGAAGTACGCCCCTGTGGCAAACGCAGGCAGGTTTCGTACAATCACACCTCAAATCACCTCTCCGCGACGGCGGCTTACTGAACATTCCAGTCAACACATTCCAGTCAACTCGGACGGCGACGATGCCGTCGGTTAAGGCGGGGTTTGCCTCAATGAGCGAAGTGCATTCTTTCACCATCTTCGCCGACTACTTTCAATTCATCGTTCAGGACGAACTGTCCGACGATGACTTCTCTGCGATCTGGACGCCGGACGCACTTGCGAACGGCACGGCATTCGGTCGCCAGGCCATCTGTCCTGGCACACTGAGAAATGTCGATGTGGCAGTGGATGTGGTGATCTCGGAGGCTGAGCCTTTGATGAATCTCGCTGCCGTGGACCACGCGGTAGAAGGGAGTATCGAGCTGCCCTCTGGCAACGTGGTCGTGATGGGATGCACCCAGTACTTTCCAGACGCACCTCGATTCAAGATCAGAGCTGGAGTCTACCGCGTACTGGCCGTGATGACAGGAATTGCGACCATCAGTAACGAGTGGGATCCGGCCGATGACAAGTATCTTGTCTACCTTTGGCCCGGCACACATCGCGATCCGAAACTCCTCAAGCACTGGAAAGCTGACGCCTGATGCATCAGGTCAATTTCTGGCGGCATCATTTCAACTGCCAGCGATCCTTTGCTTCCAAAACGGTTGAGGGGCCTTTTTCATCGAGCCACTTGCGGGCGGTGGTGTCTTCACGCAGATACGCGTCCCAGAAGGCGGTGCTGATCGCAAGGATCGCGCGGTGGTGATTGGGATTTCGTTTTGACTTTGTCGCTGGCAGGTCTCGATCTCCAAATGCCTCGTGTTCGGCCCCCTCCAGTACGAGTTCGTACTTTCCACCGGGTGGTAACGCCGGAAAGACTGCCAGACGCGACGCCACATCAGCATCACCGATGATTGCCGTGTCGTTTGTTCCTGTCATCAGCAGCCAGGGAATTGCCACCCCACCAAACGATTGCTTCAGATCGCCCCCGTTTCGCGGGCTGCTGGGACTCATCGCTAGCGCCGCCTGAATTCGCTTGTCCGTGAACATGGCATCGCCCCGGGGAGTCCGTTGACCACTGACACCTTGAGTCGTCACGGCTCCGAATGAATGGCCCGACATCCCGAGATGTTTCAAGTTCATGCGTCCCATGAGGGACGAATCAGTCGACTGATTCCACTGCTCTAACTGATCGATCACGACCGAAACATCCTTGAATCGCAAAAGCGTGTTCTGCAGATTTGCGGCCTGCTTCATGGAAGCCAGACGTTGACCAATCGCGATTTCTTTCCAGACGGAATCATCACTTCCCGGATGCTGCAGAAAGACCACCACATATCCACGGGCGGACCAGTGTTTTCCAAGATATGGATTCCCTTCTCGAGAGCCTCCCAATCCATGACTGAACAGGACCACAGGAGCTGCAGCCTTTTCTGCAGGCAGGTAGACTCGAACCGGGATTGTTCGGTCCCGCTTCGAGTCTTTGACTTCCATGTCGAGATGCTCTGCCCGAAACGAGGTGGAGATCTCCAGCGGGTGATAGGGCTGATCGGCAGCGGATACAGTGGCGACACACGCCACGATGCCAAAGGCAAGACCTAGAACGAATCTGATTAACTCCAGCATTGCTACCTCCTGTCATCATGTCCTACGCCGATCACGATCCACGTTCATCAGAGACAATCTGGGAGGCGCGAGGCTCCCGCCGAGCCGTGATCGAGGGCATGATCTCCAAATCCAATTCTCGTCCGACAGGATCTCACCCTCACATCAGGGTGTTCCGTTTCGCATCACTGTGTCCGCGATCTTGCTGGAATCAAGCCAGCCCACTGTTCCAGCTTCTACGACATTTCATACCACAGCCACAGGCATCGCGTTTCAAAAGGTCTGCGATATTTCGGAAGGCGAAGCATTGGCAAGCGACGAAGCGGACGGGCATTTCAACACGGAACGCTGGTGTCAAACACCCGTTCGTGCTGAAAGTTTCGCAGTCCACGAAGGAATTGTTCGGGTTCGCCGATGTTCGCCGCTGGCGACCAACGCGAAAGGGCTTGGCATCGGTCGGGTGGCCGGGTCTGGACTGGTCTGGACTGGAATGAGGCTTTGCCGTCGGGTGGCCGGGTCTGGACTGAGGCTTTGCGAAGGAAGACCCGGTCTTCGCGAGGTACGCAAATTCCGGGTTTTCGCGAAGACGCTCCAGTCCCTGCCACCCCGGCTTTGGGGAATGGCTGTTGGGCGGCCATCGTCGGTTGGATCTGAGGCCCTGAAACGAACAACTTGGGACGGCATGACATCAGGTGGCCGGTCGGGTGGCCGGGGCAGGACTGAGGCTTTGCGAAGGAAGACCCGGTCACCCTGCAAGTGCAGGCTATGGTTGCGGGCCACCGGTCAACGCGGCTGCGATCTTGTCCACATCGTAAACGCATCCGGCCCACGTTCCGCCACCCGCTCGCTGAAGCAAAGCCCACAGCCGTGTTTCCGGTGGAAGATTTGGGTCACAATGCAACGGTTGAGACGGTGTTCGTGCGGCAAGAACGTTAGCTCCTGCTTCGGGGCTCAACCGCTCTTCAGGCGTCCCCACAAAGTTCATGGTCCCTGTCAGATTTCGGGTATCAATTTCGATCTGGATCAGGTCGCCATCTTTCAGTTTACCAATCGGTCCACCGTCCAGTGCTTCCGGACCAACGTGCCCGATGCACGCACCTGTCGAAACTCCCGAGAACCGCGCGTCTGTGATCAGTGCGACGTGCTTCCCGAATGGCAGGTACCGCAGGGCAGAGGTGATCTGGTAGGTCTCTTCCATCCCGCAACCCAAAGGACCGCGGCACATCAGGACAATCACGTCCCCTTCCTTAATGGGATTGTCGGTACGTCCCTTGACGGCAGCAATGGCCGCTTTTTCTGAGGTGAAAACGCGGGCGGGACCCAATTTGCGATAGACCCCGTCTGCATCAACGACGGTCTTGTCGATCGCAGTACTCTTGATGACTGACCCCTCGGGCGCAATATTTCCGATCGGGAATGTCACGGTACTCGTCAGTCCGCGTTCTTTTGCGGCTGCAGGTGACATCACCACGGTATCGGGGTCGACACCGTCGCGTGCCACCAGAAGCTCTCGCAATCGAACACGTCGTTCGGACCGCTCCCACCATTCCAGGACATCCCCCAGCCTGCGACCTGAGACGGTCATGGCATCCAGCTTCAACATCCCCAGTGTCCGCAGGTGGAGCATCAGTTCAGGGACACCACCCGCCAGGAAGAATCGAACCGTCGGATGCCCCACAGGACCGTTAGGAAGGCAATCCACCAGCCGAGGGACCTGGCGATTGATCCGGCTCCAGTCGTCAACGTTCGGACGTGTCAGCCCCGCCTCAAATGCCACTGCGGGAATATGCAGCAGCAGATTTGTGGACCCGCCACACGCCGCATGAATCACCATCGCGTTGTGCAGAGCGTCCGCCGTCAACACATCCTTCATCGACTTGCCCAATCGCTCCAACTCGACCACGGCCCGTGCCGAACGGCGAGCGGCATCCAGCCAGATCGGCTGGCCTGAGGGAGCCAGCGCGGTATGCGGCAAGGCCATTCCGAGTGCCTCGGCAATCACCTGCGATGTGGCTGCAGTTCCCAGGAACTGACAACCTCCGCCCGGTGACCCACAGGCTCGACACCCGGCTTCGGCCGCTTCTTCCAGGGTGATTTCACCATGAGCGAAGCGCGCACCGATCGTCTGAACCTTGCCTGCATCCTCACCCTTGGCCGGAGGGAGCGTGACGCCGCCAGGAACGATGACACACGGCAAGTCGCGCTGGGCCGCCAGTGCCATCATCATCGCAGGGAGCCCCTTGTCACACGTAGCGACGCCAATGACGCCGCGCCGCGTCGGCAGGGAACGAATCAGGCGTTTCAACACGACAGCCGCATCGTTGCGATAGGCGAGGCTGTCCATCATGCCGATCGTTCCCTGGGTTCGTCCGTCGCAGGGATCACTGACATAACCGGCAAATGGCAGGGAATTCTGTCGATCGAGTTCCTCTGCCGCCGCGCGCATCAGCAAACCGACTTCATAGTGCCCCGTGTGATACCCGAGCGCGATCGGCTTGCCATCTTCTCCGCGAATCCCCCCTTGAGTGCTGAGAATCAAGAACTGTTTACGCAGCAGTTGCGTCGGATTCCAACCCATTCCTGCGTTTTGCGTCAGGCCGAACAAGTCGCCACTCGGTGCATTCAGCAGCAACTCTTCGGTCAGCGGTAATTCCCCCGGTGGACCGTCCCCTTTCGTAATGACTTCCCACAGGGTGGAATCCGAAGAATCGAGTAATGAATCGAGCGAAATCGGCATGGGGTACTTCTTGATCACGGGAGTTTGAAGTTCGGCGTGGCTTTCACCGTCGGACATGACTCGTCAGGGGAGCATCGGAAACAGGATCTTCTTGTTGGCATCTGTCAGTGGTGAGCCGTATTCACACGGCTCGAAGGCTTCGATGTACCGGATCTTCCGTCCACGTTCCTCGCCATACGTCTTCACGACAAGATCCCGATAGCGGTCCGCGAGTGGCCCATTGAAGTTGGCATAGAATTCACGCAGATAGGCCCGCTGCTTGACGGGATCCGTCGGGAAATCCTTTTCCTGACAGAGTGTATACGGCAGCCAGTCGTAGAACTGGCAGCGATGGCATTCCATCTGATCCAGGATCGATTCCAGCACCGGTTCGACGTCAATCACAATCGTCGGCGCGAACGGAGCCGGTCTCTGAAAATGATCTGAGAGGTAAGCAATCACCGGATTGACTCGCAGGGCTGGCACTTCAGGAACGATATGCGGAACGATGACCATGTAGGCTGCGTCGCAAACCAGTGTCGACGTAGCCCGGTGATCAGGATGATAATCGTTCGGTCGATGCGTCAGGATCAGGTCTGGTTTGTACCGACGGATCAACGCGATCAATTCAAAACGAGCTTCAAGAGTCGGAAGCAATCGACCGTCGCGATTGCCAAGGATTTCGTATTCGATCCCCATCAGATCGGCGACGGCCTGAGCTTCTGCCTTACGCGTTACCGCCAATTCCGCCGGTTGCAGTCGCTGATGCCCAGCTTCGCCGTTGGTGACGCTGACGAATTTGACGTGATGTCCAGCCGCTCTGTACATCGCGGTGATTCCTCCCGCTTTGATTTCACAGTCGTCCGGGTGAGCGCCGATGATCAGAATTCGCAGGGGATTGGCCGCAGTCATGGGTTCCCTTCGGGATGGATTTTCGCGTTCGACATCGTCAATTCTGGCAGGAATTCCACAATTCATCCGCAGTTTTTGACGGTCAGATCGCTAACAGTTGATCGTTGAAGTCGGGATTCGGCGGAAACCGGATCGCCGACCCCGTTGCATTCTGAGCGTCCCTCGCGAAAATGGAAGGGAGACGACAGAGTTTTGGTTAGACAACCGAGTTTTTGGACAAACGTATCATGGAACTTCCAGTGCTCTCCCCGTTCACTCCAGCGGTCATCGATGAAGACCCGCTGGATCTGATGGATGAGATTGAGGTCTTGAAGAAACAGCAGGACGCTGCAATCCTGGCCCACTTCTACGTGGGTGGTGATTTGCAGGACATCGCCGATTTTACGGGGGATAGTCTGAAACTGGCTCGCGACGCCACGCGAATCACCAATTCAACGATCGTCTTTTGCGGCGTCCATTTCATGGGAGAATCTGCCAAGATTCTGAGCCCCGAAAAGACCGTGCTGATGCCGGATCTTCAGGCGGGGTGTTCACTGGCAGAAAGCTGTCCTGCAGATCGACTCGCGGCCTATCAGGCAGAGTTGCGAGCTCAGGGGCATGACTTCCAGACGGTTGCCTATATTAACACGTCTGCTGCGGTCAAATCACTCTGCGACTGGATTGTGACCAGCGGGAACGCTCGTGAGATCATCGATCGAGTCCCCGCAGACAAGGAAATCCTCTTCGTTCCCGATCAGCACCTGGGGCGGTATCTGAGTTCCGTCACGGGCCGTCCCATGATTCTGTGGCCGGGGTCGTGCATGGTTCACGAAGTCTTCAGCATCCAGGATCTGATGCGAGCCAAGCGAAATCATCCCGGTTCGCTGGTGATGGCTCACCCGGAATGTCCAGCCAACATTCTGGAGATCGCCGACGTCATTGGTGGCACTGAAAAGATGCGCAAATACGTCGCCTCGATTCCAGAACGGAAGACATTTCTGGTCGCAACCGAAGCCAACATGATCCACCCGCTGATGAAGATCGCTCCCCAGCACGAATACATTCCCGTTCCAGGCATCATGACCTCCACAGGAGAAACCTGTGCCTGTAACCAATGTCCCCACATGGCTCGCAACACCTTGCAGAAGGTACGTGACTGTCTGAAGAATCGAAGTCCTGAAATCGTCTGGCAGCCGTATTTCGCACAGGCTCAGGACGTCCTGAAGCGAAGTCTGCTGCAATAGCCTGCGGGCGTTGAACCGCTTCTGCGGGTCTGGCGAACCAAGCTGCAGGATGTGTCCTGCATAAGAGGTTTGCTGCCATGGAGCATTCATCACACCATCATGCCTGAATCACACATTCCCATTTCGTGAAATTCGCACATCTTTGAATCAGGGCCGGATTCCATGGACGACTCGTCGACACCTTCGCCGTCATCGCCTCCGACGACTCCCACGCCACGCGTCATGTGGATTCTTCCGGCAACCCTGATTGCGATCGCGGCCGTGGTGCTGGTCGTGATGTTTATCTATTTGCGAGACCACGGACCGGCAGGACCTGTTAAGTCAGGCGAAGGAGCCGCAAAACTGTCGGCGGATGCGGTTGCCACCTTGCTGTCGCAACGAGATCTTGCGATCGGCTACCTGGAAAACCATCAATTCGAACAGGCGGAAAAGGTATTGCTCGAGATCATCCGTCAGATCCCTGATGATCCGTTCGGCCCCCGCAACCTGACGATCTGCCGCGAATTGGCCCTGGAAAAAGTCGACGCAGCGCGAGAACCGGAGCGATTTACGACGGCTCTTGCGAAGGCGCGTGAAGCCGCAGAATTGTCAGCCCGGCTCGAACCAGCTTCGCACATTCCTCTGGTACTCGCTGCACGAATTGCCGTGAGAGCCCGCGAACCCGAAAAGGCAGCCACCGCCTTGAAGCGGGCGACGGAAATCGCTCCGAAATCGGCACCGGCATGGTACGACCTGTTCTTGCTCAATCCAATTTCCCCGGGTGAACCGATCGCCCCTGAGACTGCCAATGCAATCCGTAAGGTCTACGAACTGGAAGGGGACAATCTGTTT
>CAZSTW010000077.1:0-5981 GCA_964609845.1 uncultured Planctomycetaceae bacterium | reverse complement strand
TGCTGAAAGACTGGCTTCCGCTCCAGTCGCAAATGAAGGATCCGGCTCTTGTAGAAACCGTCGTCAAAGCAAAAGAATCACTCCTTCCTTTTGCGGCTGTGATCAAAACCAGCAGTCGCGTTGATATCGTCCAGATGCTGGACAAATTGACGGCTGCAGTCACGGCAGGTCAATGGCCTGTCGCCAACAGCACGGCCATGGTCATTCGCAATGTCATCGTGGCCGAGGCAGCACGCGACGAACGCTACGTTCGGTTGAATTCCCTCGAATACGTGCTGCTCGATTTTGGTTCAAAGTTCTACACGTCTGCCGAGAGTGTTGCGGGTCAAGAATTAAGTCCGATTCCGGTCAAATTCACCAGCAATGACAAGCAGAAACTGTCGCTCGCTCCGCACTCTACGGAAGTTGCCGTCGGTGACCTTGATCTCAACGGAACGTTCGATGGCGTTTCCCTGGCTGGGACTAAGCTGACGTTTTCATTCCCGCTCGCACCATCCGACGAGACCCCCGCAGTGGTCACAACAATGGATATTGAGGAAGGCTTCGAAAGACTGTTGACTGTCGATCTCGATGACGATGCCGATTTGAAGCTGAAGGAACGATTGAAGGGAAATGGCTGTGCCGTGGCTGACCTCGATATCCTGATTTTCGGCAATAGTGGACTGAAAGCCTTCGAAAACCGTCCTGCCACAGAAGCGGGACCTCGCGAATTCGTCAATAAGCCGCTCGGTGAGGCGATGGACGGTCTGCGTCAGGTCAAGTCGGTTGTTCCTGCCGATCTGGATCTGGATGGTGACATCGACCTGCTCACGATGACTGCGAATGGGATCCAGCTTTGGTCCAATCGCGGGAACTGGAGCTTTGAGGAAATCACTGATCGCACGAAACTTCCACCAGCCACATTCGGTCCGATCACCGCAGCCGTTGTGGATTGGGATCGTGATACGGATCAGGACATCCTCGTTTCGGGGATGGAAGGCTTGGGAATCCTTGAAAACGTGCGCCATGGCCGCTTTCGTTGGCGAGCTCTTGAAGGAGATCTCGCAGGATTAAAGAATTCGCAGTGGTTGCGCGTGGAACAGCTCGGTCGGAATCCCAGTTGGAGCGTGATTTCAGGAGGTTCAGGCGGAGTGAAGGTTGCTGTCACCGAGACCACGGCCGAGGGCCTGGTTTCCGTCAGCCGAATTATCCAAGTCAATGAAAGTCCCTCAGACAGGGCGATTTCCCTCGACTATGACAATGATGGGATCCGTGATCTGCTGGTTCTCGAAAAGCCTCGCGCAGGCCTTTACCGCGGCAAGGCCGATGGAACGTATTCGTTGCTGAATCCTTCTGCAGCGGGAGACCTTTCCGGACTACAAGCGGCTGCAGTCTCGGATGTCGATCGGGACGGAGACGAAGATCTGATTCTTGCCACGGCTGAGGGTGTTCGCTGGCAATCGAATGACGGGGGAAATGCCAATGGCTGGCTGGACGTCGCGTTGTCTGCCGTCCAGATCAAGCCGAATGAGCAGAACTACAGCCGTCGTGTCAATCACCATGGAATCGGCTCCATGCTCGAAGTTCGTGCCGGCGCCCATTACCAGGCTCAGGTTGTGCAGGGGGCCATGACTCATTTCGGATTGGGGCCTCAGAAAAAGGCGGACGCTATTCGAATCCTGTGGACGAATGGTATGCCGCAAAATGTTGTCTCACCAAATGCAAACCAACTGGTATGCGAAGAGCAGAAGCTGATGGGGTCGTGTCCGTACCTCTACACTTGGGACGGGGAAAAGTTCGCATTCTGCACAGACCTGCTTTGGAACGCTCCCCTCGGATTAAAGTTTGCCGAAAACGTCGTTGCTCCGTGGCGTGAATGGGAATATCTCAAGATCGATGGAAGTATGTTGCGTCCCAAAGAGGGGCAGTACCAGTTGCGGGTGACCGCCGAGTTGTGGGAAGTCGAATACTTCGACGAGATTCGCCTGTTCGCCGTCGATCACCCCAAAGGAACTGATGTTTTCACCAATGAAAAGGTCGGGCCTGCAACTCTGGCGGAACATAAAATTCATACCGTCTCCCGTCCGCGAGTCCCTGTTGCGGCGACAGACAGTCGAGGACGTGACCTGCTGGATCAAGTCAAAACCCGAGACGGTCAGTTTACGAAGACATTCGATCACAAACTGGCACAGGGACTGACTGAAGAGCACTACCTGGAACTCGATCTGGGCAACTGGGAATCCCGCGACAACGGAAAAGCTTCCCCGCGAGTCATGTTGTATCTGACGGGGTGGGTCTATCCTGGCAGTACATCGCTACGGGTCCAGCATTCGCAGAATCCCGATCAGGTGCAGCCACGCCCGCCAGCCCTGCATGCTGTTGATTCGCAGGGAAAATGGCAGGAAGTGCGTCCCTTCATGGGCTTCCCCGGCGGGAAGACGAAGACGATCGCGGTCGATATTTCAGATATCTTCGCACCGGACTCGACGGATCATCGCCTGCGGATCGTCACAACAATGGAATTCTATTGGGATGCGGCCTTCTTCACGGTTGACGATTCGCCGGTGGAATTCCGTCAGACAGAATTGAAGCTGGCCAGGGCAGACCTTGTTGACCGAGGCGGAGTCTCGTATCGGGAATGGCCAGAATCCGGGAACGGTCCAGATCAGTTCTTCTACGACCGTCTGATTCCGGGGGATATGTGGCCTCCAATTTCAGGAGCATTTACTCGGTTTGGCGATGTTCTGCCCTTGCTGACGACGCGCGATGACCACCTGGTGGTGATGCATCCGGGAGATGAAATTCAATTGGCATTCACAGTCCCCTCGGAACCGATTCCTGAGGGCTGGGTACGTGACTTTGTGATCTATAATGTCGGTTGGGACAAGGACTGCGACCCCAACACCGTTTATGGTGAGACTTCAGAACCGTTGCCATTCCAGGCGATGACGGTTTACGCCCATCAAGACGGTGTGGCTCGTGAACTGGACCCTGAGTATGTCCGCTATTTGAAGACCTACCAGACACGCTCCCGATCACGAGTCCCGTTCTGGAAGGGAACTGGTGCTCGTCAGAAGCCATGAGAAATTCAGGAGCAGTCATCTCTGCTGTTTGACATTCATCAGGCACAGAAGGAGCAACGGCTCTGCCATCATACTGGCTGCTTTCTTCCTCATGTTCTGGATCAGCGTGAATCAGCGTTCCAGATTTCTTTCTACCTTCAGATTTCCGGGCAACCGCAGGGATCTGCCTGTCGTGCGACTTATGATTTGCTGCTTCAGCCAGGAAGGACTAGTGCGTGTCGCACTTCCGCGTCGCGTCGAAACATGGGTTAGACACTGTCGTTTGGTGCCCGCGGGACGCCACACCTAAACACAACGCGCTCTATCTATCGACTTTCTGTCGCCTGGCGAAGCACAAGTCCGTAATAGACGAACGCACTCACCATGACCACCACATACCAGACAGTGACCGATGTGGCGGGGGCGTTGAAATCGAAATTGACGCACAGCATGGTTCCCAGCACAAACACTGACAGAATCTGCGCACACCGGGGAAAGTAGGGGTAGCACGGTGTCCGAAAAGGTCGGTGCAACTCGGGCTCGGATTTTCGCAGGTTGATCACTGTCTGCATGCAGAGCGGGTAGAGCGTCACTGCCCCCAGGGCCGCCAGAGTGATCAATCGCCCGGTATCTGCCAGCAGGATCGCGGCGACTCCGATCCCGAAGTTTGCCAGCAATGCACTGACCGGCGTTCGCGTTCGAGTTGAAGCGATCCCCAGAAAGCCCGGCAGGAATCCAACGCGCCCCATTTCAAAAATGGCGCGACCTGCAATCAGGATGATCCCGTTCAATGACGCAATCAGTCCCAGCCCGCCAATGCCGATCAGCAGATGTGACATGGCATGGTCTTTTGTCAGCACCTGCGTTAAGGCCAACGGCAATGGACTGTCCGACATCACCGCTCCGGGTGCGATCACAAGGTCACCCGAGCTGTTCAGGCTTAAGTCTTTTGACGAATAGACGACCCGCTCCCATCCCCCCACTCCCACAGCGCAGACCATCACAGTGCTCGAAAGCACCACCAGCGTGAAGATGGCAGACCCGAATCCAATCGCAATATCACGCTGGGGATTGCGAGCTTCCTCAGCGACATTGGCGACTCCTTCAATCGCCAGGTAAAACCAGACCGCAAACGGAAGCGCCGCGAAACATCCCTGCCATCCGTGCGGCCAGGGATTCGCCGTAAAGTTGGCGACGCTGGCATGCGGTCCCACGAGAAAGGCGAATAGCAGGATTTCTCCGACGGCCAGGATCGCCACCACCAGTTCAAACGTCGCCGCCTGCTGGACTCCCCAGATATTCAGCAGTGTGAACAATAAGTAACAGGCAATTGCTACCCAGCGCGGATCAACTTCGGGAAACCAGATCTGCAGGTTGGCCCCGACCGCCATCGCAATTGCTGGTGGGGCAAACACAAACTCCATCACTTGGGCAACGCCAGTCAGATATCCACCAAACCGGCCCAAGCCTCGAATCCCATAAACAAACCCGCCACCAGCCCGTGGAATAGCACACGCCAGTTCGGCATAGCTGAAAACAAACGTCACATACATAGTGGTCACGAGCAGGAAAGCCAGCAGCAATCCCAATGAACCACCCGCGGGCAATCCCAGATTCCAACCGAAATACTCGCCCGAGATGACATAGCCGACTCCCAACCCCCATAGTGTCAGTGGTCCGAGTGTCTTTCGTAGTTGCGGCAAATCGGTCAAGGCTCTAGTTCCTGTCAGGAATGCAACTCGACCAGATCCTTGTCCGCCAGAACATGGTCCCGCCCGACGCTCTGGCCGTCCGCAGCACTCGTTCCCCAGACCTTGGCGAATTTCAATTTTTCGGCCAGATCACGATGGACCTTGCCAGCAAGATCCTCGACGGTCCCTCCCACCGGGATTGTGTAGGGCGACGTATAATCCGCAGGCTTGCCAGGTGCCTTTGTATACAGACGAATCAACCCTAACGAGTCGAAGATGGTTTTTCGCAGTCGTTCCCGTTCCTCGGGCTGATCCAGATCGACTTTCAGTGTTGCAAACGGTGTTGGCACCATCTCGCGCAGAAAATCGAGCCGGTCCTGAACTCCGGGATCACTGCCGCGAGTCACCACGAGCAGCGTCTTGACGCAAAGTTTCGAGAAGTCGTCCTCATCAAACCCCGTCGTCGTCGAAAGAATCGTTGCCCGCTGACGGAACTGATCAATCACTGTCGCCGTCGCCTCAGGAGCATCGTCTGAGGTTCCATCAAACGCCAGGATGACCAGATCCGCGGAGCGGACAAAGTTGACCAGATACGGCTCGAACAGACTGTCCGTGATCGGGGGAGTATCGATGAGCTGTACCGTGACATCCTCGAACGCCATCATTCCCGGCATCGGTTCGCGGGTCGTGAACGGGTAGTCTGCTACTTCCGGTTCCGCCTTAGTCAGTTCCTTGAGAATTCGGCTTTTCCCCCCATTCGGGCCGCCGATCAGAATCACCTGTGCGGCTCCCTGACGTGGGAACCGATAGACCTTTCCCCCCTTCGGAGCGGTCTTTTCGGTTTGAATATCTGCTTTTGTTTCCTTGAGCTTTGTCTTCAGATCCGCCTGCAGCTTTTCCGTCCCTTTATGCTTGGGGATCAGCACAAGCATTCGCTCAAGGATTTCAAACCGTTCCGCGGCCGTCTGGGCCTTGCGATATTCTTCTTCAGCCTTCTGATATTGCGGAGGGAGATTAGCTGGCATGGAATCGATGTACCTGGGGACAACAAACAATGGTGTGACTGAGCAGCGTGCGACGCGGAATCTGTTGTAGCTGAATTCGTAAGAATTCAGAATCGAGCCAGCGCGGAAACTTTTCTCAACGGGCAAATGCAGGCTCCAGCGGGCCCGTTGGTGTCAGGCCAATGCGACTGATTTCGGGGAGCTTGTCGTCACAAATACTCCGAAGGAGTTACGTCATATAGCCC
>CAZSTW010000076.1:7133-31671 GCA_964609845.1 uncultured Planctomycetaceae bacterium | reverse complement strand
TCGGGCATCATCTTGATCGCGAAGCGATCACAGACCGTAGCCGGGGGTCAGAGCGCCGCTCTGACCCCCGGAACGAAATCGCCATACAACATGCATCCTGAAGGGATGCCAGAACGCGGCGTAACATGTGCTATGATCAGCGGGGCCGAGACATCACTCTGGATGTCTGGGTTGCAATGCAACACGTAGAAACCTGCGTTGACTGCGTGTCGTTGCAGAGGCGATCTCTGGCGTCGGCGACGATGATGATCTACTGATAGAGCATTTGAAATGACGCTGTCTGGCATCCCTTCAGGATGCTTTGTGCTCGCGTTCTTGAATCCGGGGGGGCGCCGCTTCGCTTTGACCCCCGGCTACGGTCTGTGACGCCTTCGGCGTCATTGAACGAAGCAGTCTTGCGAGGAAGCGTTTCGCGATGGCGTTGCGAGGCGCACGCAGGCTTTCTCGCCTGAGTTTGATACTGGGTAAACTTCTCGTCGCGCTGCGACCCAGGTAGGTCACCCTGTGTCTGGGTTCAAACGAGAAACGTGGAACAGGCATACTGCATTTGTGCCGGTCGTAAACCCTGACGTCCAAAGCGACGTCTGGGCCACACCGCCAGATAGCGCTATTTCAAATGCTCTGGGTTGACTTCGATTCCATGCCGCATGAGCAACTCTGCTAACTCTTCGCGGAATGACCGTCGCTGATGATGCGCTTCCTGATTCCCAATATAAATTCGGACGTGTTCCTTCTGTGATGCACTGACACTAAATGCCGAATATCCATCCTGCAAGCCGAATTGTGGTTCGAATTGCTCCGCAACCCAATTGGACGAAGCTTTCTTCAATTCCCGCACAAAATCAGAGATTGTCAGTGTTGGTCGGTAACCGATCAGTAAATGAACATGATCCTCGACACCGCCGATCGCCTCTGGAACGGCACCCAAACCACGCACGGTTCCTCCCAGATATTCGTGTAGCGTCGTCCTCCATCCCGGTTTAATCCAAGGCCGGCGTTCTTTAGTGCTGAACACGATGTGGATTCGCAGGCTCGTGAATGTAGAACCCATGAGTTACCTCTCTTGGGATTGAGCAGAGACGAACAATTAATTCGTTGTGTATGGGTTTTACAATCGCGGTGCAATCGTGTCATCTGGCATTCCTTCAGGATGCATGTTGTATCACGATTTCGTTCCGGGGGTCAGAGCTGCACTCTGACCCCCGGCTACGGTCTGCGATCGCTTCGCGATCAAGAGGATACGTCGTTAGATACTACCTTGGACCTTTCAAAACTTCCTGTCTTCGTCATTCCGATAGGCTCAAAACAACCAACCGGGGCCACCTTGCGACCAGTGCTCAGTCCCGTAGGTCAGGCTGTGCCTGACTCCTGGAATTGCGGGTGTAAAGGTGCCGCCGTTTAACGAACAATTCCGTCGTCTGACATCACTTCGTCAGGCACAGCCTGACCTACGGGGCTGGACCATCCCGCCCTTGATGGAAAACTGGATGAACGCCTCGACGGCATCAGTGATTGAACACGAACTCGTTCGTCGCCAGCAGCGACCAGAGGAGAGATCGCACTGCTTCCAGCTTGTCGGATTCTGAATTGAGAAACTTCACAGAGACATCGAGTTCTTCGGCTCGCGGTGGCCTGCCCAGAATCTGAAAGAATGCCTGTGTGACTTGTTCGTTCACTGTTCGGTCTGAACTTGCCAGACGTTTGGCAAAGCCCGTTTCGACCGTCAGCTTGCGCTGAATCTCTGTGGAATTCACCAGTTCCAGAGCCTGATTGAGAGCCGGGGCGTCGACGCGTTCGCATTCACACGCCGTCATGCGCGCCGGTCGGCCGAAGACGTCCAGAAAGTGCGCGGCAACGTTTTCGTCGGGTAATTCGATCGCGCGGGTCCCTGCTGGAAAACCATTGAAGGGAGTCGGGGCTTCGAGGACCTGGCTGATTCCGTCCAGCAATGTTTCGGCCGTCATTCGACGTGGATAGAACCTGGCAAACGTCTGGTTGTCGCCCGCATTTCCTGTGTGGGGCAGTGATTCGAGGGCATAGGCATGGCTGCTGGTGATCGCTCGAATCAGGTGTTTTATGTCATAGCCACTCGCAATAAAGTCTTGCGATAGTGCCTCGAGCAATTCGGGATTGCTGGGGGGATTTGTGCTGCGGGCGTCATCGATGGGATGGATGATCCCGCGGCCCAGGAAATGAGCCCACATGCGATTGACTATTGTTCTTGCGAAGTATGGATTCTGCGGTGCTGTCATCCAGCGTGCGAGGCTGATGCGGGGATCATCGAGCGGTCCGCTGGCGAAATCGGGACCGCCGAGCGGTCGCGGTGTCAGAACCTCACCGCTACGGGGATCGCGGACTTCTCCGCGCGGGGCGAGGAAGATGATTTCGTCGGTCGGAACTTCCGCGTCCGCAAATCCCCCTTTGCGGCCCACCCGTGCGAAAACGGCGGCCAGGCTGTAGTAATCCCGCTGACTCCACGATTCGGTCGGATGATGATGGCACTGCGCACATTGAATCCGCACCCCCAGAAATGCCTGGGCGACCGATTCGACATATTCCGGCGATTTGCGAACGGTCCGGTACCAGATCGCGGGAGGGTTCAATTGCTGCGAACCGCTGGCCGTCAGAATCTCCGATACAAACTGGTCATACGGTTTATTGGCTGCGAGCGAATCGCGAATCCAGCCTGCAAACAAAGTCGTCCCGGCTCGCTGCTTACTCGTGGAATATCCGGCTCCGCGATTCTGCAGGATATCTGCCCACTTCAATGCAAAGTAACTCGCATACTCGGGACGGTCGAGCAAACGATCAATCAGCCGGGCTCGCTTGTCGGGGGAACTGTCGGCGACATAGGCAGTCACCTCATCCGATGTTGGCAAGGAACCGCAGATATCGATGGTGGCTCGACGCAAGATCGAGGCATCGTCTGTCACGGTGGAAGGGACGATCCCCATCCGATGCCATTGTCGAATCAATAGTTGATCGACGGTCGTCGGGGCGCGTGGACCTTTCAGAACGAACTGCGGTTGCATGGCCAGAGATTGCTGAAGCTGCTGAAGTTTCTGTCGGGCGACTGCCAATTCCGCTTCATTTTCCAGATACGGGACGACGCCGTGGAACGTGTCGATCTGGTCCCCCAGTCGAGCCATGACACTGACCAGTCCATGGGTCTTCGCAACCGTGACAACGCCATCATCCGAGACGGAAGCGACCGCCGGTTCATTGGACTGGTAGACCACTCGCGCTGTGACATCACGAGTTGTTCCATCTGAAAGGAACGCCTTGACAGTCAGTGGAATCGTTGAATTCTTCTGCAGGATCTGTTCACGAGGCGAGACCTCGATCCGTTCCAGGCGGGGATCATCGGGGCCAGGGGGATTGGCTCCCTGTGCAATCCAGTCTCGCAGAATCCGATAATCTTCACTCCGTTCGTCCAGTCGTCGACCACCTCCGTGCGGCATGCGTGCCGTAGCCTTCAGGAGCAACAGACTTTGTTCGGGCTGGGCCGGGAATAACCGGCGACCACGTCCCTCTTGTACGAGTGATCCATAATCGTTTTCAGGCTCAAAACCAAACAGTGAAAGCTTAAAGCCATTCTGGCCAGTGGCCTTGCCGTGACAGCCGCCGCTGTTGCAACTGAGTCGCGTCAGGATCGGCACGATATCCGTTCCGAAGTAGACTGGTGACGAGGTGCCAGGCTGTGCGAAAGCGGAGATATTCCATGAAAAAGCCATCACACTCCATGCCGTGACGAAACCGATCACCCCATGTCTGGCGGGCATGAGCTTGGGATAACGGCACATGGATATCGAATTCATGGATTCCATCGTTCTCATCTTTTCTGTCATTCGCACATCCCCATCGCCCTGAGATCCATTTCACTCAACGATCTCAAGATTCAGCAGGCCGCTTCCCTGGTAGATCGGTTCATCTTCGACCACTCCGACAGTCAACAGCCGAAGGAACTTCACGTGACCAAGTGGAGCATTATCGTTGATGACGATCTGCAGAGTTCCCTTTTCGGTCTGACCGACAAACGTTTCGCCGCGTCCTCGCACACCTTCGATATCGGTGACGTGGCCAGGTACCGCCAGTTCCGTATGCATCTTGCCAATGAAACCAGAGCGACGCTGAGCCGAATAGCCGATTTGAATCACGTCTCCCCGTTTTGCCCGTGAGACGGCGAAGGGATCCACTTCCACCAGAAATGCTGCAGGCTCAACGTTGATCGTGACGGGGGGGCTGTATGCGAACACGGGTTCGCTTTTCTGGCCTGAAGGAATCGTTGTTTCGGCGCGGATTGTGAATGAATAATGCCCGATAGCAAGAGTCGGCGGTAGATAGAAACTCAGGTAACCTTGCGTGTCATCGGCGGCCAGGAGTGACGTCGGGGTCGCGATTGTTGCTGGAAGCCCGACAGCAGTCAGTTTGACAGGTGCGCGGTGATTCGGATCTCGTCGCTCCACCTGCACGGCAACATCGACGATACCGCCTGGGGAATGTCGCACCTTCAGTTTTCCGTACAGGTGGTGATTCCACGGTTGATGTCCGTCGGCCGTGATCTGAACAGGTGCGTCACCTGTGACCGCCATCGGGATTCGGGAAATCAGTCGCCCCCATGGAATTGTCGTCCCGGAACGAACCACGGTTCCTGCTCGGACACTTTGGGTGCCGACGTCTGAGGCCTGTGCTTCGAGCTTCAATTCATCAATCAACGGGGCCGTTCCCTGATTCACAGAAATCACCGCGATCCCGCGATCAACGCCTGGTCCGAGAAAGACATCCGGGCATTCCACGCCAGCTGGCAAGTCGCGAGCGGAAACACGAATTTCCCCTTGAAATCCACGCTGACGAAAAGCGATCAAGTCCAGGACCTCGCATCCCTCACGGCGAATATTCAAAGGTGCGGCATCGTTTCGGCGAGGCACTGCGACGACCTGAAAGTCAGGCTCTTCGCGCCGAACACTCAATCGGTAGACGCGTCTGGGATCGGCATTCAATCCGCCAATGGCATTTTGTACGGCGATCAGAAATCGGCCGTCGGCAGGAGCAACCCACCGGCCAGAGGGATCGAGATGGCTGGTGGGGAGATTCCCCTCCGAAACAGCCGTGGAATCACCAAGGGTTAAAAGTACGCGCTGTCCCGTCGGGTCGAGAATCCTGAGCTGTAGATCGATCGGAGATCGAATCCGTTGTGCATAACCATCCAGATGCAGCACATCCCCCCGTCGCAGCTGGACTGCGTACCAGTCTTGCTCGACGCCACGGATAAGCTGACCGCTCACTTCGCTCGGAACGGGGATTTCCTGAGCCGTTTCGGGCGAATGGTGATTGGACCGTGCTGTGATTACCGGCAGGTCTGTGATTCCGATCAGGACTGGCGTGGGGGCTCCCGAAAACTGATAGGTCATCGATTCCAGCACAACAGCTGCGGGATGCTGAGTTGTGGGAAGTGGCCATGCGGGCTGTGCATCGGCTGCAGGGATGTCGATTGTAACGCGATCAAATTCACCGGGATTTGTTGCGGTTCGTGGAGCAGCGTTAAGATTCCATCCAAAGACTTCGACCGACGATTTCTGCCCGCGTGGAATGACTGCTGGAATCGTGAATGCGACACGCGGCCCTGTATCGATTTCCAGTCGATAGAAGTGCTCACGACCTCCCGTCGACGTGAGATCACTCAGGCGGACGAAATACGAACCATCTGTCGGAATCTGCAGGTCGATTAAAGGATCAACGCCAAAGTAGCCTCGATTCACCGCCAGTCGGCGTCCGGTGCTATCAAAAAGCTCGAGAATGGCACGCAGTCGCGAGTCGATGCGTTCGGCAGAACATTCGATAACAACGCGGTCTCCTTTTTTTGCTTCGAATCGGTAGCAATCGACATCCCCGGCTTTTGCCAGACGACCGTTGCTGACAGTTCCCAACGGCGTCGGGACCATCGTGGCCTGCATGGCTTCGTTTGGCTCGGCTTCCTGTTGCTCCGGGCGATTACCGATGACGAACGTACGGGGGGACGAGATGCCGGATTCCCCCATGGCCCACAGGTCATAGGCTCCCGGGTTGATTTCGGTTGGAATCGACAATCGATATCGAAGGGAATCAAGCTTTTCGCAGCGGACACCCGGCACAGAACAACTCATTGATTGAGTCTTCTCCAGATTCGATCCTGCAATCGCGACTTCGACCGACTGGCCGGCCTGACCACCTGCCGGGAATACGGATTCCAGCAAGGGGACCTGCCCGTGTGCGACTGTCGAAAGGGCTGCCCACAGGCCTGCGACGATGACAACGTGCATTCGAGAACGGGTGTGATTGACCATGAGCATCGTCATTGAAATCCGTCTGTCAGCCTCAAATCAGGCCAGGGATAGGTTCGCCATGATAGACGTGGTGCGGACGTTCCAGGCGATCCTTCCACACAAGAGTCCGCGGCAGTCCGAGTGCCTGATAAATTGTTGCAGCCATGTTTTCGGGTCGTTGAGGGTCCGCTGACGGGTAAGCCCCCAATCGATCGGAAGCCCCGATGACTGTTCCCCCCTTGACGCCACCACCGGCAAAAAAGAGAGACTGAACAGCTCCCCAGTGGTCGCGACCGGGAAGTTTGGAAACCGCGCCGTCAAATGTGAAGATTTTCGGGGTCCGGCCAAATTCTCCGGCCATCACGATCATGGTGTCATCAAGCAGACCGCGAACTTCGAGATCATCCAGCAACGCAGACACGGCTCGATCTGTCGGCGGCAGCAGGAAGTCGCGCAGGTTTGGAAACGCCTTTTCGTGAGTATCCCAGGACTCGTCGTTTCCCAGGTTGACCTGAACCAGACTGACGCCAGCCTCAACCAGTTGCCTTGCCATCAGCAAGGACCAGCCAAACGAATTGCGGCCATAGCGATCCTGCAATTCGGCGGGGGCTGAATGAACATCGAGCGCTCGGTGCACGCCACCGCTGTTCAGCAATGTGATGGCAGCCTGGCGATGGCGATCAAACTCGGCCACTTGAGCGGCTTTGTCCAATTGTCGCCGCTGCTGATCGATTGTCCCGAGCAAGTCGATCCGACGATCAAACCGCTGCTGAAATACCCCTTGCTGCAGTTCCAGCCGCGGGGCCTGGAAAACGTAATCGGGGGGATTGATTGCTCCCTGCCAGCGTTGAAACCCGTATTGCGGAAACGCACCGTGAATATACTTGGAGTCACGGAAGTTGCTCGCTTCGATGAACCACGGGTCATGTTGCCATCCCATCTGTCCGGCAAATTGGCCGGGAATGGTCCGTCCCGTGACGTGGATCAGCTTTTCTGGCAGCACAGCCGCCGGGGGAAGATTATTCACGGGGCGTACGACGCCGTTGACGACGGACGCCATCGCCGGGAAATCGTGAATCGTGGGTCGGTTGGAATCGAAGCCGGGAGGAGTCTCGGTTCGGCCGGTCAGCATCACATGATGACCGATCGAATGTTCGTTGTAGGGATGCGTCAACGAGCGGACCATTGCCCATTTGTTGCTCCGGCTGGCGAGCATGGGGAGGTGTTCGCTGACGTGGACACCTGGGGTTTGAGTTGCAATGGGGGCAAATTCGCCACGGATGTTGTCAGGTGCGTCCGGCTTGGGATCAAAGCTTTCGTGCTGGGCCAATCCGCCGGACAGGAAAATGTAAATGACCGCTTTGTGTCTGGCCGTGACGGAACCCGCCTCCGCAGCGAATGACCGCAGACCTGACACATGATTCATCCCCAGTCCAAGCAGACCGATACTGCCCACCTGAACCGCCGTCCTGCGCGGGAAGCGAACATGGAGCAACCGGCGTTTGCTGGCCTCGAATGAAATGGAATCGGGCATCAATTTATTCCGGCTCTGGATCTTTGAGATCGCATGCGCAGCAGGATAGGCCGCTCCCGCATCATGCGGGCATTCGACATATTATCGACTGTCGATGCGTTGATCCAACCCAAATCTTGCAAGGTTGTGGATTAAAACGGGATGTCATCAGGGGAGTTCCCATTTGAAATTTGACCAGACGCGTGGGAAAGATCGTGCCTGGAAACGAAATCGCCCCAGTGAAACACCGGGGCGATTTTGATTCGTTAGAATTCGTCAGAAAGGTGACGGCTGACCGCTGAATGCTGACAGCCAGCTAACCATCACTGACGTTCAGGAGCAGCACCCATTCGACGGCCGGGGGCTGCCTTCTGAGGGCGACGGGCCGGTCGGCTGCTGGATGAGCCGGCCTGTGGAGGTTTGCCAAACTGGCGATTGCCTGCCCCGGCGGGAGCACCAGGACGTCGTTGAGGACGACCTGGGCGGCGGGCCGAGTTCGACGCTGACGGCGTGGAACTCATTTGCAGGTGATAAGGATGATCCGTTCGAACAGGGATCTGCTTCTGGATCATCCGTTCGATCCCGCGCAAAGCTCCTCGTTCTTCGGCATCACAGAATGTCAGTGCAACCCCTTCCGCACCAGCGCGTGCAGTCCGGCCGATACGATGAACGTAGTTTTCGGGTTCGACAGGCAGATCGAAGTTGATGACATGCGAGATGTCGTCGATATCGATCCCGCGTGCGGCGATGTCCGTTGCGACGAGGACTCGCGTTCGACCGTCGCGGAAACCGTACAGGGCTCGCTGTCGTGCGGCTTGCGACTTATCGCCATGGATGGAATCGGTCGAGATACCGACGGAATCCAGCCAGCGAGCCAGCTTGTCCGCACCATGCTTGGTTCGAGCAAACACGATCGCTCGGCGAACGTTTTTGTCAGACAGCACGCTCTGCAGCAAGGACTTTTTGTCCTCGCGAGCCACAAACAGCACATGCTGTTCGATTCGTTCTGCCGTCGTGGACTGCGGAGCAACCTCGACTTTCACGGGATCGCGCAGCAGCTTGGTGACCAGTGGTGCGAGTGCTGGCGGCATGGTCGCCGAGAAGAACAATGACTGCCGCTGAGCCGGCAGTGTCGCGATGATCTTCTCGATGGATGGGAGAAAGCCCATGTCCAGCATTCGGTCGGCTTCGTCGAGGACGAATGTGTCGAGACCATCCAGGCGGACAGCACCTTGACTCATCAGATCCAGCAGACGGCCTGGCGTGGCAACGAGGATGTCAATCCCGCGATTCAAAACGCGAGTTTGTGGCAGTTGGCTGACGCCACCCACGACGACGGCCTGACGGAACTTCAGTCCGCGCCCATAGGTCGCAAAGCTTTCGTCGATCTGCTGGGCCAGTTCGCGAGTCGGCGCCAGGATCAGTACGCGTGGCTTGCGAGGGACAGCAGGTCGGCGCGTCAGGGCCAGCCGGTTCAGGATTGGCAGTGCAAACGCCGCTGTCTTACCCGTCCCCGTTTGAGCACATCCGAGGAGGTCTCGGCCTTCCAACAGGTGGGGGATCGACTGAGCCTGAATCGGGGTCGGTTTGGTGTAGTTTTCTTTTTCCAGAGTGATCTGGATCGGTTCCACAAAATTAAAATCAGCAAAAGTGATCGAAGTCAAATAATTGTCCTAACAAGTCGGCCGACGGTATGTCGGCGCAGAGAGTTTAATAGTTTGGGCAATGGCCCAAACCTGCCAGAAGTTCACAGCCACGAAAGGCAAACTGCCTTTCAAATCATGAGACCGCAATCGCGGCATGGCTGGTGCTGCTTCATGGCACACCCCCGCGATCAAGACGGTTTAAGAACCGCCAGAAGCAACCGAAGCTGGTCCTGGCGACAAGACGCTTTCAGAGTATCGTCTCGAATTCCGGTCGCGCTGCATGAGCGGTCCGGCACATCTTTCAGGCGATCAACGCGGTGGGAAGGTCATTAAAGCCCTTCCCGAACCGCGAATCGTTGCACATCAATCGCCATGGGAGTCGAGAGTACACTCAACTCGATTATTTAGTAACGGCCGCCACCGCCGCCGCCATATCCACCACCACCTCCATAACCGCCACCGCCGCCGTATCCACCACGGCCGCCGCCACCACCGTATCCACCACGACCACCGCCGCCGCCACCCCGTTCTTCACGTGGGCGAGCTTCGTTCACGGTCAGCGTACGGCCCTGAAATTCAGTTCCGTTGACAGCCGAAATAGCAGCGTCGCCGCCATCGGCCATTTCCACAAATCCAAATCCTCGCGACCGACCTGTTTCGCGGTCTGAAACCACCTGGGCCGAATTCACCGCGCCGTGCTGCGAAAAAAGTTCTCGCAGATCATCAGCGGTCGTGTTAAACGACAAATTCCCAACATACAGATTCTTGCTCATCGTCATCCTTCGCGAGGCGTTTCACGCTCGCCAAAACAGGTCTACTGGCTGCTGCGAACATCGCGGCAGGGAAGATCTCAGCCAAGCCGAAAGCCGTGTATCGAATGAAGGTCGCAATCGCGAGCAATTTGAGAGGCTCAAGAGGCGATTTTCATGGGGACACGGCCGTCGAACGTCACCGGGCCTGGCGATCTTGGACTCTGCGAAGTGGAGCAGTGAGCAAGAGGACAATAGCGGAGGTGGACAAAACCGGCGGTCATCTTCCTACTTGACAGACACCTTTGTCTATCAAAGTGATGTGCTATCATAACAGGACATGCGAAAAAGGAAACGCCAATTCGTCCGGATTGACCGAAAACGGACGATGCCAACCGTGAAATTCTGACAAATCGCCCTCATATCTGATGTCATTTCCTGCCAAATCGGATTTCCCAGAAACTTCCGGCTGGTGGCAGGTCGCTGATGACAGAACACTGAGTATCCGAAATTTTGAATGTCCAACCACGACTTGACTGGTTTCTGAATCTGGAAATTGACGGTTCGGAAGCGAGCAGTTGACTGGTCATTGACCGTTGAAAACAGGAGCGATGATTTCGTGAAACCCGGACTGGAAATCGGATCCATCGGTGAACTGAGAACGACTGTCTCAGCATCGCAGGTGATTCATCTGGGGGCCAATAACCCCGTCGGTGCCGTCGTTTTTTCGACCCCTTCCATGATTGATCTGATGGAGCACGCGGCACGCGATGCGTTAGCTCCGTTTCTGGACGAGGGTGAAGAATCCGTCGGCGCAACAGTCCAGGTTGAGCACATGGCTTCGACCCCGATCGGAGCCGAAGTTCGAGCCGTAGCACGAGTCACTTCACTCAACCGGAAACTGGTCGACTTTGAAATCCAGGCATTCGATGGTGTCGAACAGATCGGGCGCGGATCGCACACCCGGGCCATCATTCAAACGGATCGTTTCTCAAGCCGCCTTGCCGAAAAGGCCAATCGATTGCCAGAAGGAGTCGCCCTGCCCATGCCCTTGCAACCCAACACAGGAAGCCTGGAATCGCTGTCGACGTTGCTTGTGGAAACCAACGGGGCCATTGTCACGGTGACTTTGAATCGGCCACAGAAACTGAATGCCGTCAATGCGCAAATGACAGCGGAGTGGGAACGGGTCAACAGCTGGCTGGCGGGGCACCCCGAATACCGTGTGGTGATCGTGACTGGTGCTGGCGATGCGTTCTGTGCAGGCGACGATGTTCCGGAAGTCGGTACACTGGCCATCGACGAGGCGACTCAACTCAGTCTGCGCCAGGCTCGGATGTATCTGACGTGGGAGCGTCTGCCGCAAGTGTTTGTTGCGGCGGTCAATGGTGTCGCGTACGGAGCTGGATGTGTGATGGCGTGTGCCTGTGATTTTCGGATCGCGGCTCATTCAGCCCGGTTTGGAATGCCCGAAATCCTGCTCGGGTGGCCGCCGGGGTACGGAATCGCTCAGTTGACGGCACTGATCGGTAAGGCAAAGTCCCTGGAAATGTGTCTGCTCGGAGAACCGATCACGGCTCAAACAGCGGCCAGCTATGGCCTTACTCAGGATGTTGTTCCGCTCGGCCGGGTCGCTCAGACCGCACGAGATCTGGCAACAAAACTGCTGGCACTTCCTGCCGAGGCACTGCGAGAGACCAAGCGACTGGTTCATCAGGACGAGGGAACACAACCGAAGATCGCGCATCTGGCGGACACGGCCGGCTACATCCGGTGCCTGCAACTTCCCGATGCTCGCGAAGGAATTGCTGCGTTTTCCGAAAAGCGGCCCGCAAAGTTTGAATGAGACTCTGTATTCAGTTGGGGGCAACTCGGCCGACGCGACGAATTCGTCTGTTTCGGCTACAATCCGGAAAGAAATCGTCAGACCTGTCACGGCAGGTGAGAACGTCGCCTCCGGTTGTTGCAAATAAGCAGTCCGTCAAGTTCCCCAACGAGTTGCCGAATTCCAATGTCGATCTGGTCCAATCTTCGCGGACACGCCGTACAGCGTGAGATGTTCAGCCGGGCGGTTCAGCGCGGGCGATTATCTCAGTCGTACCTGCTCGTGGGGCCGGATGGGGTCGGAAAGCAGTTATTCGCCCGGAAAATGGCTCAATCCCTGTTGTGCCGTGCCCCTGATGGCGATGTCCTTGAAGCGTGCGGAGAATGTTCCGGGTGTCGCCCATTCCTCGCGGGCAATCATCCGGACTTCCTTTATATCACGCGTCCGGAAGGAAAGCGGGAACTGCAAATTGAACTGATTGCAGGGCCGAAGGAGCGACGAGGTCAGGAAGGGCTGTGCCATGATCTGTCGCTTCATCCACTTGAGGGGTCTCGCAAAGTCGCGATCATCAATGACGCCGACACGATGAACGAAGAAAGCGCGAATGCATTCCTGAAGACTCTGGAAGAGCCCCCCGAGCGGGCGGTTCTACTGTTGATTGCGGCCAATCTGGATGCCGTGATGCCGACGATTCGTTCGCGGTGTCAGTTGGTCCGCTTCTCGCCACTCTCCAACGACGATGTGGAAGCTCTGTTAATTGAGCAAGGCCTGGTTCCATCCGCGGCGGAGGCGAAATTTGCGTCGACTCTCTGTGAAGGAAGCCTGACGATTGCTCGTCAATTGCTGCAGCCTGAATTGCGAGAAATGCGCACGACACTCTACTCGACGCTTTCTCAAAAATCGTTCAGCGGCCTGACACTCGCTCGAACCCTGATGGAAGGGATCGACAAGATGAGTGCGGATACGCCCGAGCAACGCGTCAACGCAAATTGGCTGATTCGTTTTGCAGTCGAGTATTACCGATCAGCACTACGAATCCTCAGTCGGTCGGATAGCCCCCGTGAGGGGGCGGATAGCCATGTTGCGGAAGTTCGTGGCTGGGCAGCGGCAGTGGCAACGCGAGGAGATGCCATGGAATTGATTGGCAGTCTGATCGAACGTGCGATTGATGCGTCGAGCCACATCGAGCAAAACGTCCCCGTTCCACTTTGCCTGGAGTCGCTATTCGACGATCTTGCGCGGATGACTCGGGAACCGCTGGTGAACGCTGATAAACGCTAGTGCGTGTCGCACTTCCGTGTCGCGTCGAAACATGGGTTAAAAGCTGTCGTTTCATGCCCACGGGACGCCACACTTCAATGAGATGCGCTCTAACATGGAAATTAAGCCGCGGTGATGCACTCCTGTTGCGGTGTGTCGCCTGAACTGCCCTTTCCTGAAACTCCCGATTCAGACAGAATTCTGCAACAGGAGTTC
The DNA here is from genome assembly GCA_964609845.1 of uncultured Planctomycetaceae bacterium. Classification (GTDB taxonomy): domain Bacteria; phylum Planctomycetota; class Planctomycetia; order Planctomycetales; family Planctomycetaceae; genus Schlesneria. The sequence goes on along the minus strand of CAZSTW010000076.1, from coordinate 18,160 downwards.
ATCATGTTACGCAAACTCTTCTACTGTTTTTGCGCCGGCCTGGCATTAACTTCGAACCCGGCCGTGGCAGAGGATATTCGCAAGCCCATCGCGCCTGAATGGCCGCAAGCATTGATCGGGGAAAATGCCATGAAGACGATGGGAGGACGACAATTCTGGGGGGATGTGCAGTTCTTCCATGGTTGGCGGATTCAGCAGAACGTTTTCACGCAGCACTATCGTTTGCTCGACGTCAACGATAACCGTCATGCGTGGGGCACATTGCAGGAATGTCAGAACGCGCTCCATGCAATTCGGGCCAGGAATAAGTTGCCGCCGATGCAAGGAAAGGGCGTAATCCTGTTGCACGGGATCCTGCGTTCCTCGAAATGCATGTCGACGATCGCTTCCGCGGCGAAAGAATCCGGGCTTCAGCCATTTCTGTTTGATTACCCGAGTACACAGATTTCAATCCCCGATGCTGCTGAGTACTTGAAAAAGTCGATCCAATCGCTCGAGGGACTGGATGAACTGTACATTGTTGCCCACAGCATGGGTGGCCTGGTGACTCGTGCCTACTTCGCGGGGGAGCCTGATCCGAGGATCAAGCGGGTGGTCATGATCGGGACTCCCAACCACGGTGCTGAATTGGCTGACCTGCTCTATCAGAACCCGATCATTCGCACGGTAACTGGCCCTGGCGGGCGGCAACTGGTGACGAGTGATGCAGGGTTGATACCAGTGCTGCCAACTCCCAATTGCGAGTTTGCCGTCATTGCCGGTGCTCGTGGAAACTCTGCGGGATGGAACCCCTTCATTCCGGGGGACGACGATGGGACGGTTACGGTGGAAAGTACGCGGCTGGTTGGCGCATCAGATTTCGCAACGGTACCGACCACTCACACATTTCTGCTTTCGAATCCAGTCGCGATCAGCTATGCGCTGCGATTTCTGAATGAAGGTCGCCTTTGCGCCGACCGGGCCTGCCAGCCAATTTCCGCTCCTGAATGAAGTTGCATGCCCAGTCTTGATAACCAGAAATGCTAACGCGAAGCGTAGGCCGTCCCCGCCAGATGACTTCCATTCGCGTGTGCAATTCCAGATTCCATGCATTCCCGCACCATATCTGCAGCCCGTAACAAGTCGTCTTTTGTCACGTCCAGATGTGTACAGGCGCGCAGACGTTGCGGGCCGCTGGGGTTGATTTTGACGCCCCGTTCCAGCAATCGAGCGGACAATTGGGCAGACGTTCCCCGGTCCGGTGCGACTTCAAAAAAGACCAGGTTCGACTCGACGTTTTCCACGTGAATCTTGATCCCGTCGATCTGTGCAATCGCCCTGGCAAAGGTCTGGGCATTATCGTGGTCGATCTGCAGCCGGCGGACATTGTGTTCCAAGGCGTAGATCGCAGCAGCCGCCATCATCCCTGCTTGACGGAGCGCCCCGCCAAACAGTTTGCGAGCCCGGCGAGCCCGGTAAATCGTTCCCGCATCGCCGACCAGAATCGAACCCATGGGACAGCCGAGGCCCTTGGAAAAACAAATCGAAATTGAATCGGCATGTCGGGCGAATTCTTTGACGGAATATCCCTGCGCGATCGCTGCATTAAACAGACGGGCACCATCGACATGAACTTTCAATCCGTTTTCATGTGCCCAGTTACCGACGCGGGCCATCTGAGCGAGTGGCCATGCACGACCACCGCCATGATTTGTGGTGTTTTCGACGCACACCAGACGCGTCACGCAATAGTGCTGATTATCTGGTCGAACTTTCCCCTCGAGATCTTCGACGTCGAAGATCCCGAACTTCCCGCGAAGCAGACGGGCTGAGACTCCGCTCAAGGCTGCCGCACCGCCCGCTTCGTAATTGACGATGTGGCCGGATTCGTCGATGAGAATTTCGTCACCCTGCTGACAGTGAGCACGCACGGCCATCTGGTTCGATTGAGTCCCGGAACAGTTGTAGACCGCGGCTTCTTTTCCCAGCAGTTCCGCCACCATTTTTTCCAGTCGGTTGACCGTCGGATCTTCGCCCGACATATCATCGCCGACTTCAGCATCGAAAATGGCCTGTCGCATGGCGGCAGAGGGCTTTGTCACAGTATCGCTACGCAGGTCAATGATGTCCGCAGACATATCCGGGCGCTCCAGTGTTCATTATCGGGGTTGGCTCCCCTTGGTTCAGAAACGTCGGTACACTCTACCGACGAGTGCCGCTTGAGTCCAAAGCAGGGGGGCCTCAATCCAGAGATTCCGCCGGGAAGAATTCCTGCCCAGTTTCCTTATGCTCATCCGCTACGGGGTGGGCTCATGACAAAGAGTGATCGTGACGCTGTCTATTCCAACATTTGACTGTTCTATTCAGGATCCCGTCCAGGCTCTCGCGGAATTGCGACGAAAGCTCAGTCCGCAGGGCGATATTGTGTCCGAAGCGGGAAAACAACGGACGATCGAATTGTTCGGAGAGCCTCTCGTTCCGCGTCAGGTGGTCGAGCGGATTTGTGCCGATGTCCGCCGACGAGGCCTGGCTGCTGTTCTGGAGTACACGGAAAAGCTTGATCGCAAAAAGTTGACTCTGGAATCGATCCGAGTCTCTGCGGAGGAACTCCGTGAAGCTCATGCCGCAGCAGATCCGAAGTTCCTGCGTACCATTCGAACAATCTGTGGAAACATCGCCGAGTTTCAGTCACGGATTCTCCACGAGGATGTCCGGTTGATCCGCCAGGACGGGACCAGTCGCGTGGAGTTGCGTCAGCGGTATCTCCCGTTGAAGCGTGTTGGCATTTGTGTTCCCGGAGGTGCCGCAGCTTATCCTTCGACCGTGTTGATGACAGCGGTTCCTGCGAGGACCGCCGGAGTGAAAGAGATTGCGGTCGTTGTCCCTCCGACGGAGTTCGGCGGATACAATCCATCGTTGCTCGCAACATGTGCTGAAGTCGGAATTACCGAGGTTTATCGGATCGGTGGAGCACAGGCGGTTGCGGCAATGGCCTATGGCGTCGAGGGATTGCCGCGCGTGGACAAGATTGTTGGACCAGGCAACCTGTTCGTTGCCCTCGCAAAACAGCATGTGTTCGGTGAAGTTGATATCGACAGTATCGCGGGCCCCAGTGAGGTCATCCTGCTGGCGGATGATTCCGCAGATCCGAAATACGTGGCTGCCGATTTGATTTCACAGGCAGAGCACAGTCCCGGTTCAGGCGTGCTGATCACCTGGCATGCTCCGTTAATCGAAGCCGTAAAAGCGGAACTGGCCGTTCAGTTGGGCCAACTCCCTCGTGGCGAGTTGGCATTGTCCAGTTTGAATGACTACGGGGCTTTGATTCTGGCAAAGGATGCGATCCAGGCCGCCGAACTGACAGATCTGATGGCACCAGAACATCTGCACATTTCGACTCATGATCCGGAACAGATGCTGGACCGTATTCAAAATGCCGGTGCGATCTTCATGGGACATTTCACTCCCGTTGCCGTCGGCGATTACTTCGCAGGCCCGTCGCATGTCCTTCCCACGGGCGGTACCGCGAGATTTGCCAACGGATTGTGCGCGAATGACTTTCTCAAGCGATCCAGCGTCATCTGGTACAACCACGACGCTTTGGAGGAAGCAGCGGATGACATTCGAAGACTGGCTGCTGTGGAAGGTCTGACGGCGCACAGCGCCAGCGTCGATGTGCGTCTGGAAGAATGAGTGGGGATGGCTCGGTGGCGGTCGCTGATCTCGGTTGTGTGAAAGTTTATCAACTTGTTCTCGACCATTGGTCAAAGGAAGCGACATCAATTGATGTTACCTTTTACCTTTGCGACAATTTCGAAGTGGTAAGCATTTGGCACGTCGAGGAAGCGTCATCATGCCTTTGGGGATTAGCCCGCTTGTCGACTTTGCGTTCAAACTGATGCTGTCCAGCCACGGTCATGAACGGGTAACAATTCATTTCTTAAATGCGATCCTCGGTGAACACGCAAAGATTGTGAGTGTCGAAATCCAGAATCCGCTTGTTGGTCCAAATTATGATGGCGACAAGTGGGTGATTCTGGACATTTTGGCAAAGGACGAACGAGGCCGGAAATTCAACATTGAAATGCAGACGTCGATCCCTGCCGGTTTGCGCCAGCGGCTTGCATTCTACGACGCTCGTTTGTACGTCGAGCAGATGCGAGAAGGAGATCGTTATCACGAACTGCGGCCTGCAATCGTCATTTGCGTTCTCGATAAAACGTTGATCAAAGAGAACTCGCAGATGCACTCGGATTTTCGGCTGCGGAACAATGTGGGCGATGTCCTGACCGACGATTTGCAGGTGCACCTTTTGGAATTGACGAAGCTCTCGGTGACTCGCGAGAATCTCGCGATGGCAACGCCTGAGGAACAGTGGGCCTATTTCCTCTTGAATGCAGAAAAGCTGACCGTAGAGGCAATCCGGGATTTGTTTCCCGATCCGGAGTTTGTCGAAGCCGCAGGAGTCCTGGAAGTGATCAAGAATACCCCAGAGCAAATGGACAACTACATTTCACGGTTGAAATATCAATTGGATGAAGTGTCGCGCATGGAGAGCGTTCGCATCGAAGCTCTGATTGAAGGTGAGACGAAAGGTCGGATGGAAGGCGAATTGATCGGACGGATCGAATCGTTTCAAGAGATCCTTGGAATCGCCGAGCCAACGCACGACGAACTGTCTGGTTTCGACATCCAGAAACTGACAGCACTCTGCGATCAGTTGCGATCACAGATTCGAAGCAGGAGTTCCGACTGACAGCTCACCACAGGACTGACGCGCATCGCTATCCAACGAGTTCCGAAATTGGCGAGCCAGCATCGAGTAACTGAGTCGGCCTTCCCGCGAAGTCATTGATCTTTTGCTGGTAATCAATTCCGAGAGCGTGATACAAGGTTCCGATGATATTTTGCGGGCCGACGGCTCGGGCTGTTGGCCGCTCTCCTCGCCAATCTGTCTGGCCAATGACTTGACCACCAGGGACTGCGCCGGCGAACAGTGCGAAGCTGGCATCTGGCCAGTGATCTCGCCCCGCCAGCGAAATCTTCGGGGTGCGGCCAAACTCACCCCAGACAAGAACCAGTACTTCTCGATCAAGACCTCGCTCATGCAGATCTGTCACCAGAGCATGAACGCTGCGATCCAGCAGCGGCAGCATACTTTTCAAGCTGTGCCAGATACTCTTGCCGCCCACCTGCTGGATCACGTTACCGTGATGATCCCACAGTCCCATTCGCAACGTGACGACAGGAACGCCCGCTTCGACGAGGCGTCGCGCCAGCAGGAACTTCTGGCTGTCCCAGACCGAATCAGCCTGCGTTCCGACGTAGATGAACTTGTCATCCCGTTTCCCATACCGATCCAGGACCGAGCGCGGTTCCTTGCTCAGATCAAAGGCATCACGAGTTCTGGCTGCAGTCATGATGTCGAAAGCACGGGCGGTGAAGGCATCTGCGTCTTGCAACTGACGGGCCGAATCCCGTTGCAGCCGATCAAACGACTGCAGCAACTGCTTGCGCCCTTCGAATCGTTGTGACGTGATGGACTGCAATAACTTGAGATTGCGCACTCCTTCACCACCTGCAATGTGCAACGGCGAGTGAGCGGCGCCGCAGAACCGCGGATTTTCGTAGCTCGTCAAGCCTTCGCTGTACTCCAGGCTGACGTAGGGAGGGGTCGATGCTTCCTGTTCGCGGAAATAGCTGATGATCGATCCGAACGAAGGTCTCTGCTGAGATTTGGGAAAACCCGTATAAACTTCTTCCAGTTCGTGCTGCATCGGTTCGACGAATTGGAGTGACCGAATGAGTGCCAGTTTATCCGCAATTTGAGCCTGCAGCGGCAAATGCTCACAGACTTCAAATCCGGGAACCTTCGACTGGATCGGACGAAATTCACCGCGATACTCAATCGGCGCATCAGGCTTGGGATCATAAGTATCCAGATGACTTGGGCCACCTGCCAGACAAACCATGATCACGGATCGTGGCCGCGTTCCCGTGGCCGCGTCAGCCTGCAGGCGCAAGATGTTTGCCAGTGACAATGAACCCGCGCCAGCTATTCCGAGTTGCAAGAACTCGCGTCTGCCCATCACTGGGGAATGATTTCCGCACGTGAAAAACATTCGTCTGGCCCTTGCGAATGAATCTGTGGCAAGTTTCCGAATACCGCGATGCAATGACGCTCAGAATTAATTTCTGACCTGCGAGGCCCAGTTTCAAGAAGTCGCATGTGGTCTTTGGCAGAAATCGTGCAAAATGAAGATGCGGGGCCAATTTTAATCGTTGGCCCCGCATTTCGTTCGGCTTACTTGTTGTTGGCAGTGATCCCCGGCCAGTCATCGGTTCGGAAGGGGGTCAGCGGCAATCCTGCTCGTGAATACATGTTCACAACCGGATTGTTGGCCCAGCCATATCGAACGGCTTCAGGTTCGGGAACCTTGTCGCTGGATACGGCAATTCGTCCATCCGGCAGAATCTTTGCACTGGCCCAGACAAATTTTTTGTCTGCGCCCGCAATGGCAAAGCCTCGAGGTTCCGGAACGTCGAACGGACGCCAGCCTCCGTCAACATGATCAAACGTCAGGATAATCTGTCCTGCTGTCTTCTCCATCGATTTGTATTGCGGGCTGTGATACGCAATCTTGATCCCATAGTCCTTGGCCAACGCCCAGCGGGCCAGTCGGCGACCAACATCAACCTTGTTCATCGGATGGATGTCTTTCCCTTCTCCGATGTCGATGATCACGGCTTCGCCCGTATTCGGAAGCTTGGACATGGTCATTGTCTGAGCTTCGCGCAGTTCGGCCCAGTTGCTGTCGCCTGGCTCCGGGCGTTCGCCGGTGAAGTCAGCCAACTGAACCCAATAGAACGGGAAGTCGCCCTGACCCCAGTCGTCACGCCAGTTCTTGATCATCAGCGGGAACAGGTCGCGGTACTGGTAGGCTCGGTCCGCGTTCGATTCTCCCTGATACCAGATCGCTCCCTTGATGCCGTAGCCCAGGTGTGATGACAACACGCCGTTGTAGATGTTCGCAGGTCGATGATTTCCACCAAGCTGACCCCGCAGTTGCGCGTGCTGCTTCTTTTCATCGTCCGTCAGTCCACCATTTTTGGCTTCCAAGGCTGCAAACTGAGCTTCCATCGCAGCCCAGCGGTCGAGCATCGGCTTGTATTTTTCATCTTTTGCCAGCAGATCGCGACGAACCCAGGCTTCCGCCGCCGAACCACCCCAGGCGTTATTGATCAGGCCGACCGGAACATCCAGCGTCTGCTGCAACTGACGCCCAAAGAAGTATCCCACGGCCGAGAAACTGCCAACATTTTCCGGAGTGCAAACCATCCATTTGCGATCGTGAGTCCAGATCGGTTCCTGGGTCCCGACCTGAGGGAAATTGATCATCCGAATCTTGGGGTTTTTCGCGGTCAACTTTTCCAGATCAGGATCGTTCGAGGCATTCACAGACCATTGCATGTTCGACTGGCCCGAACAGATCCAGACTTCACCAACCAGAACGTCGACAAACGTGATTTCGTTCTGGCCTTTGACTTTCAATTCGTGGGGACCACCCACGGCCAGCGGATCGAGCATGACGTGCCATTTGCCATCAGCAGCGGCAACCGTCTGCTTCGACTGGCCATCGATCGACACCGTTACAGCCTCTCCAGCAGCAGCCAGACCCCAGACCTTATTCTTCTGTCCGTGCTGCAGAACCATGTGGTTGCTGAAAATGTTCGGCAGCTTCACGTCCGCCTGGACAGCTTGCCCCAGACTCAGCAGTGCCATGCCGATCAGTGCCCAATTCCGCATCCCTCGCCAAAGTGCCATGAATCGTTCCTCACTCGCGTTGTCGATCTCGCCAATCCCGTCGTCACTCCAGACACGGGAACGAAAGCCGAGTATATCGGAGTTTTTCGATGGGGGGGAGCGAACGGGTCGCTTTGGGCAGCTTTCAGAAACCAGCGGTCAGCTTTCAGCAATCAGCATTCAGGAATGAGGCCTGAATGACATTTTTCGTTTTTTTGCTGACCACTGACCGCTGATCGCTGAAAGCTGCTCCGCGACTTGGCAGAATTAAGAAATATGAGTTCAAACGTAACAGAGATTCTGTGCTCAAACATTCGCCGGATCCGTGAGCGGATCGCCGCTGCCTGTGCGCGCGTCGGACGCAATCTGCAGGATGTCACCATGGTGGCGGTCACCAAGTATGCAGACATTGAGTCGGTACGGGAACTTGTGAATTTGGGTATCACAGAACTTGGTGAAAGTCGCCCGCAGCAACTGGTTGCTCGCTCAGAACAGTTTCCGGAATCCGTTCATTGGCATCTGATCGGGCATCTGCAGCGCAACAAGGTTGAGTTGGTTTTGCCAGTAGCTGCACAAATCCATTCGGTCGATTCCGTGCGACTGCTGGAATCACTGAACAGCAGTGCCCGTAAACTTGGCGTCCGGCCACGACTATTGCTGGAAGTCAATGTGTCGGGTGAGGTTTCCAAGGACGGATTTGCGCCTGCAGAACTACTGGCGGCATGGCCCGCAATTTGCCTATTGGAATCGGTCGAAATACAGGGCCTGATGACGATGGCCCCGCATTCCGAGGATTCAGAAGACGTTCGCCGAGTATTTCGCGAATTACGCGAATTGCGAGATCGCCTCGCCATGGAATCTGGCGGGACGCGTTCGTTACCAGACTTGTCGATGGGGATGAGCGGTGACTTTGAAATCGCTATCGAAGAAGGTGCCACAATCGTGCGCATCGGCAGCAGTTTATTCGAAGGAATTCCTGAAAGCTGATTCGCGACCGCTTCAAGAAAGGATGGCGAAGAGAGATCTTTGCTGATAACGCATGAAAAGCATGACCGTAATTGTGGCGATGTTTTTGGCACTCTCTTCGACGTGTGCAGTCCAGGCACGGGGAGAAATTCCCGGAGGAAAGGGACCGGCCGATCTGGTTTTTCAAAACGGCGCCATCTACACGGTAGATGCGATTCGCAGTTGGGCCGAAGCAGTGGCCGTGCGTGAGGGACGAATTTTCTATGTCGGTACAAAGGTGGGAGTCGCTCCGCTTATCGGACCGAAGACTCGGATGGTAGATCTGCAGGGCAGAATGCTTCTGCCGGGGTTTCATGATTCGCATGTCCATCTGATCGGCGGCGGAATTGAGTTGGCGGAATGTGATATCAATGGCATGACAACGCTGGAGCAGATTCAGAAGGCTCTGCGTCAATATTCTGAAAAGAATCCTGACAAGAAATGGCTTCGAGGTGGAGGCTGGCCGCTAACGTTGGAAAACGGGAATCCGCGCAAGGAATTGCTCGATGAAATCGTCGCCGATCGTCCTGTCATTCTTGATGCGTTTGACGGGCATTCCAGTTGGGCCAATTCCCGGGCATTGCAAATCGCCGGAATCACCAAAGACACACCAGACCCGCCGCGCGGCCGAATTGAACGCGATCCGAAGACGGGCGAACCAACCGGCACGCTTCGTGAAGCCGCCTCGCAACTGGTGGTCAACAAGATTCCTCCCTACACCCACGACGAGAATGTCGCCGGACTACGGCGCGGGATGGAACTGGCCAACAGCTTCGGGATCACGTCGGTTCAGGAGGCCGCGGCACGTGATCGGCATCTGGAAGCACTGGGCGAATTGGATCGATCAAACAAGTTGACCGTTCGGGCCGTCGCATCGATGCGCGTGGACCCTGCCAAATACGAATCGCAAATGGCACAGTTCGTAGATTGGAGAAAGAAGTATCAGGGGAAGCGACTTCGAGCGATTTCCGCAAAGATCTTTCTGGATGGTGTGATTGAATCGCGCACTGCATCACTGCTGGAACCATATCTGGGTGGCGATGATCGAGGGTGGCTGAACTTTGAACCCGAGGTGCTGAAGCCACTTGCCGCTGAACTGGATCGACTCGGATTCCAGATCCATATTCATGCAATCGGTGACCGCGCCGTCCAATGTTCTTTCGACGCATTGGAATTTGCGCGAGCCCGTAATGGCAGCCGAGACTCGCGGCACCACATGGCACATATTCAATTGTTCCATCCCTCAGATCTGGTGCGATTTCAAAAACTGAACGTGGTTGCCAATTTTCAGCCGTTCTGGGCCTGTGCTGATGACTACATCGTGAAAATGACCGAACCAATTCTCGGTCCAGGCCGATCGCGATGGCTCTATCCGATTCGTACCGTCGCCAATACGGGGGCGATCATCGTGGGAGGGAGCGACTGGTCCGTGACAACCATGAATCCACTCGACGCGATTCAGGTCGCAGTCACTCGCCGAGGACTGCAGGAGGGACCGGGGGCTCCCTGGATTCCAGAAGAGGTTGTTGATCTGCCACTGATGATTGCGGCCTATACGATCAACGGCGCGTACGTCAATTTTCAAGAAACGGAAACCGGTTCGATCGAAGTCGGCAAGGCAGCGGACCTGACTGTGCTTGATCGCAACCTGTTCGAGGTTCCTCGGCATGAGATTCATCAAGTTAAGGTTGAGACGACCTATCTGGATGGCCAGGTGGTCTATCAGCGGAAATCAGATGTTCACCCGAAACCGTGATGGTATTCTCTACCACTGACGAAAAGACTGTTTGATTTGCGTTGGCGATCTTGAGCCATTCATCGGTGACGCGGCCTTCAATCGAATGATTGGGAGACTTGTAATGACCGTTGGTTTGCGAACGACCGCGACAATTTTCCTCGTGATGAGTGCCGCTGTTACCATCTTCATGGCCGCAGGTTCTGCAGACGAGTCGCGTCCGCTTCCCGCGCCTGCCAAACGTGCCGTCGACTTTGCAAAAGACATTAAGCCACTTTTTCGTGACACCTGTTACAAGTGTCACGGCGCATCGAAGAAGGAATCCGGGTTACGTCTGGATCGTCGGGACGATGCGTTGAATGGCGGTGACGGAGGCCCGGCGTTTGTCGCCGGGAAGAGTGCCGAAAGCCTGTTGATTAAGTACGTTGCTGGTGTAGATCTCGGTGGTGGCCGGACCCTTGAAAAAGACAAGCTGTCCGATGAGCAAATCGGCCTGCTACGAGC
>CAZSTW010000076.1:0-7123 GCA_964609845.1 uncultured Planctomycetaceae bacterium | reverse complement strand
ATCGATCAAGGGGCAAAATGGCCTGAAGGGGAATAGTTGGTGAAGGTGGGATAGTTGGCGGTATGGTCGGTCGTGGATGGATCGCCGATTGTCATGGGTATGATGGGAAGAATGGGATTTATGATGATGATTTGTCAGAGAGCATTCGCATGATTCACATTCTTCCCCTCGGCTTCAATCCACCTTATGACATTCGGGCGACGTGCCATGTCACGAGAGGAAGAGCCTTCCACAGCAGGTACGCCACAGGTCCGGCATAAAGTACGCTATCCATCAGGTCGAGTAGTCCGCCGAATCCCGGCAGCAGTCGAGCGGAATCCTTCTTTCCCACGTCTCGCTTGATCAACGATTCGCATAAATCGCCGATCAATCCTGTGACTCCCAGGATCAATCCGTAGAAAGCCGATGCGATCCAGAATGGCGGTGCCCAGGGCTGATTGCGGTCCGGTGAGAACAACGGAGTCGCAAACTGGAGCCAGGCGACGGCACTCGCTGCTGATCCGACAAGAGCACCGACGGCTCCCGCCCAGGTCTTACCGGGTGAAAGATGCGGAACCATCTTTCGCTTCCCAAAAAGTCGACCGAAGAAATACGCTCCGACGTCGCCCCCTTTGACCACGACCAGTAATGATCCAATGACCAGATAGCCCGCATCGGCCCCGGCGACCCATCGCAGCTGACTCGCAACCCCCAGCAGGACGCCGATGTAGCTGATGATCAGCAGTTCACAGCCGAGTGTTTCCATACTCGCACCGGGTTCGCGATACCGATATGTCGCCAGCAGGAACATTCCCAGGATCGTCAGCGAATAGGCGAGCATGACTTGCGCGAGCGTATTATCGTCCGATGGGATCTTGATCGGCATATGTCCAAATCGCCCCCACCAGGCGGCGGCAGCCACCAGGACACAGGATGCGGTGACGATAATCCGATTGGGGGTGAATGAACGGGTCCAGAGCAGGTCGACCATTTCACCGGCTCCACGCATGGCGAGGACGATCACCAGCAGAAGCAATATCGGCGCAGATTCCCCCAGCCGCGCGTCCAGCCAGAAGAGGCCGAAGAACGACGGAATCAGCACCGCCGAAACTGCAAGTCGCCACAGGAGCATAGTGTTGTCGAAAAGGTCAAAGTAGATTCGTGGAAATCGTCTAACCGCGACCGCTGGAGGCTTGCCCAAGGTTCCAACCGGACGCTAACGCATTCCGGCTGATTGATCCAATGCATTCCGCGAGTCATGGCGAGCCACTAGTCTGTCGACTTTTAACTCGATAAGCCACCAAACCGCCGGTCTCGAGCCGCAAAATCTCGAAACGACTGATGCAGGTCATCGATCGAAAACTCGGGCCAGCACTTTTCGGTAACCCACAATTCGGCATAACTGATCTGCCACAGCAGGTAATTGCTGATCCGCATCTCGCCAGCCGTTCGCAGAACGAGATCGGGATCGGACATCCCCGCCGTGTACAAATGTTGTGCAAACACATCTTCGTCGATCTGGTCTGCTGCCAATGTCCCGGCAGCGACTTTCTCGGCGATGGCACGAGCGGCATCCACCAGTTCGCCCCGGCTTCCATAGTTCACCGCCAGGCACAAGCGCATTCCGGTGTTGTCGCGACTGACTTCGCAGGTTCGGGCGATCTCACGCAACACCCCTTCGCCGAGGCCATCACGCCGTCCGATCACCGCGAACCGCAAGTTCTGGCGGATGATCTCTGATCGTTCCTCGATCAGGTACTGTTCCAGCAACTGCATCAGCAGTTTCAATTCCAGCGGAGGTCGCTTCCAGTTCTCACTGCTGAAACAGTATAGCGTCAGCTGGTCCAGGCCCAGTCGCGAACATTGCTCAACCACATTTCGCACGGTGGAGACACCGCGCCGATGCCCTTCGATCCGTGGTAGGCCACGCGACTGTGCCCATCGGCCGTTTCCATCCATGATGATTGCCACATGCCGCGGCAATCGATCCGCTCGCAAACCGAATCCTTCGATTTGCTGAACAGTATAGGGATCGTCAGCAGATCGGCGCGGTGCGGGACTGTTCCCCTTGAGGGGGCTACCTGAAGCCGATTGGCCGGCAACATTTTCGAGATCAACCGGACCGGCAGATTCGGTAATGTCGACCGTTTTTGAAATCGGTATGGATTCCATCAGCGGTCTCCCGGGCATCATCACACAGCGACCTGCTCGCTCCAAGGATTGAATCAGGCCATTGGAATCAGACGAGAATCTTCGTCTTCAAAGGTCATGTCATCGTACGAATCAAACGCGGAAACGGCACTGGTGATGGACTGTTGTTTTGAAGGATGCGAAGGAAGATACAAAACTTCTTCGCGGTAAGTCGGCGAGGCATCTGGATCAATGATTGCCAATCGCACGCAGTCGTCCTGGACCTCCAGAACATTGACCTGCACGTTCTCGCCAATCACCAAACCTTGTTCGACACCACGCGTATAAACTCGCATCGCGCGCCCTCATGACATATGTTCGTTCGGATGTGTATCGGTTAACCAGAACCGACTCATGGGGCGACATTCTGCCGAGAGACCATAACGAGAGCAAGCAGAAAAATGAGACTTCGCGAATCTGGGAAACGAACGTCTTGCATCTCTTGACAGATCGTGTTTGTGCATGTCATTGACACGTGTTCAAATTGATCGCTGATGACACGACGCAACCGGTGATCTCTTCATCAAATGTTGTGTCCAACACACAAACGTAGTTGACTTTTTTCGAGAACCGCAGCATGAAACTGTTGATCCATCCGGCTGTTGATCAAGCCAGGCTCGAACGCATCCGTCAGTTGTCGCCGGATCTGCTTGTTGCGAATGTCAATGATCCTGCAGATGCACTCAGTGCAATTGCTGATGCCGATGCCTTCTTCGGCAAACTGACACCTGCTCTTCTTGCACATGCCAGACAACTTCGCTGGGTCCAGTCGCCGACGGCGAGCCTTGAACATTATCTGTTTCCGGAACTTGTCGAGCATCCCTGTCAACTCAGCAACATGCGAGGACTGTTCTCAGATGTGATTGCCGATCATGTGATGGGGCTGGTTCTATGCTTCGCCCGCAATCTGCACATTTACATTCGACAGCAGTGGGAGGGAAAATGGTCACCCGTCGGCGATTCCTCGTATGTCACGAATTTTGTCAATGCTCCCGGGACGGTGACACCGATCGACCGGGCTCACCAGCATCTGTCGGATTTAACATTGGGTGTCGTCGGTGTTGGAGCGATCGGGGCAGAGATTCTGCGTCGTGCTGCGGCCTTCGGAATGAAAGTTCGTGGAGTTGATCCAGTGCATCGCTCGGTTTCTGGAATTCTCGACGAAGTCTGGCCCGTCAGTCGTCTTCATGACCTGTTGAAAGAGTCTGATTATGTCGTGATCGCGGCTCCGCATACCCCGGAAACAGAAAAGTGGTTCCGCAGGCCTGTTATCAGACAAATGAAGCGGACGGGAATCCTGATCAACATCGGACGGGGTGCAATTGTGGATCTCACGGATCTTGTTCTGTCACTCCAGGAAAAAGAAATCGCCGGCGCAGCTCTGGATGTCTGTGAAATCGAACCATTACCGAGTGATCACCCGCTGTGGCGGATGCCCAACGTGATCATCACCCCTCACGTTGCTGCGGCTTCGACCCGCGTGCCAGAACGACATCTCGAAACCCTTCTCGAAAACATTCACTTATTCATGCGGGGTTTGCCTCCCGCCACTCTGGTCGACAAGCGAAAGTGGTACTGAGGATGATCCCATCGCGACCACTCGTGGAATCGCGAGTGCCCATGGGAGCCCCGGCAATTTGAACTAATTGTTCCGGCAGCATCTGGCTGCCGAACTCAATTGCGCATTCATCTCGGCAATGTTGCTGCTTCGAAAACCGCAGGCGGCCCGAAAGTTCGCCAATTGAATTGGCAGGCAGCGGCGCATCTCGCGTGACAGACTTCCGGCTTTTCGTCGTACTGCGACCCAAGCGTCGAATGGTGCTATCCCGCTCGCTAGTGCGTGTCGCACTTCCGTGTCGCGTCGAAACATGGGTGAGACGCTGTTTTTGATGCCCGCAGGGCGCAACGGTGCGCAACACTTAAATGACATGCGTTCTAACACCACGAAGGGCACGAAGAGCACGAAGTTTTCAGGGAAAGACAGTGTTTGAAACCTGTTGCGTCATGTTGCAGAAGTAAGAAATGCAGCACCGCCTTGATGTCGGTTTTTTCATGCAGGTCACCAGTTGAGCCTCGAAGTCCTTTGAGTTTTTCGAGGCTCGCACCGTTGACTCCCGCAGCCTTGCAGCGAGGATTCGGTGGCGTTGACAGCCAAGCGGATCACGTGATTTGAAGGCGCGTCGAATGTCATCTTCGTGCTCTTCGTGTGCTTCGTGGTAATCACATTCCGCAAACACCAACTGATATTCCCCGCACTTCCTGTGCACGGCGTTTGCCACACCGACCACCGAACGAGAGTCAGCCTGCAGACACTTCCTTTCCATGAAGCTCTGCGAAATCGCCCCGATCCGTGGTCGCGGTTTTGCTTTCTCGCTGCGTTACGTAGAATGCCCGTAACGATTCAAACGTCTTTTCGCTGGACGCTGGCTGCCGAGGAACCACGTATGCTGCTGATTCGCTGTCTCATTTGTTTCGGAGTGATCGGGGCAGGGTTTGATCTGTTCGGCGACGATCGACCGGCGGATGCGACGGCCGCAGTGAATGTCGACAGCGGAATGGAGAAGTCGGTTGAAGCTCTGACGCCATCCATCCGAAAGTCTGTCGTCGTTGTGACATTTCGCGGTCGCGATGGCGAACGGCAGGGACTGGGCAGCGGCTTTATTATTGATTCCAATGGCCTGATCGCTACAAATCTGCACGTGATCGGTGAAGCCCGGCCAATCTCGATCGAGATGCAGGATGGCCGCAAATTTGATGTGACGGCCGTGGAAGCGACTGAGCGATCACTGGACTTGGCTGTGCTTCGCGTCGATGCCAAAGATCTTCCAGCGTTGCCCCTGGGGAATTCCGATGAACTGGTCGATGGCCAGCCGATCATTGCGATCGGGAATCCTGTCGGACTGGAGCGAAGTGTTGTCAGTGGTGTGTTATCCGGTCGACGTGAGATCGATGGACGATCGATGCTGCAACTGGCGATCCCGATTGAACGAGGCAACAGTGGCGGCCCGATTCTGGATCTGCGAGGACGAGTCCATGGCGTGGTGACTCTGAAGTCGCTCAAAACAGAAAACCTTGGCTTCGCTATGCCAGTGAACGCTCTGAAGCCGCTCCTCAAAAGCCCCAACCCGATCCCGATGAGTCGCTGGTTGACGATCGGGGTACTCGATCCAGAAGAATGGACGGCGTTGCCCGGGGGGCGTTGGCGGCAGCGGGCGGGGCGAATCCTGGTCGATGGTCGTGGTGGTGGCTTCGGGGGGCGATCCCTTTGCCTGTCCACGATGGAGGCTCCCAAAGTCCCGTTTGAAATGGCGGTCGAAGTTAAGTTTGAACCGGGTGACGGTGCCGCAGGTCTCGTCTTTCATGCCGATGGTGGCGACCGACACTATGGGTTTTATCCAAGCAACGGCAGTGTCCGCCTGAGCCGCTTCGATGGCCCAGATGTTTATGCCTGGAAGGTGCTCCAGGAAATTCGCTCGCCCTATTTGAACAAGACCGGCTGGAACTGGCTGAAAGTCCGCGTCGAAAAAGAACGTCTGCAATGTTTTCTGAATGACGAACTGGTGATTGAACTGAAAGACACCGAGTACACCACCGGCCGGGTTGGTCTCTGCAAGTTTCGACAGACGGAAGCTGAGTTCAAGGGGTTTCACGTTGCTGAATCGATCGCACGAACTCAGCCATCGGCCGAAATGATCGACCGGATCTCCAAAGTCGTTGCCGACCTCAAGGCTGATGGAGATCTGCCGTCGGCGTCGGAGAAACTGCTGTCCGAGGGCGATGTGGGTGTGATCACGCTTGAAGAACTTGCTATCAAGCTGGAGCAGCAGGCGCAGCGAGTCCGCAAGCTGGCGACGGATCTACAAACGAAGAAGACATTGCAGGAATTCAAATCGACTCTGGAAAAGAAGGATCCCGGAATCGATCTGCTGTACGCGGCGCTGTTGATCTCACGGTTGGATAACCCGGAACTTGACCTCAAATCATATGTCGGTGAAGTCGAACGTCACGCGCGGCGGGCACTTGCCAAGTTGCCGAAGGATGCCAGTGAAGCCGACCGGTTTGCGGCCCTGAACCAATACTTGTTCGAAGAGCAGGGATTTCATGGCAGTCGGACCGATTACGACAATCGTTCGAACAGCTACTTGAACGAAGTCCTCGATGACCGCGAAGGCTTGCCCATTACTCTTTCGGTCGTCTACATCGAGATCGCCAGGCGCATGGGGATCAATGTTGTCGGTGTCGGAATGCCACGCCATTTTCTCGTCCGATTCGAACCACGCGCGGGTGAGCCTCAACTGGTCGACGTGTTTGAACGCGGAAAACTATTGTCAAAGGCCGATGCACGGAGCTTGTATGAGTCACTGAGTGACCGCCCCTGGGAAAACTCGTTTCTGGACGTGACCTCGTCAACGGCGATCCTGGAGCGGATGCTGGAAAATCTGACGGGGTCGGCGGTCGATTCTCAGGATGCTGAGCGACTGCTTCGCTATGTAGAAGCGTTTCTGGTGATCAAGCCGGATGCGAGTCGGCAGCGGTACTACCGGGCGATGCTCTGCTATCAGACTCAACGCTGGGCTCAGGCGAAAAGCGATGTGGAATGGCTTCGCAAGAATGACCCGAACCTGAGCGACGAGGAACTCGACAAAATGCTGCAGGCGATCGAACGCGAATCGCGAAAGTGATCGAACGACGCACCGCATCCAGCGATGATCGGTCTCTCGAACAACGCTGTTAAGCATTTTTGCGGGCTGGAATTGGGAATTCCATGGGTAGAGCGGCGACACCTTTGTTCTCTGCTGTTCGGAGTTCTTGATATGACGAGGTCTGGCATTGATCGCTGTTGCCAATGCATTCAACTCCAACGGAGTTGCGTCTTTCAGCCCAGGGTTGCTCACGAAGTGAGCTACCCTGGGTCTGGACAATTTTACCTCTGTACCCCAACGGGGTTCCGTAG
>CAZSTW010000075.1:3766-32040 GCA_964609845.1 uncultured Planctomycetaceae bacterium | reverse complement strand
CGCCAATACTGCACCATGTTCGTCGAGCAGCCACCGCTCGGTATTAGCCCCGCCACCGGATTTCTCGACATCGATCACAATTGCTTCGGTCGCCCCGATCCCAGCCGTTACCGTATCGAGCAGCACTCGGAAGTACGATGCGTCGTCTCCTGGCCGAACCGGATCAACCAGCATTTTCATCCGGCCACCGCAGATCAGTCCGTCATCCCAGCCATAGTCACTGTCGAGTTGAAACGTCAGCAGTTCGGTCGCACCATCCTCAAGAACCTGCAATGCACGCCGTTTGACTTCGGCCTCAACACAGCCACCACCGAGGGTGCCGATCTGCGAGCCGTCTGGAAAGACCAGCATTGCAGCCCCCGCTTTTTGTGGCGTGGACCCGCGAGTCTCGACCAGTGCCGTGTAGCAGACAGGACGGCCAGAACGAACAGCGGCGTCAAGTTCGTGAATCAGTGACTGCATTTCAAATCGATCTCGTTACCAGAGACACGGTGCACGTCGCAACTTGCCTGGTGCTGAAGAGGAATGCCAACGAACTTGTAAATCACGTGATGGGCAGGATGAAGTCGTATCCCATGTCATCGGCAATCATTTGGCCTTGGGATGAACGATCACCTGCAGGCCCTGGGACTTGGTCGAACGCATGTATTCTGTGACGCGTTCTGTCTTGGCATCCAGATGTCCCTTCTCCAGTTTGGCGACGATGGTGATCGAACTATCGATCGCCTGACGGACTCCCGACGCACGCTGGACTTCGGGGCGGCCTGTCCGGTTCCCGATCTCCAGGATCCGGAACGGCCCGACGATTTCGCTGCTCGACGCAACCGTGGGTGTTCCGCCTCCCTCGCCGCCACCGGGTACTGCAATCGCACCTCCCACACGGGGCAAGACGAATGAAATCTCGTCGTCGGGATTCACACGCGAGGAATTAAACGTTCGAGTGTCGACCGGAATCCAGAGAGCGACTTCGTTCGCACCGAGCTTTTCGTTCAGGTCCTTTGTTGCTGGAGTACGAATGTCCTGCCCCAGCACCAGTTCCCCACCTTGAAAGCTACGCGTCGTGGGAAAGCCAGTGATCAGTTTCATCTCCTCATAGCGCGGAGCAACTTGTTCGAGGTTTCCCACCGCACTGCGAGGAATATTGATCCTGACCAGATGATCTTCACGCAGAATGTCACCGACGTTCAACTGAACATCCGAACGGATGGCAATGAAAGAGACCTTGGCTTCCTTACCGGCGAGTCGCTCCAGATACATCCAGTTGCAGACAGCCCCTGCCAGCCCCAGGCCGATTGATAACAGTATTCCCTGAACACCCTTCATCGTCATTCCCTTTCCGGAGCTGACCAGATGACTCCCGTCAGCCGACCATCACGCTCGCGCCGAATCTGTATGTCCGACAGAGTTCGCTCGCGTCGATATTTCAAGTTTGCCGAATTCTCACTGATATCACGAGAGACAAGTGCGCCTGTTCCCAATTGTTCTTCGAAATGTTGTACCCACCCGGCGATGTCACCGCGACCCTGAAACACTCGCCATTGACAGTCGTCCGATCCTTCCAGACTGGTAATATTCTGCGCGCCCGGTGGAAGTCCGATTCGGGCCGTCGATTCCGCCTGAGCCGATTTCGCTGATCGAGGATGGAAAACGTAGATTGTCCACTCTCCGGGTGCAGTCGGAAAGGCCAGCCCCCAGCCGACAATCCGCTGCGTTATCAAATCATTTCCGCTCTGCTCGTTGAATCGTGTCGCCACAAATGACGGAAGTGGCTCATGTCGCCGATAGACGTTGCCTCGCGTGGAATCCCAGAAGACCGGCGGGGCTGCCTGCAACGCTTCCAGCCAGTCTCGCTCGGCCTCTTCCATCACACTCGGCACGATTTCCGTTGTTGTGACAATTGCCTTGCCCAGCCGCGTCAATTCCTCATCCAGTTGCTTTCGTCCCCCGGCGAAGGGCATCCGTTCCAGAGACGTTGAAGCGGAACCAAACTGGATCGTGATAGGAGTCCGATTCCAGTCCAGATCCACGGGGTTCACCATTGGTGGTTCAGGAGCCGAAGCAGGATCGACTCGCCACCACTCGATCAATTGCTGGCCCGTGGACAGCCCGACAACGATCAAAAAGGAAATCACGAAAAGGTCAATGGCTCGACGAGTCATGCGGCGCGCCAGACTCGGGACTGCGGTTACAGCATCGGTGGCGGCAACGTCTGTCGGCGCAGGATCGCTGGGTGTCGAGTCAATCGGCGTGGGGAGTGTCAATGACCAACTCCCACGGGCGATGGCGGACAAGGACAACGCGTCATCGGTGGACACTGGCAGGGACTCAGGTCACCCGGGTTTCCGCATCGCGGAAGTGTCCCCATGAATTGGGCCAGATCTTTGTAGCGCTGCCGGAGCGGATCGATCGAGGCATCGTCGAAGCCACACATCTCCAGTTCACAAATCCAGGATCGATATAGATTCGTAAACCGGCGCGAGAAACTGCACGGCAGATCATCGATCCGGCATAGCAGTGAACCGGCGTTCCGTTGGCCGTCTCCATCCAGCCTCGCCACTCCGCTGTTATAGACATCCATCGGGTCCAGCATGCACAAGCGACTCATTCGCGGATAAAGATCCGGAGGGGGAAAACCTGAATAGCGGATGAATTCCTCATCGTTGTCGAGGGGATACAAATCAGGGCGGGCAGGACTCTGCTGTAACTGGTGAAGATGATCCTCCAGCGCCTGCAGGTTCCTGCTGATGTCGCCATCCCGTGCAGCGAGTTCTGAATGATCGATGTCCCACCACAGATCGGCTCGAATGTGGTTGTTCCATGGAATTCCAATGGCGTAGAACTGCCATTGATTATCAAACACATCCTGCTTCAGATTGAACCTGAACCGGCCGCTTCCCGGGATGGCACCTCGCAACAGCGGCAACGGCTTATCGAGGATGGCGTTTCCTTCCAGAACCAGGCCATCCATTTCCATGCGACCTGGAACGTTGACAGTATTCTCGGCGTGCGGTGCAGTTAGCTGCGGACCGCGGACGCAAGGACACAGCAAGTCCTGGCGTGAATCCCACAGTCTGCTTGAGGTGGGAAGATCCGTTCCACTGCTGGTTGTCAGGGGGGCGTTCGTCGGCCAGTAGGGTGGGTTCGGATTGAACTGGCCGGTCCGGGCATTGACGGTGCGATAGGCGGCATAGCGGGCGTTTGTCTGAGTCCGAATCTTCCAGGCCCCGACAACCCCAAAGTCGATCATCAGCGCCATCATCATGACCAGAATCGGCAACGCGAGCGTGAACTCCAGTGGTGCCAACCCCTGCCGTGCCTGCATTCGAACTCTGCCATGCACCAATCGGCGTGCCGCCCACCCAGGGGCTTTTGATCGCGGCAATGAAGTGAGTCGTCGCATAATCAATGTGTATTCACGAGGTGAAACTGCTGCAAAGACATATTTTGCAGGTTCGGGGACTGTGATCCTGACAACGCACCATTCAAATACGTTCCGGGATGTTGTGACAAGATCGTTGGAACATTCGCTGCTGTGGCAGGAACCAGCTTCACGGTCCAGTTCTGATTGAACGAATCCCACTCACCAAACTGTTCCCAGCGGGTGTTCATGGCGAAAACGGGCAAATGCCTGGCGATCTGCGGATGGCCCGGATTACTGTTTGACCAACTGTACAAGTCCCATGACCCCGGAGCCGTGTCGTACAGGTATCCGCAGCAGGTTCCGTTAGGAGGGCAGGGATACAAATGAACCCAGGGGGCATTTTCAGGCCAGCGAGGTCCCCAGTTCACACGTGAGAATTTGCCGCGAGGCAGAAAGACCGAAGCTTGTGCAAATGCGGTCGCATAGGCCTGACTGTCTCGTTCCAGCGGGTTCTTGAACAACCCGGGAAACATCGGTTTCTGATGTGGCCAGTAGACGGCGGAGACAAAGTTGTACGAGCCTTCCAGGGTTGCCTGTGTAATCGGATTGGCGGGGAGACAGGGACGTTCGGGATAATCAGGTGTCATCACGCAGCCATCAAAATCCCAGGGCGAATCGGGGTGCGGCCCTGGAGACGGCCCTCCGTTGTAAGGTCGCGTCGGCGCATCGCGCATTACGAATGGCAGGTTGGTCAGGGGATATTCGTGGTTTAACAGGTAGTCCAGATTGGCGCAGGTGTAAATCCGCCAGAAGTTGATGTAGTTGGACATCTTGGCCGAGGATGCCCCATAGTCCGGAGTGCCGTCGTCCGGGTATTCGAAGTACGGGCTCATCCAGAGTCGGATCCAGTCGTTCAGATACTGATGAGCCCGGATGTGGCGGAGCTTGCGAGAGATACACTCGGAACAGGAATAACACGTCGGGCAATCCGGAACGACGTTTTCACCGACCTGCATCAGATCCTGACCGTAGCGCGAGGAATCAATCATCGGAAGAGTACGAGTCAGCGCCGCGTTCTCATCTCGTGTGCCGATGACAGTCACATCAGTGCACCACAGCAAACCGTGCAGATCCTGATTGCGGTGCTGCGATTTCGTCCTGGTTCCGTACCTCTGAGCCAGTTCATCTGTAGCCACACTGGCGATATACGGGGTAGTCAGCAGAACGGCTCGTTGAAATCGTGGCAGGAATCCTCCCTCAGGAGATCGATCCGGGATGCCGGCGCTGTTTTCGAACTCGGGGCCCGCCAGAATGTATTCGAACAGTGGCAGAGTCAGCTTGGATTCCAGGTACGCCATCTGAGCGAACTCCTGCACCATCATTCCTTCGATCGGAACCTTTTGAAGGATGGCCTCGCCCATCTTTTTGAATTTTTGAGACAGCGGCTGCGTCCCTGTTCCAGTGGAAAACGCTCGACCGACGGCTTCCCAGGCTTGCAGGATTTCCGGGACAAATTTCTCGGACTTGCGATCGCGTCCTTCGCGCATGTAGGCCACCAGGGCGAACGTCTCGCATTCCAGATGATTGGCAAACGCGATCGCATTCATCCCGCGAGCGATCACAGTCGCTCCGGAATAGGCTGCGGCATCCGCTGCGTTCTGCATTCGTAACTTGTCATCAATCTGCCGCCCGACATTCACAACCAGCACCAGCAGGATCGTAAACATGAAAATGGCAAATACGGACAGGGCACTGATTGCCCCCCGCTGATCCCGATGCAGTCGTGCCACAAAGTTTGAAGAGAGTTCAGTACATGCCGCAACCTGCCAGGCGCGGGTCTCACGATGTTCGGCGCGGGTCTCCTGACCCCGCCGCCCCCCCCGACCGAAGGTCTCCTCTTCTCCGGTGCCGAGCGCTGGTTGACAATTTTCGACGCGGGTCTCCTGACCCCGCCGAGTCAACCGACCGAAGGTCTCCCCACTTCCAGCACAGCGCGCGGATTGTCTCCACCGCGCGATTCGCTGCCAGAAATGTCGTGTTCCCTGATTCATGCCAACGGGCTTTCTAATTTGTCGGCAAGGCGTACGAGGGTTGGATATAGGGCTTGACCGATTTCCAGCCTTCACACGTTATCGTCGCGGCCGCCTGAATCTGCGTCGTATACAGTGTACGCGAGGCATCCAGACTTGTGGCATTGATACGTGGACTGACGCGATCTGGCAGTCCATCGGCTCGAACCAGTCGCGCGGCGAGCAATCGGCCTGGACCTGGCAAGAGAGCGAACTGGTGAATCACATAGACAGTAATGGGATCCTGCCAGCCGATCTCCGCCTCACGAAACGTCGACTGTCGCTCGGGGTCCGGGCATGTGTGATTGCGAACGTTGTAAGCCGTGTAATTCAGAGAATCGCGCCCCCGGGGATCGAACGAGTCGCGCCATTCGACGATGACTCGCGTGTTCTGGTCGGCATAGTTCAGTTTGTTAACGATCCGGTTCGCAATCTGGGAATTGGACTGCGACGCCGGAACAAGCATCGCATAAACCTGCTGGTTGGCCAGCGCCAGACTCGCCAGATAGGGCATCTGTCCACGGGCCCCCAGATTTCGCGACGGACAGAGTGGCATCAGCGCCTGAACTACGGCAGCCCGGACCTTCCAGAGTTTCAAGCTGTTGCTGGCTGGCGTTACTTCGTAATCGGTGTAATCACCATCGGACATTGTCGGACGCTCATTCAAGCGGTTTTCCACTTCGACGTAATCGTTGACTTCCAGGTTTGCATCCTGCAGCGCTGCGGGTAACCAGACGGCGGCAGAACGGGCACCAGCAAAAGCGGCGTAGTGGATCACCATCTGCGCAATCATCAACTGGCTCACCTGCACGATCAGCAGCACGACCATGACGAAAATGGGCATCGTGAGCACAAACGCGAGTGACTGAACGCCCCCTTGCTGACAGGCATGGATCTGCCGCAGACGCTGCCAGCTCCAAGACTTTGCGCCGATCGCGAGCACCACGCGCAGGACCACAAACGACGCACAGAGCACGACGAAGCAAGGTAAACAGGCGATGAGGATTTGGCGATTCACGGCAACCTCATTCAACACCACAAGGCTCATTACAGATCGCAGAATTTCAACATCGGGTGGATGCGTATCACCGATCACGCCTGTTGTGATCACTGTTCCGACACTAACGCGATCCACTCAGATTCAGAAGATGCAGCCACAAGTCATTCGTCACGATCACAACGGCCGCCAGCGCTGCTGGTGCCAGAAACAATGTTTGCTTCAATGGTTTACGAGCCGCAGGTGGCACCGGAACCCAGCCCCCCGCCTGCCAGACCCTGGCAAGATGGCGAGCGACATGAATCACGATATTCATAAACCCAATTTGCCAGACAATCACAACACCCCCGAAGATCCCTCCGAGCACCAGCGTCCACAACAGGGCTTCGACTCCGCGTTCAAATCCCAGGAAAGCCCCCATCATGGCGATCAGCTTCAGATCGCCCCCTCCCAGTCCAAACAGCACAAAACAGACGAGCATCAGCCCGCCACAGACGAAGAACCCTTTCACCGAGTCTTCCAAGGCAGGCATTCCACCCGCTACCGATCGCATCACGAATCCCAGCACGATACCGGGATACGTGTTCCAGTTATAAATCATCTGAGCGCGAATATCTGTGATCGTCGCCACGAGCAGCAACAGTAACAACGTGACCAGAATCCCGACGGTCCAAGTCACAGCGACCTCGCACCCAACCGACTGTTCAGAGCTTCACAAATCACGCGACCCCTGGATTTCCAGGAACTCGCAACGATCGACCACTGACTTTGAAGGCCGTTGATCGCAACGCGTGCTAGTTCGTTCCGGTCCCGGAACCACCGCCGCCGTTGGTGACATTATTCCCTTCGTTTTCCAGGTTCTGCATCCCCTGGTTGAAGTAGTCACGGATCTTTGGCCAGCCGTACTTCAAAATAAAAATCAGGATCGGCAGCGCGATGGCCGCCACGATCAAGATCGTTTCCAGACTGACAGCCCCACGCTCGTCGCGATGGACGCGCTGCCAAAGTTTTCGCCAGGAGCCTTGCCACATGTCATGTTCCCCGCAGATGTCGTTGCCGTCCAGGACGGGACAAACGTTGATTCAGGCTGTCACATTAAAGGCCACGAGATTTGCACGCACAACATTTCCCACACCAGTTGCATCACACGCTTACCCTTCGTGACGATGAACAGCACGATGGGCAGCATGGCAGCCAGGATCAACATGTAATCCATCGCCGCCGCACCGCGACGGCTTGAACAGGCTCGGTAGTGTGTTCGTGAAAGTACTCGCATTTGGAACAACAGTGTAATCAGCAGGAAACAGTGACGCCAGAAGAGGATTCCATTTGCCTGCAGAAAATACGTCACGGGCAGGTCGACGAGTCTGGCCCGAGCGACAAGCGGACAACCCCCACCTGATCCAGCCACTGGACCATCCGATCCATGGACTCAGTCCAGTCTGACTCGTGAAAGACTTCGTGGACGTGCATCGGCAGTGAGACCAACTCACGTGACGGAGAGTTGGTCTTGGAGAGCCAGTCCGCCAGGACATCACCGT
Organism: uncultured Planctomycetaceae bacterium; assembly: GCA_964609845.1. GTDB lineage: Bacteria > Planctomycetota > Planctomycetia > Planctomycetales > Planctomycetaceae > Schlesneria. The sequence goes on along the minus strand of CAZSTW010000075.1, from coordinate 24,072 downwards.
CGGTCGTCTCGTCCTGCATTCCGCGGAACGCCAGGATCGGGATTCGAATTTTGTCCGCATCCCGTAAACCTTCCTGAATACAGCGCTGCATGGCGAAGAACCAACTGGCTGTCACAGTACGAATGATCAGGGGATCGTTCCGTCGCTCTTCGGCGAATCGGGCGTCGCGCGTCATGTTGCGCGGATCGAGGCCGTTCCGGAACCGGGCGGTTGGGATGAAACGGACAAGCAACTGCCCCAGCAGCCTCTTGATGGGATTGACTCGCAACTTCAGCCCCAGCAGCGGCGACGTCAACACAAGGGCCGCCGGATCAACACAACCCGTTTGCACAGCACGTATTGCAATCAATCCTCCCATGCTGTGGCCAAACAGAATTGCTGACGTATTCTGAAGTTGAAAATGTCGCCAGATTTGTGCGAGATCGAGCGGATACTCCTCAAAGGAAAGGACATGCGTCCGCGTTCCCCCCGAACACCCGTGGCCCCGTAAATCCCCGATAATCACTCGCCAGCCCCGTTCAGCCAGCCACTCGGCGAAATGACCGTACCTGCCCCCATGCTCACCCAACCCGTGAACGCAGACGAGAGTTCCGATGGGTTGATCTGTCATCGGCAGGTGATTGCGAATATAGAGCCGGCCGTCTCCCGCGCCATCGATCTCGACGATCTCCATCTTCATTTCCGAAACCTCTTATAGAAAAAGAGTTGCGTCCGTTCAGCGAGGCGGGTTTCGAACGATTCAGTGGTTGTAATACTCAGGAGTCTGGCAGTGCAATTGTTCGTAGATTCGATGGATTCTTGAGAGTTTTCGACATCATCACCGAACCGGGATCGGCCCCCCAGGCACAGCCCATCAACACTCTAACATAATACTCTGCAATCAGTTAAGCGACATCTTCGTGAGAAACGCAAATGTTCGGAAGAAAGTTTCCGAAGCGAGTGGTGTTCGACGACAGAAGTGGAAATTGCGCAGTAATCTTTCCCAAATCTCGGCGAAGGTTTCGCGAGACTTCTGGGTAATTGTTAGGTTTGGAATTTCTTGCGATTATTGAACCGGTTTCAAAACCCGGGAACTGTTGGCGGGATTTGTGAGTCTGAACCGAAAGAAATGATTGGTCGGCCGGGACGGTGGTTCCGACACATTGATCTGACGACAGTGCGGTTTGCAACGTATAAAACAAATGGTTAGACTGCATGCCCAGCTTTCGAGGGGATTTGTGGTCGACGCTGTTCCTGATTCTGGTCAACAACCACGCCTCTAGCTGTTCTGCGGAGAGTGAATCGTGAGCGCTGATTTTCGTGCCAATGAACCTGAAGTGTTCGAAATGGAAATTGAAAGTAACCGGATTCCCCGGCAACTTTCGATCGCTTTCGGAATCAGCCTGGTCCTGCATGTCGTTTTGCTGGGATCGCTGGCGATGATCAAGTTCGCTGATCGTATGCAGGCGTTCACGACGATCACGAGCGGCCTCGAAGACGAGGTTGACCCCGATCAGTACAAGTTTGATTCCACCATCACGGATCAACTGGGAAGCGACAGCGATATCAATTCGTTCGCCGCCTCACAAGAAGCGGCCGTTCAGCTTTCGAAAGACCCTCAGAAGGAAGTCGAGCGGACACTTGCCGAGGACATTGACGTCCCAACTCCTCGCACGGAAGAAATGATTCAGCCCGCCAAGTCGGACATGCTTGCCAACGTGGCAACGACCGGGGCCACTGAGCACCCAGGTGGGGTCGAAGGGGCTGTGGATCGTCTGGCGTGGGAAATCGCGAATTCTCTGCGAGAGAAGAAGACACTCGTTGTCTGGATGTTTGACGTCTCGCCTTCACTGTCATCGCGTCGTGCGGCGATCGCTGATCGAGTTGAAAACGTCTACAAACAACTGAATGCGCTGAATGTCACTGCTGACAAGGCGTTGAAGAGCGCTGTTGTTGTCTATGGTGAACGCACGAACATCCTGACCAAGGAACCAATCGACGATCCTACGGATCTCGTTCGTCAGGTCCGTTCGATCAAGTCCGAATCCTCGGGTAACGAAAACACATTTGCAGCTGTTACTCAAACTGCGAAGCATTTTCAGAAGTACCGGACGGATATGCACCGCGACATCATGATTATTATCGTGACCGACGAAGCCGGTTCCGATGCACCACAGTTCCTCGAAACGGCCATCACTTCCACCAAGCGGTATGGGATGCGGTGCTACTGCGTCGGCGACGCGGCACCATTTGGACGTGACACAACGGAAGCACCATTCACTCTTGAAAGCGGCGAAACAGTGCTGGGTGTCATGCATCGTGGACCGGAAACCCTGTACCCCGAATCACTGCGATTGGCCTACTGGGGTACGAACGATTACGACCTGCAAAACATGTCGTCGGGATTCGGACCATACGCCCTCACACGACTCTGCTCAGAAACGAACGGTCTGTACTTCATCGCCAATGAAGGGCGCGGCAAGACGTTTGATCCACAAACGATGCGAAACTATGCCCCGGACTATCGCCCGATTGCGATGATCGATCACGAGATTAACGGAAACAAGGCCAAGAGTTGCCTGATCAATGTGGCTCGCACGTTGCGAGTTGACAGCGTTCCGCTGCCACGACTCGAATTCCCCGCAGACAACGACACTGTTCTGCGAAACGCGATTACGGAAGCTCAACGCCCCGCCGCAGAACTTGAATACAAGCTGAACGCCCTGAAGGCGATGCTGGAACCAGGTGAAAAGGATCGCGCCAAGATTAAGGACGCACGTTCACGAGCTGGCTACGACTTGGCGATGGGTCGTGTTCTGGCGCTGCAGGCTCGCAGCTTTGGCTACAACATGATGCTCGCCGAAATGAAGAGCTCGCCGAAGAAGTTCGACAAGGCTGGCAACAACCAATGGCGGCTGGTCCCGTCCAAGGACATCAACTCGGGCGCCAACACCAAGAAACTTGCCAACAAGGCTATGGAGTACCTCAAGCGAGTGATTGATGATCACCCGAACACCCCATGGCAGATGCTCGCCGAACGTGAACTCGGTTCTCCAATGGGCTGGGAATGGAAGGAATCACACTTCAATCCCGCTCCCGCCGGAATGGGTGGTGGCAACAACAAGCCTGGTCCGAAGTTCATCGAAGTTGAAGACCCCACCACGAAGAAGAAGAAAAAAGTGATGGTCAACGCAGAACCGCAGCGACGTGACATCTGATGAAATCCTGATCGCCCTGAGATCGCAGGGCTGGTCAATTGCATTCAATATTTCGACTTTTCAAGAATTCGATTCCCCTTGCTGAGGTTCTCGCAAGGGGATTTTCGTAATATGTCTTTCGAGCTGGTCGGTTCGCTGCTTCATCCGTCCGCCTCATCGGAGTCCGTCTTGCCGGAGATCGATGAATCATGGTCAAAGTCAATCGCGATGTGGTCGTTGGAGTCACGATCTCCCTGCTGCTGCACGTGGCATCGCTGGTAGCCCTCTCGTTCATCGTCTTTCAGGGTCCACTGGACCAGTTGCAGACGGTTCTCGATTCCGTCTTCGATGAGGAACGGGTGCAGGAAGAGTTCACTCAGGACGTCGAACAGTCGACGGCCGCTGCCGACGCGGTCAATTACGTCTCAGGCTCGATGGCCATGGGGATGACAGGAACGGGCGGCACAGCCGGGCCAGTGGTTGCCCAGCAGAAAATCGAACAGGCCGAAAGTCTGCGAGTCCCTGATGTCAAAGTCAACATCGGATCAATGAACGTCCCCGGGTTGAATATCATCAGCAAAGACCTGGGAACGGGACAGGTCACAGGTGAAGTCGGACGCGTAGTCGAAGGCTACGGTGCCGCACTCGGGCAGATGACGCAGGAACTTGTCCGACTGATGCGCGAATCCAAAGTGCATGTCGTCTGGCTGTTCGATGAGTCGGAGAGCATGAAGGATGATCAGAAAGAAATCCGCGAGCGGTTTCACAAGGTGTACGAAGAGCTTGGCCTTGTCCAGAAGCATGATGCCAAACTGAAGGCTGCAGACGAAATCCTGTTGACCACAGTTGTGAGCTTCGGAGAAAAGGTCACAGAACTGACTTCAAAACCGACGGCTAACGTCGAGGAAATCAAGAAGGCCATCGACAACATCAAGATCGACGAAAGCGGTAAGGAAAACACCTGTGCGGCGATCATGTCGGCTGTCAGCAAGTACCAGGCAGGTGCGGTACGTCAAAAGCGAAAGCTGGTCGTGATCCTGGTGTCAGATGAATCCGGCGATGATGGCCAACTCGTCGAAGAAACGATTGATCGCTGCAAGAAGAGCGACACGCCGGTTTATGTCCTGGGACACTACTCGGTATTTGGCTACCCCTATGCCCGAATGAGCTGGGTCGATCCAAAATACAAACTGACTCACTGGCTGCAGATCAATCGTGGGCCTGAAACACCGTTTCCAGAATGTTTGCAGTTCGACGGTCTGCACGGTCGCTGGGATGTTTTCTCAAGTGGCTTTGGCCCCTACGAGCAGGTCCGCATTGCCAAGGAAACCGGGGGAATCTTCTTCATGCTCCCGGGAACCGAAGCCAACCTTGCCGGGGCTGGTTCGCTTGAGCAACGCAAGTTTGACCTGCTCGACATGCGCGAATACCTGCCGGAACTCAGTTCACGCTTCGAATATGCACGGGAACGCAGCAGCAGCAAGTTTCGTGATGCCCAGTGGCAGGTCATCGTCAAGCTGAATCCGCATCTGGATAAAGAACTCAACATGCAGGAGCACCAGTACAGCCTTGACCCCAGCAAATTTGCCACACAGGGCAAGGTCACGTTTGACCGGGCCTTGCGTGCGATGGGAATGTTGAACGAAGCCGTCAAGGTGCTGGATGACGTGAAGAAGTTGCGCGATCGTGAACAGTCACAACGCTGGCGAGCCAACTACGATCTGATGCATGCTCAGTGCCTGGCGTATCGCGTGCGACTGTTTCAACTGCTGATCTCTCTTGATGCTCACCAGAAAGCAAAGCCCTTCCCAAAAGACCCGAAAAACAACTTCTGGGATATTCATCGCGTGGCGGCGCTACTGGAACCGGACAAGGAGCAGATACGCGCGACACGGGTTGATATGGCCGAACTCAAGAAGCAGCACGAACTGGCCAAGGCGGAGTTCCAGGAAGTGATCAAGAATCATCCGCGCACCCCCTGGGCACGTCGAGCGGCCTGGGAACTGTCGCCTGGATTCGGGATGAAGTTCGCCGAAAGTTTCTGGGACCCACGATACGAGGCAAAAGATATCAAGCTTCCCAAACCGTAGATCCCTGCTGTTGGCGCGTCATCCTGATTCTTGCGACGCACCGTCAGACATCACTTCCCCAGAGCCGTAACCGATCATGATTTTCAACATGGCCCGGAAACGCCAACGTTATCTGCAGGCGGCAGAAGGATATCTTTCGCTGGGAATGCCTGACCATGCCCTGGACGCATTGAAGCAGGTCTCCGACTTTGAATCTGCTGTCGAATGGCATTTGCTGCGGGGTGATGCCTTGCGAGCCAAGCTGGAACATCACCGAGCGCTGGAGTGTTTTCAGCGAGCCCATGAGCTGGACCCCAAATCACTCGACGCACTGCTGGGAATGGCCTGGTGCTTCAAGCGGACTGATCGCCTGGACCAGTCGATTGAATCGATGCGACTTGCCTATCAGCATCACCCCGCCGTTCCCATCGTGCTTTATAACTTATCCTGCTATTACGCATTGGCAGGAGACAAAGACCATGCCTTGTCGTGGCTGGGGCGAGCTCTGCGGATGAACCGGAGCATGGTCAAGCTGATCCCCGAAGAGACTGATTTCGACTCTTTAAGAGACGACCCGGATTTTCGACATCTGTTGGAACTGTCATCCGGTGAGTAGGTCGATTACGATTTGATGTGTCATTTCGACACCGTCCCTGCTCCATCTCACAGGCCGTCCCTGATTTTCCTTCCGGAGATGCTGTCGTGTCCCTGCTGGCTCAACTGTCGGGCATACCGGGTTCGCACATGCTTCCAGGCGGATGGCTCGGAGAAACGTTTGGCGGACTGCTGGGACTCGCCTACGGGATCCTGTGGTTCTGGATGGTTCTACACTGTATCCGGACAGAACCCGATCGGCAGACTTGGCTCTGGCTGCTGATTTTTGTCCCCGTCATCGGTCCGCTCGCCTACTTCACAACGCGTTTTCTTCCGTCGACCGACCTGCGTCCTCCAGCCTTCCTGCGTCGTTGGACACGAGGTAACGAATTGAATCGGCTGGAGACAGCAGCCATCCAGATCGGAAATCCGCATCAGTTCGTCCTCTGGGGTGATGCCCTACGTGACGTCGGACGGTTCGACGAAGCCGCCAGCGCCTATCAGCGAGCGCTGGCCAAAGAGCCACAGAACCTGCCAGCGCTTTGGGGAGCGGCTCAGGCGGCAATCGCTCAACGTCGTCCGGCCGAAGTACATGAATTCACGACCCGAATCATGGAAAAGGACCCGCAATACAAATTCGGCGATGTCTCACTGGCCTGCGGACGGTCTCTCGTTGACCTGAATGAAACGACCGTTGCCATCGATCATCTGGAACGTCACGTCCAGCGCTGGCGTCACCCCGAAGCCGTGTACCTGCTGGCCAGCCTGCACGCCGATCAGGGGAACTCACAAGTCGCCCGCGATCACCTGCAAGCGCTGATTTACGACATCAACGGCAGCCCGGCCGCAATCGCCCGCCGCCATGGCCGCTGGAAAAGCCGTGCCCGGCAGCTTCTGAAAAAATTGGGATCAAAATGATCTGGTGACCAGTAGTCGACACCTGGAAGATTCGAGATTCGAAACCTCTGTCGCTGTGATTCCGATCGTGTGCAGCTGAACAACAGAACTGTTTCTTACCGTCAGAGGTTGTCTCTGGTTTGCGGAGAGATACACTGGTAGAAGTCACAGCGGTCTGACAGCCGCTTCCTGACGGTTATGATTTTTTGACAAGGTACCGATACGCGAAATGGACTCAAACGCCGTCTTCGCAATCCTGCTGTTGATTGCTGGTATTGGAATTCTGACGGCCGAGGTTTTTGTTCCCTCGGGTGGGCTCCTCGGTTTGATCACGTTCTTTACGCTGGTTGTCTCGATCGTATTCGCCTATCGAGCCTGGGGAACATCACACCCCAATATCTTTTGGGCTTTTTGTGGGGTCTTGCTGGGACTGGTTCCGCTGGCGATCGGATTGGCATTCTATATCTTGCCCGGAACGGCATTGGGAAAACGAGTCCTGCTGGAAGCTCCTGAATCCGAGGAATTGACTCCGTTTGCCGAGCAGGGGCTTCGCCTGCAGAAACTGGTGGGACAGTTTGGTCGAACGGTCTCGCCACTGACTCCGGGTGGCCTGATCATGGTCAATGGTGAACGATTGCATGCGTTTTCCGAAGGGCTGATTGTAGAATCGGGCCAATCGATCGAAGTGATTGAAGTCCGCGGCAACCGTTTGCTCGTGCGTCCCGGCGAGCCACGCGAAGCATCAAACACGGCCGATCCCTCATCGCGGCTTGACTTTGAGATCCCGCAGAGTTAGCTAAGACTGCAGATTTTCTGATCACGTCTCTTCTGATTGACCTTTTTTGTACAAATCCCTCGAAGGGAGTTGGATTCATAATGTTGAAATCGCTGATTCTCGCTCAATTGAATCCCACAACGATCTTCGTCATTGCAGCGGTCGTGGGCCTGATCGCCCTGATCTTTGTTGCCATATTCGCTCGTTTCATCAGCCTGTGGATTCAGTGTCTGATGACCAATGCCGGGATTTCGTTTCCTCACCTGATCATGATGACGATTCGAAAGGTGAATCCGTCAGTGATCGTGCGAGCGAAGATTACCGCCGTTCAGGCAGGTCTGACAGAAGTCTACCCGATCACCACGCGTGACCTGGAATCTCATTATCTTGCCGGGGGCAACGTTCCCAACGTCATCCGGTCTCTGGTGGCTGCCCATCGTGCCAACATCGATCTTGACTGGCAGACAGCACAAGCCATCGATCTGGCAGGGCGAGACGTTCTTGAAGCCGTTCGTACCAGCGTTTACCCCAAGGTGATCGACTGTCCAGATCCTCGCAAGGGGGCTGGAACCCTCGATGCTGTTGCTCAGGACGGAATTCTGCTACGGGCACGGGCGCGCGTGACGGTCCGCACCAACATTCATCAGTTGATCGGTGGTGCGACGGAAGAAACGATTATCGCGCGCGTCGGTCAGGGGATCGTGCAGGCGATCGGTTCAACGAAGTCGTATAAGCTGGTTCTCGAAAACCCGGAAACAATTTCACAGACGGTGCTCGATCAGGGCCTGGAAGCTCAGACCGCGTTCGAAATTGTTTCCATCGACATTGCTGATATTGACGTTGGTGAAAACATTGGTGCCCGGTTGTCGGCAGATCAGGCTGAAGCAGACATGCGGGTCGCACAGGCCAAAGCCGAACAGCGACGAGCCGATTTCACGGCTCGCGAGCAGGAAATGGTCGCTCACGTGCAGAAGAACCGTGCTGAAGTCGTCCTGGCGGAAGCTCAGGTTCCGATGGCAATTGCGGACGCTTTCCGCAACCAGTCGCTGGGACTGGTCGATTACTATGAACTGAAGAATGTTCAAGCCGACACCCAGATGAGGTCAGCGATTGCGGGTACGGGAGTGTCGGGAAAGTAGTCAGTTCAGATTCGACCTGGCTCACGGAGATCCATCATGAACTTCATCCCGATTCTGGCGGCTGAACCTTCGATCGTCTTTCTGGTGATCTTGATCATTTCGCTGTTCAGTTGGGTCTGGAATCTGTTTCAGGGGGCAGAAAAGCCAACCAAAAAGAAGCGACCACGCCCCGAGAATTCTGGTGCTTCGGAACTTGAGATTTTCCTGCAGCAGGTCGTCGGCGATAAACCCGAACCTGTCAGGCCGCGTCCTGAGAAGCCTGCCAGACCTGCCGGTGACAAGAAGCAATCGAAGAACAAACAACAGCAGTCTCGACGCCCGACAGAAACGGCGCGATCCAACGAACGTCCTGCCAGCGAACGGACAGAATCCGACAGGCCAGGAAAGCGATTGTCTCAGACGCATCTGCAGACATCACTGGGTGAAGGCATTCGGCCGCATGTTTCGACGTTGCAGAGCGATGTCGGAACGAACGTGCGACGTGATATCGATGAGACAGTTCAACGCGACATCGGATCGGATTCGACGACTACGGTCAATCGTCCTGCCGAACATCCGTTGATCCAAACGTTACGTAACCCACAGGGAGTGCGTCAGGCGATTATCTTGACCGAGATTCTCAATCGCCCCAAATCCTTGCGGTAACAGGGATCGCCAGTCCTGCTGGCGATCAGGTGTATGTCGGAAGTCGAACCTTCAGTGCTGTTAATTGCCGGACGCTTCTCGGTCCGCGGAAGCTGTGCGTATTCATTGCGACTGGCAGAGCATCTGCCGCAGCGTGGATTTCGAACCAGCGTCGTTTGTCCCGACGCCCGAACGCTTGATCGTGATCGTCGTCGCGAGCTTCATATCGACGAACTGTCGCATCTCGACTGGCCGCTCTGGGGATCCGTAGTCCGCACAATTCTTTTGCGACGGCTTGTTGCCAATCCCCCAGACCTGATTCATATCCAGTCACGAGCGGCCCTTTGCCAGGGAATGTGGTTGTCCCGTCATCTGCAGCGTCCCTTCATCCTGACTGTTCACGATTACCTTCAACCAGATGAGCGATGCCGAATCGACACGAAATGGTGTGGGCGAGTCATCGCCGTCAGCGATTCCGTGCGTGCTGATCTGCTGGAGCGAACACCTCTCCCCGAGAATCTCGTAACCGTCATCCATAGTGGTGTCGACCGAGCATCCTCCTGCGAACTGTTGAAAGTCTTTAAGCCGAACCGTGTCCCCGTCGTCGGGACGGCCGGACCACTGGAAGCTGTCAAAGGTTTTCCGTTCTTTCTGGGTGCGGCCGCGCGAGTCCTTGCGACGGGTCGCCAGGTCGAATTCCTGATTGCCGGTGCGGGACCTGAGGAATCAAACCTGCGCCGTCTGTCACGTGAACTGGGGATCAATGACAAAGTCACCTTCGTCCCCAACCTGCTCGATTTTGATGATGCCCTGGCGGCGATGGACGTATTCGTCCTGCCATCGCTTCAGCAAGGGATCGGAACGATCATGCTGGACGCCATGGCCATGGGGCGACCTGTCATTGCCACACGCGTCGGTGGCGTCTACTGTGCTGTTCATGACAATGAAACCGGCCTGCTGGTTCCGCCGTCGAATAGCGAAATTCTTGCTGAACGCATCGTCGAGCTGTTGGATGATCAACCGAAAGCACAAGCAATCGGCACTGCAGGGCGCGAACTGGTCGAACGAGATTTCGGAGTCAACGGAATGATCGACCAGACGGCCGCTGTTTATCGCGCGGTCCTTGAGCAATCCACAATCCTGCAACCTGTGTGAAGAGAATGCGAGTTGTTGGTAACCCCGGAGTTCCTCCGCAGCTTGGGGTGCATACGTCGGGACCAGTGGCGATTCGCTGCGCCAGCCCACCAGCAATGGTTGGGATTTCCTGATGGTGGGCTGGCGCTCAAAGCGAGCTGGGCCCACCTGCTTTGAAAAAGCTGCTGGCCCTGACCGAAGGCCAACAATCGTCTTTTGTGCTTCGAAAGCTGCTGCCAGCAAACCTGGCGGAAGAGTGAACTCGATAGTTTTCCCAGTCAAACTGTCTGGTTACAATTCTGGCAACGATTCATTGGCTGACGCACTTCTGCATACGGCTTCTCCCCGTTTGATAGATCAGACCACTTCACACTTGCCATCTTCTCTGGCTCCATGCCGCAAGGAAACGACATGTCGGCACCTCAGCATGAGTTCACCAAGCTCGGATTCACCAAATCTTTTGTTCTTCCGGCCTTGTGGATTTTTCTGATCCCGGCGCTGTCGTGGATGTTCTTTCTCCATGCCCAGTCCCGGTTTGATTCACAAGCTCTGGAGGCAATCCTGCAACAGATCCGCATCGACCAGAAGCTGTCGGAACAGGAACGTGCGCAGGCAACAGAGTTCTACACTCGAGTCCCGGTCTCAACGTTAATGTTGAATCCTGAATTCGCGGCACAGACCGACCCGACCGCACGATTCAATTACGCGACTTTCCGCTGGATGATTCGGCTGTCAATCCTCTCAATTGTGGCGGGAATCTCTGTCTTTGTCGTTGCTGGGATTCTTGTGCTGCTCTCTTTCAGGTCTCCATTTGTCCAGTACATCAGCCTGCTGGCAGGGTGGCACGTACTACGCGTCTACAGTGCTCTGCAGACGATTGTGATCGGAATTGAAATCGTCGCTTTGTCGTTCTGGGTCACGGCACTCTGGATGAACTTCTATTCCGTGAAATTGATTGGAGTGGCTGGACTCTTGTCCGTCGTTGGTGTGGGTGCCGTTCTGGTTGCCATCTTTAACCGCCCCAGGATTGAGCAGAATGTGGAAGGGACCATTCTGGATCGCGATGCCGCACCACGATTATGGGAGGAGCTTTCGACGATTTGCGCCAAGGTCGGCGTGACACCTCCGGATCAGGTGATCGCCGGTATCGACGACAATTTTTTTGTGACCGAGCATCCAATCCTGTTGAACGGAACGCGACTGACAGGAAAGACATTGTTTGTCAGCCTGCCCCTCCTGAAACAACTGCATGCCGCAGAAGCAGATACCATCCTTGCTCATGAAATGGCCCATTTCAGTGGACAGGATACTCTTTATTCCAAGAAGATTTCTCCGCTGCTGATGAGGTACCAGGCGTATTTGCAGGGACTCAGTGAAGGTGGTATCTCGTTGCCGGTATTCCATTTCATGGTCTGCTTTCGAGTCCTCTTTGAGTTGTCCCTGAATTCGCTCAGCCGCAAACGTGAATTTCGCGCAGATGCCATCGCCTCCACGGTGACGTCACCTCGAGATGCCGCAGGTGCACTCCTGCGTACGATGGCGTACTCCAGATTCCGGCAGTCGGTCGAACTGGATCTCTTCAAACAGACCGAAGCGATGGAGAAGGCGGACGTCTGTGACCGCGTCGAAAGCGGATTTCCAGACTATGCCGCAAAGTTCGCCTCGGACCCCGAGATCGGCAAGATGGAAACAGCCCATCCGTTCGACTCACATCCCCCGCTGTCACAACGACTGAGTGCTGTCGGGATCGAACTGAACGAGAATGTGGCCCGGTCTCTGCTCACTTCGAAGGGTGATGGAGGCTGGTACCGGATCATTCCCAATGCGGAAGAGTTGGAGCGTCAGCAATGGCAGGCCTATGAAGATCGCTTTCGACAGTACCACGAGCAATCGCTTCCCTATCGGTTTCTACCATCGACTCCCGAAGAGCAGGCTGTCGTCGAACGGGCGTTTCCTCAGATCAGTTTCGAGGGAAAAGAAGGGACATTCGCTTTTGACTTCGAAAAGATTCATTACGCACCATGGATCACCCCAATCCGCTTCAGCGAACTCGTCAGTTGCGTGAACAACGAAGGAACGCTGGTTTTCGAATACAAGCGAACGGTCGCGGACAAGAAGACCGTCAAGCTCAGTGATTTCAGCAAAGACGTCCAGGCCCAGGTCCTGGACACGTTCGGGGGATATTACGGACGATATCTCGCTGCGGACCAGTATCAGAAGGATCTGGCGGCCGCGAACGCCGCAGCAGAACAGACTGATAACGGTGTGACTGCGTAGAATCTGGTTGCGGCGGCGTGTCATTCAAATCGATCGGAAAAGAGCGAAAGGGGACAATACAATTTCTGCCCATTCAATTGAGCACATGAACCATCATTCCGCTCGGAGTGATTCGATTGGCTCTTGGCATGACAGCAAAAATACAATCGCGACTGGCCGCGTTCGTCCCTATTGGACCTGTCCCCCTTTTTGTCCCACTGTCCACCTTTTTTGTCCCATGGCAGATTTGATTTGCCCCAACGGTTAACCGGAAAGCGGAGTGTGAACGGTTACATTTTCCTTAACCTTCAAAGTGCCCCGTGTCCTTTGATTTAACCGCCGTAGCGGGGAAACACTGGATGGCAGTCACAGAAATAAACATCACACAGCATATAGTTGTGCCATGCAGTAACGCGCTTACAATGCATATTCTTGCGAACCCAGGCAAAAACGCTTCCGCGAATTCCAGAAGTACTGCACGCTGGTCATCCGAATAATCTCCACCGGTACCCGTGCAATAGTTGCTCACTATGCTGTACGCCGACACCCCAGGAATGGAAATAAATGCATAGACAAAAAGAATCACGATGTGTGCGCACGATAACACAAGAGCAAATACTACCCCACAGATCAATCTCGATCGCTTCGTCATCTCTAAGCTTTCGTAAAGGACATGGCTTTGCTGGGCGAACCGCCGGGTGCCACGGGCGGCGGCCTTGAGACGCCCGTGTGGATTGACTATCGGCGAGCCACGACAGCCGACCTGTAGCGTGTTTGGGGGCGACCTTGGAACAAACGGTTAATTTAAGTTGACGACAGGATTTCGTCACAGCATTTTTTCAACTTTAGCACGGGCGGCCCAAAGCCGCCGCTCGCGGCACCCGACGCCGGTAACGATATTCGGTACAGTATCGCTGCGTCTGACACGGGTCAGGACGTCCTGACCCGTTTGATTTCTCGCTGACAAGTCCGCCGTTCAAAGCATTTCATGCGACGTAGCGGCAGACCGTCAGGAATTGCGCATCCCCCTGCACAGGGAAACTCTTGCATCACCCTTGGTAAACATGGTCTTCCCCCGACGTATGGTAATGCGCATGGTATCTCATCGTGTGAGTGGCCGTGATCCATCGTAGAAACTGGCTCATCTCAGCGTCTTGATTAGGATGCAAGACGAGGTGCCAGTGATTCGGCATCAAGCCTCCTTGTGGAATATCTCGGCGCGTGAATATCCCGATTAAGGGCATGGTACAACCCACCAGCTTCAACGGTTCGAGGAGGACGTGGCATGCCTAAAGGATTACAATCAATCCACGTCCTTTTCAGCATCAGAGACTCTTGGCCCTTTGATTTGCACCGCATCGCCCGTTGTTTTGTCATCGCAGATTGCCTGGTACTCATGACATCTGCTATCTGTTCATACTTGCATACCTGACCTGCCCGTTCGACAGGAGACCAAAATGATTCCTAAGAAGCCGTTCCTCGTTTCTGCTTTGGCCATTCTGAGTGTTTTCTACGTAGTGTCGTCTACAGCTGCCGCGGCAGACAAACCGAACGTGGTGATTTTCTATGCGGACGACCTGGGCTGGGGCGAATGCGGATGTTACGGCTGCAAAGATATTCCCACGCCCCATATCGATTCATTGGCCAGGCATGGTGTACGGATGACATCCGGCTATGTTGCCGCGACGTACTGCAGCCCATCCCGTGCCGGATTGATGACCGGAAAATACCCGACCCGGTTTGGTCATGAATTCAACAGTGTCGCCAGCAAAAACTCGGGATTGAGCCTGAAGGAAACAACGATGGCCAATCGATTAAAGGACCTTGGTTATTCCACAGTCGCCATCGGCAAATGGCATCTCGGAGGGGGCCCTGAATACCGACCCACCAAACGCGGATTTGATGAGTTTTTTGGAACGCTTGCCAACACGCCGTTCTATCATCCGACTCAGTTCGTCGACTCGCGCGAATCCAACGACGTGAAGAAGATCGACAGTGACGACTTCTATACCACGGACGCGTATGCCGATCGCGCCGTCGAATGGCTGGAACAGCACAAATCAAAGCCGAAGTTCCTGTACGTGCCGTTCAATGCCCAACACGCTCCGCTTCAGGCCCCCCGGAAATATCTGGATCGATTCCCAGAGATCACTGACGAAAAGCGAAAGCTATTTGCAGCGATGATGTCGGGAATGGACGATGCCATCGGCAGGATCATGGGAAAAGTAAAAGAACTCGGTCAGGAAGAAAGCACACTGTACTTCTTTATCGGTGACAATGGTGGTCCGACAAAAAGCACGACGTCATTTAACGGCGGTTTGCGAGGCTTCAAGATGACTACCTATGAAGGTGGTCCGCGCGTTCCATTCCTTGTCCAATGGAAAGGAACCATCCCTGGCGGAACAACGTACGACTTCCCGGTCCTGAACCTGGATGTCCTGCCGACAGCCATTAGCGCGGCGGGTGGCCAGACGGATGAATCCTGGAAGCTGGACGGCGTCAATCTGATTCCGTATCTGACAGGCAAAAACAAATCGCGTCCGCACGAAACAGTCTACTGGAGATATACGCCGCAATGGGCGATTCGCCATGGCGACATGAAGCTGGTGGTATCCGGCGATGGAACGGGAAGCCCTGAACTTTACGACCTGGCCAGCGACCGCGCGGAATCCACGAATCTTGCCAGTGCCCAACCAGAGAAAGTTAAGGAGCTACAAAGCCTTTACGATGCCTGGAACGCTCAACAGATCGAATCGACTGTCCCCAAAGAGGGAAACGCAAACAAGAAGTCGAAGAACAAGAAAAAGAAGACGTGAGTTCCCTCAAGCACAATAAAAAAAGCGCCCCGGGACCACCGGGGCGTTTTGCATAGGCACAGCCGGTCGTGAAATCATTCCGTGGCACTGGCGGGAATCGCTTCTGCCGTTTTCGCGCGAGCTGATTCGTCGATCTGGCGAATGGCCCGTGATGCGGCAGCTACGACACTGGCATCCGGGTCGGAACCCAGTTGCCGAAGGGCTGGCAAAGACTTTGTAGCGGCGGGGCCAATTCCCCCGAGTGTTGTGGCGGCTGCCGCACGGATCTGGGGATTGGAATCTTCCAGAACCCGGACCAGCCCTGGAACGGCTTTCGTCGCCAGCGGGCCAACGTTCCTCAGTGACATCGCGGCGGTCAGACGGACATTGTCATCCCCATCCCCCAGCAAACCCGTCAGAACAGGAGTGACCTTCTCGGCGTAACCTTCGAATGTCGAAAGTGCCGCAGCAGCGTTGACGCGGGCGAATGTCGATTCATCCTGCAGAAGTTTGACCAGCCCATCCGCAGCCGGCGCGGCATCTGGTCCGATCTGGGCCAGGAACATCGCGGCCAGTTCACGTGCAACGGGATTCTCGTCGTCAAGACGTGCCGCGAGGGCTGCTGTCGCCTGCACACCCAATTCCTGAAGCCTGGCCTCGGCCTTCGCCCAGGCATCACCATCGTTGTTCTGTGCAGCAACAATGATTGCCGCGAACGCTTCCGCGCCACGTGGAAAATCAGGATCACCCGGTTCCGACTGTTCGGGGACAGAGACAAGTTCAGGTTCCGCCGCGACAACGCTGGTCGAAGCGTCACTGGCGACAACCGCTTCTGGTTCAGGCGTCGTTTGTACCTGCGGTGCGGGCTTATTACTGCCACCACATCCGATCATCAACGACAGGCCCAGCAGGCTTCCCGCAATGTGAGTTCGCAACATGATTCTTTCCTGATCTCATTCGGACTGACAGCGGAACCTGACCTGCGAGGCATCGCACGCGACAGCAAGCTCGGTCTGGTCGAAATTCAGATCGTTCAGTGCCGCCACAGTCTCAAGCTTTCCGACGCGGTATGTTCCCGGTCGTAACTGAATTTCTTTCCCCGTCTCGGCACTCACCTGCTTTTCCAGTTCTTCAGCCGAGGGCTGGCGGCTGGACATCCGAACCTTTTTCCAGCGACTGCGTGATCCCGAACTGGCTTGTTCACCCGGCGGGAGATAAATCGTTCCATTATTAAAGTCTACGGCAAACGCGATGACACCAGGAATGAAGAAAAGCAGCAGTCCCAGGGCATCCAGAATGACAACCTTGGGATCAAGACGTCCTGCGGGTTGCCCTTTGCGTTCTGGCCAGAAGATTGTTCCACACCCTGTGTGAGGAAGTGCTAACAGTCCGATCGCCATCCACTCGCGGCGCGAAATTCGTCGAATTGGGATCATGGATCGAATTCTTCCCACCACTGCGGTATTGGGACCGCGTTTCCTGCGGTCACTCATTCAGACGCCGATACGACGGCATCTCTCGCTGGCGGGACGGTATTTCAAAAGCCGAATTCGCTCAAGATGACTTAGCGCCAGGATTCATTTCCTGGAGCAGCTTCCGCGGAACCCCGATATCGATCATATGCACGATTCCCGTTGCGGCTCGCCCTGACAGAGAGGCAAATCCCGGTTTATGAGCCACAAACGTTGCCGTGTGATTGGCTTTGACACACGTTCCCAACGGCAACCCGGTATCGCAATCCATGCCCGAAGGGAGATCAACCGCAAGTACTTTGCAGCCTGAACCATTGATCGCGGCAATTGCCGCAATAAACGGTTCCCGAATCGTTCCCTGAGTTCCGGTCCCCAGCAGAGCATCCACAATCCAGTCGGCTGTGGCGAATTTCTCTTGCCAGAGCGATTCCAGCCCGGTTTCGGGGGGATCAATGATTGAAACGCCAGCGTGCTTCAGGATCTGATAGTTGGCTGCGGCATCACCCGTAAATTGATTTGCGGGCGTCGCCAGCAATACGCAGACGTCTATTCCCGCATTATCCAGGTGCCGGGCCATGACAAAACCATCACCCGCGTTATTTCCCTTACCGCAGCAGATGATGATCGGGCCTTGAGCCCCCCATTCGACCAATAGCGATGCGGCATTGCGGCCCGCATTTTCCATCAGCACCAGGCCCGTCATGCCATAGTCGTTGATGGCTCGACGATCAACATCGCGGACCTGTTCGCGACTCAAAATCAGAGGAAGCTGCGGATGCATCGCGGCTACTCCTTTGGTCGCAACTCTTCCAAAGCCACTCGAATTCCGCGAAGTGTGACGGGATGCTCTGCCAGAACTCGCGCATGGGGTGATCCGGCGAGCTTGTCCCGAATTTCATGATGCTTTTTGTTCAGCACCATGACCAGAACGGTGCCAGATTTTCGGCAGGCCGCGACAGCCTTGTTATAGGCGTTGATCGCATCCCCGTCCTCGCCGAGCGAATCCGCCATCAGCACGATGCCGCAGGGCGGCGATGCCTCGACTCGCTTGATGGCTCGGTCGATATCCCGCAGCAGAAGTACGCGATAACCGTGCTTGTTGAAGTATTCTCGCAGCGAATCCTGCTGTTTCAGTCGGTTTTCGACACAAAGAATCGTCGGACTCGACTGACTTGCCGCAACCGGGGTTTCTCCCGAAACCTCTTCAGCCGGAGCTCGACTGCCGACGATCGCTCTCAAGTCGCGAATCAGTTCGGTCGGAGTCTGATAACGCGACTGGGGATGGATCTCCATCAATCGCTCAACGATTGCCGTGATCGAAGGTGACAGCGATGGATCAATCTGTCGGATCGGTCGAATCTGACGGTAACGGCTGGACTGCTTTCGCTCGGCCACATTTTTTGTAGGAGGATAAGGGGGAATCCCCGTCAGCAATTCGTAATACATTGCCCCCAGGAAATAGAGATCGCTCCGTGGATCGTTGTCAGGAGCATTGGTGCTTCGTTCCAAAGTGGCATATTCGACGGCACGATCCACTTCTTCTTCCATCGCGGTCAAGCCAGCGTCCTGCCCCGCCAGGCCAAAATCAACGAGTTTGGCGACGCCCTGAGCACTGAGCAGCACGTTGGTCAGCTTCAAATCACGATGCGTCAGACCGAGACTTAAGGCATATTCCAGGCCTTCTGCAATATCCATCACATACCGAGTGGCCTCTTCCGGAGTGAATTTTCCGCGACTTTTCAGTAACTCGCGAAAATTCCCTCCTTCCACGAATTCCATCGTCAGGTAGTGCTGATTGCCATCGCTTCCCACTTCGTAAATGGGAACGATATTTTTGTGCTTGAGCCGCTTTCCCAGTTCGCCTTCACGTCGAAACAAGTTGACGGTGCGAGGGTTTTCTGCCCAGCGTTGACGCAGAATCTTCATGCCGACCATCCGGCCATCGTCGACAGAGCAGCCGCGGAAAACGCGTGCGAAACTTCCCGAAGCGTTGCGGTAAAGCAGTTTGTACGGCCCCAGGCGAAGCCCGTCAGTTTCACGCTTCTTGAGCTTCGCGGCCTGATAGGGCGTGAGCAGATGTCGCCGTTCCAGTTCCGCGATCACGCTGTCAATCGTCGGTGTTCGACCTAATGCTTCAACACAACCCTGCAGTGCTGCGGGTTCAACAAGTTTGAATCGCAAAATGAGCGATTGGAACTCTGGCAACGTAGAGAAAGACATTGGAAGTCTTGACGATAGCAATCGGTAATTGATTTGTGAGATTACGAACTCAAAGAAACATCCGTTTTACGAGGTGCATGTTCCTGTGACATTCTGTCATCGGCAACTCATTCAGCGGGAATGAGTTACTTCCAGAAAAATGATACCGCCACGCCTCAGAATCAAACAGCCTCAGATCGCTACCTCCTTGATCTCAAACAGGCGATCAAACTTCGTGATCTGCAGAACTTCCTTGACGTCGGGAGATGGATTGTACAGTTCGACGCGCTCGACCCGCTGGCGGATCGAGGATAATACACCCAGCATTCCGCTGGGAACCAGTTGGACTCCCGTCAGGTCAAATGCCAGCACCTTACACTGATGCTGAGCGATCAGATCGAACAACTGCGTCCGGTAGGCAGCGATGCAAACTTCGTCGGGTACATCCTTTCCGCCAAATCCAACTACAGTCAGCTCGCCCGTCTGATAGACCTTCAGAACAGCCGGGTCCTCTGGCAACGCACCAAGTCTGTAATCGGGAACGGGTGTCTCGTCGTGAATACTGTCGCTCACAATGGCATCCTCCAAGTTGACGTCGAAGCCTTCGCGGCAGAACTATATCCGATTGAAGACCTTCTTTCCAAGAGGCTGGCAGTCCGGGCCGAGAAGGTTCACAGGCAGATTTCTTCAGCAGATTGGTGGCCAAGCGATGAATTTCAGCCAGAAACCTGCATTTTGAGGGGTCGGTTCGGCAGGATTTGCCGCACCCGGGCAGAATTATGGGAATTCTCGAATCGGTGTCGGTTGTTTGACCGCTTCATCTTGACGAGATTTCTGCCGTGTGCAGAATACCGCCCGTCCTGCCGCGTCCACCTTGCGGTGAACAAAGTATCGGGACTGGAATCAGACGCAAACTGAGTTGCGACAGAATCCAATCCCGCAACCAAATGAAAAAACGTTTTTGTCCCATCGGCCACGCAAAGGAGTGCAATCGCCGTGAAGAGAGCCATTACCTGGGCATCCGCTGTCGTCCTGTTCGCAGGCGTTCTGACTCTGACCAACAATGCGTGGAGCCAGAATCCATCGAAAGACGGCGCAGCACCTGCCGCCGCAGCATCAAACGTTCCACACAAAGTGGGCCTGATTGACATGGCCCATGTCTTCAAGAACTACAAG
>CAZSTW010000075.1:0-3751 GCA_964609845.1 uncultured Planctomycetaceae bacterium | reverse complement strand
TTCGAAGCACTTCGCGAAGACCTGAAGGTCGAGATCAGCGAAAGCGAAAACAAGGCCAAGGAAATGCAGCAGGAAATCGCCACCCTGCAGAACACGCTGAAGACCCTGGTGGAAGGCAGCAAGGAGTACACCAAGAGCGAACAGGAAATCGTCAAGAAGGCGGCCGAGTTCGAAAGCTTCCGTCGTACTGCCTCACGTGAATTCCTCAAGAAGGAATCACAGATTTACTTGACCGTCTACAACGAAACGTCAGAAGCGGTCAAGAAGTATGCCGACTTCTACAAGTACACCCTGGTCATCCGCTTCAACCGTGAAGAACTGGATACTGAAAATCCTCAGACCCTGCTGCAGGGAATGAACCGTCAGGTTGTCTATCATCGCAACGAAGATGATATCACCACTTCGGTTCTGGATTACCTGAATCGCAAGTACACCCCGGCTCCAGCCGCTGCTCCTCGGACAGCGAATCCAAAGGCTGCAGCTCCGAAGTAATCCGGATCGGTCGGATCGATTTCTCATCAGCCGACCCCGGTTATCCGACCGGGGTCGACTGCATGTTCCGCTGTCGTGCTGCTTGAATCACACAACAGGGTAGCACTTGAATCGAGGGGAGGGGCACTTGCAACCGCGACGTCAAAGAACTATCGCGCGCCCGGCTGAATTCCACGGTTTCGGCTTTCTGACCGGTGCCGATGTGACTCTCCGCTTCTTGCCAGCCGCAGAAAACCATGGGATCGCGTTCCAGCGAATCGACCTGCCAGGAACTCCACCCATTCCTGCAACCTTGGAATACGTTGTTCCTCGACAACGTCGCACGGCAATTTCCAACGGTGTGGCTTCTGTGGAATTGATCGAGCATGTCATGGCCGCACTGGCCGGACTGCAGATCGACAACTGCCTGGTACAACTCAATGCCCCCGAAGCTCCCGGTGCCGACGGATCGTCACTCGACTTCGTCAAAACGCTGCTTGATGCCGACTTCACAGAGCAGTCTGCATTGCGTGATGTTCTTGTCATCGGTGATGCCTACAGTGTACGTGGCGACGACGATCGCAGCGAAATCTCAGCCGGTCCAGTCTTCCGACGAACGCTTGTCGTCAGCTACGAACTGGACTACGGGCCGCGATCACCGATCAAGCCACAATTGTTGACCTTTGAATTCTCGCCGGAAACATTCGTGACCGGGCTGGCCTACGCCCGAACATTCATTCTGGAATCAGAAATCACAGCATTGAAATCTCAGGGATACGGCTCGCGCGTGACCCCTGCAGATCTGTTGATTTTTGGAACCGACGGAGTGATCGGAAATCAGTTGCGAGCTGCCGACGAGTGTGTTCGCCATAAGATCCTGGATTGTATTGGTGATTTTGCGCTGCTGGGTTGTGATGTGCATGGGCACTTTCGAGCCTATCGCTCGGGACACAATCTGAACCATGCCATCTGCCGGATGGTTTCGGTCGCGCGAAGTCCGCTGCACCTGTTAAAGACACCCGCCTGACGTTTCTTCCTTAACTCTTACATTGGATAGCGACCTCATGACCTCGCGAATTTCGCCACTCGCTCAAGTCGATCCCCAGGCGCAGTTGGGCAGCGACGTCGAAATCGGTCCCTTCTGTGTCGTTGGTCCCGACGTCGTTCTGGGTGCGGGGTGCGTCCTGCACAGCAACGTGGTGATTGTCGGCCATACCACAGTTGGCGAACGAAACCGTTTCTTCCCAGGTGCCGTCATTGGGGGTGAACCTCAAGACTTCTGCTACCAGGGTGGGCCGACTCGAGTTGAAATTGGCGATGACAACCTGTTTCGAGAAGGCGTGACCGTCAATCGCGGTGCCGACAAGGAAGACGGCGTCACGCGAATTGGCAATCGCAATTTCCTGATGGCCAATTCGCACGTCGCTCACAACTGCCATGTCTTCAATAACACAATCCTGACGAATGGCGTGCTGCTTGGCGGACACGTTCATGTCCACGACTATGCGATCGTGTCCGGTAATTCAGCCGTTCACCATTTCACAACATTGGGAACAGGTTCGTTTGTCGGTGGCATGTGTCGCGTCGTTCAGGATGTTCCACCTTACATGCTGTCTGCCAGTGCGGATAACCCTGAAGTGGTTACCATCAACGTCGTGGGAATGCGCCGCCGCGGAATCTCGGAAACCGCAATTGCCTGCGTTCGCCGAGCCTTCAAGTTGATGTACCGTGAACATAAGCGGCTGTCAGAGATCCGCGAGATCCTGATTGCCGAGACCGAAGGGGTTCTCCCCATCGAACTGATGACGTTGCTGAACTTTGTGGAATGGTCGGCCAAGGGCAAAAATGGCCGCGGCCGCGAGGCCTACCGGAATCAGCCCGCTGCGGAAGTCGAACGGCGAGCAGCCTGAAAACGCCGCGAGATCAACTTCCTGCCTCCTATCAATGGAACTGCTGTCACTACTATGCCGCGTCTCAAAATGGCCGTGATCGGAGTCGGTGCTCTGGGTCGTCACCATGCTCGGATCCTGAGTGAAAATCCTGCCGTCGAACTGGTCGCGGTTGTTGATAGTCGAGCTGAACAAGGACAGGACATTGCCGCAAAATGCGGGACCAGATGGCTCGCCGATTATCAGGGGTTGCTCGCGGACAACACCATCGACGCTGTCTCGGTCGTCGTCCCAACGGTTGCTCACTGGCAGGTGGCAGGAGACTTCCTGCGTGCCGGCATTCCAGTACTCGTCGAAAAGCCGCTGGCTGCCAACGTCGAACAGGCTCGACAACTGGTTGAACTCGCGGCCGGACAGAAGACGTTGCTTCAGGTTGGTCATATCGAACGATTTAATCCTGCATTTCAGGCTGCGGCCGACCGAATTCAGGATCCGAAATACATTCGGACCGAACGAACAAGTGGCTATACGTTCCGATCCACAGACATCGGTGTCGTCCACGACCTGATGATTCACGACATCGATCTGGTCCTGTCGCTGGTACGCAGCCCGTTAAAGAGTGTCGAAGCATTTGGCGTGACCGTCATCGGCGGGCACGAGGATGCTGTCCAGGCACGTTTGAAATTCGCCAGCGGCTGTCTGGTCGACTTGACAGCCAGCCGAATCAGTCCGACCGTCAGCCGTTCGCTGCAGGCGTGGTCGGCGAATGGGTGTGTCACCTGCGATATGCACACTCGCACCGTTCAACAGTATTCTCCTTCAGACAGACTCCGCTTCGGCCCTTCTCCGCTTGATCTGGCCCGCCAGCCCGGGGCTGACATGGAACAACTGAAGAAGGATGTGTTTGGAAGTTTCGTCCAGGTGGAATCCATCACCGTGGATTCAACAGGTCCAGACGCATTAACCTGTGAACTGAATGACTTTGTTACATGCATTCAGACTGGCCGGACTCCCCACGTCGACGGACTTCAGGGCCTGTCCGCGATGCTGGTCGCTGACGAAGTCCTGAAAAGCGTTGCCGCTCATCAATGGCAGGGGACTCCTGACGGAGCAGTCGGTCCGAATCCACAGATCACTCGCGCACGTCACGCGGCATAGTGTTCCTGGCGCCGCTCTCTTTCAGAATTGAGAGAGGCGACCGAGTCTGTTGTGATTCCGCGTCATAGGTCGTAGCGAGTCGACACTCGTGATTCCAACGGGTCCGCAGCCCAAGTGGACGTGACATTCTTCAAATCTCGCGTCAAGTCACGAGATTGTCGTATGGAGTCACGATTACCCACATCTTTGTCTCTGCGCTTGTCAGTTGCTGCCGCCATCCAGGATTGAATTTT
>CAZSTW010000074.1:10917-32503 GCA_964609845.1 uncultured Planctomycetaceae bacterium | reverse complement strand
CAGGCCGACCAGCACGACGAAGCCGATCTGCGTAAAGATGTTGATGTCGAGTCCCGCCCACTGCACTCCAACAATCGAACAAAGCAGGCACATTGGTACGACCAGAATGACTGCCAGCGGCAGCGTCCAGCTTTCGTACTGCGCGGCCAGCACCAGGAAGACCAGCACGACCGCCAACAGAAAGGCGAATAGCGCCGTCTCACTGACATTCTGCTGCAGCAGTGCCAGTTCCGTCCATTCCGTACGCATGGAGGGACTGATGTTTTCCCTGGCAACTTGTTCCAAGAGTTCCAGGGCCTGGCCGGAACTCGTGCCGATGGCAGGATTCGCCGACACGATCGCCGATGAATACAGGTTGTACCGAGTGAGCATCATCGGTCCGCTCGATTCCCGGACATCCGCGATCGCTGCCAGCGGAACCATTCCTCCGATATCGCTACGCACATACAGATGCTTCAGGTCGTCATCGGTCATCCGGTACTTTGCGTCGGCCTGGACGTTGACCTGCCACGTCCGGCCGAAGCGATTGAAGTCATTGACATACAACGAACCGAAATTGACCTGAAGTGCACCGAAGACTTCCGCCAGCGAAACATGCCGCAGCTTGGCCGCATCGCGATCAATATCGATGTACAGCCATGGGGTATCGCCCCGAAAACTGGTGAAGAGGTCTGCCAGTCCCGGAGTCTTGCTCCCTTCGTTCATGATGCGGTTACTGACGGATTGCAACTCAGCCAGTCCCAGATCATTCCGGTCTTCAATGACCAGTCGAAAACCACCCGAGGTTCCCAATCCATCAATCGCGGGGGCACCGAAGATATGCACCTGGGCATTGGAAATGGCCTGGTTCAATTCTGATTCGAGTGTCCGACCGATGTGATCTGCCGACAACCCGTATGGGGATCGGTGATCAAACTCATCGAGCATCACGTACAACGTTCCGAAGTTGGGAGCTTTGGCATTCATAATCAGCGATTGTCCAGCAATGGCCAGTGTGTGCTTCACCCCCGCTGCCTTCCCTGCAATCTCTTCGATCTGCTGCATGACTCGCGTCGTGCGTTCCAGCGAGGCAGAATCAGGCAATTGAATGTTGACCAGCAGATAGCCCTTGTCCTGTGAGGGAATAAACCCTGTCGGTGCCGACTCAAACTGCTGCCAGGTCGAATACAACAGTCCGCCATACAGCAGCAGCACGATCAGTGAGCATCGCAGCAGCACTCGAACCGACAGCACATAGCCGTTGGTGATGAACTGGAACACAACGTTAAACAGCGAAAAACAGACTCCCAGAAAGCGATTCAACCACCGGGCAAGTGGCCACATTGCCAGCAAGCCAGCCAGTCCACAAACGATGGGCAACAGTTCCGGCAGATAGCCTCGGAACTCTTCCGGGACAATACCACTGACCCATGGCGCGAGCATCGCTGGCAGAAACGTGTATGCCGCCCAACCAGCCGCCAGCAGAATGCCAGCGCGGGGCAATGGTTCAACGGCGCCCTGCTGCCTCGGTCGCAACAACAATACCGCCAGTGCCGGACTGAGTGTCAGCGAGTTGAATGTCGAAATCAGCGTTGAAACGGCGATGGTGACAGCAAATTGCCG
This sequence comes from uncultured Planctomycetaceae bacterium, assembly GCA_964609845.1. Lineage (GTDB taxonomy): Bacteria > Planctomycetota > Planctomycetia > Planctomycetales > Planctomycetaceae > Schlesneria. Next base: position 30,901 of record CAZSTW010000074.1, on the reverse strand, counting down.
GAAGAACTGACCGACGATTCCTGTGATAAAAATGCAGGGGACGAAGACGGCGGTGAGCACCAGTCCCACTGCAATGACAGGGCCTGATACTTCGTCCATCGCCAGGATGGCCGCCTCGCGTGGAGGTGCTCCCTTTTCGATGTGATGTTCGATCGCCTCAACAACCACAATGGCATCATCGACGACGATACCGATCGCGAGCACCAGGCCAAACAGCGTCAACGTGTTCAGGCTGAACCCGCATGCCGCCATAGCAGCAAACGTGCCTACAATGGCGACGGGTACAGCAATCAGTGGAATAACGGCTGCTCGCCACCCCTGCAGGAAGATCAGGACTACCGCTGCAACGAGAATCACCGCATCACGCAATGTCACGAAGACTTCACGAATCGACTCGTCCACAAATGGCGTCGTGTCGTACGCGATTTCGTATTTCACCCCTTGTGGAAATCGGGTTTGTAATTCATCCATCTTTGACCGAACCTGCTGCGCGGTCTCCAAGGCATTGGAACCCGGCAGCTGATAGACCGACAAGGCAACCGAAGGATGCTGGTTAAGCGTGCAGATTTGATCGTAGTCGAGTGCCCCGAGTTCTACGCGAGCCACATCACGCAGGCGGATCACTCGACCTGTCGAATCCGTTCTCAGCACCATGTCGGCAAACTGATTGCTGTCCGTCAGACGTCCCAGCGTTGTCATCGTGTATTGGAAAACCTGCTCGGGCGGTGCGGGAGGCTGTCCAATCTGTCCCGCTGCGACCTGAACATTCTGCTGTTCGATCGCCCGTACAACATCGGTTGTCGACAGATTGCGGGCTGCCAGTTGCTGCGGATCCAGCCAGACTCGCATGCTGTAGTCACGCTGACCGAGAAATGAAATGTCACCCACGCCCGGCAGACGCGACAGTTCGTCACGCAATTGAATGGTCGCGTAGTTGCTCAGGTACAAGCTGTCACGGCTGTTGTCGGGGGAGACCAGATTGATAATCATTAAAACTGTCGGTGACTTTTTCTTGACGGTCACACCACGACGGCGAACCAGTTCCGGAAGTACGGGTTGCGCAAGATTAACGCGGTTCTGAACCAGAACCTGTGCCAGGTTCAGATCGGTTCCCGGCCGAAACGTCACTGTCAACGTATAACGACCGTCGTTTGTACATTGTGAATTCATGTACAGCATGTCTTCGACACCGTTCACCTGCTGTTCGATGGGCGATGCCACGGTATCTGCCAGCACCTGAGCGTTCGCCCCGGGATAGCTGCCTGAAACCTCAACAGTGGGAGGAGTGATATCGGGATACTGTGTCACGGGGAGTGCAAACAGGGCGATACCACCTGCCAACGTGATGATGATGGACAGCACCGCAGCAAAAATCGGGCGATCAATGAAGAAGCGAGCAAACATGACGTCAACTTTCTCAAGACTTCACTTCGACCCAGGTGTGGGAGGGCGACGCACAAACAGACCGTGCATGTACGACACGCATGAACGGACCAGTAACGCGACTCGAAGACATCCCGTCCACAACCCGCGGCGCACAAACCCCAGAGTGATGATGTCGGCAACAACAATTCCAACCTGCTGCCAATCGGACAGCCGGAAGGGGGACCAGCCCTCGGCGTGATCAATCACATAAAAGAAGACGGGAGTCAGGAAGACACCGAAAAACGTCACTCCCAGCATTCCACTGAAGACGGCAATCCCCAGTGCCTGCCGCATTTCGGCACCTGCGCCGCGGGCAAACACCAGTGGAGCAACGCCCAGAATAAACGCGAACGATGTCATCACGATGGGCCGCAACCGTAGCTCGCAGGCATCCAAGGTCGCTTGCCGTCGTTCAACACCAGCGTTGCGGCGGTACTTGGCAAATTCCACAATCAGAATGGCGTTCTTGCACGCCAATCCGATCAACACCACGAAACCGACCTGCGTGAAGATATTGATGTCCTGTCCGGCGTAGGCCACGCCTGTGATGGAACTCAGGACGCACAAGGGAACAACCAGGATCACGGCCAGCGGCAGCGACCAGCTCTCGTACAACGCCGCCAGGACGAGAAAGACGAATACCACTGACAATCCGAAGACAATCATCCCCGTATTGGCGGCCTGCCGTTCCAGGAACGTGATTTCGGACCATTCGAAGGCCATCGAGTCGGGAAGCTCGTGCCGGGCGAGTTCTTCGACAATGGCAATCCCCTGTCCCGTGCTGTAACCCGCCGCGACAGTGCCAGTGATCGCCGCTGCCGGATACATGTTGTAGCGAGTCAGCACCTGTGGGCCACTCGTTTCCGTGACATTCGCCACAGTCCCCAGCGGAACCATCTGTCCGTGAACATTCCGTGCTTTCAGGTTCTGGACATCTTCGATCTGATTGCGCGACTCGGAATCGGCCTGCACAATGACCTGCCACGTCCGGCCGAAGCGATTGAAATCGTTGACATAGCGCGAGCCGAGATACCCTTGCAGCGTTCCGAACACGTCCGTCAAACTCAGTCCATGCTTTTGTGCGGCATCGCGGTCCACGTCGACATACAACTGCGGCGAGTTTGCCTTGTAAACCGTCGACAGTCCGCTCAAGCCGGGCTGCTCGTTCCCCTTTTTAACCATCAAGTCTGTGTACTTCTGCAGTTCCGTCAGACTGACTTCGCCACGGCTTTCGATCATCACCTTGAAACCACCGGCGCGGCCCAGTCCGCTGACGGCAGGAGGGGGGAAGATCATCACAAGAGCTTCAGGGATTTCGGCCTGCAGGCGTTTCCTGAGGTTGGCCACGATGGCATCACTGCGCATCGACGGATCGCGTCGGTGCTCGAATTCTTCAAGGATGATGAACATCGAACCGAAAGCCGACCCGTACGCACTGAGCACGAAGGAGTTGCCGGCAACCGAATTCACGTTGCGAACGCCCGGTGTGTCCAGCGCAATCCGTTCAATCCTGGCCATGGTTGCCCGTGTTCGCAAAGCCGCAGAAGCATCCGGCAACTGAATGCTGGCGATCAGGTATCCCTTGTCCTGTGCGGGGATGAAGCCTGTTGGAAGCTGCACATAGCCCCACCAAGTCAGCACCAGCAACCCACCGTAGACCATCAGTACCAGCGCCGGAATCCGCAACAGGCGACCAATGATGTGGATGTAGACTCGTTCCGAAAAATGAAAGCCACGATCAAACAGCCAGAAGAACCAGCCAAGCAGCATGTCGATCAGCCACGTCAGCGGATCGCGTCGAGATTTTGGACTTCGCAACAACAGCGCAGCCAGGGCGGGGCTGAGTGTCAGCGAATTGATCGTCGAAAGAATGGTGGAGACCGCGATCGTCAGCGCGAACTGGCGAAAGAACTGGCCGACGATCCCGGAAATGAACATGCAGGGAACGAACACTGCCGACAGAACAAAGCCGACGGCGATCACGGGGCCTGAAACTTCCCCCATCGCGGCGATCGCAGCGTCGCGCGGGGCGAGTCCCTTCCGGATGTGATGCTCGACCGCTTCAACCACCACAATCGCATCGTCAACCACGATCCCGATCGCCAGGACCAGCCCGAAAAGCGTGAGATTGTTCAGGCTGAAACCGGCCATCGCCATCGCGGCGAAAGTCCCGATAATGGCGACGGGAACAGCAATCAAAGGAATAATGGCCGCTCGCCAACCCTTGAGAAACACCAGGACGACCAGTGCCACCAGCAAGATGGCATCGCGGAGTGCAACAAACACTTCGTGAATGGATTCGCGAATAAACGGAGTGGTGTCGTAACCGATCTTATATTGCACGCCGTCTGGAAAATCGGCGGACAGTTCCTTCATCTTGGCTTTGATCTCGTCGGCCGTTTCCAGAGCGTTCGCGGTCGGCAACTGAAAGATGGCCAGGCCGACGGTCGGTTTCCCGTCGAAACGATTGGCCACATCCTGACTTCGTGGGCCCAGTTCAACCCGCGCCACATCCTTCAGCCGAATGATCCGTTGATCCGGGGTGACACGCAGAATGATCTCGCCAAATTCCTCCGCGGTTTGCAGTCGTCCCATCGTTGCCAGGGGAATTTGCCAGGCCTGCCCGGTCGTTGACGGAGGCTGTCCGAACTGCCCCGTGGCCAGCTGGAAATTCTGTTCACGCAGCGCCGCTTGAACATCCAGAACAGTCAGATTGCGTTCAGCGAGCATGTCAGGCTGCAACCAGACTCGCATACTGTAATCGCGCTGACCGAACACCAGAACCTCACTGATCCCCGGTAAGCGAGCCAGTTCGTCTCGAATGTGCATCAGAGCGTAGTTGCTCAGGTAGAGCTGGTCGTATCGTTCTGTCGGGGAGTTCAGGCTGACGGTGAGCAGAATGTCGGGAGCTCGCTTCTTCGTGACGACTCCCGTTTGTCGCACGACATCAGGAAGCATCGGCAACGCCAGGCTGACACGGTTCTGGACAAGGACCTGAGCCAGGTTCAGGTCGACCCCCGGCTTGAATGTGACCGTTAGCGTGTATGAGCCATCGTTTGTACTCTGCGAGGCCATATAGAGCATATTTTCGACACCGTTCACCTGCTGTTCGATCGGCGCGGCGACGGTTTGGCTGACCACTGCTGAGCTTGCTCCGGGGTAGTTGCAGTCGACCTGCACCGTCGGCGGCGCGACGGGCGGGTATTGCGCGATCGGCAATCGCTGGAGCGCGATGGCTCCCGCCAGCGTGATCAGCAATGAGATCACGGCAGCGAAGATTGGTCGATCAATAAAAAACCGCGAAAACATCGGGCGTCAATCTTCCCTTCGTTGTCAATCCCGGCCCGTCACGATTTCGACGTTGTGCTTGTTCGGTGCGAGTCGTTGTTCGGCGCGAGCCTCTCGACCCCGACGTTGTTCGGCGCAGGGCGTTGTTCGGCGCGGGTCTCCCGACCCCGCCGAAACCGACGACCGAAGGTCTCCTCTTTTCTTGTTCGGCGCGAGTCTCCTCTCTTTTTGTTCGCCGAAAGCGACGACCGAAGGTCTCTTCTTTTCTTCACGACCTGCCAGTCGCGCATGTGATGAGCACCAGACGCCCGATTGCAGGCCATCTTCCGAAGTCAGTCGCGGCTGGATGGCCAGGACTGCAGCAAATGGATTAGCGAGGGGATTGATGATCGCGAAGCGATCAAAGAACGTAGCCGGGGGTTGCAGCGAAGCGGAACCCCCCGGAACAGGTCTCGCTCTCAAAAACGCATCCAGAAGGGATGCCAGAAACAACTTCGCATTCCACGACGCAATTGGCCAGCAGTTCGCCGAGTCCGGCCCCATCGAGCACCAGCAAAAAGCACAGGGCTGCAACCCTATGACAGCGGAAAAATCGGGGTGAGCGACCTGAAAGGTCGCAAGAAATTCAGTCATTGCCCAATCCGATTGATGATCTCTCGCGACCTTTCAGGTCGCATATTCAGCTCTGTTCCCGTTCACAGGGCTGAAGCCCTGTGCTTTGTACTCGCGGACTTACAGCCCGCAAGAAAGGACACGCCTCAGTCCATCCCCAATCACCCACGCGCCCAACCACTAACTCGCCGGAGTCGATGGACTTTTGGCGGGATCAGCCTCAACGGCTGGCTTTGGCTTGTTGGTGACAGGAAGCGAGTCTGCGTATTGCGTCCCCACCTTCGGGGCAACTTTCAGTCCTGGTCGAACGCGCTGTAATCCCGTGACAATCACTCGGTCGGATGTGGTGAGTTCACCTTCGACAGAGCGCCAGCCCGACATCTGCATCCCCACCGAAACACTGCGGTAGACGACTTCATCCTTGTCATTCAAAACATAGATATAGCGCTGCCCCTGATCTGAACCAAGTGCTTCCTCGGGAATGAATAGTCCGCTGCGAGCGTTGCCGATCGGCATCCGACAGCGGACGATCAGGCCGGGCAACAGCAACAGGCTGCCGTTTTCGATTGAGGCTCGAGCTCGCAATGTCCCGGTGTGAGGATCGAGAGCGTTGTCAGTGAAATCGATCACACCCTTGAGTGAGAAGTATTTTTCGTTCGCGAGCGACAACTGGACTTCCAGCTTCTGCTCTGTCGGCAGTCGCATCTGGCCACCCAGGATCAGTTGGCGAAGTCTCAGCACGGTTCGTTCGTCAATTTCGAAATAGGCTCGAATCGGATCAACTGCACCGATGGTTGCCAGCAGGCTGTCATCCGCCTTGACCAGGTTTCCCTCGTCGATCAACCGGCGGCTGATCTTCCCTTTGACGGGAGATCGAATCTCGGTGAATCCCAGATTCAGTTGGGCCAGCGATTCACTGGCTTCGGCGATCTGAAGCGCCGCCTCAGCTTCTGTGTGATCGAACTGCAGCCGATCAAAATCCTCTTGCGTGACGACTTTGTTGGCCAGCAGTTGCTTGGCTCGTTCGAGTTCCTTGAATGTTCGTTCTCGTCGCGATTTGGCCTGATTGACCGATGCCGTCGCGCGCGCCAGTTCGGCCTTGTAGGTGCGTGGATCGATCACAGCCAGCAATTCGTTCTCTTCGACATCGGCGCCGTCATGGAACAGGACTTTATCGAGGTACCCGCCCACACGCGCGCGAATCTCGATGACTTCCGAGGCTTCCAGGCGACCGGTGAATTCTTCAAACGGTTCAAACTCCCGTTCGACAGGAGACGTCACCACGACTTCCGGCGGTGGCGCTGTCTTCGCGGCTCCAGTTGAGGCCTTTGGCTGACAGCCTGCTGCGGCCAGCATAATTGCAACGAGACTCAACAGACGAAGTCCGGCGGAGACCGGCCTGAGCGCAGGAGGTCTGAAGTCAGCGACTTCATCTGCGTAGCATTTCACAATCGTTGCCCTCATCAATTCCCTGTGCGAGCCGACTGGGCCAGGCTGCTGTCCGACCGGTCATCGCGGCACCAGCCTTTACAACTGACTGACTGGTCAGTCATAGTATTACGGGATAGCATGAGCGTGTCCAGCGAATGTTGGCAATCCGTCATTGTCTCGGGGTATCATGCAGGGCCAATGCCTTTTTGAAGGTGGGAAGGATGTATTCCGTTTTTCCGAACCCGTTGAGATTCCAGCAGTCATCAACTGGGTGAAACCGTCGAATAACCTGCGACCATCAGCCGGAACGCGCTAGCGTCCGGTTCCGATGGACAACTGGAGACACGCATCTCCAGAAACCGGACGCTAGCGCGTTCCGGCTGATCGATGTCTCGAAATTCATACTGGCTGGCGGCAGCAACTGGTACGCTCCGAGGCAAAGATGTGGGTAACATTGACTCCACCCAACTTTGAAAAAGCGATTGCCCCGGGTCATCAAGTCATGGATATTGTTTTGCCACTCAAATTGAGCGACGATGATTACTGCCGGATTCGCAAGGGCTCGGCGGTGATCTGCCAGTCGATTGCGCCGAGAGTGGGTGCCACGATCTTGGAGTCTGCGACAAGGTCGTGCGAAATATTGTTACCAGCTCATTTCACAACGGATCCCTTGGCTGCCCCTATGACTTTTTCCTAATCTCAAGATCCATCGAAGACACGGCCTTGTCGCAGACTCCAAGACCGTGGCACCCAGTCCTCACATTGGACGCCGGTTCATTAGATTCGTTCTTCCGTTCAGGGTTCAGGCTTGTGAAAGTCACATCAAAAGCGTCGCAAGACAAGGCAGCCACACAGCGGCTTCAGCGCCGTCAGAAGATCGTGGATGCCGCGTCGCGGTTGTTTGCCCAACTGGGTTACTCAGAATGCGATATGGACCGCGTGGCCGCACGTGTCCGGATCGCCAAAGGGACGATCTATCTGTACTTCCCCAGCAAGGAGCAGCTTTTTCTTGCCTGCGTCGACTGGGGAATGAACCAGATGCAACTGGCCATTCGCGCAGCGGAAGAAAGCACCGCAGACCCGTTCGACAAAATCGCCAAGGCAATCCGAGCGTACCTGTCGTTTTTTGCAGACCATCCCCAGTACGTCGAGCTGCTGATTCAGGAACGGGCGATCTTCAAGAATCGCAAACGCCCGACCTACTTCGAGCATCGCGACACCGCCCGCATTTACTGGCGCGAATTCTACAAAAACCTGATCGACCAGGGCCGCCTGCGCCCCGACATCCAGGTCGACGCCCTGTTAGACACAATCGGCAACCTGGTTTACGGCACCATGTTCACAAACCATTTCCTCGGCAAGAAATCGGCCGGCGAACAAGAAGCCCACATCCTGGACATCGTCTTCCGAGGCATCCTCAGCGACAAGGAACGCAAGGCGAAGTGAGAAGTTCTATCGAAGCTGCGACGTCGGAGGTAGCAGCTGTGCACGTAATCTATGATCCTCCCGACTCGCTGGTTGCTATCCGCCAACAAGAGACAGTAGTTGAGGATCATTTCGGAATCGGACACACCATAAGGCGACTGTCGAAAGCTCCGCGTCTTCACGGGTCAACTCATGGATTGTTCGCAAATTCTGCTCCATCCGTTCCTTTGGTGTCGGATTGATCCCTGGGCGGTATGCTGCCTTAGCCTGAAGAAATCCTTCGATCGCTCGCGTAATGCGTTGCCACACTTTTCGGCGTGCCTCCGGAAGTGCGTCATGCTCGTTCAGTTTGAGTCGGTTAATCGAGACCTCAACTCGCTTCTTCTCCCAGTCGTCGCAACCTGGTGACGGGATTGCGTTGCCTTCTTCGTCGAAGGCAATCAATCGAGTGTCGGCCTTCTGGATGGGGTCAAGCAGATAGGGGGTTTCAGATTCCTCGCAGCGGGCCGAGTAGGTCGAACACGTTGAGCCTGCGTGCAATGGAAACCACCCCCCTTTCTTCCGGTTTCCAACATTCCCACAGATACGGTAATTGCTGTATTCAAACGCGAGCCACCAGTAGCCATCCCGTTGCGTTGCCTTCCCATCAGATCCAAGATTCTGGTCGTCCTTGGCTTCTTTCTTAGGGCGAAAATGCTCGACGTCGTAATGAGAGTAATCGTCTTTTGTCTCTGAGAACCAACACTTGCCGTGTGAAAGTGCGAGCAGCCACTTTTTCAGCTTTCCCCAATGCGTGCCGTTATCATCGATCAACTTGTTCCTCTGAGCGATCTTTGCCAGAGCCCCTTTCGCATCGCCTTGCATTTGTAGTTGTTCAGCCTCGGCATTGAGAACTCCTGCGGCGCCAAGCAACCGGGCGGATTCGTCTAACCACGCTTTCCATTCCGCTGGCGCCCATGGAGTCCAGCCTGGAAATGCATCCGTGGGCTTCTTCTGATCAAAATCAATCCACCTCATGCGGATTTCTCCTCAGCTAGAATCGCGCGGATGATCTCGTCGGCAGCGGCGTCTTGGACCGCTTGTTCCTCCGTGGTGAGTGCATCCTTGTGGAACTGAGTCATCTTCGCCATGCGTTTGACGAACAGGTCGTACATCGGGTCTTTGAAGTCGTTCGCGAATCCCAATTCCGACAGTTCATGGCTTAGTCGCGACATCTCCTCGTCGTCCGACTGCGTCCGTTCATCGCCTTTTGCGTACAGAAAGTTTCGTCGGTCTAATCGCCGCCGGGTCTCGCCGTCGACGGTTGAGCGAAGGCCGAAGTATTCGCTCTTCAACAATCCGGAAACGCTCATGCCTTGTGGGTGGTCAAGTGGCGTTTCAACAGTGCTCTTGTCGCCGGGCCGCAGTATCCGCACCTGCTCTTTTCTCAGGCTGCCGATCATCATCGGGTCGTGCGTGGTGATGATGATTTGCGAGTCGCCTTTGATAATCTCGTCGTCATCCTGTTTCAGCACCTTTTCGATTTCGTCGAAGTAGCGCAGTTTCCAGATCGGGTTAAGGGGCGTGTCTGGTTCATCGAGCAGAAACAGGCATTCGTCCTGGTGGGTGATACGCATCAGGCCGAGGACGGTGAGGAGTTGCAGTTCGCCTTCGGAAAGTTGCTCGAAGGAGATCAAGTCGTCGGTGTTCTTGTGCTTGACGAAGATGCGGACAGCACAGACGCGACGGTGAATGTCTTCCGATTTTCCGAACCCGGTGAGATTCCAGCAGTGATCAACTGGGTGAAACCGTCGAATAACCTGCGACTATCAGCCGGAACTCGTTAGGGGGTGGCCGGGACTGGAGCGGACTGGAGCGTCTTCGCGAAGTCCCGGAATGTGCGCTCCACACGAAGACCGGGCCTTCCTTCGCAAAGCCTCAGTCCAGACCCGGCCACCCGACCGCAAATCGGGGAACGCGTACTTGTACTCGGTCAATGAAAATCGCCGTTCGCTGGACGAAGGGCGACAGGAGGGCAGAAAGTCCTTTTGGTGGGCCTGCGCTCGAAGCGAGCTGGTCCCACACTACATTAAGAAACTGATCGCCTCGGCTTCTGCGTCGAATGATTATCTTTCCGTCGGGGTGAATGTTCATCCCGGGCGATTTATGCCTCGGGCATCATCCGTTCCGACATCTTGTGATTGGGATGTTCGTCGAGACGAGCATGGCAATAGACCGCAGTCCATTCAGCCAGGCGGCGGCCCAGTTTGCGGCAGGCGGCCTGGGTATCCTCGTCGCGTGGTTCCTTGGCGGCAATGGCGCCGTAGTGCAGCGTCAGGTCCCGACTCACGTAGTCGGTGACTCCGAAGACGAGGAAGCCGAAATTCATCAGGACGGTCAGCAGACTCTGGCAGGCCATTTCGGAACCGCCGCCCCATCCACCTGACGAACTGAAAGCACAGGCGATCTTGCCATCCACTTTTGCCCACTGGGGCATCATGGTCTCGTCCCAGAACCGCTTCATCTTCCAACTGAGCAGGCCCATGTTTGTTGGACTGCCGACGGCCAGGCCGTCACACCAGACGACATCGTCAGCAGTTGCTTCATCAACGGACCGCAATCGAACTTCCGTGTCAGCAATGCTGCTGGCCCCTTCGGCCACAAATGATGCCATCTGCGACGTATGTCCGGAACGGGAATCGAAGAGGACCAGGATCTTGTTCATTGCACGAATACTCTCGGGTCTGGAAGTCGGTTGGTTTCTATCTGAAAACATGGCAGAAGCGTGCGCGAGGTTCGAAAAAAAGGGGATAGGTCGGACTGGTCCAATTATGTCCGGCCGTCAGAGCCGAAGGGGCGTCCCCGCATGACGCAGCGGAGGAGGGAATCCTGTTTCGCGTCTTTGAAAAAGCCGATTGCCCTATTACTTTGCGGCTCGAATATCGTAGCAAATGACTTCAGTGGGGGTTCTCAGGTACATACGACCTCGCGAAATCACGGGCATGTTCCAGTCCAGTAGCCCTTTCTGGCTGCTGGGACCTGTGTTTCGCAAATCGTGGACTCGTTCCAGCTTCCCGCGTTCCGTGTAGGCCAGCGAATTCGCTTCGATCAATGTTACCGTCTGATGGCTGCGAACGTAGATTCGTCCATCCGCAGCACTCATCGACAGTCCCATCTTGAAGCCTGGTTGAGACCATTTCATCTTGCCTGACATCAGTTCTGTGCATCGCAATGAAAAGTTCGCTTTTCCGGGTTTCGCTCCCAGTGCCCAGGATTCTTCACGATTGTCGACCCAGAAACCGTAAATGTGTCCATCGACGATGACAGGGGGAGTTACTGCTTCGTGGACTTCGTTGCCGGTCCACAGCACTTTCGGTTTGGGATCAGCCTGGGAAAAATCACACTCGACCAGCGACTTCTGCCAACCGTTTAAGTCATCCAGGTAAAGGTTGGGACCGACAGGTTTCAGTCCACCACTGGCCCAGGCGGGGGCTTCGTTCGGGCCGGAGCATTCCCAGTTCCAGACCTGCTTGCCATCGGCTTGACGCAGAATTTTCCACTGGCGGTTTCCATGGATGACCAGGCAGTTTTCGTTCTGGAATTGGATCGGGAGCCCATTTCCCGTGACAAGGCCGGGACCGCGAGTTCCCGGAGCACACGTCTCTTCGAACTTCCACGCGACCTTGCCGGTCAGTGCCTCATACGCAAACACCTGCATCTTGTCACTGACTTCCGTTTTTGCCCAAGCGGGAATTGCAGGGTTTCCTCCCTGCCAATAAAACAGGAAAATCTTGTCACCCAGCGGAATCAGGGAACCATTGAAGCCCTTCCATTCCAGGTTTCCGTTGCCTTTCAACGATCCATCGAGGTACGGGGACTGTTCGCGAAAATTTTGCTGCCAGACAATCTTTCCGGTCGCTCGTTCGAAGCAGAAGGCGTGCCCGAATGTTCCGATGGAATAGACGTATTTGTCGGTAATTGTTGGTGTGGCTCGTACCCCCAGTTCCCCCCATCCGACCGTGTAAACGGGCGGGACTTCATAGGTGTGCGACCATTTTTCTTTGCCAGTGTTTGCGTCAACACATTTGACTGTTTCGTGAAGTGAATCTTCTTCGAGCTGCGCGTAACAGAGGTCGTTACCAGAAATGGAGGGATGGTTCGAACCTGTTCCAACTGGAATCCGGAATTGGACTGGCGGTCCTTCCTGAGGCCACTCCTTCAGCAATCCCGTTTCATTGGATGTGCAGTTCGAATTCGGCCCCGCCCACTGTGGCCAGTCTGTCACAACCACAGACTTCGCGACCGAGTTCTCTGCTGCCGTGGCAGCGGAAACGCCGACCAGGAAAAACAAAATCAAGTTTCGGATCGGCATGGCTGTTTCCCTGTAGCAGTCGTCAATCTTCAGGAGTCGCGTGCTTAGAACCAATTCAAGAAAGTGTGTCTTTAATTTGGCTGATTGCCAACGCACGTTACGGCGTCATTGGTGCGAAACAGGATTTTGTCGCCGACGAAAAACGGCGTACCAACGATACCACCATCGAGTTTGTTGACTCGCCGCACTTTAAGGTCTTGGCCTGGTTCCAGAACAACCGTGTTGCCCGAGTCATCAAAAAAATAGATTGCCCGACCTGTGGCAACTGGGCTGGCATATGTGAATTGAACTCGAGCCAACCCTTCGACCGGAACCCCGGATTCGGTCGCCATCGATGCCTCACTACTCCTGGCCGTCACTTCGGCACCCGTTCTGGCATCCAGAACATGAATGCGGCTCTTTTGACTTTCAATCGTGTAAATCAAGCCGTCGTGAAATGCAGGCGAGGCCATAAAGGCCCCTTTGAGTTTGCCGCTCCAAAGCAGTTTCAGCGGCATGCCTTTCTCGATTTTTTCCGGCAACTGATACGCGCGGGGCTTGCCGTCAATCACGTACAAAACATTCTCGACGACCAGTGGAGTCGTGAATGTCGACTCGAACAAACCAGAACAAAGGACCTCTCCATCCGTCACGCGAACAATGCTGCCACCAGGTGTGATGATCACGTCGATGTCGCCAATTCGCGTAACCAGCGGAGTTCCATGAGTCGGCAGAACATCGGGAGCCTTCCAGACCGTTCTTCCAGTTGCTGCGTCAAGTGCCAGCAGGCAACCCCAGGTCAAGATAATGCGATCGCCATGAAAGACGGGCGACGAACTGAAGTATTCTTCGTCCCCCGCGGTATCGACAATCTGGATCCATTTCTGATTCCCATGAATGTCGTAACAGGCAGCAAGTCCCATAGCATTGATCGAAAAGACCAGTTGGCCATTGCTGGTCGGCGTGGGCGTGGACTGCTTGCTGTCCCCGCCACAACCTCGCATCAATTTTGGCGACAATTCCCGCGGAATGTCTGGACTGTCGACGCTGAACAAATCCTTTTTCCATAAGATTCGACCGTCGGCCATGTCCAGGCAGAACAGGCTTCCCATCTCAGCAGTGATGAAGATCCGATTTGCAGAAACAATTGGTGACGAGTAGCCGCCTGCGTCGATGCTCGTGCGCCATCGAAGGTTTTTTGTTGAAGCCCACTCGTCAGGAGGGTTAATATTGGGAAATCGTCCCGTACCGTCATGACGCCAACTGACATTTGTCGTCGGGTCAAGTTTGGGTGGCGCTGCCAGAACCAGATGGAGATCTGTTGCCAGCGACAGGGCAATCAGAGCCATCACCGCACGAAGGACATTCGGAACCATCAAGTATCCGACGAATCTTACGTAACAACAACAAATACCTGGTGGTTTGGGTTGGCCATTCATGATTGTTCACCCGAGCGTCCAGCGATCAGCCAGCCTGACATGATTCGATTTCGAATGTAATCGCATCCCTAAATCATGGCTTCCTGGATGCGAAGCACTGACATTCTCCATTTCTGACGTTGCTGATCCATGGATCGCATCGTCACTGCTGAGGTATGATCGCCGCTCAGGCCTTTCCCTTACGATCACTCGGAGGCTGTTTCCAGCCTTTCAATTGCTGCCGCAGATCTTTCAGGCTCAGGCTTGGTGCTGGAAGTCGTAACTGAGGTTCAACGTCTGGGACCGGTGCATCACCTGACTCATGAACATGTTGAAGCTCTTCTTCCAGTGTCTTCAGCCAGGACGGGACATCCAGGCCTGAACCGGATGTCGTCTTGATGTATTCCTCCACCGCCGACTGCATCGCCTGGAACGAAGGTGAGTCATGTCGACCGGCATCCGCATCTTCACAGGCGGGACGAATCTGAGCCAGCATGTGATTGACGGCGAGCGGCTTCACGAAGCGTTCCTGCAGATGATTGGTGACGGAAGGGAGTCGCATTCCGTACTTCTTCTGCAGCGATTCGAGTTCTTCCAGATGCGTATCGGCCATCTCTTCCGTCTTCACGGTAAAGACATCTTCCCAGATAATCGCCGCTTCGGGTTTACCCTGCCGGGCCAGTACTTCGTGGGCCACAGCAACGGGAAGCAGATTCCAGGCATCGCGGTCATATGCCGTTTCCAGCCTCAGGAAATCCAGTAGACTGTAGAACTGTTCGCCGTAATCTGATTGTGTCGTCGTCGTATTGTACTCGAGGAAGCGGTCGAATTTTTCCACCACGACCTGATAGATCAGATGCAGATGTTCAGACGCCTCTTCACGGTCGATCTTGCCGTTTCGCAGATCTTCGAGCAATTTGACAGGGTGTAGAGGATCTTCGTTCTGCTCAAGATACTCGAGGAACCGTGAGACTCCGCTGTGCAGGATCGCCCGTACGTTGCCAAGAGTTAATACGCGAGCATTCAGAATGTCAGAGCCGTAGGTTTTCACGAATTTGGCGGTATCGTTCCAGACCGATTCGACCTTCAGCGCCTCCACCGATGACAACCGCATTGTGCTGCTGTGTTCCAGCCACTGGTCGAGGTAGAGCTCGACGATTTCGCCAACAACCTCGATCAATTCCTCGTTGGTAAAGCGGCCCCCCTTCCACTCTCGCGATGCCCTGACGACGCATTCCAGAGTGTTCCTGAGCGCGATTCGGAACAGACGGTCAAATTCGGTAACCGCCATTCCCATGGGCCGGGATGCACGTTCCATGTGACGTGCCGTTCTCAGCAAGTGCCAGGTTTCTCGCAGCAATCCGAGTTGGGGCAAATGAGCCAGAAGGAAACGAACGACCATCTGCTGTGATCGCGCCGCCAGAATCTGCTTGGGATCGCCACCATGTTCCAGAGGGACATACAAGAGGGGCTTTCGCTGCAGAGACCTGAGTAATCCCGGAAGTACTCGGCGCACTTCAACTTCGTCCCGCTGGATGATTCCACGGTACATATCAATCACGCGAACATCGTCAGCGGTACTGCGTACATTCTGGTCTTCAGGCGAAAGGGCACATGCCAGGCACCACTGGGCCGAACGGCAGCTGAGCCATGTGGTCAAACCCGATTGAACCAGATACAGCTTTGCCTGCAATTGAGAATCGAACTCGATATTCGAATCATGTTCGCCGTCCGATTCACCGATGTCGCTGCGCCACAGTTCGTCGATCAGGTTCCCCAGATCGTTTTGCAGCTGCGTCGCATGATCCATCCAGTGACGCAGCGATTCCGTTTGTGATGTCCGCGCAGCCTTCGCTTCTTTGGACTCCCCATTCAGCATCTGTTCACGCTCGACAGCAAGCGTCGCCGCCATCTGCCAGAGTTGAGCCATCATGCGCAGGAATTTCAGACGCGGATCCATGCGCTTTTCCAGGCGTTCGAATTCGGTGTCACCATCCAGCCGTGATCGCTCATCCATGATCGGGCCTTCCTGCCCGTCATCCGTGCTGTCTCGGTAAACCACTTCGTCATATGCCGCGCTGAAGAGTGCGTCTTCGTCATCCGAATCGGCTTCTACGTCTGCGGTCTCTGCAGGCTCATTCTTGTCGGAACTGACTGGCCACGAATCTCGCGAAGATTCTTCGACGATGACACCCTGGCGAAAGATCGGCGATTGCCAAAGTTCGCCAGCGTTGGCTTCGAGGTAGTCAAACATGCGGCGAACCAGTGGCCACGGGTCGTCTTTCGAAGTTGTACCATCTTCGACAACGAGCCCCATCCACCAGAGCAGAAGGTCCTCGAACGACTGGTGCCCCGCCTCGAGGCCGACAGATTCATGCTGACTGAGCCACTGCATCAGCAGTCCAAGAGCCGCCACACGATCGCGTCGTTCGAGCAGTGCTGAGACCACTTGCGCATACGCCTTCGACGACTGGAACTGGTCGACGTGTGATCGCCAGAACGAAATATCACCCGTGGCTTCGCCCGCTTCACGCCATTCTGCAAGTGCGCGGGCGACGTGTGAGGCGGAATCGAGTTGCTCATGGGCAGCAACGCGCGGCAGGTCTTCGACGGTGACCGTTCCAAATCGATCCCAGAACTGCGCCAGGTTTTCATAACGAGCCGAAATCCGGCTGGCAATCGCTTTGTCGCCACGTGCCGCCGCTTCTTCCAGGGCACGCGAATAGGCGTCCAGGAGAGATTCCATGATGTGATACAGCATCTCGACACGCTGATCGGGAACACTGTCTTCACGCGATGAAAACAGCGGGAAGAGCCCTTGAAATCCGAGCACATTCCAAGGGTCCACCAATGCACCGCATTCAATGCCGCGATGCAGATAGTCTTCAGCCTCTTCAAGCAGACGTGTCGTTTCTTCGAGTTTCCCCTGTTCGACGATCCGGCGGGCTGTGTGAGCCCGACACAGGACTTCACATTCAAATCGAGCAGACGCACAAGGGATGATTGAAGCCTGACGGAGGCTGGCTTCTGCGTAGCCCATGCGGGCAAACAGGTACGCCAGCTGCCGGCGCTGGACCTGCTGTGCACCATACTGGGCAAGAAACATGTTCAGGGCCTGTCGAACATGCCCGAACGGCTGACGAGTCAATTTGGTGTGGCGAGCCAGGCGCTTGGCGCGTGCCCCGGACGCTGTCTGAACAAGTCGGGTATAGAATTCGTCCCGCTGACGTGCGACGCGTGGCAGCAAGGACGACAGTGTCACGTTCGAATCGTGACATTCCGGACCGTATCCACTGATGGACGATGCCATCAGAATTGTCCCGCACAGGACAGCAGCGATATCAAAAAGGACTTCATCAGGATCGACTCGCTTCTGCTTTGCAGCCCAGTCCAGCAGCGCGTCAAGAATCATTTTGCGGACGACAAACCGGCGATAGCGTCCCTTGATATCGATCTGATGGGGGTCCCATTCTCCAAACAGATAATTCGTCCGTTTGTTTGCGGGATGAATGTGATCATGGGCACGCTGGTCAACCGCCAGTTCGTCCATCATGTCCAGGTCAAAATAGGCATCAGCCAGGACCTGAGGTGGCATTTGACGTAACAGCTCGATCGCTCGTTCTACGACGGCACGGTACGGGCCATTCGCCACCCCCGCCCCCCGCAGATAGAGTGGCATCGGCCGAAACCGTTCGTGCGAATACAATTCCATCCGCCGACCATTTTCCAGAACGGCGATCGGACGATATCCCGCAAAGTCATTTAATTTGCGCAAGACTCCAGCGATGATCCGGTCACCTTCGTCCCACGGCCCCCCCTGCTCAAGGACTGCTTCGAAGACCTTGGCCAGGAAAAACGGGTGCTGGAAATCTTCATCCTTCAGATGGAACAGCAGATCCCGATGATGTTCGCGGTAGGCCGGCAGTGCTCGATCAAACGTGAGCGATATCACGTGCTCCGCCTGAGAACACTCTGTGAACGCTGGCGATGACTGATGCAAGTCGGCCAGTACGGTTCGTAATGTCTCGGCCACCTGTTTCCACGGGACCCCCGCCAGAAGTTCGTTGATGTTGCTTTCGAACTTCGGGTCAGGCCGACCTCCCGAAAAATTCAGATAGCCCAGGACTTCCGTGGCAATCGCTGCATCTTGCGTGCGAATCTTCAAAATACCAATCCCCGATTCCCGCGAATCTATTTGAAATTCCGGCCCTCAGACTCGCTCCCGGCCCGATCAGCCGTTGTTACTACAGGATACGGAACTCAGTTCAGGGTTCGCAAATCATCATTTCCTGAGTTTCCGCATTATTGGAACTCTCACCAACTTTCAACCACCGTAGTTTCCCTCAACTTGGGTGTCGACTTTGACGATTCTACCGAATGGGCCGCCTGAATCGACGGTATCGCTCGAGGTATTTTACCCAAACTTCCAAGAAAACTCGCCAAGCCGCCGCGCCTGCCTGGTTTGACGTTTGTGAACTCGACAAGCGGAACGACGCCGATCAGATCAAAGTTTACCGAGGAATCAGTTCGCATGACGAAACCCAAGTCCGCACCGAATGTGAGAATCGTTGATCGAGTCATCAACGGGATCGTGACATCCGCCTGGTTGTGGGGAACTGCGGTGACGTTTGCATTCTATGCAGGTCTGCCGTTCGTACCGATTTACCAGGAGTCCATCTCTCGCTATTTCACCGCCCACTGGATCGAATACGCCACAACGGGGCTGTTTTTCATCGGGATTGCAACTCTTGTCATGAAGGCAACGCGCATACCTGCGGAACGGGGAGCCCTTGCTGCTGACCTGCTGGATGGACTGAAACTCGACACCAGTCTGGATGCCATCGAAACGGCCCAGGGGATTAACGAACACCTCAATCTCGTCGCCCGCCGCTGTGAAGATTCGATGCTGGTCCGTCGTATTCGAGACGTCATTGACTATGTCGTCGGTCGACGATCGGCTGACGGACTGGAAGGACACCTTAATTATCTTTCTGACCTGGCGTCTGGACGACTGCATGATGGATATGCGTTGATCCGAACGATCACCTGGGCTGTACCGATTCTTGGCTTTCTGGGAACGGTCATCGGGATCACGATGGCTATCGCGAATATCACACCCGATCAACTGGAATCATCCTTGCCTGAGGTGACCGCAGGACTGGCCGTCGCATTCGATACGACAGCGTTGTCGCTGGCCCTTTCAATGATTCTGGTTTTTGGAACATTTGTCATCGAACGCGCAGAACAGCAGACACTGGACGACATTGAAGATGTCGGAGTCAAGCAATTGATCTGTCTCTTCCCTGCTGCGGGGACCCCAACAGGACCGTTGGTCAATGCTGAGGCAGAAGCAGCCTCGCAACTGCTGACTCGCACCGAAGGAATGATCAACTGGCAGATGGACCTGTGGCAAACGTCACTGGAATCATTGCGAGATCGCTGGACATCGACGCTGGCGCGACAGCAGGAAGTTCTCGACCAGGCGTTCCAGTCAGGACTGACGACCGCACTGTCCGATCACGCCGAACAACTTTCTGCGGCACGCACGGAATTCGTAACGGCCTTTGAGACTTCCTCAGCGACGATCGCGCGTCAGGTGGCTGAATCGCAGGCGGCCCTGGTTGAACAGCAGGAACGAAGTGCTGCTTTGATCGCTCAGACGTGGCAATCATTCCACGCCGACCTGGTGGAAACTCGTGACAGCCAGTCCGTCGCTATGACACAACTGACAGAATCATTGACAGGTGCCGCCATGGGGTGGGGTGATCGCCTCGAACATGCCACGCACGCAATGACGGATCAATTGCGAGAACTGCGCGACCAGGGACTGATGCTCCTGAAGATTACCGAAGGAGAATCCGAACTGATTCGACTCGAAGAACGCCTGGCCCAGAATCTCGATTCGGTTCGTGTCGCCGACACTCTGGAAGAAACATTGCTCAACCTGAACGCTGCCGTGAACCTGATGACATCGCGAGTCAAAGGAAAAGCCGCCTGACGTCTGCAAATCGAGGACGGACGTTCTCGAGTGATCGTAGCGATTTCCGACGTGTAT
>CAZSTW010000074.1:0-10775 GCA_964609845.1 uncultured Planctomycetaceae bacterium | reverse complement strand
TATTATGGCTCGACCCAGAAGTTCACAGTCCGTGGCGCTGTTCCCGTTTCTGGCGGTGCTCGTCTGTACCATGGGATCGTTGATTTTTCTGCTGCTGGTGACGACACGGATGATTCGTGATCGAGTGACGACACCGTCGACGGTACAGGTAGCCGCTCCGGCACAATCACCGATCCTGAGTGTCGAGTCTCCGCTGGAACCCGAATCCCAGGCAGAAGTCTCTCCGCAGTGGACGCCCATCGAAATTCCGGCCGAATCCCCGGAATCAGAATCGCCGGCAGATCCTCCTCTCGACGTTCGCGCGGTTGCACTCGAACAGCGAGAACGCGAACTGGCGGCCCTCGCCGCACGTTGGCAGGATCGCGTTGCCAGCCTTAATGAAACACGTGAAGAGCGTGCTCGCCTGCGTGCCCAACGTCAGCAACTGGAAGCGGCTGCCGCCAAACGGGTCGCCGCCATGCAGGCCGAACTGAAAGAGCTCGAAGTCAAGTTAGGAAACATGACGGGCGAGATTTCCGCATCGTCAATGGGAACAGGTACCGTACGCGAACGGATTGAACTCGAAACGCAGATCAAGGAACTCAAAAAACGGTTGCGAGCGGCCCAACAGGCCGATGGCAACGACAACAGCAAGTTCGAAGTTGTGCCGTTCGACGTCGTGTCAGGCACGTCGCGACGTCCGATCCTGATTGAATGTACGGCCACCGGTATTCGATTCATCCCGGAAGATATCACGATCACAAAAGAGGATCTCGCCGGCTTCAATCCACACGTCAATCCACTGCTCGTCGGTGCCAATGCATTATCGAACTACTGGACCGCATGGAACGTCCGGCAGCCGAACCCTTCGCGTCAGCCGGAACCCTATGTCCTGTTACTGGTCCGGCCAAGTGGAACGGTTGCGTACTACGTTGCCATGAACATGCTGCGGGACTTGAAACAGCCACACGGTTATGAACTGATTGCCGAAGACACCGAATTGCAGATGCCCGAAGTCGACGCCGGCGCGAAGGCGGCGTGCCAGACGGCTGTCGCGAAACTGATCGCCGAAAGGGATCAAGTCTTGCGATCAGCGGGGCTGGTGCCGGGAGCAGGGGGTGGGGGACGTGGAATTCGGCCTGCGACAGGCGGACGATCTGCCAGCGGTGATTCTCTGTTGGCCGGAGGTACAACGCCGGCCGGCGGTACTCGATCTGCTGCCAGTGGTTCCGGTGCAGACGAGTTCGAGTTAAATGACATCATGACCAAGGAAGATACGGGCGGACGAAGTTGGGAACGCGTTGAAAACTTTGAAGGGCCGCCGCGGCGTAACACCCCGGCAGGTCAAATCAAACCGGGGGCCACTGGACGGACCGCCGGCACCGCAGGAAACAGCAACACGGGTACGGGAGTGGGTGCAGGCAATTCATCCGGCCGCCTTGCAGTCGCTGCTGGTGGGACGATGGTCGATGACTCAATGGGATCGCCTCAAAGCGGAGCATCGCCACAGGGACGACAGGCCAGGCCCGGTACGGTACCTGGCACCGGAGGATCATCCAGCAATTCAGGGATTGAATCACTCGATGATTCGGAACCAGGGGACAACACCGAAAGTGATGGGCAACAGCAACCTGGTAGGAGTGCTCGTCCCGACACCGGACTGGGATCTTCTGGAAAGCCACACATTCCCGTGGAAGACCTGCGCGGTAAAAAACGTAAATCCTCGGACCGTGAAGCCCCGACCGAACCAGAGCAGTTAGCTCATCGCCATTGGGGTCTGTCCGATCCAGGTGCTGCGATCGGTCTGGAACGAGAAGTTCGGATCGACATCGAACCTAAACGCTACGTCATTGGCCGCAAGCACGGTGTACCGATTGAAGAGACAGACAGCCGCGAGGATTCGTTTGCCAAGATTGTCACGGTTCTGGATCTGCAGGCTCGCGATTGGGGTAAGCCACCACAGGGATTCTTCTGGAAGCCCAGTCTGAGGTTCGTCATTGCCGATGGAGGTGATGCGAACTACGAACGGGTTCATTCGCTGCTGGAACGTGCCGGACTATCCAGTACTCGTGAATATGCCGTCGAATACTCGAACCAGCAGTCAGAAATTCCCAAGACCGTCGAGCATACACCCGTGAAGGCACCGTCCCCCGCACCTGCGCCTGCAAAACCACAACGCCGACTCTTTCGGGGGATACTCAAGTGAGCCGTCGCCGTGAATTTGAAATCATGTTCGGGTCGGATTCGTTCCTGGATGTCGTCGCGAACATCGTCGGCATCCTGATCATCCTGATCGTGATTGCCGGTGTTCGCGTCAGCCAGGCCCCTGCGAAGCCGAAAACCACTCCTGCCATCAGCATCCCTGACCTGGAGGAAAAGCCCGTTCCGTCGATTCCGGCAGCCCCCGAAATTCCCTTCGAGGCAACAGCTGAAGTCCCCGAGCCGATCATGGCGGAAGTGACTCCTGAACCGGATGCGCCAATCGAACCACTGCCGCCGCTCCTCCCCCCCCCGGAACTCGTAGCACAGGTTCAGGATCTGGAAAAAGAGGTTGCCGCGATTACGGAAGAGGCACGGCGAATCGGCGATTCGCTCGCAAAAAGTAACCAGCAGCAGTCAGATCTCGACCTGCGATTGCAAACCGCTCGCAGCCTGCTTGAAGAACGTCAGAACCAGTTACAGGCCTCGGCAGCGAAAGCAGCCCAGGGGAAGTTGGATCTGGAATTAACGCGTCAGGCGCTGGCTCGACTGCTGGCTCAAGTGAAAGAACTCGAATCGAAATCTCCGCCCGTCGAAAAACTTCAACACCGGATCACGCCTGTCAGCAGGACCGTCATGGGGCGGGAACTGCATTTTCGTCTGGAAAAAAACCGCGTCGCAGAAGTGCCGATCGAAGCACTGGTCGAACGCCTGAAAGAGCATATCGAACGACGCAAGGAGTGGATCCTCAAAACACGCCAGCACAAAGGTCAGGTTGGTCCCATCAACGGATTCAATCTCGAATATATTATCGGAGTCGACAATATCACCGGCCTGGAGGAACTGCGAGGAATCGGCGGCTATCGTATGAGTATGCGATACTGGGAAATTCACCCCGAGGAAAACCTTCGCGGCGAACCGGTCGACGTGGCGCTGTCGCAAGGATCGAAGTTTTATCAGGCACTCGTCAGCGCAGGCAGCGACACGACGTTGACCTTCTGGGTCTATCCCGACAGCTATGATCTCTATCGAAAGCTGCAGGTCTTCGCCCACGAACAGGGATTCCCCGTGGCGGGGCGCCCGCTGCCGGCAGGAGTGGCAATTTCGGGGTCTCCCAACGGTACGAAATCTGCCAGCCAGTAACTGGCTGTTTGACTCAGCGACGTTCGTAATACGACGTGAAATCCGCAAAATCCTGGAACTCAATGCTTCCGCGGGGTGTCCCAGCTTGCTTCTCTTTAGACCGGTGACAAGCGTAACAGGTTGAAAGGGACGAGAACTGGTTCCAAAAGTCTGCGGCGAGGGCGAGGCCACCGGAGCGAGCGCAGGGAGCGGAGCGACTGGAGCGAACGCAGGTGGCGGAGCCTTCGCCACGCGGTCGGAGACACCGGCCGCGGGGAGTGAATGACTGAGAGTCATTCGCCGCAGTCAGGCTCATTCCCGGAGAACGCCGTTCCCTCTGTGCCTCTGTGCTGCACCTGCTTTCAATCTGATTTGAAAAGGTGTCGAGCTGAGATTGAACGAAAATACGACTATGCAACCATTCAGAGGCTTAATTGAAGATTCTCTTGATCTCATGCGAAGCAGATCAGGGGAACTAAGCTCCCTGAATGCTCGCTGATTTCGCTTCGGAACACTTATTAGACGGTTTTCATTTTAGACGGTGTTCATTTCCTGATCCAGTTCTACAGCGGCAACTCCGGCCACTTTCGCCAATGCGATCAGTTTGGCATGCGGAACTTCTCCAGTGATAATGCCGACCGTCGGCATGACATTCGTGATATTCATTCCCGCCAGCCGGAGAGCACTGGCAACGGTTTGAATCGTGGATAGATGCTGGTCTTCGACGGTTACTACGACGCGCTGATCGACGATACCAGCCATGCTGCACCTCCTGTGGATAGATCGGATTACACATCTCTCAGTATTGTATCAGATCGATTCTCTCCTGTAATGGAATCACGGGGCCTGAACCAACCCTGCGCCGATATCCGATTCTGGCTGGGCCAATGGACGAGCATGGGAAACTATTGTCTTCCACAGTTCGTGGACTGGGGCGTTTGGCTGTGACTCGGCCCACAACGCCGCAATTCCAGCGACGTATGCTGCTGCGGTGGATGATCCGCTCCAAGCGTTATAGAACTGCGGACTCGAAACACTCGATCTCAGGTTCACACCCGGTGCAACTAAGTCAATCGAATAGCCAGGCTGAGAACCTCTCGGAGTCCAGGCGGGCAGCTTCAACTGGCTGTCGACGGATCCTACACCGACTACCGATGGACACGCCGCGGGACTCGTGACAAACCCGAAGTCTATAGGCCGTTTGGCGTTGTTGCCTGCACCGGAGACCAGCAACCCTCCTCGAGAGGCAACTCGGCGCGCAAGCATCTCAAAGGCGCCATCAAAACCAGGGCCACCCCACCCTAAAGGCACCAGGATTATGCGACAATTATTCGCAATCGCCCAATCCAGTGCAGCAAAAATAGCACCTCGCGAGCCAACTCCTGTCCGGCTAAGTACCTTCGCCACGAATAGTTCAACCTGTGGGGCGCAAGCGAAACGCGGGCCGATTGACGGATGCGCGGTACCGAATGCCGTACCAAGATAGTGGGTACCACTTGCTCCGCCTTCGGACGGCAACTCCCCGGGGACGAACGATTTCGCTTGAACGTGTCGGCCAACCCAGTCGGGGTGGCTAGTGTCAAGACCATCGACGAGAGCTGCCACTCGAACGCCTCGCCCTGTGTAGGTCGACGTCAGGACGCCAGTCGCGTGTAATCCCCACGTTCCCTGCGCATCGTCCCGGTACTCGATCGCTTCTCCGTTGTTGTGATCGCCGACATGCTGAGCGATGATGCCGTTGCCGAATATTCCAGCAATATTGTTGACTGCGTCTCGGTACCCATTCAGGTAGTTCAGCAACTTTGGATCCGTTGGTTGAGTCGTTGTCGTGACAAAAGGTTCGCTATTCAACGGCGGATTTCCAATGTCGACGATTGCTTCCACAGCGCTGTTTGCCGAAACCGACGATTGAAGATACGCGATCTGATCACTTTCCGCATGAGTAAATGCGACCCCGAGCTGCGCAAGAAAGGATATGCCTTCCCCCGAAAGATTGCTCGCTGGATCATCCCGGTTTTCTAATTGAACTCGATCTCGCTGGCCGAGTACATTCTGGACTTCCGCGAGTCCTGCAGCCTCGGCCCCGTCACGGAAAAACAGCAGTATTTCAGTCGACGGGCTTACCTCATCTGGAATCATTCCCTGCCTTGGGGCTGGGGTAGCGGGTGATTTTTTCAATGGACGCCGGCTACGGGTCATGAAGCTAACTCCACATGCGATGAACTCGGCGTATTACGCCCGAACGACGGCTGTTAAAAATCGGCCCGGACCGGCAACGTTGAGGCTGCCGGGACCGGGCGTTCGATTTCACGGATTACGTCGGAGCCTGCACCAGTCCAGCACCAACATCTGGTGTCGGGATTGAGACACGGCGGGCTCGGGATACCAGTAACTGATAGAGGTCTGCTCCTCGAGCGCGAAATGCCTCTGCGTACAAAGCTGCGATTCCTGCAACGTGCGGCGTCGCCATACTCGTTCCCGAAAACGTTCCGTCGTAGCGCCGTGGCATCGGCACTGATGAATACACATTCACGCCGGGAGCAGCGATGTCCACGCTCGCTCCCGTTGCTGAACCTGACGTACATGAAAACGATCCAAGGCGGATCTGGTTGTCGACCGCCCCGACCGCCATGATCGATGAACTGTTGGCGGGCTGCCCAACGCTACCAGGCAGCGAACCGTCAGAATTACCACGATTCCGGTGATTTCCCGCTGCGGAAACGATCAAGCAGCCATTCTGCAGTGCCCTACGCCCAACTGTTTCATAGGCGGTAGATGGTGTCTTTAAGGTATTTCCGAGTGACATGGAAATGACAGCACAACCGCTCGTAATCGCCCACTCCATCCCTGCAAGGATACCTGAAGTCGGGCCACTGCCGGCGTTGCTGAGAACCTTCCCGGCGAAGATGGATGCCCCGGAGGCAATTCCGTATCGTCGGCCATTCATATCTTTGAACCCACACGAGGTTCCGATGCAATGGGTGCCGTGGCCATTTCCATCTTGCACCTGCTCGCCCGTGATAAACGACTTCGACGTAATCGATCGTCCACGAAAATCCGGATGCTGCAGGTCGAATCCCGTATCCAGCACCGCAACTTTGATTCCGCGACCTGTCCACCGCGAGTTCACAACATTGGTCGCTTTCAGCCCCCAGGTCGATTGCGCGTCATCAACATACGCCACGGTAGCTTCGACTTCTTGCTCGGCAATTCCGACAACCGCTTTATCGAAAAGGTTGTTGACCGCGTCGCGATAGCCTCTCAAGTACGAAAGCGGAAGTGTTCCGTCGCTTGCCAGCGCGTAGAACATCCGTTCTGGTTCCACGTCCAGAATGGCCGAATTCTCTCCGCACAGCGACATCATGTTGTTCAACGCGTCATCATCCATAGTGACGACGGCCACCCCCAGTGTCGGAAATACTGCTCCGCCAGCATGCTCGAATTGTGCGAGGTCCAGTGCTGACTCAGCGTAATCGGCAGCATTAGGAAGTTTGCTAATGCTGGCGCCCTTCTTCAGGGCGGACAAACCTTCGGCTACCCCATCGTCGCGAAAAGTTACAATGTATCGTCCCGTCGTTTTTTCCGCATCGGCTGCCATTGGTGCAGTGAAGCTCGGCTGATCTGACATGAAACACCCCCATTAGGCCAAAGTCGGTCCAGATGTGTCACACCATAAAATCGAGGCGCACTACTCAGCAACACACTGAGCACAGTAACTCATCTAAAGCAACACGACTCACAGCCATTGCTCCGATTGTACGTTGTGTGATTGTTTTTGCAACAACACAGGCAGGCGGGGAGGAATAGGCAAGCTGCCCGAAATCTATCCGGCATTTAGATCGCGTTGCGCCGAATAACAGCGGTATCCCGCGTGTTTGAAGCAGTTTCGTATTTCCATGGTTGAGAAGGCTTGTAGCACAGTTCCGCAGGCCAGCCACAGGGCATCAATCGTCCGTGTGGCAAGAGTTCGAAGGAGTCGGCGCAGTTTGCTGAAGGCGAGTTTGATGGGGTTGAGATCTGGACTGTATGGTGGCAGATTCAGGACGTGTGCTTGCGCGCTTTCGATGGCTTCACGTACTCCATGCAGTTCACTTTCAATGTTCGATCAGACCATGAGCCCGTTTTCGATTCGGATTCGTTGAACCGCGTTCAAGGCCTGATCGACAAGTTCACCGTTTCGTAACAAGGGCAGAATCTTCAGGTCGTTCAAAACGAAGCTGACCTGGACTGCACTTGTGCAACGCGGTGCCGCATCAATAGAGAAAGCCCATTCTGCTCGAGCACTCAAAGCGATCGTAGGCAATTTCACCGACAACGCCCGTTCCCAACCCTGGAATGGCAATACTCCGAATTCTTCGTCCGCCCATGAGATTGTGCTATTACCGTCACGAGAGCGGCACGCATGGCGAGATACGCATTGATGGAACCTGCGATAGTCGTGCCTGGGCGTTTGCAGAGTTTCGGCATCCCAAATATCAATTACAATTCCTGCCCGAACATGATTCGATGTCCGTCAATTGTCCGGATTCCAAATTCACGCATTCTCCAGGGTTCATCGCGAAGATGTTTGATGAACTCGGCGTTCTTGCTTCCAAATTCACGGTAGTAGGCACTGGCATCGTCAACCACAATGTAAGCGAAGTACGAGTGATCGCCGAGATCCCCTGGTGAAATGGATTCGGGACAATGCCCGGCCATGATCTGGCAACCTTCTCGCTCGAAGATACGCCAACCGTCGTCACCGATCTCGCGAACCGTAAATCCGAGGACATCGCGGTAGTACTTCGCCGAGACCTGCAGGTCCTGAACGGCGAGAACATACATTTTTCGATGGATCATGTTATCCCCCCGTGGTCCCGGAATCAGCGTACGCGGCCTTAATGCCCTGGTGACCATTACTCAGGAAGTTCGACAAAGACCTCCGCCCCGTCAACCGTGACAGGAAACGTCGTCTGGCAGAGATGGGCGTTCAAGCAGTGGCGACCAGATGTCACATCGAATTGCCAACCGTGCCAGGGACATGTCACGACATTGCCTCGAACCGTCCCTTGAGCCAACGGGCCACCGGAATGCGGGCAGATTCCGTCCAGGGCTCGGAAGCCCTCTTCCAGATGAAACAGCGCGATAATCCTGCCGCCCGCGACAAATTCACGACCTGTTCCCACAGGAATCTCAGAGACACAAGCCAGGCGAAAGCGTTGGGACATGACTTAATCCAGGGTATTAATCAGAAAAGTTGCCGAGTCATGCAGGAATGGTTTCAACACTGCCACGACAGGTTCCGGAAAACCGGATTCCACAATCGCCGAGTCCATCAGTGATACCCAGCGATCTCGAGCAGCACGATTGATGGAAAACGGCATGTGGCGCATCCGCAGTTTCGGGTGACCTCGCTCTTGAATGTAAGTCTCAGGTCCGCCAAATCGATAGATGAGAAAATCCGCCAACCGCCGTTCTGCCTCCTTGAGATCACCGGGTGGGTACATCGGTCCCAGCAGGTCATCGGTGGGTATCTGGCGATAGAACGCCGCGACGAGGCGCCGCAATTCTGCCTCGCCAACAGCTTCGAAAACCGAAAGAACGTCAGATTCGCTCATCCAGACACCCGAGTAGTCCCCCGAAGCCGGTGCTGAAGTGCAAAACGGCGAGTCGCAAAAATGCGACTCGCTGGTGCCGTTCAGCCAGTTCGGGGCGAGATTTCCTTACGCCTTCGACTGCGTCATCGCCCATCGCAAATAGGCATCAATCCAGGGGTCCAGGTCACCGTCCAATGCCGTTTCCGGATGAGAAGTCTTGTATTCTGACCGGTTATCCTTGCAATAGGCTTCTGGATGCAGCACGTAGCTGCGAATGGTTCCCCCACCAAATCCGATCCGAGACTTTTGCCCTCGCTTGGCCGCCAGTTCGTTCTCGCGCCGATCCATTTCGATCTGGTACAACTTGGCGATCATCATTTTCCGGGCCAGCGCGCGATTCTGGTGCTGGCTCCGCTCGTTCTGGCACTGCACAACAGTGTTTGATGCCAGGTGAGTCAGGCGAATGGCGGAGTCGGTCTTGTTGACTTTCTGCCCCCCTGCTCCACCCGATCGGAAAATATCTTCGCGAACATCTTCGTCCCAGTTGATTTCCACTGAATAACTGTCATCCAATTCCGGCGTGACGTCGACAGCGGCAAATGAGGTCTGGCGGCGATGTGCGGCATCAAACGGACTCATTCGAATCAAGCGATGATTTCCCGTTTCACCTTTCAGCAAACCGTAGACATAGGGACCTCGAATGGCCAGCGTTGCTGAGTGAATCCCCGCTTCTTCGGCGGGTGAGGTTTCAAGCAATTCGGTTGAGAATCCGCGTCGTTCAGCCCACCGCTGGTACATTCGCAGCAGCATTTCGGCGAAGTCTTGAGCATCCGTTCCCCCTTCGCCGGATTGAATCGCAACGTAGGCCGAACTGGCGTCTTCAGGAGCGGACAGCATCGCCTGCAGTTCCACTTCCCCAAACTTTTCCGACAACAAGGCGACGGTCTGCTGGATCTCGCCCACCATGTCTTCGCCACCCGCTTCGTCGGCGAATTCGAGCATCACCCCCAGGTCGTCCGCACCGGTGATCAATTCCTGCAAGGGTTTCAGCGAGGCATTGATCTGCTTCAGCTGATTCATTGTCGCCTGTGCCGATTCCTGATTATCCCAGAATCCGGGCGCACCCATGCGGGTATTGATCTCTTCCATCCGCTTTGTCTTACCAGCCCAGTCAAAGAGAGTCTCGGAGTTGGAGGATTCGAGCGATGAGACTGCGAGCCTGGTCGCGAAGTTCGTTATCCATTTGAGCGTATCATTCCTAAATCAAAGCGAGTGAAAGTGGCATGCAGCAATCGAGTGTAACAGGTCGACCTCGGCCATCGCCAGCCTGATGATTTTTCGCAGGTCACGAGAAGTCACGATTGAATCCATAAGTTGACCCCACGTAGCTTGTTGAGGTTCGCTTCGCTTCATTCACGTTGCCAGTGAAACTGTGGCTCCCGCTAGTTCCGGCGAAGCTGCGTGATTGCCTCGACTCAAATTCATCTGATTGACAGGAATCTGCCAACCTGTTCCAATTGGAACGCATCAACCAGCGTTAATTGATGGCAACCCGCTTTCCAGTCTGTTGAAATTCCCTCCCATTCAAAAAGCGATTTCCCGCTCCGATCGCTTCAGAAAGGTTGCGATGATACCGCCAAACGGTTCGCGTCGACAGTTTCTGAAGTCCGCCGGACTCGCCGGAATCCGCCTCTTCTGGCAACAGACCTTGAGCCGAATCGCCGCCGCAAAGTCAAACGGGACGGCCAAGTCGGTCATCCTGATCTTTAACTGCGGTGCCCCAAGTCATATTGATCTCTGGGACCCGAAGCCTGACGCAGCCGATACCGTTCGCGGGCCCTACCGCCCCATCGCGACGTCGGCAAATGGCGTTCAGATCTCGGAATTACTTCCAAATCT
>CAZSTW010000073.1:0-33556 GCA_964609845.1 uncultured Planctomycetaceae bacterium | reverse complement strand
CCAAGATCGAAGTTCGACAGGGCGGTCGTCCGCTGACTTATCTTCTCCGCGAAGAGTACGGTCGCTTTTTTGTCGATGACGTGAACTGGCAGATCACGGGCATTCCAGCATCCTTCAAGACGACCATGGAGATCCTGGTACCGATCCAGGAATTTGCTGCAGCGATTGGTGCCGCCCGGGATCCGCAGGATCAGCAAAAAGCCCTGGAACGCCTCCAGGCGACTTCAACAGCGGATTTCAATCGGACCGTCTGGTCGCAAACCCGATTCGTTCCTAACTCGGGAATGTCAGCAGACGCGTATCTGAAGGCCCCGCTCAAGGGAATCGCGGTCTCAGACCAGGCGGTTACCGTGCAACTGGGTGACAATCGCTATGGTGCCAAAGTCCAGTTGCGGCGCGAGTTCGAACGCTACGTTGTCGACGACGTTCAACTGATTGCTGGTGTCGATGATTCTCAACGCCTCGCACTCAAACACAGCATGCGAACGCAATTGGCCCGTGGTGAGGCTCGCAAGTCACAGGAAATCCTCCCCGCGAACTATGAACAGGAGGAGGCTCCCCGCCAGATTCCTCGTGAATTGCCGCGAGAAGTGACGGATCTGCCTGAAGTAGGCGATCCGTTCGCCAGCGATCCTCGCTGACCTTTCCGGGTCACTGACGGAATTCAACTACACAAAGCGATGTCGCTCGACGACCTCGCGATCAATGTCAACGCCCAGTCCCGGTCCTGTTCCAATCGTCGTAAAGGGACCGTTGATCACAATCGGATTGCGAGCGATGGAAACCTCGTGGTAATCCGGGCCTAAAACATCGCCCGGGTACTTTTCAACCTGCATGTTGGGTGTCGCAACGATCAAGTGTGACATCGCCGCCGTCCCCAGATCCCATTCCAGATTGGACCCGATCGAACAGGCGATTCCGTGACGGCCTGCCAGTTCGGCGATTTCACGAGCTTTGCGGATTCCCCCGTTTTTCCCGGGATACAGGCTGATCGCATCACAACAATCGTGCTCGATCAATTCTTGAGCGTCAATCAGATTAAAGCAGCTTTCATCAGCCAGGATCCTGGCCCCCGTTTCACGCCGGACGCGTGCCAGGCCCGTGTAGTCGCCTGGTGGGATTGGCTGCTCGACAATGGTCAGGCGGCAGGCTTCCAGTTCGCGAATGCAGCGAATCGCCGTGTCGATGTCCCAGCCTCCGTTCGCGTCGATCGTCAGATCGATCTGCGGACCGATTGTTTCGCGGACAATTTGGACTCGCTCAACATCCTTGTCGGGATCGACGCCGACCTTCACCTTGATCGTTGTGAAACCTGCTTCGACCAGTTCGCGAGCCCGTCTCCGGGCTCGCTCTGGATCGTATGCACCAAGTGAAAACCGGCTGCGGATCGTGAGTGGTCGGCAGGCACCTCCCAGCAGTTCATAGACGGGACGATTCGCAGCTTTTCCCTGCAGATCCCAGCACGCCATTTCAATCGCGGATTTGGCAAACCAGTTCCCGACCGCCACAGCATCCATTCGCTGATCCAGTTCCTTGATCAGCGAGACTTCTGCCCCCAACACCGCCGGAGCCAGAACACCGTCAATGATCGCCTTGGCACCCAGGCATGTCTCGCCGCTCCAGCGTGGCGTGACCGTTGCCTCGCCCCAGCCTTCCAGTCCATTGTCAGCCTGGACTCGTACCAGCATAAATTCAGAGACATCGTGCTTTCCCAGCGCCGAAATCATTCGCCGCTCAGGCTTCAGCGGGATACGGACAGGAATCGTCTCAATCGCTTCTATACGCATGTTGCTGCAACCTTTCGCAACGAATTTCTCGGATTGTCGCCGTCAGTTACTGAGAACCGCCTGTTTCAAAACAGGCCTTTCGAATTATCCCAAGATCAAGGCATGATTATCGTGTGTTCGGATAGTACCTTGCCAGTCGGTCAGGTGAGACTCCACAAAACGCCAATGTCAACAAGGTCCAGTTACGAAGCGTCTGCCGAACGATTCCGTGCTTCTGCCAGCGTCGAGCGGAAACGGTCAGGCGATCCGGCAATAGCACAAATCTCCCGATTTTCGTCAGGCGCTTCATCAGAAAGACATCTTCCATCAGTCTCAGGTCTGGAAAGTGTCCGACCGATTCAAAGACTGGTTTGCGGACGAAGATCGCCTGGTCTCCATACGCCATTCCCAGCCAGCGAACTCGAGCGGCATTCCCCCGTTCGATGATTCGATAGCGCCAGCCTTTGGCATCGATTCGTTGTTGAAAACAACCACCAATGACACCTGGGTCACTCATGACTTCCAGGATTGAAACAAGCGACGTCTCGGGTAGACGGCAATCCGCATGTAGAAACAGCAGGACGTCGCCCGTGCTGGAACTGGCTCCGAGATTCTGCTGTTTTGCGCGACCTGCCACCGACGTCAACACTTGATCGGCACCCGCGGCACGTGCCAGCGTATCGTCTGTAGAATTGCCATCGACGACGATGATTTCACAAGAGCCCAGAGAGCGAGTCTGTTCGATGAGCCCCTGGATATTGTTTGCTTCATTCAACGTCGGGATGATGATCGAAATCCGCATGACGGGCTCATCCGGAACCTAGCGGGACAACCATCCACCATCGATGGCGACAGTGCTGCCGTGCATATAGTTCGAAGCATCGGACGCCAGAAACACGCACAGGCCGGCAATTTCGTCAGGTTGACCCCAGCGTCCTACAGGGATTCGATCCAGAATCTGGGGCCCCCGTACCGGGTCGTCCTGCAGGACGTGTGACATCGATGTCTCGAAGTAGCCTGGACAGATACAGTTCACGTTGATTCCACGTTTGCCCCAGGAATTCGCCAGTGATTTCGTCAAGCCGGCCAGAGCATGTTTCGCGGCGGCGTAGGCAGGAATGTTCAATCCCCCTTCATACGACATCACGGAACCGATGTTGATGATCTTTCCCCGGCCCCGTTCCAGCATCGTCCTGGCCGCCTGCTGTGAGAGGTCGAACGAGGCATGCAAGTGGACTTCCATCAACAGGTGCCATTCGCTCAGCGGATACTCTTCGGGCGGATGCCGTTGAGAGATCCCTGCATTATTCACAAGGATGTCGAGACGCCCCGTCTGCTCAAGCACCCGGTCGATCAACCCGACTCGATCATTCGGCTGGCCGAGGTCGCACTTCACCTGCCAGAATCTTCGCCCGGTCTCACGAACCAGTTCTTCGATTTCCTCGCATCCCCCGGAACTGCTGACAGCTACGATATCAGCACCCGCTTCGGCCAGCCCCAAGGCCATCGATTGACCGAGGCCCCGGCTGGCTCCTGTGACGAGGGCGACACGTCCATCCAGTTTGAACAGATCGAGAATCATTCTAAAGCGATCCCTATTTCACGACGAAGTTGACCATTTTCCCGGGGATCACGATCGTCTTGACGATCGTTTTCCCTGCCATGAGCGCTGCGATGCTGTCATCCTTCTGGGCTGCCGCCTCGATCATGGCCTGGTCGGCCCCCGTCGGAACGGTCACCTTGCCTCTCAACTTTCCATTGATTTGCACAGGGATTTCGACTTCATTTTCGACAAGGTACTGCTCGTCGTGTTGCGGCCACGGTTCGTACGCCAGCGTTGAGCTATGTCCGAGCAATTGCCAGAGTTCCTCGGCCAGATGCGGCGCGAATGGGCTCAGCAGCAGGACGAACGGGTCCATCACGGCACGCGGTCGCACGTCCAGAGCCAGGAATTCATTGACAAATTCCATCATCCGGCTGATGGCGGTGTTAAAGCCAAGCGACTCGATATCGCGAGTGACCGACTTGATTGTCTGGTGCAATACCCGCTGCTGTGCTGCGGTAGGTGCCACATCCTGGATCGCAGGGTTCAACTGGATCGCGTCTTCGACTCGCTCGTCAGCAATCATTCGCCAGACTCGACCGAGGAACCGCGCAACCCCTTCCACCCCTTTCATGCTCCATGGCTTCACTGCTTCCAGCGGTCCCATGAACATTTCGTACAGACGCAGTGAGTCTGCACCGTACTCGTCAACCACTTTGTCGGGGTTGACGACGTTCTTGCGACTTTTCGACATCTTGTCGGTGCGACCGACCAGCTCAATATCCGTCCCCTTGAGTAACGTCTTACCCTTGTCCTTCAGGATCTGGTCTTCCTTCAGAGGGCAGAATTCGTCGAGATTGTCCGACGGATTCCGCAGAGCGACGATTTCAACATCGTCCTCTTTGAATCGCAGCAAGTTCAGTTTCATCGACTCCAGGATCGTCTGATTTGCTGCAAACGTCTCGCTGGAAATGTGATAGTCGGTATCCCCGAGAATCATCCCCTGATTGACGAGTCGCTGGAATGGCTCGCAGGTTGATACCAGTCCCCGATCAAACAGCACCTTGTGCCAGAATCGCGAATAGAGCAGGTGCAGCACGGCATGCTCGGCTCCACCAACGTACAGGTCGACGGGCAACCAGTTCTTTTCGACACCAGGTGCAATGAAGCTTTCCGTATTCTTTGGATCAGCGAAGCGGAGGTAATACCAGCACGATCCAGCCCACTGAGGCATCGTGTTGGTTTCCCGCTTCAGCCGCACTCCATCAGACGCGGTTTTGTACAACCAATCGGCCGGTGCCTTGGACAGCATCGGATCAGGAGTTCCTGTCGGCTTGAATTCAGCGAGTTCCGGCAACAGCACCGGCAGACTGGCGGCCGCATCTGTTCGCATCAGCCCTGTGGGTTCACCATTGGCATCCAATTCGTGCCAGATCGGGAATGGCTCGCCCCAATAGCGCTGCCGTGAGAAGAGCCAGTCGCGCAACCGGTAGTTGATCGCCTTTTTCCCGAGTCCGTTTGCAGTCAATTCCGCCGTGATTTTCGCTTTGAATTCCTGGGTTGGCAATCCATTGAATCGCTCGGAATTGATCGCGGTCCCTTCGCTGATCATCGGACAGACAGGGCCAGTGTGACCTGCTTCCGCGGTGATCTGCAGGGCAAGTTCGTCCTTGGAAGGCTGGTAGCTGGCGGGTGGTTGTACCACGGGGATAATCGGGATCTGGAATTTGACGGCAAATTCCCAGTCACGCAGGTCGTGAGCTGGAACAGCCATGATGGCCCCGGTTCCGTAACTGATCAGCACGTAATCGGCGATCCAGACCGGGACAGGTTGGCCGTTCACAGGGTTGATTGCATACCCACCCGTGAATACGCCTGTCTTGTCTTTGGCGAGATCGGTTCGATCGAGGTCGCTTTTCAATGCCGCCTGCTGACGATAGGCGTCGACCGCACCGCGTTGTGACGGTGTCGTCAGCCGATCAACGGCAGGATGTTCGGGTGACAGTACCATGTACGTCGCACCAAACAGCGTGTCCGGGCGCGTGGTGTAGATTCGCAAAACGTCGCTGTTGGGCTCTGCCGGATACCCGGATCCCGCGCGTCCCTTTTTCCAGGCTTCAAACGACGACTTCGGATCGGCGCCCGCAGGTGCTAGATAGAAGTCAACTTCCGCCCCTTCACTGCGACCAATCCAGTTCCGCTGCATCAGCTTGATGGATTCGGGCCAGTTCAGCGGTTCGAGTTCATCGGCGAGGCGATCACCGTAAGCCGTGATTCGCAGCAGCCATTGTCGCAGCGGAACGCGTTCGACGGGATGTCCACCCCGCTCACTTTTCCCGTCAATAATCTCTTCGTTGGCGAGCACCGTTCCCAGCGCCGGGCACCAGTTCACGGGAGCTTCATGCTGGTAGGCCAGCCGATGCTTATCCTGATACCGCCGGACAGCTGATTCTCCCTGCGAAGCGATCTCTGCAGGAATCGGCAATTCGCTGATCGGACGCCCTTTTCCCTTACGGGTGACACCATCTGGTCCGGTCCAGACAAACGCGGGGTCATACCAGGTGTCGAAGATCTGCAGGAAAATCCACTGCGTCCAGCGATAGTACTCTGGATCGGTGGTGGAAAACTCACGGCTCCAGTCATAACTGAAACCGAGCATCTTCAATTGCCGTTTGAATGTTTCGATATTCCTGGCCGTTGTGACTGCAGGATGCGTCTGAGTCTTGATGGCATATTCTTCGGCAGGCAGCCCGAAGGCATCCCAGCCCATCGGGTGCAACACCTGCTTGCCTCGCATCCGGCTGTAACGGCAGATGATATCCGTCGCCGTATAGCCTTCAGGGTGTCCGACATGCAGTCCTGCTCCCGACGGGTACGGGAACATGTCGAGGACATACATCTTCGGCTTGGCAGCATCGAAGGAATCGACGAGGAATGTCTGGTGCTGATCCCAGTAGGCCTGCCATTTGGGTTCAATGCGTTTGGCGTCGTATCGAGGCATGGTGAGGTCAAGAGATTTCAAGTTGAAATTAAGAAGGCAGCTGCGTGCAACCGCTCACACTTGCCAGCCATCCTGACAAGTCGCTGCAGTGTAGAAACCAATTCGCCCGTTGAGAACCCACAAGCCATACTTCTACCAATGGAGTTGCGAAGTTCGCACTGAGCCTGCGTAACCACCGCTGGGTCGCGAACTGGCCGTCTGACTGAGGAATTCAGCTCCGTAGGTCTGGCTGTGCCTGACGAACCGATGCCATGTGACGAAATTGTTCGCTAAACTTCGGGATCATTACCCCCTTACCTGCAAGAGTCAGGCACAGCCTGACCTACGGGACTGCCGCTTTACAGCAATTGCTGATCGCTGACGGCTGAAAGCGGCCCCCTCATGATGGCGTGCGGACCGATCCCCGCCTAGAATGCGGTTCACAGAATTTCAGGCGTTTTTTCCGACAGGTGAACTGACGTATGACGACAGCACTCGCTGAGCCCGTTCCTGCTGACGCTCGATCCCGAAAGCTCCTCGATCGACTACGTTCGATCGTCGGGGATGCTGGACTGCTGGTGGAACGTGAAGAACTGCTGGTTTACGAGTGCGACGGCTATACCGTCGAAAAGAAATGCCCCGATGTGGTGTTCTTCCCCGCCAACACCGAACAGGTCGTGGCGATTGTGCGGGCCTGCAACGAATTCGAAGTCCCTTTCGTTCCCCGCGGAGCCGGAACCAGCCTTGCTGGCGGTTGCCTGCCGATCGGCGGCGGCGTCATGATTTCGCTGACGCGAATGAAGCGGATTATCGAAGTCAACCTGCGTGATCGTTACGCCATCGTCGAACCAGGTCTGGTCAATGTCCATCTGACTCAACACCTGAAAGGGTCGGGATATCACTATGCCCCGGACCCGTCGAGCCAGGGGGCCTGCACGATCGGCGGAAACTTCGCCACCAATTCGGGCGGGCCTCATACGCTCAAGTATGGCGTGACCGTCAATCATGTCCTGGGGGCTGAGATTGTTCTGCCGGACGGGACCGTGACGATGCTTGGCGGGACTGTCGAAGACGTTCCCGGATACGATTTGACTGGATTATTCGTCGGCAGTGAAGGGACTTTGGGGATCTGCACCAAGGTCATTGTCCGCCTGACGCGCGACCCCGCCGCTTATCGTACGATGCTCGGCGTATTCGAAACGGTCGGCGATGCAACACGCGCGATCAGCGAAATCATTGGTGCGGGAATTGTCCCAGCCGCCCTGGAGATGATGGACCAGGGGATCGTCAGCGCGGTCGAACAGGCCTTTCATTTCGGCTTCCCGCTGGATGCAGGGGCAGTCTTGCTCATCGAAGTCGACGGTCTGGAAGTCGCGGTCGACGAAGAAGCTCAGCGGATCATCGCTCTCTGTCAACAGAGTGGAGCTCGCGAAGTCCGTCAGGCGAATACTCCGAAAGAGCGATTGCTGTTGTGGAAATGCCGGAAACAGGCATTCGGCGCGATCGGGCGGCTCAGTCCCAGCTATTGCACTCAGGATGGTGTCGTCCCCCGAACGAAATTGCCCGAGATTCTCGAATTCATCACCGCCTGCGGGCAACGGCATGACTTACGGATTGTGAATGTCTTTCACGCAGGTGATGGAAACATCCATCCCATTCTGTTGTTCGATGAACGGGATGCGGATCAGGTGCGACGCGTGCTGCTCGCCAGTGATGAGATCCTGGGAAAATGTATCGACATGGGCGGCAGTGTGACGGGTGAGCATGGAATCGGGGTCGAGAAGATCAGCTTTATGGACAAGCTGTTTGCTCCTGAAGACCTGGTCGTGATGAAATCGATTCGCGACTGTTTTAACCCGACAGGTCGTTGCAGCCCAGGCAAGATGCTGCCGACGTCGGCCGGATGTGGAAACGAGCATCTGCCAAAAGTGAAGCCGGGACGTCGCGCTGCGATGTGAGCCCGCAGCCTGCGATCAGCAATGTGGAACTCAATGGACGACGATTCAAAACAAGGAACTGACGGTTGTCTGCAACTGAATTTACCCCGGCAACGCAATTGGAACTTTCGCGGTTTGTCGCAGAAAATGCTCAAAATCAGCGTCAGACATTGTGTCCCGTCGGCGGACGAACGGCACTCCATTTTGGTTTTTCAGCACCGCCACCTGGTGTGCAGATTGTCATGTCGCAACTCAATCGGATCGTCGATTATCCTGCGCGGGACATGACGATTACCGTTGAGGCGGGTTTGCGAATCGATGCACTCCAGGCGACTCTGAAGAATGAGAGACAGCGGCTTCCGGTCGATATTGCACAGGCGGAACGAGCCACTCTGGGAGGGGCACTGGCGACGAACACGAGTGGACCGCGCCGATTTGGTCACGGAACATTCCGTGATTACGTCATCGGCATTTCGGCTGTTGATGCGGATGGCAGATTGTTCAAAGCGGGAGGACGCGTCGTCAAGAACGTTGCTGGTTATGACATCTGCAAGTTACTGGTCGGTTCGCGAGGAACTCTGGCGGTGGTGACTCAGGTGACGTTGAAGCTGCGACCTCTGCCAGAAACCTCAGCACAGTTGTGGTTGACGTTTCATTCCTTTCAAGCGATCGAGGAGCGATTGGCAGGATTACTGACATCGCAAACTCGCCCTGTGGCAATTGAAGTTTTGAATCCTGCCGCGGCCGCACTGATTGCAACGTCTGCTCGCTGTGATCTGCCGGCGAATGCTCCCGTTCTATGCATTGGTGTGGAAGGATCAAAGCGGGAAGTCGAATGGCAAATGCAGACGCTGATCCAGGAGTTGACGGGCCGGGGATTGCAGGAGTCTCGCCAGATTCGTGATCACGATGCCGATCGGATCTGGGAAGCCCTGACAGAATTCCAGACCTGTGCGGATGATCCACTGACGTTTGAAGCAAATCTGCGTCCTTCACAATGCATGACGTTTGCCGAGCGAGCGACGGAATTGGGAGTGGCAGTGCAGGTTCATGCAGGAAATGGCCAGGTGATCGGTCAACTTCTGGAAGAATCGGCCACGATTGATCAAACAGTTTCGATACTCAATGAACTTGGCACATTGGCAAGATCCGCTGGCGGGAATCTGGTCGTGTTGCATTGCGATTCCGCATGGAAATCTCGCATGCCAATGTGCGGCACTCCGGAATCATCCTGGCCGTTGATGAAGCAACTGAAATCCAAGCTTGATCCCCAAGGGCTTTTGAACCCCGGACGGTTCGTTGACGCTGCACCGTAATTTTTTGTTGATGTCGCTTGTTCGTGACGATCAGGAAAAGGGCTGGGCTAACGAGGAGACGGACTTGTCACATCGAACGCCAGCTTACGTAACGTGCGTCATCCTCGCTGCGGTGATCCTGAGCATCCCGCAGATGATCAGCGGGATGTCGTATTTGCAGTATTTCCGGCGCGGAACCCCCTTTCCGTTGATGTCATTCGGCAACCATTCCCCGTTACAATCGTCCCCGTTCTGGGATAATAAATTCTGGGGTATCGCCTATTTCAATCGCGTGACTCTGACTCAGCGTGACCCAGAGACCGGTATCTCCATCAATTCGAATATTATGATCGCAGGCGATCAGCCCGGTTTTCACCTGACCATTTACGGGAACCAGCTTTGGCTCGTCGGAGATCAGTCCTCGTACCAGATCATTGACGGCAAAGCTCACAAAGTGATCAGGAACCGTTCCCCGCAGTGGGTCCTGGATTCCCAGCGGTTTCTGTTGAACGGTACGTTGGCCGAAATCACCAACAGTCGCAGCGGCACTGGTTTTACCGTCACCTCGTTGATCGCGAATTCCTGGGTGGCAACGCACGAGGTCGATTTGCCAGAACGCAGTTGGATGTTTGGAACGATTCCAATTTCGTTCGCATCAGTAATGTCGATCGAATGTGTCAGCGAGGGTGATCGTCTCCACTGCTTTGCCCGGACCCATGACCGCTTATTGTATCGAGAAGGCCTGCCACTGAGGCCTGTGGGCAAATTCGCTCGCGAATTCGCCGATGGACCGTCGTCCGCGTTGGAACCTGCCAATGTGGACTATGAGAGACAGCGCTGGAGCTTGGTCACGGAATCACCATCGATCGGGTCGCAGATTCTCACGGGTGGAATGTTGATCGAAGGCCGGCCCGCCGCGTTGATTGTTGATAAACTGCCGAATGGACACTCAACCGGAAAGGTTTACCGGTTCGATGGACAGGCGTGGTCGCTGTTTGAGACAGTGAACTTCCCGTTCGGTGGGACCTACTTTCGAACCGTCAGTCGTAATGACGGCGAACGATCCTATCTCTTGATGACCACGGCCACAGGCCGCGTCTACGTCTTTTCCGCATCAGCGGCAGGTGTCAAGCAGACGTTTGTTGATCCGGTCAAGCCCGTCGATGGCTTCAGAACTCTTCAGACGTTTTTGGTCTTCCCGTGTTTGGCGTTGGTTCTGGCGGCAATTCAGGCGGCCATTACTTCAGCAGTTATGACGGCATCGACTCATCCTGATTACGGTTACGGAGTCCAAAAGGTTCAACTCGCGGATGTCATCCGCCGCGGAGTGGCGCGGTCCATTGATCTCGTTCTGGTCACCGTTTTGACGTGTTTGTTTGGGCGAATTCTGACATATGGATTCGACTGGGCCTCGTTCGGAGAAGCAGTCACGCTTCAAGTCAGCCATCCGACGATTTACCAGATGGTCTGCATAGCCATAGCACTTTTTCTGTGGATCGGGCTCCTAAGCCTGCTTCTAGTCTTCATCCAGGGGAAATGGGGAATCACCCCCGGAAAATGGTGCTGTGGCCTGCGCGTATTCAAGACGACATTGAAGCCCTGCGGATTCATACGAAGTTTGACGCGCGAGGTGACTCTCGCTTTTGAATCCTGCAACCTGCTCTGTTGGGCCCCTGGAATCGCGGCGATCGCGCTGACCGATCACCGCCAGCGACTGGGCGACTGGGCGGCAGATACGATTGTAATTCGCCGTCCACGCGGAACGTAGTTCTCCCGACCTTGGGGTGCATACGTAGGGGAGGAACTCAGGTAATCGATTGGGCACGTTCGCGGGCGCCTCGACCGATTCGGCATTGATACCGACATGATCTTCCTCAGGAGCCCAACGGGCCAGTCGTTCACCCAGCCAGGGCCCTGCGGCTCTGGAATTGATCCCAAAAATCTTTCTGAGGCCTGAAGGGCCGGGCGTTCCTTTTGGCGATTCTAAAGACGGAAGGAATGCTCGGCCCTTCAGGCCTCAGATCCTGTTTTTACATCGATTTCCAGGGCCGCAGGGCCCTGGCTGGGTGAACGACTGGCCCACTTGGGCCGCAAGACCGAAACCTCGCGTGCTTCTGAAAACACCCCGTATCGGCCGACCTGGCATTGGTACAGAGGTACAGACATGGTGTTCCTCAGGAGGCCATTTTCGGGACTGGCCAACATCTGTACTTCCCGCAGTGAGGGCGAAATCACTTGGCAGAGACAGGATGTTTCATGCTATACTCCGACGCAATCGCTTTGGTTGATCCTTGGAGGAGTTTGCGGATGTATCGCTGTGCCGTCTGGTCCACTGTTCTGGTGATTTCCTGTGCTACCCTTGGTGGTTGCGGAAAATCTGCTGCGCCAACCCAGACAGCTGCAACCGCAAGCAAGGGATCGGAAAAATCGGGGTCAGATTCTAATAAGTCGTCTGAAACCACCGAGAATAAACCGAAGCGAAAGTCGTTTCAGCCTGTCGAAATCAACGCCACGGGGTCTGCCGGGAATACTCCTGTCGATACCGGCGAGCGAATTGAATCAGCGCGAGTCGCCCTGAAACCGCTGCAGATTCTGATCGGCAACTGGGAAGGAAGCTCTCGCAAGGGGATCCACGCCGCACTGAACTGGGCCTGGGACCTGAAATCGGATCCCAAAAAGCCTGCATTGCGGATCAAGTCCGAAAAGAGTTCTTACATTACGGATGGACGATTGACATTCTCCCCTGCCACTCAGGAGTACGAACTTTCCGCCACCGACAGTGAAGGAAAGAAACGGACCTACGTTGGGAAATTCACACAGGAAGTCCAAGACGTTCCCGGAGACGACAAGAAACTTCAGCGGACTTACAAGCTGGAATTGACGGAACCGAAGGCCAGCGAAGAAGGTGAACAGTGGCGAATCGTCATCAATCAACAGGAAAACAGCCGATATATTCTGGAACTGGATCGAAAACGAGGTTCGGGACCGTTCATCCGGGTGGACTCCATCAACACGCAGCGTGAAGGAACCTCTTTCGCCATCAGTGATACCGATTACGGCGAAAAGACCTGTGTCGTGTCGCAAGGACTCGGGACGACGGAAGTCAAACATGGCGGCAAGAGCTATTGGGTCTGCTGCTCCGGCTGCAAAGCTGCGTTTGAAGATGATCCGGAAAAGTGGATTGCCAAGTACGAAGCGATGAAGAAGGACAAGATGCCGAAGCCTTGATTGCATCGGCGATGGCCGTGGGGATCCGACAAGTTTCGACGACTGAACAGGAACCAGCCCATGTTTCGATTTGAGTTTCCAGGTGCTCACAAGCGATTGTGCAATGGCGTGACTCGTCGTCAGACGTTGCAGTTGGGGGCCACCGGCATGTTCGCCGGTTTGACGTTGCCCGGGCTGCTGCAAGCCGAAGAGAACGCCAAAAGCGAACGGCGAAACGTCAAGGCGAAAGGCTGTATCTTCATCTTCCTCGAAGGGGGACCACCCCAGCAGGATATGTGGGATCCCAAACCCGACGCTCCCGTCGAAATCCGCGGGCCGTTTCAGACGATTCCGACCAAAACACCCGGCGTCATCTTCACCGAACATTGCCGCGATTGTGCCAAGATCACCGACAAGTTCACGATCGTTCGCAGCCACACTCACACGGACAACGGACACGCAACCGGGTACCACTATGTGATGACGGGCCGTCGCCCGACATTCGCCGACGGCGAGTATCCGATCCCCACGAACGAACTCTATCCGTCACTCGGCTCGATCGTCGGGCGAGAACTTGGGTCCAGCGGGACCGTGCCTCCCTACATCAATATGCCTCATCCGATGTCGGCGGGAGGTCCAGGATTCTTCGGAGCGGAATATGCGCCGTTTGTGATTGAGGCCGATCCGAGTCAGCCGGACTTTGAAGTCCGCGACCTGGGCCAGGTCGACGGGCTGTCCGTTCAGCGGGCAGAACTTCGTCAGCGACTTCTGG
The DNA here is from genome assembly GCA_964609845.1 of uncultured Planctomycetaceae bacterium. Lineage (GTDB taxonomy): Bacteria > Planctomycetota > Planctomycetia > Planctomycetales > Planctomycetaceae > Schlesneria. Next base: position 20,056 of record CAZSTW010000073.1, on the reverse strand, counting down.
CAGGGCTTGAAAAACGACATCCGCGCACCGGGCGCGCTGCTGCGATGGGGACCTATTATCAGAAAGCGCGCGATCTGATCACTTCCCCGGAAGCCCGACGTGCCTTCAATATCCAGTCGGAACCGGTCAACGTCCGCGAATCGTATGGGATGACTCAGATTGGACAGAGTGCCCTGCTGGGCCGCCGCCTGATTGAAGCGGGCTGCCGCTTTGTCGGCGTTGATGCCCCCGGCTGGGACGTTCATTTCAATTGCTTCCCCAGTCTGCAGGGAGACCTGATTCCTCCCGCTGACAAGGCGTTCGCCGCCTTGATCACCGATCTTGAACAACGTGGGATGCTCGACAGCACTCTGGTGGTCATGATGGGTGAAATGGGCCGCACGCCTCGAGTCAATGCTCAGGCGGGCCGGGATCACTGGTCGATGGCACAGTGCATTCTGTTTGCGGGCGGGGGCGTCAAGCCAGGGCAGATTATCGGTTCGACCGATGCTCAAGCCGCCTATCCGACAAATGATCCCGTCAGCGTTGCAGACCTGCTGCGAACCATTCACACATTGCTGGGAATCGATGCCGACAAGGAGTACGACGATCCATTGGGGCGCCCTGTTCCATTGGTCAGCGGCGGCAAGCTGATCCCGGGATTGATCGCCTAGTTCGTCGTCGTGCTGAATTTTCTGGCTGGGGTGGCCGGGGCTGGGCTGAGGCTTTGCGAAGGAAGCCCCGGTCCGCTGTAAAGTCGGGGCTACCTGAGATCATCTCGAAAGCGAAGGCTTGACGAAGCACTGAAAACGGTTTCCTGAAATCTGCCGGGGCAAGACGTAGATGATCCGCGTAACGCTGAAGTCGATCGGTCTTTGGGTAATGCTGCTGGCGCTGGTCGCTGGACCAACTCAATGTTATGGTCAATTGAGTCCTGAAATTGGCTTTATGCTCCCTTCCGGAGCCAAATCCGGGACGACTGTCGATGTGGTGATCGGGGGATACGACTGGACCCCGGACATGCAGATCCTGGTGCACGATCCTCGTATCAAGCTGGAAATCGTCGGCAAGTCAACGGGTGTCCTGATCACAGAGCCACCTTACTGGTTTGGCTACAAGGCTCGCGGATACGCCTGGCCGCTGCCGCGCGAATTTCCAGCGCGATTGACCATTCCCGCGGATGTCTCTCCGGGCCTGATTCGCTGGCAGGTCGCGAATGCCAACGGAGCATCGCCGGTCGCCCAGTTCTACGTCGGAAGTCTGCCAGAAATCGCCGAAGATCCGAAACGCAAAGGCCCTCAGCAACTGCCGACGTTACCCGTCACCGTTTCGGGCCAGATTCGTCGGATCGAAGAAATCGATCGTTACCAGTTCTCGGTGGCAAAAACGGGCCCCGTGACGATCGAGGTTTTCTCACGTCGCCTCAATTCGCCGCTTCATGGGATGCTCAAAGTCCGTGATCCGTCGGGCCGAGTTGTTCTGGATATTGCCGACACGGAAGGCCGCGACTTTGCGACAACGATGCTGGCGACGGCCGGGGTAAATTACGAAATCAGCCTGCACGATCTCGATTTTGCCGGCGACCGCTCTTATGTCTACCGAATGTCAGTCGCGGCCGCTCCGCGTGTTCTGGCGGCATATCCAGCAGCCGGACAGCGAGGTCAGACGCGGCCCGTTGAATTCGTCGGAATCGGGCTGGCGACAGGAAGCGACAAGCTTGAATCGGTGACGCGGGATGTTGCTTTCCCGGCCAATGCCGATGCTGCATCAATTGACTATTCTGTACAGACGGAATGGGGGAATGCCGCCCCCGTCAAACTGCTGGTGAGTGACATCGCTGAGGCTGTGAAGCCCGCAGCAGGCGAGTCAGTCCTGTCGGTCCCGGGGGCTGTCACCGGTGCCATCGAACAGCGATTTGGCTCCGACCAGCATTCGGTGATGTTCACCAAAGGACAAGTCTGGGAAATTGCGGCCCAGGCACGTCGTCTCAATTCACCACTCGATCTGGAACTGACAGTTTTCGGTCCCGATGGCAAGCAGGTTGCCACCAATGATGACGCTCCAGGGTCGACTGATGCCGAGATTGCTCTGACGGTTCCGGCAGACGGACTGTACAAAATCGTCGTCGCAGATCGTTCTGGCAAGAGTGGTTCACGCGCGGCCAATTACCGGCTGGCCGTGAGTGCTCCTCGAGAAGATCTGGAGCTTTCACTACCCCCTCTGCTCAATATTGTTTCCGGTGCCCAGGGGAAACTCGCACTGAAAGCCACGCGAAAAGGGGGATTCAAGGGCCCGATCCCAATTACGCTCACAGGTTTGCCAGTCGGTGTCACAGCTCCGGAGAACCAGGTCATTCCCGAAGGGAAAAATGATCTGACGATTGACCTGACCTGTGCAGCCGACGCCGCGGTAAAGTCGTCCCTCTGTTCGATCAACACCAACGTTCAACTGGGCGGCCAGATGGTGACTCGAACGGCGGGGCCGACAGCGATTGCGATGACGATGAAGCCCCGCATCAAGCTGACTCCTGAAGGACTCGACGACGTCCGAAAAGTTCATCGGGGCAGTACCTATCTGTTCCCCATGCTGATCGAACGGCTCGAAGGCTACACGGGGCCGATTACGCTGGAAATGACCGCGAAGCAGCAGCGGCATCGACAGGGTCTGGCCAGTGACGAATTCATCGTCCCTCCGGACGCAAAGCGGGTTGAGTACCCCATCTTCGTTCCAGAATGGATGGAAACGACGAAAACGAGCCGAATGATCCTGAACGGAGCGGTACAGATTCCAGATCCTCAGGGAAATGTTCGGACGCTGCTGCAACGCCAGGAACTGCGATTCGGGATCCTGCCTGAGGGAGCGTTGATGAAGCTGTCGCATCCTCCCGGGGAAATCAAAACGGCTGCAGGAAGTACAATCAAGATTCCGCTGTCACTGTCGCTCGCCGCGGAACTGAAAGACCCGATTGAGATTTCAATTGTTCCCAATGAGGTGAATCAAGGGGCTTTCACGGGAAATTCAATCACGTTGGTTCCTGGTCAAAAATCAGCAATCTACGAGATTCAGGTCTCGGCTGATGCGGCTCGAAAGAAAGAGCAGGAAGTGACCATCCGGGCGAAGGCACTGAAAGACGGCCGCTGGCCAGTCATTTCTGAAACATCGCTGACGATCGAAGTCGAATAAGAGCGGGTTGCCAGGGAGCATCGTATTCGGCGCGGGCCTCCCTGTTCGGCGCGGGTCCGCGTGTTCGGCGCGGGTCTCCCGACCCCGCCGAAACCGACGACCGAAGGTCTCCTCTTCTTGCTGATCGCGTTTCATAACGATGAAGACGATCAACCGCTGGGAGCTATCCCACGGTTCGAACCGGACGCTCGCGTTCCGGCTGATGGGTTAAACACTGTTCGGCCTTCTTACCACGAAGGTCACGAAGAGCACGAAGGGAAAGATGAATGAAGTACGTTTCTAACTGTCCGTAAACCTAGAAGGAACAACCCGTCGCTCATTTGGAAAGCTCTTCGTATTCAAACTTCGCGCTCTTCGTGTCCTTCGTGGTGAATCTTAAACGCACTTCAGCACAGAATTCCCCTTGTTTTACGGCATTTCCCAGCCCTTCAAAGACGTTGATAGCAGTAGTTTCCCGACCCCGCCGAAACCCCCGACCGAAGGTCTCCTCTTCGATTTGGAGACAGCCAGTCGATTTCGAACCGGCTGAACGACAATTGGCAGAGCGATAAAGTATCACGATCGTCAGGGTGGCCAGTCATTTCAGAAACATCGCTGATGATCGAAGTCGACTGACTGACGTTACCAGCACGCATTCGGCAGTTCGGCACGCCGTTCTGGAAGCAATTCCTTGCGAAGTTTCTCGTACCATCATTGGAAACACTCTTCACAGCGAAGCGAAGCTGGCGGGGCTCAAATCGCCTGTGGCAACGCAGACACCATCTAAACATTGAATTGGGGTGACTGTTATGCAATCTTACGCAGGCCAGCTGAACACAAATTCAATCGTGATCACCGCTCGCGAATGGAGTTGATCGTGGAAATCATTGACCTCCGGGAAACCCGTGACCAGGGCCTGTTGGAACAGGTCTACAATCAACTTTACCTGGCGTGTTTCACCGACCCCAACGAACAGGAGGAACTCGAACAATACCGCGAGCGGCTGTTCGACAACCAGAAGCCAAGCCCCCAGCCGAAGACTCACTTTCTGGTCCTGGGTGAACGACTTGCCGACCCGGCAACTCGCGTGATTCATGGCATGATGATCTGTGAGTTCTACCGCCAAAGTTGCTGTGGCCTGTTGACCTATCTGGCGGTTGTTCCTGGATCTCGCCGCAAGGGATACGGGGGCCAGCTGGTTTCGCGGGCGATCGAAATCATGGCCGATGATTGTGCGGAAACGGGTGGTTTACGCGCTGTCTTCGCCGAGACGCATGACCCATCACTGGTCGATGCCGCCAGGGAGGTGATCTCACCACGAGTCCGCATCGAAGTCCTGCAAAAAATCGGGGCGCATCGCGTCCCGATACGCTACGTTCAACCGTCGTTGCGGCCCGGTACCGAGCCATTACGTAATCTGATCTTGCTCGCGTTTAAACCAGATCCAAGTCAAACCGCAGATGTCGCAGCTGCGGATCTGATTGCGTTCCTGGATGAGTTCTATCGAGCGTTGGGAATTGCCAGGCCTGCAAAAAACGCCGATTTCCTAGCCTCAAAAACGGATGCGCTGGATGCCACAAAGGGTAGGTTCCGTCCCGAAATTGTCTCGCAAAAGCTCGATTTGGGGCTTCCGTTCGTATCGGTTCTGGGAAAGGGCAAGCAAAAATCCGGTCCGTTCTCGTGGCAACTCCTGCTGGTGCTTTGGTTACTGGTCCCTCTCTGGTTCTGGGGCTTCAATCAGCTGTTCAGGCATGTCGCTGAAACCGTCGATCAGGGTCTCATAGCAGCGGGCATTCAGAAATCGGACCTGCAATGGCACGGTGTCTGGACCACATCGCGCTGGTTCTACTTGCACGCTGTCTTGACGCCGTTGGTGCAACTTCTGGTTCGTGTGGTTCAGGGGACCGGATTGTTCTCTCTGTTTTTGATGACGTACCGGACGCCCTTTCTTTTGCTTGTGCGTTCGACTTTTCCAGATGATGAACCGTTACGGCCACAGTGGTCCTGGGCAATTCTCCGCAGGCCAATTTCCACGATTCTTCGCCTGGTCGAGATAATATTCTACTACGCCAACGTGTTGTCATTGCCGGCGGTCCGTCGATTCATTTACGTGGCGACTCATCCCTTCTTTTCGCTTCGATTTTGGAACGTTTCGCCACTACGCATTTACAAGAAACTTCAACTTTATTTTGAAGTCGAGCTCTTCAATCCTCGAATTACCGAAGGACCGGAGGCTCAAACGCGGCGTGAATATGGTGATTTCATCGCGAATGAATACGTCAAGCAGCTTCGCAAGTTGGACAAGGGCGAGATCCCCGTTTCCCAATGCCGTACCTGTTTTGATATTTTCAGTGATAATCAACGAAAGATCGAAAAGTACTTCCAGGCCCAGGTGGATCTGGGGCGAACGCCACGCTTCTTGTCGCGCATCGAGTTTGGAAGTGGTTACCTGGCGCCGACGTATCTCGTCAGTGGACCGCTGAGTGAATACGATGAGGACTGGACCAAGATCGTTGACGACTATCCCGAGAAAATGCGTCGCCTGCAGGACAAATCTGATCCGTTAACGGCCCTGCCCGACCTGCGGAAGTTGCAATCGTTTATTTGGGACTGCTGGGTTCAATGGGGGCCCAGTGTGCCGATCACCAGTTCCGACTCCTGGCGGCAACGGGAAGTCGCATTACAGTTCGGATATGGCGACGAAAACAATTCGTTGCCACTCCGTTTGAAGCGAGAATTCAGAGGTGACGAAGCGGGTGAAACGCATTGGAGCGGCTGTCGTTTCGAAGACTGGCAGCAATGGCTGACGACGTTAGCCAAACCGGAGGGTAGTGGCTGGGCCTGGCCAGTGAAAGTGAAGGGAAATCTGCGGTGGGTCCTGCGGTCCGAAAGAAACCGTCGATTTTGTCGTGCACAGCACGATACCGCGGGAGCTGCCGGTGGGGAAAGCGACGGTTGGATGGTGTTCGATGCGGATTCGATAACGGGCGATGTCGATGGTCCGATGTACTACTCTGCCTATGTCTGGGTGTTGATCGCGATCTGCAAAAGCTCCAACGCTCAATTGGCGACGTCTCCTGCAAACTCGACAGCGCAGGGTTTGAAGTCAGATCGAGGCTACGAACTCCTGGAAGCAGATTCCGTCAATGAATGGCGTTGTTTAATCCCGTTTTTTCAGCATGGCAACATCGCGGAAGGGTCAGTTTACGAGATTATCAAGAAGGAATTGGCCTGCAAGACGATCGAAAGCCTGTTGAATGAGCTGGAAAAGGCACAGGCTGCCGGTGTTGATTGGCTGCACTTCGCATTCGTAGCCGCATATGACGATAATGGCGACGCGGGGTATTCGACACCGGTCGCCCAGAGAACGGGCCGTTCGATCTGGCAGATGCTGGAAGCGGCCCTGCTGGAACGAGTCGCCAGGGAACCTGCCGCCACGAAGGCAGAGCTGGCAGCACGAGCGACCAGGATTCATTTGGCCCCGAACGCATTGGACGAACTCACCGCATGCCGTCTGCCACATGTTGTGAGAACTTATCTGGATCAACTCTAGCGCGTGTCGCACTTCCAAGTCGCGTCGAAACATTGGTGAGACGCTGAAGTTTGATGCCCGCGAGACGCCACACTCAAATGAGATGCGATCTAGACTTCGAGGTTCGAAGCACTTGTACGTCGCGAATTATTCGCCGGGTCGATCGACGATCAACAGCAGTGTGGCCGGGCCTGGACTGAGGCTTTGCGAAGGAAGACCCGGATATTCGCGAATCTCGGATGAAGGTTGGCGGTTCGGCGGCATCATTCCTCTTCCTGCCTTCGCTTCTTTTCGGCCCGGTTGTTGATCACAGGTCCCGGGAGTTTCTTCCGTTTCGGCAGCGAAACTTCCTGGTCTTTGGATTTTGGTGCCTTGCCACTCACCTGGCGTTCGAGTTCTGCGAGGCGATTCAGGACCGGGGCGAGGGCTCGGCGGATCAGTTCCTTGATGTAGTCGTCGTCGGTTGGAGTCATGGATCACCTTTCGCTACGAGAAACCCCTGAAACGACAGACATCCGCCTGACGTGCGGGCAAACAAAAAACGCCGACAGGAAATCCTGCGGCGTTCTTGAGATTCTAAACCGAGTTTCCCAGATCGGAAACTCTCGTCACAGCGAAGCGAGGCGGACGGGGCTCGAACCCGCAACCACCGGATCGACAGTCCGGTACTCTAACCAATTGAGCTACCGCCCCGTTTCCTGACTGTTGCCATCGTTGAAACGACGACATCACTCAGAAAAGCTGTTTGCTGTGAGTGGGTGGGATTTTAACAGCCGCTTTTCATGCGTCAAGTTACTCACGTTCGGTTATTTTTCCCCTCCCTGGATTCGGATCGACGAAGCGAATGTGAGGGGTTTGACGGTCAGTGAAACTTGACGGCTGCCACTCACTTAAAACGCCCCCTGTTTTCCGGCAGTTTCAGGAGGACTTCATGGTGCCTGGCCAGATTTGGGCGATCCACTCCGTTTCTTGTTGGCGGATTGCTGGAATCGCCGAGGGAACTGCCGTAAAACTACTCGTGAAAGCCTGTTTTCCTTTTCCAAAGTCAATTCCATGGCAACACTCGGCGTCAACATCGACCACGTCGCAACGATTCGCCAAGCCCGGCGAACTGTCGAACCTGATCCCGTCTGGGCCGCAGCTCTAGCGGAACTGGGGGGGGCTGATGTCATCACAGTGCATCTCCGTGAAGATCGACGTCATATTCAGGATCGGGATGTTCGAGTTCTGCGGCAGACCGTCCAGGTCAAACTGAATCTGGAAATGGCCACTGAACCCTCCATTACCGACTTTGCCTTGGAAATCCTGCCCCATCAGGCGACCCTGGTCCCCGAACGGCGTGAAGAAGTGACGACCGAAGGGGGACTGGATGTCATCGGAAACCTAAATCGAGTCAAATCTTGCATCGATCGTCTGCACGCCGCTGGAATTGAGGTCAGCCTGTTCATTGATCCTGATCCACGGCAGATTGAAGCGGCTCGTCAACTGAAAGTCGCCGCAGTTGAATTGCATACAGGGGCCTATGCTGACGCGGAAATTGGCCCAGCCCAGCAGGCGGAACTCAAGAAACTTCAAGAAGCGGGTCAATTTACACTCGATTCGGGCCTGATTTTGCACTTCGGTCATGGCCTGACCTACCGAAACGTGATTCCAGTCGCCACAATCCCCGGTGCGTGTGAGCTGAATATCGGCCACAGTATCGTCGCCCGGGCAGTGATGGTTGGTTTTCGTGAAGCCGTTCACGAAATGAAAACGCTCATTAAGCAGGCATCAAACGCCCGCTAATTAGGCATGCTGTTCCAGTTGAGATTCGTTGATTTTGTGCAGTTTTCGTGTTTTCCTGATAAAGTTTTGAGCGTGCGGTGAGAGCTGGATTCGTCCGGCATAATCGTTGCACGCATGATTTCTCCAGGCAGTGGCCCTATCGCGCTCAACCCCTGTTTTTTTCGAAAGTGACATCAATGAGTGGCAGTGCGTCTCGTCTTAGTGCAATCCAGGCTGTAACGAATTATCAGCCCATTTCCGCCCCCTTGAATTTTTCAGAAACCTCGGCTGGCGATTTGTTTGGGACAAACGTCTTCAGCCTGAAGGTGATGAAGGACCGACTTCCGAAGAGTGTCTTCAAGTCTGTGCTCAAGACGATTGAAGCTGGTGAACCACTGGATGCTTCGGTTGCCGACACCGTTGCAGCCGCCATGAAAGACTGGGCGATCGAGAAGGGAGCCACCCACTACGCACACGTCTTCTATCCTCTGACTGGTTTGACTGCCGAAAAGCACGACAGCTTCCTGGCACCGGATGGAAGTGGTGGAGCTGTTGCCGAATTCAGCGGAACCGCACTGATTCAGGGTGAGCCGGATGCCTCCAGCTTCCCATCAGGCGGGATTCGCGCCACGTTTGAAGCTCGCGGCTACACCGCATGGGATGTGACCAGCCCTGCCTACATCCTCGATAACCCCAACGGAACAACGCTCTGTATTCCGACGGCGTTCTTCTCCTGGACCGGCGAAGCCCTCGACAAGAAGACCCCACTGCTCCGCTCGATGAAGTGCCTGAACACTCAAGCTCAGCGAATCCTGAAGCTGTTCGGTCACAAGAACCCAGGTCTGGTGACCGCCACGTGTGGTCCCGAACAGGAGTACTTCCTGATCGACCGGAACTTCTTCTTCGCTCGTCCAGACCTGATCAATGCAGGTCGAACCCTGTTCGGTGCCACGCCTCCGAAGGGACAGGAATTCTGCGACCAGTATTTCGGTGCGATTCCTGACCGCGTTCTGGCCTGCATGCTCGACAGCGAGCGTGAACTGTACAAGCTGGGGGTCCCCGTCAAGACTCGTCACAACGAAGTCGCCCCGAGCCAGTACGAAATCGCTCCGATTTACGAAAACGCCAACGTCGCTGCCGACCACCAGCAACTGCTGATGCTGACTCTGAAACGCGTCGCTGCCAAGTACGGTCTGGAATGCCTGCTGCACGAAAAGCCCTTCGCCGGCGTGAACGGTTCCGGCAAGCACTGCAACTGGTCGCTGGGGAACAGCACCCAGGGGAACCTGCTGGAACCAGGCAAGACCCCGCACGAAAACATGCAGTTCCTGGTCTTCTGTGCAGCGGTCATTCGTGCCGTCCATAAGCATGCCACGCTGCTTCGCGCCGTGGTAGCTCATGCCGGAAACGATCATCGCCTGGGTGCCAACGAAGCACCTCCAGCAATCATTTCGATCTTCCTTGGCGAGCAACTTGCCGACGTGTTCGAACAGATCAAGGCGAGCGGCGCTGCTGCGACCAGCAAGCAACCGGGCGTGATGACGGTCGGCGTTGATACCCTGCCACCATTGCCGAAGGATGCTGGCGACCGTAACCGAACCAGCCCGTTCGCATTCACCGGCAACAAGTTCGAATTCCGCGCCGTCGGTTCGAGCCAATCGCTGTCGGGGCCGCTGGTTGCCCTGAATACGATCATGACCGAGTCGCTCGACTACATCGCCACCGAACTGGAAAAGGCCACCGGTGGTGATCCATCCAAGTTGAGCGGTGCAGTTCAGACACTGCTGAAGTCGATCATGAAGGATCACGGCGCGGTGATCTTCAATGGCGATGGCTATTCGGAAGAATGGCATCAGGAAGCCGCCAAGCGTGGTCTGCCAAACAACAAGCAGACCATCGACGCTCTTCCTGCAATCACCGACCCGGCCGTCGTTTCGATGTTCGACAAGTACAAGGTTCTGACCCCACGCGAAGTCGAAAGCCGTCGCGAAATCTACTTCGAGCAGTACGTGCTGACGTTAAACGTCGAAGCCAGATTAACCCATGAAATCGCGAAAACGGTCATTTACCCGGCTGCTTCTCGATATCTGAGCGAACTGGCTGCGACCGCGGCGAACTGCAAGGCTGCGGGGATTGGTTTTGACGCTGGCTTGCTGAACAAGCTCAGCGGACTGATCACCGCGCTGACCCAGGCGATCGACAAGCTTGAGCACCTGAACAACGCCGGTGGACACGGCGGACACGGCGTCTCCAATCCTCAGCAGGCCGCTGAACGGTGTGCGAAGGAAATCAAGCCCGCCATGGTGGCTGTGCGTGAGATCGTCGACGAACTCGAAGGGATCGTCGCTGATGATCACTGGCCGCTGCCAACCTACCAGGAAATGCTGTTCATTAAGTAACAGGCCCTGAAATCGGCTGAAAACGCAAGATCACGACATGGCTCAGGGATAACCTGAGCCATGTTTTTTTTGCGCCGGGCGTTTCGTCGACTTCAGCCGGATTCCACTGCCTTGGATCAGCCGTTTCCTAACGCAGGCGGTTCCATCAACTCCGCAATCCGCAGTTCGTCTGCCTTGCCGGTGTCACGCAGTCCTTGAACAATCCGTTCCCGTCGTTCGACAGGGTGATTCTGGTTCAGCTTCCATTTTCCTTCGAGTCGATCAACGACAATCTCGAAGCCCACAATCGCCGCAAGCAGTTTCTCGATAAATGCAGGGTCAGGCGATTCCAGCGACCACGGGCGATCTCGCGACGACTCGTAATATTCAACGGTTCGCGTCACGATCTGCAGCAACCGGTTCTGGTCTTCGATCAGTCGCAGCGTTCCATAGGCATGGACGGCCACATAGTTCCAGGTCGGGACGACGTTTTGAGTTTCCATCCAGCCGGGCGAAATATAGGCATGCGGTCCGTGAAAGATTGCCAGAATTCGCTGGCCAGCGGCGGATCGCCACTGCGGATTAGCGCGAGCCATGTGGCCGACCAGGCCTCCCGACGGTCCCGAATCACGATCAATCAGCAGCGGAAGATGACTGGCAAAAGGCTCACCATCCATCGTCGAAATCAGCGTGGCGAAGCTGTGTTGCTCCATGAAGTCGTGCAGTTTGCCGACGTCGGTTTCCAGAAAGCTTGGGGGGATATACATCAGAACTCCACAACCTTGACGGCGACACAACCGGATCACGTCGGACTTCGATATTGACTGCAGAACTGTTCCAGAGGTTCACGCAGTTGTGACACGACATTTATTAAGTCCGCCACGATCGCGTCAACGTGGTCAAGTTGATTCTGGCGAGCCGCCATTTCGAGTTCTTTGGCCCGTTCTGCCGCTTGAGTTGCCCCGATCGCCAACAGTTCCCCCTTTAGTGAATGCGCACGGCGCTGCAGCAGGCTGGCATCCCGTTTTTGAGATGTCGTTTCGATCCCCGTCAACGAATCGCCCAAAGTATCAAGGAATGCTCCGATGACATCAGCCAGAAGTTGCCGATCGCCATCGGTCCCTTCGAGTGCCTGATCCCAGTCGATCTCAGCCCCAGATCCCTTTGCAACGTGCTCAAGCGTTTCGGACTCTGTTTCGCTGGTGCCCGGAAACATCACCGAAAGTTTTTCAGCAATCTGTCGGGCACGGATCGGCTTGGACAGATATTCATCCATCCCGGATTCCAGGCATCGCTCACGATCGCCAGTCATCGCATGGGCTGTCATGGCGATAATCGGGATATGTGTTCCCAGGGAAGCTTCCAGCATACGGATTGCCTGTGTCGTCTCCAGGCCATCCAATTCTGGCATCTGTACATCCATCAGAATCACATCGAATTTTTGCTGCTGCCATTTCTGAAGTGCGATCCGGCCGTTCCCCGCCACGGTCACCTGATGGCCCTGGCGTGTCAGGACTCCCACGGCCAGTTTCTGGTTAGCCAGGTTGTCTTCTGCCAGGAGGATTTGCAGCGGGCGAACCGTCGCGGCGGGTAAAGCCGGTTCGCGGTCGCGCACTGCCACTCGCATTGTTTCTACCCCCAGCGTCGTCACGATCGCGTCCAGCACTTCGGACTGCTTGAGCGGCTTCATGAGTCGCATGGAGATCCTCAGTTGCTCGCGACGATCCGTATCCCCTTCGCGTCCTCCTGAGGTCAGCATGATGATCAAGGTTGAATCGAACGTCGGCTCGGCACGAATCCACTCAGCCAGCGTGAATCCATTGACCTCAGGCATATTCACGTCAGAGAGGATCAGGCGGATCGGGGTTCCACGTGAGTACGAGTCTCGCAGTAGCTGAAGTGCTTCTCTGGCTGAGGCTGCAACAATCGGAATCATTCCCCAGTTTATCAACATGTCACGGAGGATGCGGCGATTTGTGGCGTTGTCATCAACAATCAGAACTGACAAGTCTGCGATCAGATCAGTCTGCTGCCGCGCGAGTTGCAGTGCGTCCGCCGCGACACCAAATTGCGCTGTGAAGTGGAAAGTACTTCCCTCTCCCAGTTCGCTTTCGACCCAGATTCGTCCCTGCATCAATGCGACCAGTCGCGAACTGATCGCCAGCCCGAGACCGGTTCCACCATACGTTCGTGTCGTCGAACTGTCGACCTGTTGGAACTCTTCGAAGATGCAGTCGAACTTGTCAGCAGGAATTCCAATGCCGGTGTCTGTCACCGAGAAATGAAGTCGCACGCCTGCCTCGTCGCGCGATTCGCAACTGACCGTCAGAACGACCTCCCCCTGAGGCGTAAACTTGATCGCGTTCCCGATCAGGTTCACGACGACCTGACGCAAACGAGCGTAATCGCCAATCAACATCTGTGGAACGTCGCGACTGACTTCGAAAGCCAGTTCCAGACTGGCTCGCGATGCCCGGACGGCCAGCGACTTCATTGTATCGCCAAGAGTTTCGCGAATGTCGAACGGGGCGCGGTCGAGTTCCAGTCGTCCAGCTTCGATCTTCGAGAAATCAAGCACGTCATTGATCAACGTTAACAGCGATTCCCCGGACTCATGCACAATCGAGAGGTATTCACGCTGGTTTGTGGTAAGGTTCGTATCGAGCAGCAATTCCGTCATGCCGATGACTGCATTCATTGGAGTCCGGATCTCGTGACTCATGTTTGCCAGGAAATCACTTTTCGCCTTGCTTGCCGCATCAGCCGCTTCCTTGGCATGCCTCAGTGCCTCTTCGGCCCGTTTACGATCCGAAACATCCCAGAACATTCCCTGGATCCCGATGATATGTCCCTCGGAATCTCTGACAGGACACTTCAAGGTCTGAATGTAATAACGCTGACCATCGGGTTGAACGATCTCCTCGACATCTTCGATGGTGACACCCGCCGAAAGAATCTGAACATCGTCGCGACGGAACTTGGTTGCGAACTGTTCGGGAAACAATTCGAAGTCAGTCTTTCCAGAGAATTTCTCAACCGGAATTCCAATGGATTCGCAGAACCGTTTGTTGCCAAATACGAAGCGAAATTTGTCGTCTTTACGGAAGACGCTGAGAGGCAGACTTTCGACCAGTGATTGATAGTGCGCTTCCGATGCGCGAAGAGCCTGTTTGGCAGCGACACCATCGGTCACATCCCAGAACAGCACCTGGACTCCGACGATTTGTCCATGTTCATTACGGATCGGTGATTTGACGCGATCGATGATCCGGGCTTCGCGATTTCCGAGAACGGTTTCTTCGATGTCATGCAAAACATCGCCCGTTTCAATCACGCGACGGTCATCTTCAGCGTATTTGCGGGCGACCTCGATCGGGAACAGATCGAAGTCGGTTTTTCCGAGGACGGCTTCAGGAGTCACGCCGTGCAGTTCGCAGTAGCGTCGATTGGCAAATGTCCGTCGGCCGGCAAGATCCTTATGGATGACGTTGAGCGGGAGATCATCGGCAAGTGCCTGATAGGCAATTCGAGCCTCGTCCAACGTTGTCGCGGCACGGTGGTGCGCAGTGACGTCAGTCGCCAGCAGACAGATGCCCTTTGCGGCACCGGTTGCGGTCTGCATTTTGGACAGTCGAACATTCAGCCAGCGGATTTGCCCATCAGCACGATTGATCCGCAGTTCAGCGGTCCCCTGAATACGGTTTGTGGTTGCGTCGACAGCCGACTGAAACAAGTGATGATCTTGCGGGTGGATGTAGTCGAGAACCGTGCAACCGGACTTCTGGATCTGAAACAGGGTGGCCCCGATAGCCGCTTCGGCGGAGGGATTCAAATACTGGAATCGAGTCGCTTCACTGTCGATGACACAAACGAGATCACGCGTCCCCGCCAGGATAAACGACAACGCGTCATGCCATTCCGCGATGACCTGTTGCGATTCAGGAACGCCGGTTTCGGGCATTTCGTTTCTCGATGAATTGAGGGAACGAACGTCGAAGCAATCAATGCGTGATTCAGTCCCGCACTGGGAGACGCATCAAGCTTCGATACGCATCGTCAGCAATGATAAAGCGACTTTCGCCAGAACAGAAATCCACTGTGGTTTCGGTATTCCGCAGGTGCGGTTGAGTAAGGATTCCGTTTATGACTGTTGTATCGTCTCGCGTGGCGGAAGTCTTCACGGTTAAAGAACTTTAATGACGACGGCCGTGACGTCGTCCTTCTGCGGAGAACCTGCTGCGAATTCACGGACATCCTGGCATAGCCTGTCGAGAATTTCTCTGGCTGGCAGATGTTGATTCCGTCGTACCGATTCCATGGTCCCTGCCCAGCCAAACAAGTCGGCAGGGCCATCCGGCATTCTGTGGCCCGAGTTCTGTTCCATGATTCCATCCGTCGCCAGGACAATCAGGTCGCCCGGTTGCAGAGGGATTTCACGAGAATTCTCGTACGTGGCCCCTTCAAAAACTCCCAGCACCGTTCCCGTACTGTTTAACTGCGTCACCTCATCAGAGTGGAAGAGAATGTTTGCCTGGTGACCCGCCGACGCATACTGGATAACCCGGCGATCTGGATCGATTCGAACGGCAAACAGAGTGACAAACATTCCATCCGGAAGATCGTTCGCCAGGACTTTGTTCAGCCGCTGCAAGACCTTACTCATTTCAGTTTCGTAACTGAGAATGGTCCGCAACGACGCTCGAGTTTCCACCATTTCCAGTGCGGGACCAAGCCCATGGCCACTGACATCGCCGACCACGACGGTGAGTGATCCATCCGGGCCGGGAATATAATCATAATAGTCACCGCTGGTTAAACTGCTGGGATGTGTAACTCCCGAAATATCGAATCCCGAGAGTTTCGGATCGCACTTTGGGTACAGCGCCATTTGCACGGCGCGTGCAGCTCGCATTTCATGTTCTGCCTTGACCAGTTCGATCCTCGAACGAACATCTCGAAAGGCAACAACAGCCCCCACGGTCTGGCCATCCTCGCGTAGCGGAGTCGCCACGTATTCGACGGGGATAATCGAACCATCCCGACAGCGAAACTCAGCATCAGAAACCTGGCGTGCCTCACCGCCACTCATGACCGCCGTCACGGGACATTCCATCGGCTCGCCGGGCTGATTCAAGCCGGTCCGATTCAATACGAACGACTTGCGGCATTTCCCCAGTAATTCCTCGGGAGTATATCCGAGCAGTCGCTGTACCGCGGGATTCACGAATGTCACCCGGCCCTGATTGTCCAGGCCGCAAATGCCATCACCAGCAGAACTGAGAATGGATTCATAGCGCCGTCGCAAAGATTCGATTTCGCGACGAGCGCGGATTCGATCCGAGATATCCGTGGAGATCCCCGCAACGGCGACAACGTTCCCCATCTCATTTCGCAGGGGGAATTTCACGGAAATATAGGTGTGCGGACCATCCGCGTGTGGGGCGATCTCTTCGCACTCCAGAATTTCTCCCGTCTCGACAACGCGTTTGTCGTTGTCACGAAATCCTTTTGCCATTTCGGGCGAAAAGAGGTCAAAATCCGTCTTGCCGATAATCTCGTGCCGGGAAATACCAAACAACCGCTCGTAGCGAGTGTTCACAAGAATGTAGTGAAAATGGGTGTCTTTCACGTAAATGACTGTGGTGGTGTTGTCGACGATCTGCTGGAGCAAGCTCGACAGTTCAGATCCCATGACCAACGGAGCGATGTGGAGCATAACCTCCCCCAGAACTGGTGGAGACGCATCCCGTGCGTCGGTACATCACAGGGTAAACATCACCCTGCCCGCCGCAAGTATACTGCTGCCGCAGTGGGATTCAACTGGAATGAAATTGCCATGTAAACCCTTGGTTGCCATGGAATTATCTGTGCAGTCAATCGCAGCAAGAATCCGATGGGACCGATCGCTTTTTGACCAGATGGCAGATGCGACTGATGCTGTCTCAATGAGTAATAC
This sequence comes from uncultured Planctomycetaceae bacterium, assembly GCA_964609845.1. Classification (GTDB taxonomy): domain Bacteria; phylum Planctomycetota; class Planctomycetia; order Planctomycetales; family Planctomycetaceae; genus Schlesneria. Next base: position 3,285 of record CAZSTW010000073.1, on the reverse strand, counting down.
ACCGCGTCTCAGCACAAAACTGCATGGCAGGACAACTGCGGGAACAGGTGCCCACGAGATCCCGACGCTGTTTTGCCCGGAAGATCGCCCCGAATTAACTGCCAATCCCTATGCCGCCCGTCGATCGGCAGCGGCCTGGCCTTCCAGGATCGCCTTGATCAGACCGCCGCGAGCGACTGTAAATCCCGGGTTAGCGGAGATTCGGGTCTGTCCAATACGGACTGGCCAGCCTGCTTGTCCCCAGGCCTTCTGGAAGATCTGCTCAAACCCCGCGGATTGAGTGATACCACCAGCACACGCGATGCTCATTGGCTGTTGAATAAGCCGAATGGAGCCTTCAGAAATGAGTGACTCGCGAGCTTCGGCCAGGATTCCCGTCAGAATCCGTGTGCAGTTGCGTTCCCATGTCGCTCGCAACAAATCGCTGTTTTCAGCAGCCCGCGAACTGTTCTGGCTCATTAAGAAGTCGTCGCAAATTTCACCTAAGCGCCCCGCGATCGTGCAGCGTGCCAGCTCACGACCGCAGTGCACAACACTAAACTCACAGTTCATCGCTCCCAAGCTGATCCCCAAACCCGAAAACGACGAGCCTGCTAATTCCGCCAGGACGATGGCCAGGCCTGACGAGATCACTTGAGGCGTATAACCTCGCAATGCGACGAGCTGCTTCAGGAAGCGGACATCCAGCGACTGGCTGTCGGCGTCTAAACCGTAGCCGCCAGGGAGAGTCAAGCAGCAAATGGGAGTGCCAGATTCCGCTGCAGGCAGAATCGCCTCAACCATCAGTGCAAGAATTTGCCGTGCGACAGGATCGCCTTGAGGCAATCGCCCTTCGCGTAACAAGGGAACGACCGACAGATCCAGCATCGACGCGCATTCGCTCGCATCGTCTCCGAAAATCACGAGATCATCGCCACAGGTTCCATGGCGGGCCTGTGTACTGGCTAAGAGTCTGCGATGTCCCGGTGTATCTCGCACAACAAGATACGATGTCCGGCAGCGCCGCGCAATCAGACTCTCGCCAGAATCACGGAGGGAACGAAACTCGGTAGTCCCCAGGTCAAGGCCGACACTCACGGTTGACCTCCCTGCAATTGGCGAAGTGCGTCAGTCACAGGTGTATCGCTGTGCTTGAGATCGCGTGGTGCGGTCGCCTGAGATACTTTACCAGCCGCTGCGGCGACTGTGTTTTCTCCTGGGCGGCGACGCATGAAATGCGGTTTGGCGGGGCCAGGCCGATGAGCCGAATCGAACTCATCGATCACTTGCTCAGTTTCCTGTTGAATCGCCGCTGGGGCAGCCCCCCCCGGTTTCTGGCTCACCGCGAAGTGTGGCCCCTGCGTTGATTTTGCCTCTGCAACGTCGACGCGGAAGACAGGAGGTGGAACGATCCGGCCCTGAAGCACCATTTGCTCTGGGAAGACAGGAGTTTCTTCTTCGATTGGAATCTGGTTGGCGAGAAGCCTGTCGATCCATTGTGCAACGGGAGCTTCGGCTTTTTTGGGGGGGGATTCAGAGAGTGTTGCTGCTGAATGTCTGGAAACGGGAATTTCCGCAGCCAACGCCTGCTTTGACAGGCTCGACTCCATCAACGGCTCTGCTGCAGTCATGGCAGCCTGTTGCTTCAATGCTGTGGAAATCTGAGAATCAAGGTTTGGAGCCGAGGCAACCTGCTCTTCAAAGTAACGTCGCGTCAGGATTGCGACACCGACCAGCAGCCCGATGCAGGCGACGATGCCAAACATTTGGCCGAACGAGAATGATGTCCCTTTCGGTGCTTCAATGATCTCATCATCAGCGGCGTCGAGTGTCTCTTCGTTGATGCTGATCTGCGGTTCAACCGCCTTAGATCCTGGTGGATTGGACGAATCCACTTGCGCACGCGGCTCTGAGTCTGATTGCGTGTCGATACTCGATGACGACGTGATTCGCGGTTGACCGTTGAATGGAATAGTGGCGATCCGCGGTGGAGTGCTGACGATCGGTGCACTTGGTGGCGGGATCTCCAGCTTTTCGGCAGCAGGAGGCTGGATCGTACCGGGCTGCTGAGTGGCGGCGGGGACTGGGTTCGGTAACGTCGCTTGTTCGTAGGTCGAGGATGGCGGGTTCGGCTGATACACCGGCTCATTGCCGTTGCGGGCCATCATGGGGGGCAATTGCCCAACGTTGCGTAACTCGGGTGATTGGCCAGAGGGACCACCGATCAGTGAAGGAACTGCTCCTGTCGCAATCTCGGAATCATAGGGCACCGGGAACGCAGGAAGCTTGTTGCGATTCACAGAGTTCCGTGGAAAGTACAGCACCGTTCCGTCCGCCAGAGCCGTATCAATGGGTTGCGGTGCGGCGGATTGCGAAAGCAGCCGTTCGGGACCAATGACTCTTACGGACCGTGCCAGTTCCAGTGGCTGGTCAAGCATCCGCACAACCTTGCCAATCTGAGCGTTTTCATGCTTGATTTTAACGACGACCGGTCGATCGAGAACATTGACAAAGGCGACTTGCACGCCAGTTGGATCAGGACGAAAGGCGGCCTGAGCTTCGCGGGCGAATTCGGATCGCACTTTGGGATCAGCATCGTACAACTTGCTGATGGCAGCCTGGGCCCGCTTGGATTCGACGACCAGCAGGTCGCCAGCGAGCAGTGACACCTGCGACTGCGGCGAATAATACAGGCTTTCAACAATGCGATCCTGACGAACAACTCGGATAGAGCCCGAAGCATACTCAGTTAAGCCGCCAGAACGACGAATGATTGCAGGGAGATTCAGTGAGGTCGGATCCAGCCGATAGACCCCCGGTTTGGAGATCTCGCCGAGAATTCCGACATAGATTTCAGAAGACGAAGTCACCGGCCCCCAGGTTATCACCTTGGCATTCGATCCTGGCCCCTGGGCACGGACATCCGCAGCCATGATCGCCAGCACAATCCCCAGGCAGCGAATCCAACCGAACATTCTGAGGCCTCGCATATTGATGACGGTCCCTACGCGCGGACTTCTCCACACATCCCGAATCATCGGCAGACCTGGCACACCTCATCCACAAAAAGCGTCGTCGGGATGCAGTCGGAATGAAGGATTTGGGGTGTCGAAAGTGGGAAAGCGAGAAGGCGGCAATATCCGCCGAACCCGGATGCTGCGGACAGCTGCCGTGTAGGACCAATGGCGTTTCGCCGCGCAGGTCCACCATTCTCGACTTCTGCAATTGGTGGGCCGGCGCTCGAAGCGAGTTGGTCCCACCCTACATCAGCACAGACGTGACGATGGATGTATTCCGTTTTTCCGA
>CAZSTW010000072.1:30367-34154 GCA_964609845.1 uncultured Planctomycetaceae bacterium | reverse complement strand
ATCTTACCAGGGAAATCACCACGGCTTCCTTTTCACGTCCCTGGAAGCCATCGACGGTATCAACTTCAATGTCGGGCCATTCGATCAATTCTCGCAAGAGACGCGCCTGTGCCGAGTAGGGCGTGATTACTGCGATCGCAGCAGCGGACACTCCTGCTTCAATCAGATCGGTCACCTGACGGACAGCAACGCCAGCTTCACCCGGATTCTGCAGACTGACTCCATCCTCTTCAAATTCCTCCTCACATTCTGATCCTGCCGTATCAATGAATCGGACGGCGGTCTGGGTCAGAGGACTGGCAGTCACCGCTGGCAGTTCTGCCAGCGTGTGGGCACTCACCGCTGTGGCAGCTACCAGCGAAGATTCGTAGAACTCGGCCGATGAAAATCGCATGATCTGGTCATGCATACGATATTGCGTGGTCAGCCTGCGCGAAGCTTTATTTCCCAATTGAAGCACCAGTCGTTCCATCAGGCTGATATGAAATCCAGCCTTCCTGGCCTCGACAGATCGGACAGTTGCTGGCAACTGACAGTGATCGCCAGCCAGAACCAGGCGATTGCATCGGAGCAGGGGAATCCAGCAGGCAGGCTCCGTCGTTTGCCCTGCTTCATCGATCACAACCAGATCGAATTCTCGATCTCCCAGCAGTTCCGCATTCAATCCTGTCAGCGTGGCACAGATCACTGAGGATGAATCAAGCAGGTGATTTACCAATCCCGCCTCCATCTGGCGAGCATCATCAAGCAGTTTACGAGCCTCCATCCTCAGGTCGCGTCGCGCCCCGGGAGCAGGTGCTGTTCGCGTGTATTTGCCCGCCTGACGACGAAGCGAAAATGCTTCTTTGGTCCACTCGCGTGCCAGCTTCAAGGACGGGTGCGATTCGACTTGAATGTCCAGCGTGTGTTCACGAAGCGAAGGCATGACTCGTGCCGGATGGCCGATACGCAGGGCGTTCTCGCTCGCGTCGAGCAATTTCTCCAGCAGGTTATCAACAGCCAGATTGCTGGGTGCACAGGTGAGCACACGTTCACCACGGCGAACACATTGTCGAATCAGCTCGACCACCGTGGTTGTCTTACCTGTCCCTGGTGGACCGTGAATAATCGCGACATCTTCGGACGACAACGCAAACCGGACTGCTGCTCGCTGAGACTCGTCCAGGACCGAAAGCGACGTGAAGTCCTGCTCCAGACGAAAGCCGGGCGATTCCTCGCCCATGACACGACGCTTCAGGACCGCCAATCGACCCCGCTCCGCAGTTTCGGCCTTCTGCAATGCAGATCGCTGTCGTTGCCGGGCAATTTCATCGGCGGAAAGATCCAGGCGTAATGTGGGCCGATCTCCCACGGGCTCAGGCGATTCCGCGAAAGCCACCGTAATCGTCTGGCGATCGCGCCCCGTTACTACGCCACGCCACCGACCGTCCGGTGCAGAGACTTCAGAGAGGACGACCGGAGACCCTGGATTCAACCGGGTCCACGGCAACTCTTCGCGTTCGTCACGTTTTCCAAGCGTCACCACGGCTCGACCACCGAAACCGGCCGCTTCGTCACGAATAGCCAATCCCAGTAAGCAGCTTCCCGATCTTTCGGCACTACTGGAATTGGTCTGCTTTGCCCGTTGAACGACTTCCCGAGTTTCTTCTTCTCCTTCGAGATCCAGACATCGGATCAGATTCTGGAAATGGTTATGCGCCACAGTGTTCCCCTGGTTGTCGATTTCTAAATAACAGAGAGGCACCGTCAGGATCACTCTGGCGAATCGTTTCGCCGGGACAGTGGCCCTGTCAGGAAGCCGGTGTGGCTGCGAGACCACCAGGACCCCGTCGCCTGCCGCTGCTCGGGGGTCGAGAATTTGTATTCATAGTACGACCATCGCACATACCTCGGAGGGTTTGCCACAAGATCAGGACGTCTCATCAGGCGGGCAATCGACGGATTTCCTTCGAGAATTCGCTGTGACAATCCGAACAGCCAATATTCATTGCCTCGTGGATTCAGGCCCGCAAACCACATCTGCCAATCGAGCCGAGGCATGTGAGGAGCGACGATGGGCGGAGGGCGGTCAACGCTTCCCGGTTTATAGGGAAATTCGCAGCTTTCCCATGTCACGGCATCCTGGCTGATTTCAATGATAATTTCCGGGCGATGGGTCGTCATCACGCGAAACAACCCGTAACCGTTGATCGTGCGGTAGGGGGCCAGTCGGTTCAACACCCACGGTTCCCCCCAGCTTAACAATAAGCGGTCCGCGAGGTTGAGAGTTGAAACGACGATGGCGGGCATCCTGTCAGCTTGCTGAGTCCGCACCATTTCGCGGATCAACGCTAACCCGCTGGCACACAGTATCATTGAGCCAAGGGAGATGGAGATGACGCGACGCCAGGCTGGGTCACCAGAGATCGCTGGAACGATTGCGTTCGTCGGTTGGAACCACTTTGGCTTTCGCAGAACCCACCTGGCGATCTTGTTCAGAACGTCATCGTTGAGTAACGGGATGGCGAGCACGATGGTTTGCAGATTGAAGAATCCGAAATTGCCGGTGGCTTCAATCAGGATCATCAGTGCGATCGTCGCCAGTCCGAAAACAGCACGACTGCGTTTGCCCATGAAAACCAGAAATGTCAAAGGAAGTTCGATTGCAAACATCACTATCAGTGAAACCTGGTGAATCGATTGAGGGAGTTGTGCACAATACCAACTGACCCAACTGGGGATCGGCTGGGTAAAATAATGAAATTGCAGTGCCGTTCCATCACTCCACGCCCAGTCGCCGGACAATAATTTCGTGATACCAGACAAGAACATCAGCTTGAAGGCGAGACCCCACAAGAGCCAGCGAGCGATGGGACGAGGCTCGGGGGACGTCAGCCAGTCCGGTCGAAATCCTCTCGGAGCATACAGGATGGAGCAGACTGTCATTTCCAGCAGCAGCGAATCCCACTGAAAACCCATGAATGCCTGCCCGGCGACGCTGAGCGACAGATATGTCATCCACAACAGCACCAGAATCAGCCGCGGTGCCAGCCCGAAAAGGAGCATCACTGCTAACCCAACTCCCAACAGACACCATCCATGCAGCATCAAATCACTGGAATCGATCCAGCACACGCTTGGAAGTTGCTGCCAGGCATTGTCGCCCAGTTTCGCTTGTGCCAGTTTGAAGTACTTTTCAACTGGCAGGATCCCCTGGCTGCCGACCAATTCGTGGATTTGACTCCAGAGTGAAAGAAACGCCAGCAAATAAATCAGTGCCAGGCCACGGAAATAGAGCCGCCGAGTTCGCACGCAATCTCGCGTTTTGATGACCGTGAGTGCCGATCCTTCCGCTGTCGCAGTTGAATCCGGTTCACGCGAGACCATGGCGTCATGAGGAGGCTCGATCATGGGACAGTCAAGGTGATGAGGGGGAGGACAATGAGTCAGAAATGCAAAGATCAAGGAGTGTAATCGATCGAACATCCGTGTGAAGATCGATCTGTTTACCATTGCCGTTTGCGTCCATGCAAGATCCATGACTCAGTCGATCGTGAATGTGTTTCCATAACTCTTCCCAATCATCTTGCGCCTTTTTTCCTGTCGTGGAATGTTGTTTAGAGCCACCTTGGCTTCGAATTGTTGCAGGCAGGGCCGTGAACGCCCTGATGGAAGCAATGCCTTTCGGCAATTGATCTCAACTCTCATCACCGCAACGTTTGTTAGCCATCTGTACCTCTGGTGACGCATTCGTTGAACGCAAGCTCGCCCCCGCTGCCTACGAAGTTCAACTGAGCGTGAAACCTTA
>CAZSTW010000072.1:0-30342 GCA_964609845.1 uncultured Planctomycetaceae bacterium | reverse complement strand
CCGCATCTAACCGATGCACCAAAAACCAACACAGAACTACGCCAGCAGCGTTCTGCGCCTTGCAGCAACGCCCAACATTGCATACAGCTACACTCCAGTGTACGCTCATGCGGTCCGCAACGACGCCTCAAATTCTGGAATGATTATTCGAATACACATCAACCAGCAGTGTGGCATGCACAACAACCTCCTGCCGCACATTTGCGACTCTTTCGAGAACATCTCACCAACACATTGATACACAGAAAACAAGGGCAACTATGGCTATTCCCGACAGGATCATGAAGGCGGCGAAAAGTCGAATTGTCGCAGCTAGCGACAAGATCGAAAACAGCGTCAAGGAGATAAAGAACGGTACACCTCTCCGGGCGGAGCCGCTGCAGGACAGGAGGGTGGATCGCGTCGCAGCATTGACTAATGTCAGCCCGTTAACGGCCGCTCGCATCGTCAACCATGAGAACCCCGCATCGTTAGGACTGACAGGTGAGTCGTTAGGAAGAGCGGAGGCCATACAAGGAAAAACCGTAGACTATTTGGGAGTCGCCTGGTTGGAGGCCGGATTCCTGGCGAGCAAAGCAGTCGGTCGAATAATTTTTGCTGGTGGCAACCCAAATGGGACCGGGTTTCTGATTTCTGACCGCCTTTTGATCACCAATAATCACGTAATTCCAGACTCCAACTCTGCTCGCAATATGCTTGTGGAGTTTCGATACGAACTGGCGCTCGGTCAACGATCACCGGCTCCAATACGGTTTGCTCTGGATCCAGATACATTCTTCGAAACAGATAGCAGAGATGATCTGGATTACACGGTGATTGCGTTGGGGAGGGCCTTGACGCCCGGCGGGACCGTGTCTGGCTTGGGAGTTTGTCCCCTCAGTGACAGTGCTGCCAAGCACTCAGTCGGTGAACCCGTCAACATCGTCGAACATCCAGACGGCGACTTCAAGCAAGTCGTCGTCCGTGAGAACCGCATCGTCCATCGTGGCGAAACTGTCCTGCACTATCTGGCAGACACCGAACCTGGCGCCTCTGGATCGCCGGTTTTCAACGATCAGTGGCAAGTGGTCGCACTCCACCATTGGGGCGGTCCGCACCGGGAGGTTTCAGCGGGAGGCCAACCGTTGTCTCGTGAAGTCAACGAGGGTATCCGCATCAGCGCAATCGTCAAAGAGTTACGGGGGCGCGAGGCAAACATGAATGCAATTCAACAAAATCTATGGCGCCGGGCACTGGAAACGCCGTTGTCACCGAGCGAATTTGGAACTCGAGTCGTTTCCGTCGAATTCAGTTCCGGGCCTCAGAACATCGTTGCCACTTCTCAAATGACATCGTCAGCCACCCCGGTCGTTGCCCTGAATCTGGGGGTTGGAGAAGCGGGAGGTGCGCCTGCAAATCGTATTGATCGAGATTACTCAAATCGACGGGGCTACAATTCCAGATTCCTGGCCGCTTTCACCGTTCCGATGCCCCAGTTGAATAGTGAGCAGCGAGCCTCGGCCGCTCGTGTGAGTGGAGTCGGCGAAACCGGGAATCCGTTTGAACTGAAGTATGAGCACTTCAGCGTAGTACTGAATGCTGAACGTCGGATGCCGTTTTTCTCAATTTGCAACATTGATGGTGCCAAACGAATTCGCGTCGACCGTGATACGGGAAGAGCTGTGAGTGGTCCGGAAGCAACTGAAACATGGGCGACTGACCACCGTGTTCCCCTTAACGCTCAGCTCAGTGACGAATTCTACAATCGCCTTCGTCGAGACCTACGTACAAACGACTTTTTTGCGCGTGGGCACATGACCCGGCGCGAAGATCCAGACTGGGGCACTGCACGGTCAGCAGAAAAGGCGAATGACGACACCTTTCATCACACAAACGCCTGTCCGCAAATGCAGAACGCGTTCAACGGATCCCAAAGGGTGTGGCAGGGTATCGAAAACTTCATCCTCAATTCAGCAGACGATGCGAATCTGCGTGTCACTGTCATCACAGGCCCTGTCTTTGCGGACAATGATCCTGTCTACGAGGACTCGGAGTTCGGTCCGATTCGAATTCCACGTCGATTCTGGAAGATCGTTGCACACGTCGAAGACGGCGAACGCAAGGTCTTCGCGGTCTTGGCAGATCAGAGCGAAGCCATGGATGCATTGTTCGCGTCCCGCCTGGAGGCTCGAGAAGCCGCATTTGTCTGGCCTGCCCGTTTGTCGACGGAATTTCAATCGACTGTGGCGGAAATCGCTCGACTGACGCAACTGGACTTCGGGGATTTGGCAAACCATGACATCTTCGCTGGTGATGAAGGAGAGCGAGTTCCATTCTCACCGCATGCGATCTTTCCTCGACGGCAGGTAGAAGGTGGATTCGGCAAGTTTCCGTCAATCGCTGCGTTCCTCGATAAATGGCAAGAGTCGCAACGTGACAAGTTGATTGTGGATACTTCGGAAGGTGCCGAGCGCCGTCGAAGACGCAATGTGGTGCCAAGCGACACTCCGAGGCCGCCAACGGTTCGGCGACGGAAGGTCGTGGAAGTGCAGGCGAAAGTTGCGCGAGTCTTCGCGGATGACCTCAGCGGCGCAAAGCACCAGCAATTCACAGTGGTGATGACATCAGTAATATCAGCAGACACACGAGCCAAGGCGGATGTTCAACATACAATTGACGCCGCTCTTGAAGTTCGCCTGGCAGTTCGCTTCGGTGACAGCATGGGTTTGGCTGACCGGATTCCAGGCATTCGATCCGGTGTGCAGTTGCATCTCAAAGGTGAGTGGATTTCAGCAGACGAGGCTAATCACGTTGGCGGTGAACGCATCGCCGTCCTGCATTTTACACATGATCCGCTCGGGTTTGTGTGTACGCCGGTGAAGTGCTTCAGTTAGCTGACGTTGAGGTCTCGGACTGGGGCTGACATCGGTGTATTTCGCTCAGGGGCCACAACGTGTGGCTCCTGCGGCACAAAGGTCATTCGTCGACGAAGTCGTATGCTTACTGAAAAATGGGCGATTCCCTTCGCCAATCGACCGCCCCAGGCCCAAACGACACTATTTTTCAGACCTGAATGACGCAGCATTCTCCTCCATCAATGTCATGATCAGGGCTTGTTCCATTTCACCGGCTTTGAAGCCGAACGGACCGCGGCCACCTTTATAGGCCACGTTGCCCCTGCGATCGATGACAAACAGTCGTGCTGGCAGGCCACTATACGCGTTACCGGTCGAATCTTCGATATCGTCTACAAGCAGCGGAATTGTCGGTTTGAGTAATTGATGGCACTGCTCTGCCACTGCAACTCGTTCGGCATACGTCTTCGGTTGTGTCACGGCAACACCCGCTTTGGTGTTCAATTCCATCTTCCAGCCATCTGTCGGATGTGCCTCGCGCACATAGATTCCCAGAAAGATTGCATCGTCCTTGAAGCGTCGATAGACCGACTCCACTCCGGGATACATCGATCGAAATGGACCACAAGTAAAGTTCCCAAACACAAGCACAACAGGTTTGGAGCCGATGGTTTCAGAAAGTCGAACGGTGCGCTGACCGTCATAAGTCTTCAGAGTGAATTCCGGGGCAGGCTGATTCAGTTGCGGTCCTTCCTGCAGTGAGCCAATTTCCCCCGCGAACAAACCTTGCAATAAGACTTCTTTGGTCGGAGCATCTCCCGGTAGAAAGTTGGCTGACAGCCCCGACAGCCAGACGTCACGTAAGTCGTCGGAACTCAAACTCTGCTTCCCTTGTGCAGCCTTGTCGAAGAACCCCAGCCATTCTTCGCGAGTCATTTCACCATCGCCATTGGGATCCGCTTTGCGAAACAGACGATTGATCAGGTACGACTGCTGCACCCAGGAATTGCGATCAGACCAGTCCAGATCCTCGGCCTGGATCTTTCCATCCCGATTTCGATCGAGTCGCGGGAACCATTCAGGTGACCCTTGAAAGTCATCCTTACCTATTGACGCCACACCAGTTCCATGCCGTTCTGCGAGCCAGGCCCATCCAAATCTCGATTGCGCGGGTCCAAACCAGCCATCATTCGCACCGATTCGAGGTCCCCGCACGATTGCCAGATACATTTGAATCGCTTCTGGGATTTTCTGACCTTCATAGGCCTTTTCAATCTCATCTGGTGAAATCTTGTTCAGCTCAGGCGTCACGTTGAAACGCGGTACTTCTGTGGATTTCACGCCGTCCTCGCCAATGGCGGTCTGCGACAACATTCCAAACAGCACCAGAATTGAAAATTGGATGACCGCGTTCTTCATCAGCGTCCCTTTCACTCGTCCAGCCAGCGCACTGGACCAATACTTCTTTTCGGAAACGACAAACTGAGAAGCGACCGAAGTGGGACTACTTCTCCACCGTCAAGCCGGCAGATTCCGTGATCCGATCAAACGATGCTCGATTCGTCGTGTAACTGATCGTCTGGACCACTTGTCGTGGCCCGACCTGCTTCACTGCTTCGGCAACATCGGCGTCCGTGAGTACGACGGGAGAAGCGGCCAGCTTGCGGGCCAGCACAAACAGCGATCGTTCGGCAGCAGTGAAGTTCGAGCAGTCTCCATCGAGCGAATAAATCTGATCGTCTGTCCAACCTTGGTCTTTCAGTCGCTGCCCGGCCTGAGCCACGGCATACCAGGCGCGATCCTGTCGGGCGATAATCCAGCTCAACTGGGCTTTCAGCAACGGCTTCAGATCATTGCGATCCTCGGCAGAACGAATGCTGCTGATGCGTCCCTTGGCACTGTTCGGGAAATTTGCCAGCAGCCGGACCCATTGTGGCAACGGTCCGTCGGGAAAGCCCTCCGGAAGAAGCTCTCGAGTCTTGCTCTCGTCAACGAGCGGTAATCGTGGTTGGCGTTGTCTCGCCAATTGCAAAGCCTTTTCCACGTCGCCTCTCGATTCGAGCGCCGGACGAACCGAAATCGTTAATCGCGAAACCTGGCCTGTCTGGGGATCAACTGTCACCGGTGCGACTTTCGTAACCAGTTGCTGAAACTTCTCGGAGGTCGGTGTCAGATAGCTGTGCGCTGTCGGAGCAGGCCGAGGTAGTTCTGCCGTCGCCGCCGTTCCTGGTCGGCGACCGAAGTTTCCTCCGCCTGCGGACTGCGGAATACCAGCCCCCTCTTTCCAGCGATTGATGGAATTGTTTCCTGCCATCGACAGGATCATTTCCAGGATCTGTTTGTCGGTGTAAAACATTCGCAGCCCATCGATATCCGCATCGTTCATCAGATGTGGCTCGAATGTGAATTTGCGGGCGAACGCATACGCCATTCTCTGCGCTGGAGTGTGCTGCGACCAGTCGCCATCCAGGGCCGCGATTTCGTCCTCGGTCATGCCGGCACCGAGCAGTTTCGATTCCTGGTGTCCCAGGCAATATTGACAGTTGTTGGTCCGTGAGACGATCCAGAACAACTGCACTTTGAACGCATAATCGAGCGTGTTATCGGGATCGTTGTCACGTCCGAACCCGCCTCCCCCTGCCCCACCTCCCGCACCACGCCCCTGTCCCCCCGGTCCCTGTCCGTCGCCAGGCTGCATGTAGTGATACCGCAGTCGGGATTCGTAACTGCTGCTACGTTCGCCGAGTTCCTCCTTCGCCGCATCAGTCAACTCGGGCAATGGGATCCGCGGATTTCGCCCCTTCATATCTTCCAGAAATTGCTTCATTTCCGGCCGCGTCAGGGGAATTGGACGGGGAACATTTGCAGATTCGGCCGCGTCGACGTGATTTCCCAAGGCCGCCGCTGCCAGTGTCACCATCGCGCTGGCGACAATTCGTCGTGCAGAAAACTTCAACATTGCAGATCCCGATGATGAACCGTGAATGGTGCTGATCAATGTCCCTTGCGATCGATTAAAACTCCAGCGGCAGGCGCAAAGCTTCCGTGAATCGATCGAAGGCGTTGGCGTCGCCAGTCAATTGAATGATCTCAGCAATTTCAAAGTCGGTGAAGAACTCTTTGAGCCGGGCAACATCTGCATCATCGATCAGATGAGGAAGTGAGGTCAGCTTTTGAGCGAATCGCAACGCTTCGGCTTTGGCGGGCGTTGCTCCCTTTTCGAGGTCTGTGAACGAATACAGAACTGCTTCATCGCCGCCTGCTGCCAGATAACGTGCTCGCGCATGGCCAGCTGCGTACCAGGCCCGGTTTTCGCGAGCTGTGACCCAGGCAATCAGAACTCGCAGATCTGATGGCGTTTTGCCTTCACGTGCCATTGCGAGACGCTGGCCCCAGGCATCCAGCGCGATCGGCAGGCTAGCGACTGCCTGGAACCAGACAGGGGGAGTCGTGCCCGGGGAGTCCTTCGCCAGAATGCTTTTTGCGGTTTCCATCGAAGGAAGTCCAACGCCCGGTGTCCGTCCATGTGCCAGCTTGAGTGCTGCCATGACCTCATCCCTGGATTCCCAGGCGCGACGTGGTTTGCTTTCAGTCGGAATGACGATTGATGGAACGCTCGCAAATTCAGAGGATGTCGGAGTATCAAGTTCACTGTGCGACTCGCCCCCAAACTTCTGATCCTGCGGAATACCAGTCGCAGACGTCCAGCGATTAACCGCGTTGTAGCGACTCACGGTATAGACGATGTCAATGACCTCCGGGGCGCTGAAGTGCTGCTTCAGTTCAACGAGATCCTTTTCGCCAAACAGATGTGGCGTGACTGTCAATTTGCGAGTGGCCTTAATCGCAGCTTGCTCTTTGGCAGGGAAGGCGTCCCAGCGACTGTCGAGAGAAGCAATCTGGTCATCGGTCATTCCGACCCGCTTCAGCTTCAGTTCCTGATGCCCCAGGCAGTAACGACAGTCATTGGCACGCGAAACAATCCAGAAGAGACGAGTTTTGAAGGCGTAACTGGGGTCCGCTTCCATGGTCTTGAGTAAACTGGCTGTTCCACCGGCGGGCGGTCGAGCCGAACTGCCCCCCCACCCTGTGATGACGAACGATTGCCACGACGGGGGGAGATAGATCGAACGAAGTCGGCCGTTATTGACGAGCGACCGCCCGGACGCCAGTTCCTGTTCTGTTGGAGCCGGCAGCGACAGACGTGATGTCCGGCCTTTGAGTGCTTCAATCCGCTTTTTCATTTCCGGACGAGTCGTTGCCAGTCCCTCCTCAGCAGACGTGCCTGCCTGGCAAAAGAGCGGAATCAATAAACAAAAAGACCACTGCGGAAAGGTCATAAGTTGCCTCGGTTATTGGGGGAATATGGTAATGACAGGGGATGTACTGACGATGTATTTCACGGTCGATTCGGCCGATTGCCCTCCACTGGAAAGCTTGCGTTTCACGCGAAGATGCAGATTTGAGCCATCGGTGAGTTCGTCATTGGGAATGATTTCAAAAGATTCCAGTTTCAGACCAGCTTCCCACTCGGGATCACCCACGATGATTCGGGGTTTCAAGTCTTTCGGCGACTTGCCATCAACCCAGGCCTGCATCGCTTCCTTGACGGATGATCGAGCAAGATCGGTGTTCAGTGGATACGTGCGAGCTGACGACCCACACCCCGTGACGATGGTGAGAAATAGAGCACAAAGACTTGCGAGAAAACTTCGGTTCATGATTCCAACTTCAACGGTTCTCTGGATTCAAGATGGCTCAGATGGTGCAAACCCCATCTGAGCGCACAACGATAGTGACCGGTTCGTCCGCTGTAGAAACGCGGATGCCAGCTTGGGTAAAGAGGTCATCGATGAGTGCTGCGGCGATTCGAATTAGAATTCGCCGATCACTTCACCACCGTTGCGAGTTCCCAGACGACGCCATGTCTGGACGTCAATATTCTCGGAGATAAACCGAACGGATCCGTCACAGAGAAGCATCTGAGCACCACCGACATGCTGGCTGTTGGCCGTGGTTGCGATGCGTCCTGGAGGAAACATGCAAGAGAGCCCATTTGGCTGAAGAATGTGATTGTACTGGTTGGTCGAATGGTACTGCTGCAGCCACGGAGCACCGACGTTGGAGTATCCCTGCATGGTCAGATCACTGAGATTCGTCGCATTGCACTGCTGCAGGGCTTCATCAGCATTGTTGGGATAAGTGCCCGGCTTGAAGGTATCGACACGTGGCGTTGAAACACCGTTGTTTCCGTCGCCGGTCATCTTTTCTGACATCGCTGCCGTGTTGCTCAACCCATCGGAAACGTCTGCAAATCGGATGAGCGAGTTGTGGTAGATGATCCCATTGGGAGTTGGCTGCCCAGCTGCACCAGATGCGTACATGACGACCCCGGAACCAGCGTTCCAGTAGTAGTTGTTTCGCCCACCAATCGTTGACGGCAGTCGGGTAGGATCAGACGGGCAACGGAAGAGTGGCAATTCTGTGTTTCGGGGAATTGTGTTGCTGACGTCGTCGTACCCGACATTGAAGTTAATCTGATTGTAAAGATTGGCTTGATCGCAAAATGGCAGGACACGCGCATGAGCCGAAACAGGGTTGACTGTCCCATTCACATCGGCAAGCGGAATACAGTTATAGGTGTCGTGGTAGTTGTGAATAGCGACACCAAGTTGCTTCAAGTTGTTCTTGCACTGCGTCCGGCGGGCGGCTTCGCGTGCTTGTTGAACTGCGGGCAACAACAAGGCAATCAGGACAGCGATAATGGCGATGACCACCAACAATTCGATCAGCGTAAATCCACGCCGACGAGACGACTTAATCATGACGGAACCTCCATAACGACAAGAGAATAAATCGCGCGACCGCGCGAAAAATGATCACAAACCAGCCGCGAGTAACTGTAGACGGGGCCATTCAGCCCCCGTTCACTCATGCGTTTTGAGGGCTCATTTCGAGAAATGGCCCGACGCGATTCAGATCATGGCCGGCGCGTAGCATCGCTTCCCGATCTTATGGGGAAGGACTGCCGCTGATTCTGGCGGGCTTGGAATTCGGCCTACGATCGAGTCTTCAGACCCCACCAACAGAACCTGACCGAGCAACACCACGGAGTGAAATCAGCACGCAATTGCGTACAGCGTCCACATCCATTAAATCTGGGCCGGCAAACAGTTACGCGGCGCGAGGCGGCCGGAAGACCCGTCCGACAAGCCCCATCACCTGATTGGCTTTGGACGATGGAACAGAATACTGATCATCTTCACGCACCAGCGTGGTGATCGCCGCCAGAATGGCGTCTGTGAATGTCGGAACCTGAATCGCTTTTGACGGGGCAGCGGGAGTCTGCTGATCTCGCTGACAATGCGGTCCAGTACAGGCGGGACGGGACGGATTTGTGTTGCGATTTCCAAGAATCGCGGACAAGGCATCGGCATTCATCTCGTGATGTCCGGCCGCGTGGTGTCCCATCATCTTCGTTCCGTGACCATGCAAATAATCGCCACAAGATCCCCAGGCGTTATTTGCAGAAGCGGCCAAAGCAACGAACAGGCACCACGACAGCAAGCTGCCGCGCGTGAGAAATCGACTTGGCGATTGAGTGCCTTGCCAGACCATTGTCACGCTGCCAGAAGTGATTTGAGAAACCGACCTGTCCCGAAGTGTACGCAATCCTTTTCTGATTCTCCAATGAAATCTTCGGCGTTTCGTCAAAAAATATTGCGAAAACGTTTGAACCACAGAAATCGCCAACACCAACTGTCAATGAGAATCCGACGCATCCGTCGCCGATGCCCACATCGCCCCACCCCATCACACCCGAAATCAACTCTGATCAACTTCCCGTTTGTTCAGCGACCATATACAGTTCAGCAGACCTTGTTTGACGACTTTCCGTGGCCGCTACGTTCGTAAGAGATTTTGTCATGCACGCACTGTTTCTGACCTGCCTGTTGCTGGCTCCCCCAGACGCAATCCCTGCAGGCAAATCGACAATCGACGCCCGGTTTGACGATGTGACGTTGAAGCTGCATCTCTTCAAACCAGAACGGTTCCGAGATGGACCGATGCTGATGGTGTTTCATGGCGTCCTGCGAAACGCTGCCGAGTATCGCGATCACGCAGTCAAAATGGGCGATCGCTTCGAAGCACTCATCGTGGCCCCCGAATTTGACGAGAAGACTTTTCCCAAGCCGCGTTACCAGTTCGGCGGAATTATTCGCGATGGCAAGGCTGTACCACCGCAAGAGCGGACGGGCGAATACGTTAACCGGATTGCTCGCGAAATCCGCACGCGGGAACGGCGTAAAACAATGCCCTATGCGTTGATCGGCCATTCCGGTGGTGGACAGTTTCTGGGGCGACTGGCACCGTTTGTTCAGACCGAAGCCGAGCGAATTGTGATCTCAAATCCCAGCAGCTATACACGACCAACCGTCGAGGCCGAGTTTCCCTATGGCTTCGGGGGGCTTCCTGCAGAACTGCAGACAGAAGCAACCTTCAAGGCTTATCTCGCTCAACCGGTGACCATCTATGTTGGTTCTCTGGACATCATTCGTGATGAGTACTTCGATGACTCTGAAAAGGCGGATCTGCAGGGTCGCTCTCGATTTGAACGTGGCAAGAACGCCTATCATTTCGCAAAGCAACTCGCTGAAGAAAAAGGATGGCCATTCCACTGGAAGCTCGTGATTGCTGAAGGAATCGAACACGATCACGAAAAGATGTTCAACAACGAAGCCTGCGCCAGAGCACTCGGCTGGGACCGGAAATAGCAGGATTTTCTCCCATCAATCTTTGGATCGCGTCGCGAGGTGGACACGCCAGGAATGTCGCCGCAGCATCGCTCAAGACGCCAAGTTTTCAAGCATTCCCTGCTATTTTGCCTCGCCTCACCTTGAAGATGTCAATGCGTGAATATGGCGAGCAACCACTGCCGCAGCATCAGGCTTCGCAAGTTGATACGCAGCGTCACTGAGTTGCCGGCGCAGATCTGGACTCGCAATCAACGCAGCCAATTGATTCGACAGGTCATTAGCCGTATCCGCTGGAGATGGCTTGTGCTCAACGATTACAGCCGCGTTGTGATCACGGAGCGTCATCGCATTGGCCCGCTGGTGGTCATCAGCGGCCTGCGGATAGGGAACAAGGATCATCGGCAGGCCGCAGCATACCAGTTCTGCGAGTGTCGTTGCTCCCGCTCTTGAAATCACCAGAGATGCCGACTGATACCGTTCTGTCATGTCGTCAAAAAAGGGCTCGACCGTCGCGTTCAAATTTAGACCGCGATACGCGTCCCGCAGTGATTCGGCCTGGCGCATTCCTGATTGATGAACGATATGCCAGTCAGCGAGTTTGCTTCGCAGTTGTGACACCGCCCCTAGCACTGCGTCATTCAATCGATCCGCCCCCTGGCTGCCACCGAG
This sequence comes from uncultured Planctomycetaceae bacterium, assembly GCA_964609845.1. GTDB lineage: Bacteria > Planctomycetota > Planctomycetia > Planctomycetales > Planctomycetaceae > Schlesneria. The sequence goes on along the minus strand of CAZSTW010000072.1, from coordinate 19,082 downwards.
AATCAGCAATTCATTCCCATTTCGGACAGGACGTGCTTGATGAAGCCGGGCAATTTCTTGTCGAACCGGATTTCCCGTCACTTCGATCAAGGTCCCGTGCGGCAAGTGCCGAGTCGCTTCAGCAAACGATGTGCAGACCAATTTTGATGCCCCCGAAAGTAACCGAGTCGTTCGGCCCGGAATCACGTTCTGCTCAAGCAGTACAACCGGGATGCTGACGCGTGAGGCGGCCCAGACAATGGGCGCACTGGCATACCCACCTAAGCCTACGACGACAGCTGGCTGTAGTTCACGAATCCATTGACGAGCCATTTGCCACGACCGCCAGTTTCGCGTGACGAATCGAATCGGATGCCTCTTTAATGAACCAAGTGATTCCACGGGCAGTGACCGATGCTCCAATTGCAATCGGCTGAAAATGGACTGCTCCAGTTCTTTGTCGGAACCAATAAACAGAAGTCGAGCTGACGGATCGCGGTCCCGCAGTTCCTGAGCGACGGCAACCCCCGGAAACAGATGGCCTCCTGTCCCGCCACCAGCAAAAATGTATGTCCGCGATTCTGGCATGTTCGATCAAAGAATAAAGGACTTGGGACTGGCGAGCACATTCTCGGCGCGTTTGTACGTCAAATTTCGTTGTAGTGAAAGTGGCCACGTATACGCCCCGGTGAAAATGTCGCCTGGGGAATGGTCATCGAGCAGGCTCATATTTCAGAAATCTCGACGTGCCATTGTCGTGTAGATCCTCCCTCGCATGAATCCCCTCAAGTTGAATCTTCGGCAAATTCGATACATTCAGTAAGGGCTGCGGGTCTCTGCGGGGACCCGCGTTTCGATGCAAAATGAGGTAATCATGCGAGTGCGTGTTCTGCTGTTGGGAATCTGCCTCGCACTGTCGTGTTCAATAGTGCCCCGGCGAGGCGATGCCTGCCCGTATTGCAAGGCAGATGCGGCGGGGCTCGCTACGGCAGCACCACCGGCAGATGATGCCGATTCATTTCCGCTGATGCTTTCCGGGGGGCTGGATTTTGCGTCTGCGTACTACTTTCGTGGATATCAGCAGGCAGACCACGGGCCGATTCTGCAGCCATACCTCAATATCTTTACTGCGCATAACTTGCAGGAAGATCTGGTTGTCCGGCCGTACGTATCGCTGTTTCACAGCAGCCATCTTGCGGCGAACAACCGCATGGCGGACATGTCTGACGTGATGGTCGGTGCGGTCACCAACTGGCAGGGATGGTCGATCGATTCCCGCTACGCGTACTACACAATGAGCCCGCTGATGCGGACACCGGTTCACGAACTGGGAGCCAAGGCAAGCTTCGATATTCTCTCGCTGCGCGAAGATTCCGAGGCAATCAAGCCATTCAGTATTCGCCCGTTTGTTGGCGTTTACGGCGAGTTTATTCCTGAACAGGACACCACGCAGTTGTTTGTGAACGTGGGAATCGAACCCTCCTGGCGGTTTGAACTCGCCGGGACGAAAATCGGCCTCGGCCTTCCCATCGACTGGGGGCTCGGTGGAAATAAGTACTATTTCAACAGCAATGGAACCAACGCGACTCTGGGATACTTCTCTACGGCAATGACAGCGAGTATCGCAATTCCGGTTCCAGAAGCGTATGGCAAGTGGTTCCTCAACACTTCGCTGCAATATCTGCATCTCTCAGCGGACAGTACCATTGCCGCGAGTGGAGGCCTTCAGGATTTATGTATTGGGAAACTTGGATTGTCGTTTGTGTACTGATCGGTCGCGAGACCTCCATAAGCCGCAGTCGCTCACTTCGTGACACAGTCACCTCTGCAGCGAAATCAAAGACAACAGGCGAGTCGGAAATCCGACTCGCCTGCTTTATTTGACATCCACGAAAGAGTCCAGATCACTCGAACTTGGCCTTGATTGTCGGGATCTCGTTCGCGCCATCTTTCACCTTGACGGTCTGTGACTTCACGACCCAGCCAATCTTCTCTTGCCAGACCTTGATTTCGTGCTCGCCAACAGGCAGATCGGCGATTTCGAATTCGCCTTTCTCGTTGGTAACGGCTGCATACGGATGATCGAGGACGACCCAGTAGGCTTCCATGAACGAATGGATATCGCAAGTGACCTTGGTCGGAGTCTTTTCCTTCTGATTCACGTTTTTGACTTCAACACCCTTGCGATCATTCGGGGCGACGATGAAGTTGTCGGGCTTGTTGGCTCGCGGCCATGTGTGAGTGTTATGAGCGACACCGTCGTCGGACAACACATTCACCTTCTGGTCGGTCCGAACCAGCAGGATGTGTGGCTTGAACCGGCATCCCTTCTGATCGAAGTCAACAACCGGCTTGGCAGGCTTTTCGAGCTTCGGGTGAATCTTGGCTGGCTTGGTTGCCACCCAGATCACAACATTTGCGACACCTTTAGTGTCCTTATCAATGACCTTGGATTCGTTGGGAACCACCTCGGCGGCACAGACTTCCGAATCTTTGGCGGCCTTATCACCTTTCTTGACAACTGGGTCCAGAGGAGCGAGATTGCCTTCGGCAATGACCTTCCCTTTGATCGTTCCCCACTGAGCCTGGGCCGAAGTGGAGTAAAGCCCAACAGTTGCGGCAATCGCCCCTGCGGTCGCCCACGTCAATACATTGCGCATTGAATCACCTTCCGGAAAAGAGTTTGTCGGGGCTCGGCCCCCAAGGCGGGAGGAACTTCCCGTTCCTGTCTGTCGTTACAGTATTATGGCTATGCAGACCAATGTGGCAAGCAATCCTCGAATTCCAAACAGGATTCTTCAAATCTGAGAATCCAGGCGACAAGATCGCTCACACTGGTTCCCGGATTCAGGAACGATCGACTTCCGACTTTGAATTCAGGCTGTCATCACGAGAATCTGATAGAACTCAAGGCCGTTTCCTGTTCATTCTGAAGTGCAATTGGTAGTCTAGGGGACTTCGTTTTCGCGAAATCGATTGGCGAATTGCAATCGTTCGCGAGCGACTCGCGTGAACGAGTTTACGAATCTGAGCTGTAGCTCGACGCAGGAAATTCCCATGATTTATCTCAATGTTGTACTGTCGGTCAAAGATCCCGCGGATATCGCCGAGATTCAGTCACTGCTTTCCGAACAGGGACGCCTGTCCCGTGCCGAGCCCGGTTGCCTTCGTTTCGAGGTCTACCACTCGCAAAACGACCCCAAAGTCTTTTTGCTGAACGAGCATTGGGCGGATCAGGCTGCGGTCGATGCCCATCGTAAAGCGACCGCCTATACAACGATTTATCAGCCGAAAGTTCTTCCCAAGGTCGATCGGACTCCTCATCCATCGGATCTGGTCTCCTGACGATCCTGACCCCAGACGATCGCTGACCGTATTTCAGAACGCAGTTTTCGTGATCTGATGGACAGTTGGTCCCTGCTCGACTTGCTGTTTTTAAATTCTTCCGTCGACTATTTGCCAAGTGGAAAACATGTCCGCTCAATTGAACAAGTTCAGCTCGCGTATCACTCAACCACGTTCGCAGGGTGCGTCCCAAGCCATGCTTTACGGCACCGGGCTGACTCGCGAAGACATGGACAAAGCTCAGGTTGGAATTTCCAGCGTCTGGTACGACGGCAACACCTGTAACATGCATCTGAATAAACTGGCCGAGCAGGTCAAAATCGGCGTTCAAAGTGCCGGAATGGTGGGAATGCGGTTCAACACCATCGGGGTGAGCGACGGCATTTCCATGGGAACCGACGGAATGTCCTATTCGCTGCAGTCTCGCGATCTGATCGCAGACAGTATCGAAACAGTGATGTGTGCCCAGTGGTATGATGGCAACATCTCGATCCCCGGCTGTGACAAGAACATGCCAGGTTGCCTGATCGCGATGGGACGGCTCAATCGCCCCGCGCTGATGATCTACGGTGGAACAATCCGGGCTGGCTGTCTGCCACTGCATCCGAAACTCGACATTGTGTCTGCGTTCCAGTGCTACGGGGAATACCTCGCTGGCAAGATCACCGACGAAGAGCGTCAGGCCATCGTCGAAAAGAGTTGCCCAGGTGCTGGTGCCTGCGGCGGGATGTACACGGCCAACACCATGGCTTCGGCCATTGAAGCGATGGGGATGTCGCTGCCGTACAGCTCTTCGATTCCGGCGGACGATCCTGCCAAGCTCGGGGAATGCCTGGCTGCCGGTAAATTCATCAAGACGTTGCTGGAACGTGATATCAAGCCGCGGGATATCATGACCCGCGCTGCGTTCGAAAATGCGATGGTCCTGATCATGGCAACGGGTGGATCAACGAACGCGGTGCTGCATCTGATTGCGATGGCTCGATCGGTGAACGTTCCGCTGACCATCGACGACTTCCAGTCCGTCAGTGATCGGATCCCGTACATCGCCGATTTGAAACCGTCAGGTAAGTACGTGATGGAAGATCTGCATTACGTCGGTGGTACCCCGGCGGTCTTGAAGTACCTGCTGGAAAAGGGACTGATCGACGGTAGCTGCCTGACAGTGACCGGCAAGACGATGGCTGAAAACCTGGCCGATCTGCCGGGCCTTGCCGAAGGTCAGCGAATCATCCAGCCGATCGAAACGCCGATCAAGGAAAGCGGGCATATCCGAATCATGCGCGGTAACTTCTGCCCCGATGGTGCCGTTGCCAAGATTACGGGTAAAGAAGGATTGGTTTTCACCGGGCCTGCCCGCGTCTTCGACTCGGAAGAGGACATGCTGCGTGGACTGGAACAGGACCGCATCCGCAAGGGTGACGTCATCATCATCCGGTACGAAGGTCCCAAGGGTGGTCCTGGAATGCCCGAAATGCTGACCCCCACATCAGCCATCATGGGGGCGGGACTCGGTGCCGATGTCGCATTGATTACCGATGGTCGGTTCTCGGGCGGCTCCCACGGTTTCATCGTCGGCCATGTGACTCCAGAAGCTCAGGAGGGTGGTCCGATTGCCCTCGTGAAGGATGGAGACATGATCTCGGTCAACGCGGAACTCAATCGGATCGACGTGGCCTTGGCTCCCGCGGAACTCGAACGCCGCCGTGCCGAATGGACCGCTCCGCCACTCAAGGCGACCCGAGGAACCTTGTTCAAGTACATCCAACGCGTGAAAAATGCATCGGAAGGGTGTGTTACTGACGAGTGAAATGGCAGAGCAGAACGATTGAGGGGTTAGGGGGGGCCGGGACTGGAGCGTCTTAGCGAAGTCCCGGAATGTGCGCTCCACACGAAGACCGGGCCTTCCTTCGCAAAGCCTCAGTCCAGTCCCGGCCACCCGACGACTTTCACCACGTGCTGCCAGGTGGTGGAACGTAGAAATAGCTGGATGAAACCATTTCATCTCCATCGCCACCCCGCTACGACTCCGAAGTCATTGATTTTTCGATGATAGAGTTGTCGCGCACTTTCGTGGCCCGCGTTTCAGTCAGGCAGAGAGTTGCATCCTGTGCTATCGCCTCGTCAGTGACTTGATTGACGCCAACTCCGGAGATTCGAAATCTCGATCGAGTGCTCCTGTTCACGCACCGTGCGTCACCAGCATTTTTTTACCGGGATCGCCTATCCATCCGGCAACAGCCTCATTGTGCGCACAAAACCACACCAGTGATTCTGTCACAGATGCCAACCAGACCAATGTGCGCATTCTGAACGCGCCTCATCCAGAATCAGTGATGGTAAAGCACCGCAACGCACGCCATTGGCAGTGTGACGAAACCCGCCGTCCGTCCCCATCCGCATAGCAAGTGACTACGAGTTTATCTCGCGCGTCTATGCGTCTTTTGTTCCGGCGGAAGTTTGCGGCTCACGAACCACAATGCAGCTAACCACATGCTGGGGATGCCAAGGATGATCAAAGGACGTAAGGGATGGTACATCAAATAGGGATTGCCGTAGTCGGGGTGCCCCGACCACGCCTTGAGCGCGTGAGATGCTGTGTCGAAGGCGTTGAGCGTGATCGCGGTCCCCAGCATCGACAGCAAGTGCGAAAACACACAACGATTCGTATCCACGAGTGCGCCAAATGCAAAGAACATCGTAAACAGGTGCAATTCAATGCCAACCCAGCCAGTGAGCGGGACGAGAAACTCGTGCAGTTCTTTTTGTGATCGTGACCAGAAGTTGATCCCCGAAACGACCAATAAGAATGCAAGATAGGCCGTCAAAACGACACGAGCACAGAAGACCTTCGCGTCTGCCATCAGCCTCACCCTGCCCCTTCTCCATGCAAAACATCCAAGGCAACTACCTGTAATTGGCCACTGACTTCCGTTCTGCAGGTCCACACTTTGAGCCAACAGCAATTTCGAGTCAAGGGGCGTAACCCGACGCGAAATTCCGGCGGATACAGTGCCACCATGAAATATGCGTAGAAGCTATGGCATTGGTCTGCCGAGACGGATAACATGACAATCTGTCTCTAGGGGAGAATTGCCATGCCGCTGCCCAAGCCTGTCGTCGTTTTCCTGTCGTGGATCTGTTTCGCATGCAGCAGTGCTGCTATCGGGACGTCAGCGGACGATCCTGCGGCTCAAGTAAGAAACCCTGCTGAGATCGAAACGTTTGCTGAGGTTCTCGAAAAGGACCCTCGGCCGGGAATCGCGTTTGAAAGAGTCTTCGCTTTCCACGCTGAACAAGGGACTCTGGATCGGCTGCGAGAGACCTTTGTTGGTCGCGCCACCGCGGCAGCAGGCATCGAAGGGGCGTCGTGTTGGATCATAATCGGGTTGATTGACCAGCAGCGGGGGCGCGACGTTCAGGCAATTGCTGCGTTTTCGCAAGCCGAGAAGGTCGCTCCTGAAAACTTCATGGCATCGTTTCTGCTTGGGCGATCACAGCTCGAGGCCTTTCAGTCGATGCAGGCTGCCAGAACCTTGGAGAGGGCTCTCCTCAAACAAGCATCGCCCGCCGACACGAAGGAAGCCCTACAACTTCTCGGGCGGATCTACCGGCGGTCTCATCAGAACGAGAAAGCACTCGATCTCTACAAACGGATGGAAACGCAGTTTCCCGGCGAATCCGGCGTGATGGAGCAGATCGCCACGACTCTTGTCGAAGCAAACATGCTGGAACTGGCGCTACCGCGGATGCAGGAATTAGGACGCATCACGGATGGTAAACAGCGGCAGATACAATTTCTGATGGAAGCTGCTGACATCAAGTCACGACTGGGTCAATCCGCTGCGGCTTTGGCCGATCTCGACGGACTACTGAATCAACTCACCCCTGATGAAGCGTCATTCCGTGAAATCCGTCGACGGATCGAGTCAATGTACATGACTCGCGATGATCGCATCGGACTGATCAAGTACTACGAACGTCGGTTGGAAGAGCACCCTGCGGACTGGGATGCCATCAATCGACTTGCTCGTCGACTGACCGAAGTTGGACGTGGCCAGGAATCTCTGGAGCATCTGGAACGCGGGTTGAACAGAACGCCAGAGAACAATCACTTGAGGCAGGTCATGATCAGCCTCTTGCTACGGAGGGACAAATACTCCGAAGCAATGACGCATTACGGCGAAATGGATAAATACGATCCCGGCAATGCGGAAATTCTCCGTGATTGGGGAAAAGCGATTCTGAATGGCCCGGCCGACGAGCCTGAAAAACAGAAGCAGATGGCCGCAGCGGTCTGGCGCAAGCTTCTGACAGTCCGTCCGAATGAAGCCGCGACAGCCGCATTTGTTGCTGATTTGTTTCACCAGGCACGGATGCACGACGATGCCCTGGCTCTCTACCGACGCGCCATCGAACTCGCTCCTGAGAAATTGACGTACTATGAGCATCTTGGCGAGTACCAGATGCAACTGAATCGACCGAATGAAGCACTTGCAACGTGGCGGGAGATGACTGAGGGAAACCGCAGAACTGCCGCGAACCTGAGTCACCTTAGTAAGATTCTCTCCCGACAGGAACTGCTTCCCGAAGCCATGGAGACGATTCGCGAAGCCTGCGAAATCGACCGTAAAGATTTCACGGTTCATCTGAAGTACGTCGATCTGCTGATGCGAACAAGTCGAGCCGAGGAAGCTCTGGCGCAATTGGCAAACCTGGAAAAGATGGTTGTCACAGAAGATGATCGGGAGCACTGGATCGATCGGGACCTAAAGGTTCAAAAGGAACTCGGCCATCTCACTCAACGCATTGTTGAGGTCCAGAAATCTCTCGAACGAAGCCCCCCTGACGATCCAAAACAAGAGTCCGACCGATGGTATTGGCTGGCACGAGCGCAGGAAAAAGAGGGGCAATTCGCCTTTGCGGTTGTTTCCATTCGACGAGCCCTCAAGCTCAAGCCCGACTCGATTCCAATCCTGATCGCAGCGGCCCGTCTGAACGAAAGTCAACCGGATCTGAGTACCGCAGTCGAGTTATACACGCGACTGACGAAAGTTCACCCGCAGACCCGGAACGAATATCTGAAACGTATTGTCGCATTAGAAGAAAAGCTCGGTCGGACGGATCGCGCGATCGAGGTGGGACGTGACCTGTTGGAAGGAGCGCCTGCAGTCCCAGAGATCAGTGAATTCGTCGCTGAATTATGTTTCCGATCGAATCGACCTGTCGAGGGAATCCTGGTCTTACGGCAAACCCTGCGGACAAACCCGGACAATTGGAGGTTGCTGACGAATCTGGCATCGGCAGTTCGCAGTTTTCAGGATTCGAACGAGGCTACGGATTTGCTGTGGCATGCACTGGATGCCTGTACGACGGTGTCAGGACTGCAGGTCGTGACCGCAGATCTCACCAGCGTGTATCGAAAACGCAACGAACTTCGCAAGCTGTTTCTTCGACTGGAGCACGATCGGCGCGATCCGGTTCGATATCGCGATAGGACAATCAGCCTTGCCCGTGCCTACGAAGTCACAGGCGACCTGCAAACGGCCCAGCAAAAACTCGAAGCACTACTGACGCCGCACAGCACCGACATAGAAGTGTTGCGTGAATTGCGCCGATTAGCGGAACGGCGTAACCAATCGAAATCAGCCATTCGATTCCAGAGAGAGTTATTCCTGATCACAGCTAACTCGCTCGATCGATCACGGCTGGTCCAGCTCTTGCTGGACGAAGGGGAAGTCGAAGAAGCCGCCAGCCTGATGAAGAATAACTCTGGGGTTTCGGCGGTGAAGCCCAGCGTCCTGACACTGATCGACTCTCAGTATTCTCGAGACAGAGATGGTGGGATCCTGCAGATCGAAACGCATTTGTTGAAGTTTCCCGAAAACTGGGAGCTTCTTTATCGGCGCGGAGTCGTCTTGTCACAGCGATCTCCCGAGAAGGCGATCGCCACTTTCAAATCATTGCTCCGTCTGAAAAACTCTCCTGACGAACCATCACTTCTTTCCCGCCCGCCATTCGGAACGGCTGCTGCTGCTGCTGCTGCTGCTGCTGACCGCCGCTTTGCTGACATTGCACGACTGAACGAACTCAACGTCATGCAGAATTCGTTCATCAATCCAGACTTGACTTGGACTCCGCGTGATTTTGGTCAGGCCCGGATGGCAGCGAATTACTGGCTTACGAATCTGCAAAGATTTACTTCTGAACGAATTTCAGCGACAGATTTGATTCCCGAACTGGCAACTCGTCAGGACGTCATCGATCGATACTGCGCATTCCGAACGGATAACGAGCGACAGATTGCTCTGGCACAGGAATTAATGCTGTCGTTTCCCAATGACGTTGAAATGAAACTGTTGTTTCTGATGGCGGTCCAGAATCGATGGGCCGGGCGCACGCAGAAGATGAACTTGCTGGATCCATTACCGCCGCTGACCAAAGAGCGGTTGGACGAAGTCGTTCGATGTTATAAGGAGATTGCACATCTGCCTGGAATTGCACCTAGGAATATCATTCATTTGCGTCATGTCGTTCGTGAACTGGCACTCGCGAAACGGCAGATCGAAGCGGAAGAATTGTTCGAGGATGCACTGGCGAAGGCCACCACCGCTGCAGAAATTGGGTTGCTGTTCTCTGTTCACGAACGACTGCAGCGTCCCGAATTTGACTCCGACGATCCGAGTACAGAGCCCAAGGTTATTCTCCGCATGCTTGATCGATTGTGTGAACTTTTCGATCGTGATGCGGCCGCCTCGGCCATTGGATCAACTGACCATGGGCAACTCACAGCACTGCTGAATCAACGAATCCATTACTTCCTGGCCCCTGCTCTGAAGCAATGCACACTTTCCGAGACGATGGAGATCTGGAGTCGATATCTTCGTTTGGAATCTCAGCAACGGATGCGATTTCCATCATACCCGGGAGTCGCTACGGCCCAGAATCCCGGGGCAGTCTTACCATCATCCATGCAACCACCGTTGACAGCGGGCGACGTCACCGGACAGCAGTTGATTCAAACAAAAGCGGGCACAGTCCGAAATTTTCCGGGATTGATTCTGAATGTCGATGGCGTGACGCTTCTCAACATCATCCGCTCGCGCGGTGATGCCTCTCAGAAAAGCGAGTTGCTGTCCCGGTTCCGTCAGATTGTCGAAGCCGCAGAAACTTCAGCCAATGAACGGCTCTATTGGCAGCATTCGCTGGCCTATCTGCTATTCAACTCGGACCAGAATGAAGACGCGTTCTCGCTGCTTGAGACTGCGAGTCGAGAGAATGCGAAACTACTGGAATTGAAAATGGGTTTGCTGCGGCAGTATCAGGCGATGCACTTTCCCGCGAAAGCACTCACAATCCTCGATGAAGTTATCAAGATTGTGGGTATTTACGAAGAACTCGAATCAACCGCCATCATTCTCGCCGTTGCTGCCAATCAGCCTGAGCGAGCAAAACTGGCCATCGACAGGCTCGTTGAGAACGAGAGGACATCACACGGTTCGAGCGACACTTCTGAAATTGCAAAACTACTTGAGAAGGCAGAACTTTTTTCGCACATCACCCGCTACATGAGTTACGTCTCAGCGAAGCGACCACTCACGATTCAAGAGCTGGCAGTCGTGATGAGAGCTCAAATCAAACTCGGGCAAATTGCAGAAGCAACAGCCAGTGCGAACCAGACGTTGGAACTGACCGAGCAAAAATGGGCGGCTCAATTTGTCGACGTCAAAAAGCTTCGCGCCCAATGCTTCACAACGCTGGAAGCCACCGGGGTTCTTGGCCGAATGATCGAAGAAACCGAAGCGGAATTGATGACATCTGCGGACAAGAAGCTCATCCGAATACTGACCGAGATGTACTCGATCGTGAAAAACCAGCCTCGAATCGATGTCCTCGAACTGCAGATGCTGAACAGTGAGATTGCCGAACCGGGTATCCGATTCCAATTGGCAATGAAGTACCTGGACCTTGGGCAGCCCGAGACAGGATTCGAGCAACTTCAAATTCTGCTGAAAGCAGAACCTTATCTTTTGGCGGGACTTATCAATAAATCGCTGATATCTGGGCCAAATCGTGAAATGCTTGCATCGTACGCAGCAGATCTCGAATGGCCACAGATGGAGACACTGCCCCCGTTGTTGTCAGAGATTGTCCAGCGATTGAGATCCACACCAGCGACTGAGGCCGCAGCAGACAGGATGTTTTTGAAAGTTTGGAACAGTCATCCCAAACAACAATTTACCTTGCTGAAGTATCTTGCAATTGATCAGCACTGGTGGGATTTGCCACCTGTCCGTTCGACCTGGGTCTCCGGCCTTATCCCGAAATCGGACGAAGAAATTGCCAGACAATGGGATCTTTACGGACAGACAATTCGATACAGCAATACAGAGGGACTGGACACCGTTCTGAATCGTCTGCTGACTAGAAGTGCTACCGAGGCAACACTTGAGGCGTTCACCAGGGAAGTGGAGATTGGAATCCAGCAGCGTCCCGACTGGTCTGCCGGAATAATCTTGTTGGGCATGATGAAGCTTCGAGCCGGCGACGCTGAGGCCGCACTCGAACTCCTGGAAAAGCAGCCAATTCCTGTCGCCGTTTCTCAAAATCCGATGGTGGCGTGGGAGATCGCCCAGGAACTTTCGCGTTACGAACGGACATTGGATCTGGCGGCAACGTATTTCAGAATCCCGATCGCCCGTTACGGCGCAACATCAGCCTCGGCTGAGTCACTATTGAATGCCTATTTGAAATTCCAGCGAACCTCTGATGCCCGCAATATGCTACTGGAATTTGTTCCTGAGACTTTCCGGACCCTGGCATCTGTCCCATCGAAAGCCGAAGTCTCGGAGGGGATCGCCATTGGCAAGCGCCTGCACAATCTGGCGTATTTTATCGACGCGATGGATGTCTTTCTCATCATTCAACCGTTCGCGGGGGTCCACAGGAACGATCTGGAAGTGAATATGGCACGAGCGATCGCGTCGTTCACTCCCGACATGTTTGTGGAATATCTGGAACGGTTAGATGGAAAGCGGCGGCAATTCAGCCTTTTGCTATTCACACAAGAAGGGCAGCACTCGGATCAGCTTGAATCTCGCTGGGGCTTCGTGCTTGAAGCCGTCGCGAAAAATACGGAACTGACGGCCCGTGCAAATCGAGCTTTCCAGCTTCTGGCAGACGTTCAAGCGCATTCGGTTGATCTGCAGATCGCGCGAGCCCGACTGTCACAGCTTGCTGACAGCGATCCGCGGCAGGGGGCTGAATACCTCGCGAAGTATCTCGATCATAATCCGTTAAGATTACTTCCTGAGGTCACCGTAGACGTCAAAAACATCGAGCGATTGGCGCGTCCTGCACAGTCCAATCAAGCAGCGGTCTGGCTCGTAGCGCGTGACTGCCTGAAACACCCCGATTCGTACAACACGGGAGAAAATCTCGGGCGAATCGCCGTCGAGTTCACGATCCGTGATCAAACACCCGCGATAACTCGATCCATCCTGCTGGAATGGACCCGAATCGTTCTACAGTCGGGCCATGCCGAAAAGGTGGACCAGCTACTCAAAAATGACGTGTCAAAAGGCCACCGGTCCGCAATCCTGAACCTGTGGCTCTGGTTTGCGATCGACAATCGCGATGAAGCTGCGATCAAGCGTCTTACCGATGAGATCGAACGAACAGACAAAGGTCTGTAACGCGCTGTTCTGGCAAATCCTGTACGTCCACAGTTCGCACGCTGAATTTCACGGATTCTGCTTTGAACGCCGAATGCCGGGTTGAAGGCCTGATTTTCCCAATTCGTCACGAATGGCCGTGGCAAGCCTTGCCAGATCCTCATCCTGATGTGCTGTCGTGACGACAATCCGTAATCGTGACGTGTCGCGAGGAACTGTTGGCGGACGGATAGAGCCGACGAGAAACCCACGCTGTTCCAGTTGAGCCGCTAATTCAACCGCGGAATTGGGGTCTCGCAAGATGACGGGGACAATTGGTCCGGTCGACGAAAAGACGGTTTCCACCCCCGCGATGCGCAGTTGAGTGCGAAAGAATTCCGCAGCGGCTTCGAGTCGCGTTCGTCGCCAGGGTTCGGCCACGATAATGTCCAGGGCAGCCGTGGCCGCGGCACAGACGGCTGGTGACAGAGCCGTCGAATAAACCTGCGATCTGGCTCGATTCCACAGATAGTCGATCAGTTCCGCCGGCCCTGCGACAAAGCCCCCTTGAGCTCCCACCGCTTTGCTGAGCGTCCCGATCCGCACGGCAACACGATGTTCGACCCCGAGTGCTTCGCAGGCACCGCGACCGTTTTCACCAAGTACGCCCGTCCCGTGAGCTTCGTCAACAATCAGTTCTGCACCACTGCGTTCTGCGATATCGCACAACTGCTGAAGAGGCGCGACATCCCCATCCATGCTGAAAACAGAATCTGTGATGATCCAGCGCCGACGAACGCCAGAATCTTTTTTCAGTTCATGTTCGAGGGTAAGAAGGTCATCGTGTCGATAGACCCGGAACTTCGCATGCGACAAACGACAACCATCAATCAGGCTGGCATGGTTGGCTCGATCACAAACAATCAGATCCTCCGCGCCGCAGAGCGCAGCAATCGTACCAACATTGGCAGCCATTCCCGTGGGAAACAGCAGAGCATCGGGCTGAGCTTCAAACCGGGCAATCCGCTGCTCTAATTGCTCGTGCCACGGTGATCGTCCGCAGACCAGCGGGCTGGCACGTGCTCCAATGCTCGTCGAACGAAGAGCCTCAACAGCGGCGGCAATAACTCGGGGATCCCCGGCAAGATTGAGATAATCGTTAGAAGCGCAATCGAGAACGCGTCGCCCATCGACTTCACACCAGCCTTCGGGAAGTACCTGAGTCACCCGACGACGACGTAACAGCCCCTGAGATTTCAGTTCCTGCAGCGCTTCGGCAATCCACGAGAGCGACGACATCAGATCGCCATCACGTGACACCAGCTTCAAGCTCATCCAGCAGACCGCGGAGTGAACGGCGATCTTCCGGCGTCAATTGCGCCTTGACCAGATGCGTCATCAGCGGAACCAACGATCCGCCGCAGAGCTTGTCGGCGGTTGTCTGCAGTCGGCGACCGATCAGTTCTTCACGTTCAATCCGCGATTCAAACTGGTGAGGCCATGGCTTGCGATCACGGCGAACAAACTTCTTGATCTCAAGTCGTTCCAGCAGCTTTTGCACTGTGGCGTAGTGAGCACCTGTCCCATTGGGATAGATGGTGTCCGTCAATTGGCGCACGGTACTACGACCGCGAGTCCAAAGGAGATTGAGGACAGCCAATTCCGCGTCGGTGATATCTTGGGGAGTGCGCGCCATAGTTGTGATTCGTTTTCTGTGCAGAACCTCGTTTCACACTTCTAAGTTATGCACGCTGCTTCGGGATGTCAATGATCTGGCCAAAAGTGTCCGAATGTGAGAATTCGGCAGTCGCTTGACTTCTGTTGGAGAGAACTCATACTTCCTGCTCAACTCCATGGATGATTCTCTGCGGAGATGTGAAGCTATCCCTTGTTGCGGCGGGGTCGTGTGAACCGGGTCAGGCCTTAACCGGAGCAGCCCTAAGCATTAGGCTCTGGGTGCGGCAGGGGGTAGCTTCGCGTCTCTTTGGTGGAAGTCCTCTACCCGCCGGCAGCAGGTAACACAGCCAATTGCTCGGCCCATACCGTTGCTAATGCAGTTGCTCAGTACGTTTTCGCGGATCACGCGAGATGTCTTTTGATGGCATCGTCTATGCAACATGACTGCACCCCTCTGGATCAACTTCGTCAGCGGCAGGTTGCCGAGTGGCAACGAGGCGAAAGAACCCTTGTTGAGCAGTTGATCACCAGCCTTCAACCCGTTTTGATTACGGACGATCTTCTGCTCGATCTCGTCTGCGCCGAAATTGGCTTGCGCGAAGAAGTTGCTGAAACGATCGATCAGGACGAGTATATCCGACGCTTTCCCCATCTCGAAACAGCTTTGCGCAGGCAGTTTGAAGTCAATCGCTGGTTAGGCTCCTTGACTGGCATGCAGTCCGTTTCGATCCTGGTTTCACAATGTGGCTCACCCAATTCACCGCCTGGTGATCAATCCAGAACTTTAGTGGACAATCCGGCCACTGAGTCTCGTTTCCCTGAGATCGCCGGATACGAAATCCTCAGCGAACTCGGACGCGGGGGGATGGGAGTTGTCTACTCTGCCAGACACCTGCAACTAAACCGCACCGTCGCGCTGAAAATGATTCGTGACAGTGCACTGGCGAGTCCAACTGTTCGAGAACGTTTTAGGGGCGAAGCCAAGGCGGTCGCACGCTTGAAACACCCCGGTATCGTGCAGATCTACGACTTTAACGACACAAGTGAAATCCCCTATTTTTCGCTGGAGTACCTGCCCGAGGGAAATCTGTCCGAATGGACAAGAGGAAAACCTCAGCGTATCGAAGTCGCATGCCAATTCGTGGAAAAACTTGCTCAAGCGCTCGATCACGCCCATCATGAAGGGATCGTCCATCGAGACTTGAAGCCAGCCAATGTGCTTCTGGCAAGATCGACCAGCATCGAGTCGGTGTATTCCACCGGTGCGAATCCGGCACCAGACATTTCAGCCTCGCTCTCGTCGGGCGCAAGCCTCGCGGATTTCGAACCCAAAATCTCCGACTTTGGTCTGGCCAAAAGCCTGATCGACAATGAAGATCTGACACACAGTGCTGCCATGTTGGGAACCTGCGCGTATATGTCGCCTGAGCAGGCGTGGGGAAGAGCACGTGATGTCGGCCCAACGACAGACATCCATGCACTGGGGCTGATACTCTATGAGTTGATCACGGGAGTCGCGCCGTTCCAGTCGTCGTCAATGGCCGAATCACTCGATCGCGTCCGATTTCTGCAACCGCCATTACCGAGCACGCTGAGGTCTGATGTCCCTCCTGAACTCGATACCATCTGTCGACGGTGTCTGGAAAAGGAGCCTTTGCAGCGTTACCAGACGGCCGCAGAATTGGCCACAGACCTGCGTAACGCTATCGAAAGCAGACCAATTTCTCGGTTGAAGCCGCCCGCTCGAACTCGCCGTTGGGGAGCGATGGCAGTCATGGGAATCAGCACCGTCCTGCTGGCATTCGTCGTCATACCCAGGCTTGTCGAACGTTCCAGATCCGATCGAGGCTCGTCTGGGCCATCACCAGCAAGCACGTCCGTCGCGCTGACTCCGCCCCGCACCACCGCAGAATCGTTCGCATTTCTCGTCGGGGTACGCTCCTACAGATTGCCGGACCAATCGATCGATCTGGAATTCACCGAATCGGATGTTGACGAACTGTCGAGGATCTTGTTTCGACGTGGATTTCCGCGTCGGAACATCCAACTGCTGACTCAGTGGAACGAGTCTGACAACCCCGCACTGGCACCAACCAGTTCTAATATTCGAGCACAACTTCGCACGGTGTTCGCACAGTGCATCCCGGACGACACCGTAATCGTCGCGATCACTGGAATGGGTGGAGATCTGGGAAGCCCGCCAATGTACTGCTATCTGCCTGCCGATGGAGATCCGCACGAAACGACATCATTGATGAGTCTGGCCGAATTTTACGACATGTTTCGCGACTGCCCGGCACAAAAGAAACTGCTTTTGGTTGATACCTGCCAGACAGTCGTTGCCGATTCCATGCGATGGCCGAAGAGAGTGGATCCACCTGCGGGAATGGCTGTTTTCTTTGCGTGTGCCCCCAACGAACCCAGTTATGAGCATCCCAGCCTTCGCCACGGAGTTTTCTCGTACCACGTCTTGCAGGGACTCGACGGTGCCGCAGACAGTAATCGCGATTCGATCATCGAGTTGGGTGAACTCGTCAATTATGTCTCGGGACATGTTCGCGAATTTGTTGCCACCACCTTCGAGAATGCAGCCCAATCACCGTACCTGATCAGTAATCTGCCGACGACGACACCCATCATCCGACTGAATTCAAAGTAGTTTTTAGACGAGGTCCTCCATGTGCCGCACCTTGATTGTACTTATGGGTCTCCTCTGTGGGACGATGGCGCTTGCCGAGGAACTGGACTATCAGGTACTTGACCCAAGCCTGAAGGTTGTACGCCTGGACTCGTCACCCGACGATTCGTTTCTTTCCGTCAGGCTCGATACCACGGGGCGGATTTTTGTTGGAGGACGGAAGACGCTTTACGCTTACGATCTGGATTCCACGGGAAAATACCTGCCCCGTCGTCTGCTGTTTGAATTCCCAGATCACTCGTGGGTCAATGACATCGAAATCCTGGGTGACGATCTTTACGTCGTCACGGTCAGTGCGGTCTATCGATTGCCAGGTGCCCGAGTCAAGCGGCAGGGACTGACGATCGAACGACTGTTGTGGGGTGTCCCCAATGGCCATGTTCATCAATGCTTCCATGCGTGTGCCTGGGGACCTGAAGGTGACCTGTACGTGTCGATGGGTGATCCCCTCTGGTACTACGGAGATTTCAGTCGCCCCGACCACTGGGGGCATTGGACGATGTATTTTAGACCGTCACCGGTGTCGACCGAGACCACAAAGGCCATCAGCAGCGAAAAAATCGTTCAGGTTGGTAATACGAAATGGGCTGCAGTTCCCTACAACGGCGTCGGTGCTGTTTTTCGAATTCGCCCAGATGGGACAAAGCTGCAGAGCTTCGCGCGCGGCTTGAGAAACTCGTGCGGACTCTGTTTCGACAAGAACTGGAACCTGTTCACGAATGACAATGACCACGAAGGTTTGCCCTCGATGTACGCCCCGGGGCGACTCCTTCATGTCACCGAAGATGCGTATTTCAGTTGGCCGCGAGGCTGGTTGAAAAGCAAGACACCTGATCGCGCGGACCTGATGCCGTCCGTGAACGAAGAAATGGGGCGGGCTGTTCCAGTCCTGCAAACATATTACGGCGATACCTATCTGCCACCCAAGTACGACAATTCGCTGATGGTCGCTCGCTGGTGCCGGCGACAGATCACTTATTTTCCACTGGAGCAAACAGGAAAAACGTTCACGGCCAAAGAACATGTTCTGCTGGAAGGGCGTGATCAGGCCCGGCCTGTTGGCGTCTGCGTCGGTCGAGGTGGTCGAGTCTTCGTCACCCTTTGCTACATGGCTCAGAACGAAGGCTCGCCAACGTATCGCAGTGACCTGGCAGTCATCACTCGTAAAGACGACACAGATTTGATGCCGTTCAAGTCGCATGACCTGACGACGTTAACGTCTCAAGAGTTAGCGGACGTGTCAAAGACGGATCTGTTTTCAATTCGTACGGCGAGCCATCAGGAGAATTTGCGACGTCGTGTTGAACAACCACAGAGTCGCACCACGAATTCAGTTCAATGGAATGGCCTGCGCTTCCCCAACTCTGAGCAGGAGATCGCTCATTCAATCGAAGCGGATGTTGACGCCTTCATGAAAGAACTTCGCGTGGAACTCAAGAAACTCCCGGCGAAGGGCGATCACGAAGTCTTGCCGATCCTGATCAAGGGGGCGAAATACGCGATGCCAAACCTCACGAAAAAGACGTGTCGTGATCCAAACGTCGAGATTCGGATGTGGGGTGTCCTGCTGACCGGTTTCCGGCTGACAATTCCACCGGTCGACGCTTCACTTCCAGAGGAAGCACCGCTGGCGCCGCAACAAAAGGAAGAGGCCAACATCATCCTGTATGCAGACGCCAAAGAACCGATCGACCTTCGTAAACTGGCTCGCGTCGGCAACTATTCAGTTG
>CAZSTW010000071.1:20138-34430 GCA_964609845.1 uncultured Planctomycetaceae bacterium | reverse complement strand
AGCTGTTGCTCCAGTTCAAACCGCAGCATGATGTGCAGATTGTACGTGACTTCGTCTGCTTCGACCCGGATAAACGAGGGGCGGACATCGTTGATTGCGAAATAGAAATCGTCGAACGACACGTCACCCAGCGCCACTGGAAAAGCTTCCTTAACCGTCGGAAACATGTATGCCCAGAACGACCGGCTTCTGCCGACAAAGTTTTCCCACATTCGCGACTGCGATTCATGGATGCCAAGTGAGTCGGCTTGTCCAATCCCCAGTCCAAAGCTGTCGGTCGGCAGGCCTTGGTCGTAAATACCATGGCCGGATTCGTGCAGGACACCGAAGAACGCTGACGGGAAATGGTGATCGTGATATCGGGTCGTCAAGCGGCAATCGCCCGGTCCGAATCCGCTGCAAAATGGATGTGCAGAAGCATCAATGCGGCCTCGTGCAAAATCAAATCCGATCATCCGCGACGCGGCTTCCGAAATCACGATCTGCGGCGTCTTTGGATAATGACGATTCAGGATCTCGATATTGGGACGCTTTGGCGAATGCTGGATCGCGGAAACGAGTTTGACCAGTTCATCTCGCAGAGGCGCGAAGACGCGAGCAACCTCGGCGGCAGTCATACCGGGTTCGTAGTCATCCAATAACGCGTCGTACGGGACGCCATCGCCGTAACCGATCGCCTGAGCTTCTTCGCGTTTCAGGCCGATCATTTTTTCCAGCCACGGAAGAAACACAGGAAACTCGGCATCCTCGCGAGCCTTCACCCAGGCCTGCTGGGATAACGGGACCGTTCGTGACAACTCTTCCACGAGTCGTCGCGGAAGTTTCGTGGCCCGATCATAACTCCGCCGGGCTTCGCGGACGTTGACGGCACGATCACCGTCGGGGTCACCCAGATCTTTCGACGTTTCCAGTTCCGACAACAACTCGCCAATTTGTGGCGAGGTGGCTCGTTCGTGGGTCAGTCCCGCGAGCATTCCGAGTTGTTCAGAACGGAATTCGGCCCCACCGCTGGGCATATATGTTTGTTCATCCCAGCCGAGAACACTGCTGCAAGACCCCAGGACGGCCGCTTCGCGCAACAGTCGGGTCAGTTCGGAATACAAGTCGTCAGTCCGTGACATCTGAAAACTCCGGAAGCATCATCATTATCAGAAAAATGGATTCAGTGACTGCCATGTTCGCGATTCAGCCGACTACGTCAAGGATGAAGCCGTCTCCCATGCTTACTCTTCAATTCGTTGAGCGGCTTGGGGATCAATTCGAATTGCCCACGCGTCGCCCCCCGTTGTGAACGAGTATGTCAGTTTGCGTTTCACATCGTACATCCAACCCGCTCCGTATCCGTCGGGAACCGGTCCGGCGTCGAGCAGGAAGTATCGATTGGCAGCGCAGTCGTAGATTCTGGTCAGCGTCTTGCCGGTCTTGGGATCGCCGCGCTGGACATTGTGTCCAATCAACAGCCAGTCGGCGTGATCAACGTATGCAAGTTCCCTGGCACAATTCGTCTTGCCGAGTTCCGGATTTGCGGGAGTAATCACTTCCAGGGCACGCGTCTTGAAACTGAAACTCATCAGGGTACCGTTGCTCACCTTGCCGTAACTGCCGCCGACGCTACTGATCAACAAACGGTCTCGTTTGGAATCGTAGACCATTCCATGCGAATCACACCAAGGGACGAACAGCTGTGATGCCGGCTCCAGATCAACCCAATCACCTCCCTTGGCAGTCAGCCACAGACCAGCATCTTCACCCGAAGCCTTCCTGGCCCAGGCGACAACGCCATGGGGTGACGAGGCCAGTACTGTACTTCCCCATTCGAAGCGATACGGTAGTGCTTTCTTTTCGATACGTTGCCAGTCCATCTGCTGCGGGTCGTAAAGATATCCGCGACCAGAGACCATCATTCCCGAAGTCGGATCGTAGGCGTAATGCTTGTAATTGTGCACACTGACCCAGGGACGATTCAGGAGAGACGAATCAAACCCTCCGCCACCGTTGGCTCCATACGGTTCGTCCGCATCGAAACCCTCGACAGATCGACCTGAAACCGGTGAGTAATGCGTGACAGTACTGGCCGAACGGACGCAATGGCCTCCACCCCAGAGCAGGATCTGCTCCCGGTCAGGATCCCAGACCGAAGTTCCCCAGTCGCGGCCTCGACACCCGTAACAGGGATTTCTTGGCGGCGACGGCAGCTTGACCCATTGATTGACAGGAAGTGAGTCCAGCCCCGTCGTTGCGGGAGAATCTTCGACTTCACAAAACTCGGTACGAAACAATTTGGTTCGGTACAGGCGCTGATTGGCAGTTGAGACCAGTTTGTCGCGAGAATCCACTTCAGACTTCGCTGGGTCTAACGTGAATCTCCACGTTGCAGACCCGCGTTTGTCATCGCGGGCATGCGAAACCAGCAGTAGTTCGTCAGCTTCATTCGATGCCAATGCCGGCGGCGAATACCATTCTGAGGCATAGCCATCAAAGTGTGCTGTCGCTCCCGGCCCTGTTGGTTCTCCCTTGGCTGGTAATAGCCAGGTCCGATTCAGCGACCACTGATTGGACCGGACGTCATACAGCCACAATTGAACAGGATTGAGTGGAATCCACGGACGCGCTCCGTAGTCGGTATTGTTTGACGCAACGTAACCTTCGTACATCGCGATCTGCCCGCAACCAGGCATGTACTGCAGAGCATGGCCAGCGCGGGGGCTGGGGCTTTCTGCGGGTGAGACTCGGCGCCACGATGCCTTAGAAAGATCCAGCAGCCAAGTGTCATTCAACAAATAGTCTTCGTGATCACCACCAAACAGCAGGCAGACATTATTCTTCGGGTCGAAGACGAGTGGTGAATTCCGACGCGAACACGGCACCGGATAGCTGGCTTCATCCGATTCCTCGACCTGGCGCTGTAACAATTTGGCTGTCCGTAACCCGTCGAGAAGCCGCTTTTCGGTGAGCAACTTTGCGAGTGCGTCGAATTGATCAGTAAGTCGCTTCAGGGCCATTGCACCCTTCAGTCGCCCCACCTGCTGAACGAGATCCGCTCGCTCTGCGTCAGTCCCTTCACCCTTCGGATCCCGGTACCAGGCCAGACGAATATGCCCAATCAGTCGTGCGACCGAAGCGATCGATTCAACGGCCTGTCGGTGATCTTCGTGTAATTTGCCTTCGGGAACGGCAATACGTTTCCACTTTCCATTCGTCAGATCGATGACGACCGTTCGCATCCAGCCCAGGTTGTCGACTCGCTTGTCAGAACCAACGACGATCAACCGTCGACCAACGGAATCACACGCCACACTCTGCCAGCTCAGGTCGGCGAGCTCATCGACGGGATCACGTGCGACCCACGTCTTGTCTGCCACATGGAATTCAAACAGCGTTGCCCCGCCACCAAGACAGTAAACGACATTGCCAACGGAGTCATACGCCGTCTGATAGTAGGGATGGATCTCAGGTTTTACGGCGGGGCCTTCGGCGAAGTCTGACCAGGCATTCTTGACGGGATCGAAAACTTGAACGAAGGCTCCCTTTCGCTCATTCCCTTTCCATTCACGTTGGCCAGGACCGACCAGCAGAAATTGCTTTGTCGCGGGGAGATGGATCAGTGTCGCACCGTCGTGAGGCCCGGTGAGCCCCTGATTCACTTGAGACCAGTCGAGATCTGCAGCCGTGGCGGTCAGGCTCAATCCCACCGTTGTAAGCAGCATCGCACCAATGATCGTGAGAAATCGCATGCTCGTCTCCTGACTTCGGAAGAGAAACGGGGACAGTCCTCCGACGACTTTTGACTCTATCAGCAACCGCAAACGGCGGACTCAATTCCGCAATTGTTCGCGCATCCAGCCGGGGCGATCGGTGGTCAGTCCCTGGACGCCAGCATCGATCATTAATCGAGCCAGTTTAGGATCATTCACGGTCCAGACGGCCAGCTTTAACCCCGCGTCCCGGATTTTGGAGGCATAGACGAGGTCGATAGTTTCGTGTGCAGAAAGATCGAGACCATCGACCCCGGCCGCTTTCGCATCACGGATCAGATCTTCTGCCTTGGCCGCGAGCTTGCCCGTCTTCGGGTTGGGCTTGATGTCGACAATCCAGTAGGTTTCCAATTCAGGAAACTGCTTTTCCGCCGCCGCCATCACCTTGGCCGAGAAGCTGATCAAAACCGTTTGTGACGCAGGGCGATTCGCCGCGGCAAGTTCTCGCTTTAATTCGGGAAGAATCTCCTCACCACATTTGATTTCAATGTAAAGACGCTTCCCGGTTGGGATTGTTGCGAGAACCTCCCCCAACGTGGGAATGCGAGTTCCTGCAAAACGGGCATCTTTCCACCGACCCACATCCAGGCCGCGAAGTTCGTCAAAGGTCTGCTCAACAACGGGACGATCAACTCCCCCCAGTCGCTTGGTATCCTTGTCGTGGATCACGACGATCTTACCATCCTTCGACAGCATGATATCGAGTTCCACGGCATCGGCCTGCTGCTCCCATCCCAGTTGAAATGACGGCATGGTGTTTTCAGGGGCGTCGTGCGATGCCCCTCGATGGGCGATGATCTCAACTCCCACTGTTTCTGCCGCGATCGTCATTGTGTCTGCTTTCCACATCAGAGACAGACAGATTGCCACCATCATCCCGGCACGGCGCAACACCATGGTTCCGCTTCCGTAGTCCAAAAGGAGAAAGAGTTACAAACCGGATCATTTCCAGACGCGCTGGAAGAATTCGACAAAGTTCCGCCACATCACCTTTTCAACATCCTGACTCGAATAACCACGTGCCGTCAGCAGGTCGGCCATCTTATGCAGATCGGCAATGGTATCGAGATCCGATGGTGATTGCTCTTTACCAAAGCCACCATCGAGGTCTGAACCGATGCCGCAATGGTTCGCATTTCCTGCCAGCTGGCAGATGTGGTCAATGTGGTCAACGATGTGCGTCATCTGCACCGTCGAAGGATCAGAGACACCGATCTTCCAGCCAGGTCGAATCATCCAGTTATCGAACGCCGCACCGATCACCGAACCACGCCGAATCAGTTCTTTGATCTGGTCGTCGGTCAATTGGCGATCTGCAGGAACGAGTGATCGGCAGTTATGATGGCTGGCGATACAGGGGCCCTGGTAGACTTCCATCGCATCCCAGAATGACTGGTCAGCCAGATGAGTCACATCGAGCAGCATGCCGACTCGATCCATTTCGCGCAGCAACCGCTTGCCGTCTTCATTGAATCCTCCTTCGCTTCCTGTTCCGAAGCAATAGGGGGCAGGCCCATAGTGAGCAGGACCAAGCAATCGTAATCCGGCTCGAAACCAGTCCTCAATCTGTTCTGGATAAAGGATCGGCGTGCTCCCTTCCATACTCAGGATGAAACCCAGCGGAGGCTGCCCGATTGCAGGCTCTCCTGGGGGAAGTGCGAGCCATTCCGCCAAATGGTGATCGAGTGTCGCTTTGTTATGGACTTCCCGCAGGACACCGCGAGCGATCATGGCACGGTAGTAGGCAAGCTGCCCGTGTGCCATCGCATAGCAGGCTTCTCGCGATTGTGGAAACGTCAGCGGTTTGTCCTTGCGGTGATGGCGAGGCAGCAGTGTTGCGATAATCAGGCCGACCCGACCTCGCTGAAGTTCCGGCCACGATACTGTACAGGGCCCGGGAATAATCTTGTCGTAATGCTGTTCGAACTCGCGAATCTTGGCGACCGGAAGCATCAGGTCACGAACCCATTCGGTTGCATTCCAGGCCATGTCGAGATGGGCGTCAAATATGAACATGCAGGCGTCCTTGGTGTCGAAGGCAAACGGCAATCGTACGGCCGAAAAAACGGAACCGCGATTCTGCCAAAATTAGCCAACTTGGGTTTCAGTCGGAAGGGACTGAGGCAAGATTGCGGGAATCACTCGCGACTTCGATGGCAAGAGCCAGCCAACCGACCAGGAAAGCGACGCCACCAATCGGGGTGATCATCCCCAGTTTGGTCACCCCCGTCAGCGTCAGAATGTAGAGGCTGCCTGAAAAAAGAAGAATTCCCAGCGTGAACGAAACTCCAGCCACGGTCAGCGACTTTGACGGCCGACGCTGAGCCAGCAACCCCACGACCAACAGTGCCAGGGCATGGTACATCTGGTACTCGGCCCCCGTTTTAAAATCATTCAGAAATTTGCGAGAAAGGGGAACCGTCTCGCCGGCAACGACGCGAGTCTGCCCTGAATACTTCTCTACAAACAACTTGTCCAATCCATGGGCAGCAAATGCTCCCAGGCCGACAGACAATCCACCGAAAATGGCACCGAGTAACAACCAACGGGATGAGGACATCACACGCTCACAAGCAAATGAACACACGCCCGGACATCGGCTGACCGCCAAATCAACTCTGTATGTGCAACGCCGGACGTGCAGCGGATCGTACCTCGCGAAGTAGTACACTGCTACCATCCGTGGAATCTGTACTTCAAGAGCAACGTGAACGGGATGTATGCCCCATAGAGAAGATCTTTTCACCTCTCGATGCCCGCTACCATTCGGCAGATCGGACTGTTGTGAACGATATCGTAAAGCAGTGAACGACGACTAAGCGTGTTGAACTTTGCGACCAGACGATTCCTCGATGCAGACCGACATGCGGTCAGATCTTTGCCGAGATACTGCGTGCCGCTGCAGGTGGCAACTCACTTCCAATCCAGCATCAGGTCAACGTTTCTTCGTGTTCAATCGTCAGCCCGCTCACCGTTGCTCGGGGCAATGAAGGCTGGTCGCGCAAATAAAAATGAATCAGCACACGCTGTTGTGTTGCCGTCACCTTACACTCTCTTTAGAATCCTCCCTCAATCGCTGCCCGACGTTTGGTGGTATGAGGGATCCGGTGACGGAATTCGTAAGTCGACGGCTCTTCTTACGATGCTGGCGACCTGGGATTTTCGGTCGGGGGTGAGTCCATCTCTGAGATTCTGGTTGTTTTTGAAATGTCGTCCTTCAAGGAGGGGGGTAGTATGCAGAGAACTCGCGTCGCGTTCCTGGCAACTTCAACGATGGATTTCTTCAGGCGAGTCGTCGCTGGAGTGTTACCGTGTGTTGTAGCACTCACTCTTGTCTTCACCGCAGCTTCGGTCGGCTACGCTGGTGAAGCGGATCTGGCGATTCCGGATCTGCATCAAGGATCGTTCACCATCGGCGGTGCCGAGATCTCTGGATATACGCTGCTCTTTTACGGCGCATTCGTCATTACGGGAACACTCGGTATCAGTCTGTATCTACAGGCACAGGTCAAAAAGCTGCCTGCTCACCAGTCGATGCTGAACGTCGCCGAAATCATTTTCCAGACGTGCAAGACCTACTTGTTTCAACAAGGAAAGTTTCTGCTGATGCTGTTCGCGCTCATCGGAACAGCCATGACCTATTACTTCCTGATTCTTGAACAGAAAAGTGTGGCGACAGTCTTGCAGGTGCTGCTCTTTTCCATCGTCGGGATGGGGGGCTCGTACTGGGTGGCCTATTACGGAATTCGAGTCAACACCTATGCCAATGCTCGAACCGCGTTTGCTTCTTTGCGTGGCAAGCCGTGGGATGTGGTGAACATTCCGCTGCAGGCGGGGATGTCGATCGGCTTGTTCCTGATTTCACTGGAACTGGTCATGATGGTCGTGATCCTGCTGTTTGTGCCACGCGACATCGTGGGAATTTGTTTCCTCGGATTCGCGATTGGTGAATCGCTGGGAGCATCGGCCCTGCGAATCGCCGGGGGTATTTTCACCAAGATCGCTGACATTGGATCAGACTTGATGAAAATCGTCTTTAATGTCAAAGAAGATGATCCGCGAAATCCGGGGGTGATCGCCGACTGTACAGGTGACAATGCTGGCGATTCCGTCGGCCCGACAGCGGACGGATTTGAAACCTACGGCGTGACCGGGGTCGCACTGATCAGTTTCATCACACTGGCTGTGACAGAAAAAACGGCGGGTGCAAATTACGCGGATATACAGGCCAAACTGATCGTCTGGATCTTTGCGATGCGATTCCTGATGGACTTGATGTCGGGGGTCTCCTATTTCGTGAATCAGGCCATTTCCAAAGCGAAATACGAAGGTCTGAAAGAATTCGACTTCGAAGAACCATTGACCCGGCTGATCTGGATTGCATCGATCCTGTGTATCACGACCTCGTACGGAATGAGTTGGCTGCTGCTCAGTAACCTGAGCGTTGCAGGAACGGCTCAGCCGCAGCTCTGGTGGCAACTCGCCACAATTATCAGTCTGGGAACATTGGCGGCCGTGTTGATTCCAGAATTCACCAAGATCTTTACAAGTTCTCATTCGCTCCACGTGAAAGAGATTGTCACTGCTTCCCGCGAAGGGGGGGCCTCACTGACGATTCTGTCGGGGCTGGTCGCCGGTAATTTCAGCGCGTTCTGGATGGGGATGCTGATTGCAGCTCTGATGGGGGGAGCGTACTTTGTCAGCATGATGGGGCTCGGCACCATCATGGGGGCTCACGCTTCGATCTTTGCGTTTGGCCTCGTTGCCTTCGGCTTCCTCTGTATGGGGCCAGTGACAATCGCAGTCGACAGCTACGGCCCGGTTACCGACAACGCTCAGTCGGTCTTCGAACTCGCACAGACGGAACACATCAAGGGAATCCACGAGGAAATCGAGCGAGATTTCGGGTTCAAACCCGACTTTGAAATCGGCAAGCACTATCTGGAAGCGAACGACTCGGCTGGGAATACGTTCAAGGCCACCGCGAAACCGGTCTTGATCGGTACAGCAGTCGTCGGTGCTACAACGATGATTTTCTCGATCATCCTGTTGCTGGAAAAAGCAGGAATGCTGCACCTGAGTCTGACGGATGCACCTGTTCTGCTCGGATTTATCTGTGGTGGCACGGTGATCTTCTGGTTCTCGGGAGCCTCCATGCAGGCCGTGACGACCGGGGCCTATCGTGCTGTCGAGTACATCAAAAAGAACATGAACCTCGACAAGACCGAAGCGGATATCGAAGATTCCAAGACCGTCGTGCGAATCTGTACCGAGTACGCACAAGCCGGGATGTGGAATATCTTCGTCGCCCTGATGACAATTACGCTGGCATTCGCGTTCTTCGACCCCAACTTCTTCGTCGCCTATCTGATTTCGATTGCCGTCTTCGGGCTGTTCCAGGCGATCTACATGGCGAACGCCGGGGGAGCCTGGGACAATGCCAAGAAGCTTGTGGAAGTCGACTTGCGTGAAAAGGGAACATCTTTGCATGCTGCGACTGTAATCGGGGATACGGTTGGCGATCCGTTTAAGGACACAACCTCTGTCGCGTTGAACCCGATCATCAAGTTCTCGACATTGTTCGGACTGCTGGCAGTCGAAATTGCCGTGAAGATCAAGGAAGCGGCACATGCCGGAAAGGGAACAGACTACACCGCATACGTGGGAGTAGTCATGCTGGCAGTTGCACTGGTCTTCGTCTGGCGTTCCTTCTACTCCATGCGAATCCCTGAGCGACAGATCGCGAAATAACAACGCCAGGCATTTATAAAACAAGCCTGCAGAACCATGGAAACTTCCGAGGCCCGATCAGGCTTCGGAAGTTTCCTTTTTTAGATCGCATCTCATTTAAGTGTGGGGTCCCGCGGGGATCAAACGACGGTGACTCACCCATGTTTCGACGCGATACGGAAGTGCGACACGCACTAATCATTCCAGATCAGTACTTCCGATACCCCGCTGCGCGACTGGCCTCGATGCGTGAAGACAATCCGGGTTTTCGATGACTTCACTGGATCGAAGCGAGCTTCGTTCCACTGGCTTCCCAGTGGTTGTTCGGGCAACTTCCTGACATTGGCAACATCACGCCATTCTGTGTCAGCCCAATACTGAATGACATATGACGTCGGAGGCTGAACGCCCCCTTTGTCGTCGTAGATAGCCAGTTCAAATCGACGGAATTCGATCACCCGACCGAAGTCAATCTCCAGCCAATCGCTCTCTGACTTCGACTCGTAGCTCGTCCAGCGGTTCATTGGCGAGGGGAGAAAGACCGTCTTGCCGTCGATGGCGCTGGAGGGTTTGCCACCGAAACGATCAGTGAACGATGCCGATGCCCTGGGAAATCCGTCCGGCTTCGGGTTCCAGGCGAGATTACCAGCAGGTGGCGGAGTCGCTTCCAGGGGAAGACGGGCATCGCCCCAAGCCTCGATTTCAGTCAGGCCGCACTTGCCATCAGTCGGATGATGCAAGGTGACTCGCAGTTTCGACATCTCGGTCGGGTCGATGTTGACGACATTGGCGCGGTGACCATGCGGTTTGTCGAGCACGGTGCTCTGCGACTTGATTGGACGCCATTCATTGTCAACCCACATTTCCAGTTCAATTCGCTGCGGCGTTCGGACGACTGAATCCTTTTCGGAACTGTCGTCAAGCACATAAAGCTTGATGGAATGGATTGCCCGTTTCACTCCAAAATCGACGATGACCCAGTCGCGATCGCTCGGCGAACCTTCGCACGTCCAGCGATTGGGCGGATGAGGGACGTACCAGTAATTGCCGTCGTTCAGCTTAGTGACAGACGTCTTTGGTGACGAGTATGATGCCGTCAGTCGTGGATAGTAATCTCCGTCGTTGTTAACAGCAAAGTTGACGGGAACGACTTTCGGATCCTTCGTCGCCGCTGCGCGAACTGCGGACAATGCAGCCCCGTGATTAATCACAATTGGCTTGAGCGTTTGGGAGGACGCGAGCTTCCTGCCGCTTAAGAGAACATGGAAGCCGGCTCCAAAATTGTATCGGGTGCCAGTTTTATCCCAGACGACGCTGAGACGATGCCCCCGATAAGGGAGATCGTCGAGTGCGAAGTAGTCCCAGTCATCAGGAGCGAGTGGATCTACAACGAGCGTATCATCGTCCTGCGGTCTCAGTCCGACCAGTCCAGTGATGACAAGGTCGCAGAATCCCGAATGAAAATAATGTTCGGAATGATTGTAACCGTCATGTCCCTCAAAGGAGCCAGTATCGGGATGCAGGGCCTCGGCCAGATACGGCTTGCCATTCTTACGATGCGACCGTGAATAAATCTGCAGCAGTTTGAGATAGTCCGCTTTTGTCGGAACGGCCTTCGCTGCGGCTGCCGGAAGGGACTCAGTAACGTGGCTCTGCAGTAGATTTGCCATCGCCTTCAGCGTCTGCGACGTTGCATAGGGCCACGATTGGCCACTCCACCAGCAGCATGACTTCTGCAACAGGAACATTGGGTCGTTCCTTTCAACCGTCGAAGGGCCAAAATCGGCATAAAACCCATCGCGGTTCATCAGCTTCGACCAGGCGACTTCATAGCCCTTGCCGTGATCGAGCATGTTGAACTGCCATGGAACGTAACCAATCAGTTCGCGTCCGTGTGAGTCGCCCGCGAACTGACCATCTTCATATGTCTTCGTCATCGCCCTGATTTTATGGCCATCTCGTTCCTCGTCGTTTTTGTAGACCGGAAAGAAGAATTGTCTCTTTTCGTCCCACAGCAGTTTCTGCATCGCCGTCTTCAGCGATTCGGCCTTCTTTTCGAAGCGATCGACGATATCCTTCTTTCCCGCCAATCGGGCCAGCTTCGCAATGGCCACGGCATCGGCCCACATGTAAGCGTTGAACGACGGCCGATAGCTTGGTGCACCACGCAAAATGTCCCGGGTCTGCCGGCTGTTGATATTGAACTCCATGCCGTCATCATGGCCCGTCTGCCAGAAGAGTCCGACACTTGGAACGAAATGCCGTTGCTCCCATCCTTCATAATTCTTGATCAGATCCGGAAGCAGGTCGATCAGCAAAGCGTCATCGCGATGTACCTGATTGACCGCCCAGGCACTGTCGGCAAGCCAGGTCGAATAATTTCTCGGCTGAGCCCCCGGAGTACGGAACCAGTATTTCAAATAATCACGGGCAATCGTCGGCTGCCGCAGCCATCGAGCTTCATAGAGCTGATGCCCTGCAGGGCAACTGATTGCACCGTAGGCCCCCGACCAGAACGGCCGATCGATGAACTCAGTGAACGAGTAGCCGCTGTTTGGAGAACCGTACGTGAGATGCTTCGTCAGCAGTTCCCAACGGTAATAGTAGGTCGTGGTGATGTCCTTGTCGGGGCATTCAAAGAAAGGGATCTGCTCGGCGTACCAATCCCAGTCGCGATTGTCCCAGAACGTCTGGCTCTCAAGCAACTTCTGTTTGTCGAGTACTTGAGCTGAAGCGGTGTGCGACGCCATGGCCACAACGACGACTATGGTCGCGAGTCGGACAATATTCATGCGGTTACTCAATTCTGTGAAGTTCAACCGGTCAATCGTGGCCATGCCTGTTCCCATGCAGGGAACGACTGAATCGAACAGAGTGCGAAGGGCCGATTCTACTTGCGGGATGTAGAATTGATGCTGCGAAGCTCGGGATGAGAGGTCGCGGCTTCAATGGACTTGATCGCTTCTTCGACGGCAGAAACTCGTCGATTATTCAGTTCCCCTGCGGGAAATTCGCCTCGTGCACATTGCGCATTGAGCTCAACAATCAGCTCTTTCAACTCCGGGATTATGTGTCTGGCTGCCGTACCATATTTAGCGATTTCCTTCATGATTTCGCCGGTACGATTCTCACTGCCATGTCCTCCTTGAGTTTTAGCAAACAAGATCCCGACCTCGACCCCTTCCTTGAAGTGGTATTTCGTCAAGGCCTTGAAGCCACCCATGCGAATTTCGTTGCCGAACATGGTGTCGGCGGGACTTCGCGTTTTAACGGCAGCATGGATGTCTGGAGCCAACGCCTGAACATCTTCGAGAGAGAGTTTATTTTCGAAGAAGCCTCGCAGCGTTGCTCTTGCCATGCCGTCTGCATTTGATGCGATCGCTCGAATCGCGGGATAAAGAAGTTCGCCGTCAACTCCCTTCAAGGCATCGGCCATCGGGCCGGTAAACAGTCCGGCGGCAAGCTGACCGTGCGTCAGTTGAACAGGATCGTCCCAATGGATTGGGGCGACTGGCTCTGCAGTCTTCGCGACGGCCCTGAGAATCTCAGGAAGTGCAGGCTTTGCTTTCACACCCAGCTTGCGGATGCCCTGCGCCGCTTTGAATCGCAGCCATCGGTCATCATGCGAGAGGAGTCGAATCAGAACAGGAAGGGCGTCAACGCTCCTCAGCAATCCGAGTGTTTCGCAGGCCCCCTGGCGCACGTGCTTGTCCTGCCCCTCTACCATCTTGATCAAGTCGGGGATTAATGCATCCGTGTCGGGGCGAGTCGCGATTTCTTCGGCGGCCCAGCTACGCACAACCGGCGACCAGTCGCCAAACGCGGCCATCAGTTCCGGTACTGTTTTCGTTTTTCGATCCGTGTCGAATCGCGCGGATACGACTGCTGCTGCGACTTCCTGCTTGTTAAGTCGACAGGACGGGTTGGCCTGATTGCCAGTGAGAACGATCTTCTTCAGCGGCAATGAGTAAGTCAGCACGTAAGTCGCATTGGGGCTTAGACCAAAGTAGCTGCTCTTGCCGTAGTAGGTGTTGTCTTCGGTCTTGCCAGGGCCGTATTGCTCGCCACCATCGTAAGTGAATGATCCGTCGCTACGTCGTACAAGATCGAAATGCCATGACGACTCCCTGAAAAATGCTGCGGTTGCGTCCGGCCCGCCGACGTCCGCTCCCAGTGCACCCCATAGATAGCTGAATCCCTGGCCGGTATGCCCGCATTCGCGACTTCGATAGCTCGCAACTGTCATCTTTGAGAAGAACTGAGCCTCGGTGACTTTGCTGTCTTGCAGACCGAACAGCACCGCACTCATCGCGCTCTTGCCGTTGTTATCATGGAAAGGCCAAGGTTCGTGTTCACCGTACGGGATTGTCCCTTTGTCGACGAAATAGCCGAAAAACTTCGCCGCACGTTCGATAGCTGGATCGACCTCTTCATCCTGCACGCCGCACTTCTTGCCGAAGATTATTGCCAGGTTGGCTGGCAACCCTGCCTGATTGACTGGTCCGTACGGTGGAATCGATCCATGCAGCTTTCCGTCGGGGGTGCGTTCTGCGAAACCGTGGCCGAACGTTCCATACATACTTTGTCCGCGAGCCAGCGCCACCGTGATGGCATTGATCGCTGGCAGTACCGACGAGTCACTCGTCGCGAGATAGTACTCACACAAGAAGAGCCCTCGGTACCCGCTCTCCCACGTCCCCATCCCGATCCGCTCGGACTTCAGAGCGTTTGCTGAGATTTCCTCAGCCAGCTTCTGCAATCGAGGCCGATAAGATTCATTTCCCGTGGCCAGGAGCGCCAGCCCGTT
>CAZSTW010000071.1:11470-20008 GCA_964609845.1 uncultured Planctomycetaceae bacterium | reverse complement strand
CCGTGCCAGTTCGCTGGAAGTGGCTCCTTCTCCAAAGCGTTGCACGCTTCTGCAAAAATCTTCGTCGACTTTGGACAATCGTAAGGGGCGGTCGTTGAATACGTCCCCATCACTCGCAACTTGAGTTGTACTTCCTCAGTTTTGCCGGCACGCCAGCGCGTCAGCTTCAGGACACCAGCGTTCGATTCCTTTTCTGCCTCTTGAATAGCCATCGCAAAGCTTTTGCGAGCGTCATCCTGGAACGCCCTTCCGTCGACGCCGAGAATCACATCATCGACCTGAAGCACCCCATCAGCAGGCGACTTAGGACCAACGTGTGTGACCAGGATTTGTCGACTGGCTGCCGTGGTTCGACCTTGCAGGCCATCGAAATGCGTCGCTGGTCGAGTGTAAATCCAGCCGCGCAGACCGGTCGCACCGAGGTTGTATGTCAGCGAACGATCGACTTTGGAGTCTTGTGTGAGATCCGGTGGCGTCTTGCTCGGCTCTGCAGCGACACTGAGACTGCTGGCAACAAACACCGTGAACGCACTACGGAGTATCAAGCGGCAAATACGAGACGATTCAGTCTTCATGAGTGGTCTAACGATCCTTCAGTTCCCGGGGGCAGATCACGTTGAACGAGGCATTTCTCGAATTAATCGAGACTCTCATGCCAATCTGTGGCAGAAGAGGGAGTGCTCGTTCCATGGACAGAGTAACATGCCAGACCTTCCGCTTCGAGGCATTCTGTACAAACGTGCTCGACGGAATCTGTCTGTCAGATTGGGATCCCGCTTACGGAAGTGATGCGATTTTTCCTGGAGGCTGGTACCACAACTCTCTGTGCGCGTTCCTCGTGAAAGCCCCGCAAGTTTCGAAGTGACCCGTCCAGTCCATGTGTGTGAGTCGGCTACCGCTGCAAACACAGTTCGAGGTGCACTACATCTGATCTGCGACCCCGATCCCGAGTAACTCGAGGCCCTGTTTCAGTACGCGAGCAGTCGCATCGCATAACAAAAGGCGACTCGTTCGCAGGGCTTCATCGGATTCTTTCAGTACATTGCAGCTACCGTAGAACTGTGCAAATACGTTAGCCGTTTCAAACAAGTACTGAGTTAACAGGTTGGGTCGGTAATCGACAGCGACCTCTGAGACCGCCTGTCCGAATCGGTTTAACTGCAGCGCGAGAACGCGTTCCTGCGGCGTGCTGAGCAGGATCGGATGCTGTCCTTGGCGCAGCGCAACCGCATCGACCTCGCCTTTTCGAAGGATGCCGCAGACTCGGGCATACGCATATTGGATGTATGTTGCCGTGTCGCCAGTTGTCGCGAGCATCTTCTCCCAGTTAAAGACATAGTCGCTGTCTCGATTGTGATGCAGGTCGACATAGATGATCGCGCCGATTCCAACCAGTTCGGCGACCCGCCCCCGGTCAGCATCGCTCAAATGAGGACTGTTTTCGTCAACAATCTTGCGGGCATTGGCAACGGCTTCATCGAGCAGGCTTTCCAGGCCAACCGTATCGCCAGAGCGAGTCTTAAACGGGCGTCGATCATCACCCAGGACTGTGCCAAAGCTGACGTGTCGGAATTCGGTCTTGTCGTAACCCATCTTCCGAGCGGTGGCAAACAGCAATTGAAAATGCTCACCCTGGCGCGAGTCGACAACGTACAGACTGGCATCTGCGTGCAGGTTTTCCACCCGATGTCGGATCGTCGCCAGATCCGTGGTCGCATAGGTAAACGCACCATCCGCCTTCTGGACAATGAACGGAGCATCGTTGCCTTCGATGAAGACACATGTTGCACCGTTACTGGTGACGGCCAGATGCTGGCGTTTCAGTTCGTCGACGATTCCCGCCAGCATTGGGTTGTACCAACTCTCACCCAACGTCAGGTCGAATTTCACGCCAAACCGCTGGTAAACGGATTCCAGTGCCCGCAGGCACTGAGGGACGAATTCGTCCCACAGGCGCTTATTCTCCGTGTCGCCCGCGTGTAACTTCGCGGTTTCTTTTCGAGCTAACTCCGCAATCTGGGGATGAGCGTCGGCGAGTGCTTTCAGCGGTGGAGACGATTCCACTTCGCCGATCTTTTTCTGAGCAGATTTGACCTCTTCACGCAAGGCTTCCAGGTCCTGTTCCGCTCGCCTGAGAACTCGAGCGGAATCTTTATCCGCCGGGCTGACTGCTGCTTTGGCACTGGCCACGGCTTGTTCTTTGACCGGCGCCTGCTGCAGCAACCCCGGCAGCTTCGCGACCAGTTCATGGTAGTCGGAAAGTTGATTCACCAGTCGATACAGGCGTGCCAGTTCGGCTACAGGTGCCTGCTGATAAGCGGCTTCGTCCCGGAAATTCTTGTAACCGTAGATGATCATGCCGAACTGAGTTCCCCAGTCGCCGACATGATTGTCAGACAGGACGTTGTGCCCCAGGAACTTCAAGATCCGGTAGAGGGAATGGCCAATCACGGTGCTGCGCAGGTGCCCGACGTGCATCGGTTTGGCGACGTTGGGAGAAGAGTAGTCCACTACGTATGTTCGAGGACTGGAAACCGGAACGACACCGAGCCTTTCATCCTGGCACAGGGCTGCCGTTTCTGCGGCCAGTCGCTCAGTCTTGATTTTCAGGTTAATAAAACCGGGGCCGGCGATTTCGGGAGGTTCGCACAGGTCTGCGACATCCAGTTTGGCAATCAGAGCCAGGGCCAGATCGCGCGGTGGCTGCTTGTGCTGCTTTGCGAGGGGCATCGCGCAATTGGCTTGAAAGTCACCAAACTTGCCATCCGCCGTCGGCTTCAGCATTTCAACAAACGAATCAGGAGCATCCGTAAAAGTCTCCAGAGCGCGATGCAACCGTGAGCGAAGTTCAGCAAGCAGATTCATCGGAACTGATCCAAAATTAGCTGGTGAAGCACCGCAGGAAGTTCGCTTGAACAAAACCTGCGACAGACGGTTAACCCGTCAGCTGATGACTTTATGATTCTTTGGCCCGGTTGAAAACCTGTCCTGCGGGAAAACCAACAGCCCTTCCGGGCTGTCATTTCACTGAATGACCGGGAAGGGCCGTGATTGAAATTGCGCAAACGCTCCAATTACTCGGTTGCCAGCGGTTCGCCCGCGATGGCCTTCCAGTCGACTCGCTTGGCGTCGGCCCAAAGTCCTTCCAAGTCGTAAAGAGCGCGTGCATCAGGAAGCATGATATGCAGAACGATGTCACCCCAGTCCTGCAACAACCATGAGCTGACTCGCTCCCCTTCGGTGTTGGGGACGGCGTTTCCGAGGGATTTCATCTTCACACGAGCTTCACTCGCGAGTGCCGCCATCGTCCGAGGATTGTTGCAGGTGGTAATGACGAAGAAATCCATGATTGGAGTAATCGCCGACAGGTCCAGGACGACCGTCTCTTTCCCGCGAAACTCTTCGCACAGCCGGGCGAGCTGACAGGCGTCGGATCGGCTCTTTTCAAGGCGCGCTTTTTGTTTCGGGCTGAGCGGGGCGGTTGTGGTGGTTGTAAGTGTGGCGCTAATGGGAGTCATCTCCGTTCAATCTTCGTAAATTCGGTCTACGGGAAGCCCCGACCGGGCATGATGTAGACGAGTCATACCGTCGGCAGGTTCGCTCGAGCGACAAATTGTCGCCAGGATGCGAAAGAAATTGCTCGGGCCGCGGGTGGAAGAGGGAAGCCTCAACCTGTTACGCCCGAAGGCAGACCGGCAAACACGACAACACTATCGTCCCTGAACGTGATCGAATGTTCAAGGCTCAAGCTGTGGAAAGGGAGGGCAAGCAGCTATTTCAGGGTCGGGTGGAACCAGTTCGCTTCGAGCGCCGGCCCACCACAACGAAACGTCAAGAATTGATGGTGGGCCGGCGCGGCGAAGCGCCGCTGATCCCCCTCGCTGCCTGCATCAATCATTATTCCCAGGCGTCGATTGCTTCCTGAAGCAACTCTTTTGACCCCGACCGTGCACCACGGCGGTGGGCGGATACGAATTCATCGGACAGATCATCACGGTGGTTGATGACCGTAGAAGAGGGGGCGGTCATCGCCTGAGCAATGATCGAGTCCATTCGCTTCCCATCACGCGACAGCCGAGTCAGCCGATCCAGTTTTTCACGGAATTCATCGCGTGAAAACGCCGTTTTGATCGTGTAGTCATCCGCTCCGGCGTGAATCGCTGCCAACACCGTTTCACGGCTGGAATCCGACGTCAGAACCATGACTTTCACATCGGCCAGCATCGGGTGTGACCGAAACGCCCGCAGCGTCTTAAGTCCATCCCAGCCAGGCATTTGCAGGTCGAGAACAGTTGCGTCTGGACGGCGATCCAAGGCGCGGTAGAACCCATCGGCCCCATCGCAGGCGACCGTGACATCAAAATCTTTCCTCAGCACGCCTACCATCAGGCTGCGAAACAACGGATCATCGTCAATGACGAGAATGTGCTGTCGCTCTTCAGACTGCGAATTGTCAACTTCTGATGGCGATTTCATTATACAGCTCAAACAGAATACAGCTCAAACAGACGTAACCTGGCCCCCGGCCAATCGACCGTGGAAACTTCAGGTGTGCTGAAGTGAAACGTAGTTCAAATCCTGAGCGTTGCATTTGGATTGTCGATTTTTGGAAACATTTCGAGGATCGACGACGTTACAACCGGCATTTCAGGACGCTGACGGGCAGGCACGTCCCCTGCCAGATCAGGAATCTGACACCTACGAACGGATGATTCAGGGCAAGGCGATCGAAAACTCACGCAACCGAAATCGTAAGATTTCAGAGGTCTCAAACTCAGGCGTTCACAACTTCGGCGACATTCGCAACACGTATGTCCCTGGCCTTGGTAACAGATTCGTTGCTGTGCTTTACATCGTGACAACGGTCATGTTGAGTGTTTGAAACACCTCATGTCGAGCCTTGAGTCGGGCTTCGCATTCCTTCGATTTTCTTGTCTGGCCGATCGTCCCGTCTGTAGGACTCTTACTGACACGGCTGTATCGCCTTTAGGGATGTCATCAGTCTTTCCACAATCGCCTGTAGCAGTCGTACAGGCTGTAGGAAACAGGCAATTTGCAGTGAAATCCGTATCGATGACACGTTTGATCGAATGGCACCGATCGTGCGAATCACAACGAGACGTGGACTTTTGTCAACACGACGCAGCCGAGTGTCATGAACTCGTCTGCCGGACCTCTCAACCAGTGAGGTGCCCTTCGAATTCCGGCCGGATTCTCTGGGCAACTGGAACGGCAGCAGTGGTCACAGAACCCAGTGATCGCTACGACCGGGCTGATCGAGAACCCTCTGTCAGTTGCTTCCGCTAATCAGTTCAATCAGTGCAAACAGTCAGATCAGTTTATTCAGTAAGACCATAACCATAAGGGACTCTCGCATGTTGAAGAGGTTTTTGAATGACGAAGCTGGCGTGATTATCTCCGCCGAACTCGTTCTCGTTCTGACGATCTGTGTTCTCGGCGTCATCGTTGGCCTGAGCAGCGTTGTCGTTGCTGTTAACACCGAACTGCTTGACACCGCTCACGCGATCGGTGTCCTGAACCAGTCATTCGGATTCACCGGCTTCACTGGCTGAAAGAAGTGGGGCAATCCAATCTCCTACACCTTCGGAGCCATCAACACCGATGCCGAAGATGATTGCGACTGTGCGACTTCGTGTGACATGATCGCTGGCGGCATCCCAAGCTACAGCCGCGGTGGCTGATACCCAGCACGCGAGTAAGTCTGCCAACCTTCAAAGAGGCGTCGAAACGAATGTTTCGACGCCTCTTTTTTTGTGCTGTCTGGAAAATCTGATCGCGCCAACCTGTACGTCGCGTCCGCCTGCACGTGGAAAGACTCATCCGATCTCTTCCCGGTTGTGCCGTCACTGACAGACGCGCCCCCTCTGATTCACAAACTTGCCAACAAGGTTTCCAAGTTGTTCGCATCTTGAATCACATTTACAGCGATGCCAGGCCTTGTTCTTGTCAGCATTGACTTCTCTAAGATTTCCAAAGATCACGCGCTTAACACCTGTAGCGTTTGCGATGCCCTCGAACTTACTCGTCGTATCGATTGTACGGACAGTGCAGCGCCTGAAAGTCTGGATTTGCCGTGGTGACTCAAGGTACCCGCGACAACGACAAACCGTGTGGCACCAATCGTGCGACATTCGCGGAGACGTTGGCAATCGTCAACAGTTCCAATTTTAACACCATCAGCCAAACCTGACTTTGTTGAATTCCTGACCGTCTGTGTTCAGGACCACGATAACTTGCTGCCCAGCGTCGCGAACTGGAAGGCTGGAACTCTTACCCAGAGAGGTGGACTCTGATTCTGGCCAGAATTTGAGTTCTTCTGGAGACGTTGATGACAACCACGGCATACCGGTGATTGACCTCAACGGACTGATTGCGGTGAATCCGACGTCAGTTGCTGACTGTCAAATTCAGTTTAAACAGTTCACTCATGACAACAAGGGTCTCCTAAATGCTGAAGAATTTCTTGAATGACGAAGCTGGTGTGATCATTTCCGCCGAACTCGTGCTCGTTCTGACGATCTGTGTTCTGGGTGTTATCGTTGGCCTGAGCAGCGTCGTCGTTGCTGTCAACACCGAACTCCTCGACACCGCTCACGCCATCGGCGTTCTGAACCAGTCGTTCGGATTCACCGGTTTCAGCGGCTGCAAGAAGGGTGGAAACCCAATCTCCTACACCTTCGGTGCCGTCAACACCGATGGGGTCGATGATTGCGATTGTGCAACCTCGTGCGACATGATCGCCGCTGGTGCACCAAACAACAGCCAAGGTGGCTGATTCGAATTGGTCTGCTGACTCGATATGCTGAATGACAGGCGTCGAAACCCAGGTTTCGACGCCTGTTTTCATTGGTAGACGGAATGAGCCCAGAATATCATCTCAAGATCGATTCGCGGATCTCCAACAACACCTGTTCATCGCGTTCGCTGGTCAACGCGGATCGAAGCGAGTCCCTGGCAGAATCATGATCAAACTTTCCAAGTGCCCATGCTGCCGTCCTCCGAATCATGGGTGACGGGTCGCCGAGAGCCTTGATCAGTGCAGGAATCGTGGTGGTATCGCCTCGGTTGCCAATTACGACAATCGCATTTCTGCGGATGCCATCAAATCCTGGCCGTTCCAGTGGAGTCCCCTTGAATCGCTGCTGGAATTCTTCTCGATCCATCCTCAGAATCCCTATTGGATCAGCGGGATTGAGTTCCGAAAGCGGCTGAAAAGCGCTACACGTACTTTTCGGTGCCTTGCCGTTCCAGGGGCAGACGTCCTGACAAAGGTCACAGCCAAACATCCATTCGCCAATTCCTGCTCGCAAATTGACGGGAATTGCCTCTTTCAACTCGATCGTCAAGTACGAGATACATCGTCGAGCGTCCAGAACATAGGGCGCGACAAAGGCATCTGTCGGGCAGATGTCCAGACAACGGGTGCATGTTCCACAGTGTGACGTCGCATGCGGCGAATCCGGTTCCAGATCGAGGTCTGTCAGCAGGCCTGCCAACAATAACCAGCTTCCTGCCCGCTTGTTGATCAACATCGTGTTCTTGCCGAACCATCCGAGTCCGGCCAGTCGAGCGAAATCTCGTTCCAGCAGTGGCGCCGTATCAACAACCCCACGAGTTGTGCAGCCAGGTGATCGAGCGTGTAGTCGTTCACTGAGCAGATGCAACTTCTCTCGTAACAGATCGTGATAGTCGGCCGTGCCCCAGGCGTAGCGAGCGACTCGCCCCTCGTTCGCCCCAGTTGGCTGAGGATCTTCCGTCCGATAGTTGATAGCCAGCAGGATAATGCTGACGACTTTCTGCGAAACATGGCGCGGGTGCTCATAGGCAGCCTCGCGACGTGGCAGGTATTGCATTTCACCCGCAAAACCTGCTCGCAACCATTCCTGAAACCTGGGGAAACCGGGCGGCGAAATAGCGGGCGCGATTCCCGCCAGATCGAACCCCACCGCCAGCGCGTCCGACTTTACGGCCCGGGTCAGCTCGCTTCGATCAGCGCCTTGATCGGACACCGATTGATCCCTTTCAAAACGACGTCGAAAAAGGAGCTCGTCCCGTCCAAATCATACTGAGGGATCTGTGGTCTGGTTTCAGGATTGGAATATCCTCACGAAACAACGAAACTTCCTCTGCAAAGTCACCGCTCTTTCGTGACATCCGCTCGCTGAATTGGGACGGAATCTCGTCACATGCTTGAAGTTACCGACAACAGAGTCAGTCTTCGCTGCCGGTGTCCAGAACTGCCAGGAAGGCCTTCTGCGGGATTTCGACCTGGCCAAACTGCTTCATCCGCTTCTTCCCTTCCTTCTGCTTCTCCAACAACTTGCGCTTCCGCGAAATATCACCGCCATAGCACTTGGCTGTCACATCTTTTCGCACGGCAGATATCGTTTCGCGAGCGATGATACGGGCACTCAATGCCGCCTGGATCGGGATTTCAAACTGATGACGGGAAATCTGTTCTTTCAACTTCTTGCACAGCTGGCGACCGCGTCGTTCTGCCTGGGAACGATGGACAAT
>CAZSTW010000071.1:0-11316 GCA_964609845.1 uncultured Planctomycetaceae bacterium | reverse complement strand
TTCACCCTTCACCATGATATCCATCTTCACCAGATCAGCAGCACGGTAGCCGACAACTTCGTAGTTCATCGTTCCATAGCCAGCCGTGATACTCTTCAACTTGTCGTACATGTCGAAGACAATTTCTGCCAGCGGCAGTTCGTAAACCAGTTGAGCGCGATTTGGGCCGAGGTATTCGGTCGTCTTGTAAACCCCACGCCGGTCGGCCGAGAGCTGCATGATCGCACCGATGCGGTCCGTTGGCAGGATGAACTGCACCTTGGCAATCGGCTCGCGAAACTCCTCAATGTTTCCGGTATCCGGAACCTGCTGAGGGTTGTCGACGTGAATGATCTCGCCGTTACGCTGCAGGATCTCATAAGTTACGTTAGGTGCGGTCTGGATCAGATCGACATCCGCTTCCTGCTCCAGTCGCTGCTGGATGATTTCCATATGCAGCATGCCGAGGAAGCCGCAGCGAAAACCGAATCCCAAGGCTTCTGATGTGTCCGGTGCGAACGAAAAACTCGCGTCATTCAGACTCATCTTCTGCAGTTCTTCCCGCAGCTTTTCAAAGTCAGTGGCGTCGATGGGATACATCCCGCAGAACACCATCTGCTGAGGGATTTCGTATCCCGGCAGTGCCAGCGGTGCACGATTATGGAAATCGGTTACCGTGTCCCCGACATGGACATTCCCCAGGACTTTGATGCCCGAAACGATGTATCCGACCTGACCAGGTCCGAGATCTTCGCAGGGGGCCATATCCGGTCGGAATTGGCCAAGTTCCAGAACTTCGTGCGAGGTTCCGGCCTTCATGAAATAGATCTTTTGTCCTTTGCGGATCGATCCTTCCATGATACGGACGTAAGTTACAACACCTCGGTAGTGGTCATACTTGCTGTCGAAGACCAGTGCCCGCAGAGGGTCCGTCAGCTTTCCTTTCGGAGCTGGAATTCTCTTGATGATGGCATCAAATACGGTATCGATCCCAATCCCGGCTTTCCCGCTGACACGCAGGCACCCTTCGGTATCCAGCCCCACAACGGTTTCGATCTCTTCCAGCACTTCGTCAACGCGAGTGACGGGCAGATCGATCTTGTTCAGAACGGGAATAATTTCCAGGTTCGAATTGATCGCAGCATAGGCATTCGCAACGGTCTGCGCCTGTACACCCTGAAAGGCATCGACCAGCAGCAACGCCCCTTCGCACGCGGCGAGGCTACGTGAAACTTCGTAGTGAAAGTCGACGTGACCAGGGGTGTCGATCAGATTCAGTTCGTACTTTTGGCCATCAATCGTGTAGTTGATTGCCACCGCCCGCGCTTTCACGGTAATTCCGCGTTCGCGTTCAACTTCCAGGTCATCCAGGAGTTGTTCGCGAAATTCGCGCTGTGTGATCGCGCCACTTTTCAGCAATAGCTGGTCCGCCAGCGTGCTTTTGCCGTGGTCGATATGAGCAATGATCGAGAAATTTCGGATGTATCGTTGGTCAAACATGGAGGAATCAGGCACGAACGGTAGGTAAGTCAAACCAAAAACCACGAGCCAGCCCAGATTTCGGAGCCCGTGACTGCACACTGGATTCTATAGGTTACGACGGCTGGCTGAAAGAGAGACTGCGGAAACAGCGGAAAACGGCCAGCACATGCAAAAGTTCCGGTAAACAATTTTGCGGCCCCGGCCCGGCGATTCACGTAGCCTCAGCGGACGACAGATTTACGAAAGCAGGGAGCAGATCAAGATTTTACCATGTCAGTGTTTTTAGCAGCCCGACATGTCTAAAATCGGCGGTCTCAATGATCCAGAATTTGACGCTCAGAAAGAAAGTCTGCCCTCGTGACCGCTGAAACGACCGCTGCTCCTTCGTCCCGTAAGCCATTGCTCGTCATTTTCGTAACGGTGTTTATCGATCTCCTGGGGTTCGGCATCGTCATGCCGTTGCTTCCCCGTTACGGCGACCATTTCCTTGTTGATTCACAGGTCGCCAGCGCGACTCAGGCTGTTGCCCCCAGTGCGGCGCCTGGATACGTCGCAGCCGTGCTGTCTCTACTCGCCTTTCTTTATGGTCTGAAGGGACTGCCCGAATCGCTCAAACGGGGGGAAGCTCCACGATCACGGCCCGGTCTTTTCAACGTCGCTGCGGGACTGCGAGCCATGACCCGGGGTTCGCATGCCCTGATCCTGGCAACGATTTTTCTGACAACATTCGCCTTCGCACAGTTTGAAAGTACTCTGTCGTTGCTGACACGTCACATCGGCGGGACCGCCGTTGCTGAGGGAACTCACGACTGGCGCCGCGGAGCAATTCTCGGTTGCCTGATGGCATCCTTTTCCGCAATGCAGTTTCTCTTTGCTCCGCTTTGGGGGCGGTTGTCGGACAGAATTGGTCGTCGCCCTGTTCTTCTCGTGGGGCTGGCCGGATCAACGGTCGCGTACTTCTTGTTCGCGGTCGTGACTCAGTTGGGAAATAACGGTCCGATCCTGGGGCTCAGCCCGCTGGTCTGGCTGTTCGTGACTCGTATCGGAGCCGGAATTTCCGGTGCGACGATTTCGACGGCTCAGGCCTATATCGCCGACTGTACGGACGAGAAGTCGCGCGGCAAGGGGATGGCTTTGATCGGAGCGGCGTTTGGAATCGGCTTCACATTCGGTCCGTTGCTCGGTGCGGCCTTTGTATCTGGTTCCTCACGTGGTGGAATGAGCGATCAGGGGAACTTCCTGGTATTTGCGTTCATCGGATTCATCCTGACGTTGAGCCAGGGACTGCTGG
Organism: uncultured Planctomycetaceae bacterium; assembly: GCA_964609845.1. Lineage (GTDB taxonomy): Bacteria > Planctomycetota > Planctomycetia > Planctomycetales > Planctomycetaceae > Schlesneria. The sequence goes on along the minus strand of CAZSTW010000071.1, from coordinate 8,564 downwards.
TCCGGCGCTTGATTCCGAAATTGGGTGAATTCCGGATGGGCCTGGCAGGTGTCGCTCTGATGACGTTGGGACTATTGCTGATCGGCGTCGCTTCATTCCAGGCATCGATCCCGCTGTTGATCGGAGTCTTGCCGATTGTTGTCGTTGGATACTCAGCTGCAACACCATCTTTGCTTTCCTTGTTGTCACTGACATCAGGGTCCGACGAACAGGGCGAACTCCTTGGAATCGGACAGAGCATGTCGTCACTTGCGCGCATCCTGGGACCGCTGGCGGGACTGTCCCTGCAAGGGATGGAAATCGCCTATCCCTATTGGTTCGCATCGGGAATGATGGCGGTAGGAGTCTTGATGATACTGGGGCTTCGCACCGCAGTTCCCAGGAAACAAGCATCAGAATAGCCGTTGCTCAGCAAGGCGGGACGCGGCGTTGAATTCATTGCGGCCCTCACCAGACCTGCATCCTGGCAATCCTCAAATAGCCCACGAAATCTGTTCCGTATGCCCTTCTGTCGCTTTTGTGGATTTCCACAGAACATCAGTCAATTTGACTTGGCGCGACCATTCTTGCTCGCCAACATATCAACGGCGCCAGATTCGTCTTGTCTGACGAAATCGTGTCGCAAAACTCATGTCGAATCCGTTTTGTCCAGTCTCATTCGAGTTCTTTGAAGCGAGGTGGAATCATGGCGATGTCTCGACGGCGGGCTTTTACTTTGATCGAACTTCTGGTGGTGATAGCTATCATCGCCGTATTGATCGCCCTGCTACTTCCTGCCGTTCAGCAGGCGCGCGAGGCGGCCCGCAGAACTCAGTGCAAAAACAATCTCAAACAGATTGGTCTGGCACAACACAACTACCACGACACATTCAACACGCTGCCTCCCGGTGCAATTCAGGCCTTTCCGCCAGGAAACGCCCAGAACGAAGCGACTTGGGTTTCGATGATGCTGCCTGGTATCGATCAATCGACGCTCTACAACCGGGCGAACTTCAGTTCATGTTTTGGCTGCACCGTGGCACCCGGAAATCCATCCTACGAAATCGTGTCTCCCCAGATCTCAGGCATGGTCTGTCCGTCAGACGTTGATGTCGGGCTGGCACTCGGGATCTATCGCCGCGGGAACTATGCAGCGAATTCGGGGATCGGACCGTTGCGAAGCGTGTCGGACCCGAAGGACCCGACGCGCACCTTTGGCCCATATACGATGAACAGCAGCACAAGAATGCGTGACTTTACAGACGGTACGACCAATACAATTCTGGTGTCCGAACTCCTCAAGGTGCCCGGTGACGACTTTCGCGGTGTGATGCATTACCCGGAAGGGGCTCTGTATCAGCACGATCAGACCCCCAATTCCAGTGTCCCGGACCAGTTTCGATCATCTCTGTGCGTTTCAATTACCCGTGCTCCCTGTACCGGTGTCTATACGGCATGGAACAATCGAGCCATTGTTCTGGCGGCCCGCAGTCAACACGTTGGAGGTGTTCAATCGCTTCTGGCCGATGGCTCTGTTCGCTTCATCAGCAACAACATTCATCGACCGACGTGGCAAGCCCTGGCAACCCCGAATCTGTCTGAAGTACTGGGCGAGTTCTGAGTCTGCGGGCAACAGTTCGAGGACAGACGACGATAGAGGAGGTCGACATATGTTTCCGGCAAGTCCATTACGTGCGGCTGCTCATCGATTCGTGACCTTGCGGCTCATATGCAGCCTGGGACTCGGAATCGTCTTGATCTGCGGCTGCGGAGGATCCAGTGGTCCTGAACGAGCCAGTTTATCCGGACAGGTGACGCTTGACGGAACACCTGTAGAAATCGGCTCGATTGCGTTTATTCCTGACGGAAAGACGGTTGGTCCCACAGCAGGGGGAGTGATCGAAAAGGGACGCTATACGGTCGCTCGCGAATCAGGACCAGTGCTAGGGACGCATCTCGTAGAAATCAGGGCGCACCGGCCGGGAAAGCAAATCGAAGTAGCTGGTGCCGGAGGTGCTTCAGGCGGTCCGTCGGGTGGCGGAAGCGTACAAGAGACAGAAATGTATATCCCCGAGCAGTACAACAAAAAGACCACGTTGACGGTGACAATCAAGTCCGGTAGTAATGTTCATGACTTTGCCCTGAAATCAACTCCATGACGGTGTCGATGAGTGCCTTTGGCACATGATCGTGCCGAGGGATTTTGAAATGCTGGAGCTGGAATCCGTCACAACTCGATCTGGACGCACCTCGCGGCGGGCGTTACTGCAGGCTGGGTTTCTCGGGATCGGCAGCCTGTCATTGGCCGAGATGCTGAAACTGCAGGCGAAAGCCTCCTTTAAGTCGTCACAAAGTGATACGGCTGTGATTCTGCTCTGGTGTGGTGGTGGGCCAAGTCAGCTCGAAACCTATGACATGAAGCCCGACGCTCCCAGCGAGATTCGGGGGCCGATGCATTCGATCAAAACGAATGTGCCTGGAATCGATGTCTGCGAACTGCTCCCCTGCCATGCAAAAGTTGCGGACAAATTCTCTCTGATTCGTTCGGTCAGCCATGGTCATAGCGGTCACCCCGACGGAACCTTTCGTTTCACCAGCGGGTTTGGAAAGGACAAGAGTGGTGGGCTGCTGAGCACCGAATCAAAGCATCCCTGCATCACCGCTGTCGTCAATCGCGCGCTCGGCATCACCCGTAATGGGATGCCGGTTTCGCTGGACCTCAGCAGTGGTTATCGCTGGTATGGCTCACCAGGGTATTGGGGAGAAATGTATCGAGTCCCTGTGGCGTCACGCGGGTTGGAGAACTGGCGATTGCAGGTGAAGCAGGATCAATTGGAAGATCGTCGGTCGCTGCTGGCGCAGTTTGATCGCTTTCGATCGGATCTGGACCACGACGGTAATCTGCAGGCGATGGGTTACTTTCAGCAGCAGGCGACCGAAATTCTGTTATCGAACAAGGCTCATGAAGCCTTCGACGTCTCTAAAGAAGATCCACGATTGCGTGAACGATACGGCACCGAGTGGGGTGAACAATGCCTGATTGCTCGGCGTCTGGTGGAACGCGGCGTCAACATGGTGACAGTTCACGTTCCGGGCCGTGCCCCTGGCAGCCTTGGAAAGAATTATGATTGGGACGACCATGCCGTAAACTGGGACTTGATCGAAGCAATGCAGGATCGCCTGCCGTTCTATGACCGAACTGTTGCGACCTTGATTGACGACCTTCATCAGCGCGGCCTGAACAAGAAAGTGTTGCTCCTGGTGACGGGCGAGTTCGGTCGAACGCCGCGAGTCGACAACAACGCCCCCGGGCGATTCGGACGCGATCACTATCCGGCGGCAATGTCGATGCTCATTTCCGGTGGAAACGGCCCGCTCGGTAGCATTATCGGTGCCACCAACGGCAAAGCGGAATATCCCGTTGATCGACCACTCGATCCCGACGATATTCGCGCAACTCTTCTGCACCATCTGGGAATCGACTACACTCAGGAACTGCCTGACAATGCTGGACGTCCAATTCGTCTGTGCTACGGGCGCCATCTGTCCGAATGGGCGTAATGCTTCTTGTGTTCCCGGTGAATCTTCAGCTTTCATCGCGACTCTCAAACCCTGAGATTTCGCTAGTTTTGTCAACAATCCGACGTCGATGCGCGTGCCCTGGCATCGCCGAAATGCACAGGGTACGAATGACAACCGCATCCGCCGTCTTGTGACGAGTGACATTGCTGGCTATCTTCAGCAATTGGCGGGGCATTCGTCCCCCTCATTGTTGATCTTTTACGACGTGAAATTGACAGCCGTATGGACAAACTCCCCAAGGAACTGAGCCAACTGATTGACGGACTGTGTCGCAAGGGTGACCAGTTTGCAGGGATGGATCAGTACGACGATGCCATTGAGAAATACAGCGAGGCCTGGAACCTGCTGCCGGAACCGCGTGACCAATGGCCGGCTGCGACCTGGATCCTGGTTTCCGTTGGTGATGCCCATTTTCGACTGAACGAATTCTCGGAAGGGGCGGATATCCTCCTGGATGCGCTGCACTTCCCTGATGGCGAGGACAATCCCTTTCTGCTGCTCCGCCTGGGGCAATGTCTTCTGGAACTGGGACGTCTGGATGAAGCCGCTGATGCATTGGAAGAAGCCTATCGACGAGGGGGTGACGAACTGTTTGCGGACGAAGACGCCAAGTACCTGGGATTCTTCAAGACACAGCGGAAGTTTACTCCCCCCAAGCGTTCCGGGCGGTTTAACCACCCGCTCGGCTGATCGTTCTACAGGACACCGGCGATGCTCAAGATCAGCTTTTCAACACTCGCCTGTCCCGACTGGACATGGCATGACGTCGTCAACTTCGGTCCGCAATATGGATTTAACGGCGTCGAAATCCGATTACTGGGACGTGAAACTGATCTGCTGAAGATCGCCGACTTGCAACCTCATCTCTGGCCCCAGCGCCAGCAGGAACTGGCACAAACAGGCTTTCGCGTGGCAGGCCTGGCATCGTCCGTGCGATTCGATGCCGCCAGCTCCCAGGAACGTGCTGAACAGATTGACATCGGTCGTCAGTATGTTGAGATGTGTGCGGCATTGGGCGGGGAATTTATCCGCGTCTTCGGGGATGTGCTGCCACCTGAGAGTGATCCGGCGAGAGCGGGCATGATCCGACAGGTCGCGGACGGACTGATCGAACTCGCTGAGGCCGCCGAGGTTGCCGGAATTCAGATTCTTCTGGAAACACACGGCGATTTTTCGGCATCGCCTCCATGCGAGGAAGTCATGCAGTTAGCAAATCATCGTTCGGTCGGCCTCGTCTGGGATACGCACCACCCGTGGAGATTTCACGGCGAGTCGCTTGGCGACACCTGGAATCGACTGCGTCGCTGGACCCGGCATACACATTGGAAAGATTCCGTCACAATTCGTGATCGAATCACGACAGCAGAAGCGACGGCGGCAGCTCAAGCAGCCAGTCAATTGATGGCAGGACATCAACACGCGGACTACGTTCTGTTTCGAGGCGGCGAATTCCCGGCGCTGGAATGCCTGCAATTGCTTTTGGAAGACGGCTATTCGGGTTGGCACTCATTGGAATGGGAAAAAATGTGGCATCCAGAATTGATGGGCCCCGAGATCGCCCTGCCGCTCTTTCCGATCAAGATGCGTGAACTCGAACGGGAAACTCGTCGCAGAATCCCCGTTGTCTGATTGCCGTTTCCTGGTGATTTCTTCTGTCCCAATAGTGATTCCGCCATGCAAGACCCCATGCGACCGCAGCCTGACAGCGAACTCCTGTTTCGTAATATTCTCGAAACTGCGATGGACGGAATCGTATCGCTGGACAGCCAACAGAGCATCATTCTGTTCAACGGAGCTGCAGAAGAGATTTTCGGCTGGCGAGCGGATCAAGTCCTCGGTCGCCCTGTCGACATTCTGATCCCCGAACCGTTCCGAAAGCGGCACCGAAATGATGTGGATCAGTTTGGAGCCGGTGTCATCAGCAATCGGCGCATGGGGACCCAGAGAACGGTTCTGGGGCTGAGGTCATCGGGCGAATCGTTCCCCATGGAAGCCTCGATTTCGAATACGAAAATTCAGGATCAAATCATCTACACGGTCATTTTACGTGATGTGACGGAAGCGACTCGTTCCCGGCATCAGATCGAACAACAGCTCCAGATTCTTGACCAGATTTCCGATGCGGTCAGCGTGGTCGACCTGGAGGGACGGATTTCGTACTGGAATCGTGCTGCGACTCGCATGTTTGGCTGGACGGCGGCCGAGGCTATCGGGCAGATGGCACCTGCCCTGCTTTACCGTGGCGATCCGGCGTTGATTGAGAAAATGCTGCAGGAAGCAAACACGCGACTCTCGTGGGCAGGTGAACTCGTCAAAGTGAACCGCGACGGGCACCAGATTGTTGTCGAACATCGACGGACAGTACTGCGGGGTGAGGACGGAACAACAATCGGGTATCTGTGTATTGACATCGACATTACGGAACGAAAGAAACGCGAGCGGGCCGCCAATCGCAGCCAGCGACTGGAAAGCATAGGTACGTTGGCGGGAGGTATCGCACACGATCTGAATAACGTCCTGACACCGATCGTTATGGGGTCGGAACTGCTTGCCTCGGGGCGTGCTCCCAAAGATTCCAAAGGACTGCTGGACACGATGATAGCCAGTGCCCATCGAGGGGCGGAACTTGTGAAACAGCTGCTGGCATTTGCGGGAGGAATTCGTGGCGAGCGAACTCTCGTTGAGATTGAGCCGCTCGTGGCCGAAACATGTGGCCTGCTGAATCACACCTTTCCGAAATCCATTCGCATTGAGACACATGTTGATATCGGCTGCCCTGCTGTGATGGGGGACGCGACCGAGCTGTCGCAAATCCTGATGAATCTTGCGATCAATGCTCGCGATGCCATGCCTGACGGTGGAGTGCTTAGCATAGATGTCACAACTGTCTGGCTGAATGAAATCTCCAAGCGTCTGCACCCCGATGCGCGATGCGGTTGCTATATCATACTGAAGGTGACGGATACGGGAACGGGCATGAGTCCCGAGGTGCTGGATCGTATCTTTGATCCGTTCTTCACGACGAAAGACCTGGGAAAAGGGACCGGTCTGGGTCTCGCTACTGTTCAAGGGATCGTCAAGAGCCACGGTGGGTTTATCAATGTCTACAGCGAAGTTGGGCGCGGTTCAAATTTCTGCATCTATTTGCCCGCATCCGATCAGTCTGACGCTGTTGCCCCCAAGACGACGCAGACCAGCGAAACTCCGGGGCAAGGACAGACGATTCTCATCGTTGATGACGAAGCCGCAATCCTGCAGGTTACCTCAGCGGCCCTGGAGCGGGCGGGTTATCGAGTCTTGACAGCAAGCGAAGGGACGGCTGCCATCGCATTGTTCTCACAACATCATTCCGAAATCAGCGCTGTTCTGCTGGATGTCATGATGCCAGGACTGGATGGATTGCGTACGCTCGATGAGCTTCGTCGAATCGATCCAAATGTTCGAGTTGTCACTTGCAGTGGACTTCGAACCACCCAGCGAGAAGCGGAAGCGTTGGAGCACGGAGCCTTCGCATTTCTCCCCAAGCCGTTCTCTGACGTCCAACTGCTGGAAGTCCTGGGGAATGCCATTCGGTCTTGAAATCTGGCCCGCTGGTTAACGACCAGCTATCGTGAACGCCTGTCGATCAACGTTCGATGAACAGAAAGCAGATCTATTCCGGACGTCCGTTTTCGGTCGGTTTTTTCCCGTCAATCAGCAGTTTCGCCTGACGAACGTAACGTCGACCGAGAAGCTCATAGCCACGCGCGGTGTAGTGAAGATCGTTATGCACGACACCGTCCTTTTCCTTGTCATTCAGGTCGTCGCAATCAACCCAGGCGCCGTGTGGATCATCTTTTGAAATCTGTACCTGTACTTTTCGCACGGACTGCCAGTGCATATCGCTCTCCTTGCCACAGTCACTGATCCGTCCGATGACAACATTCAGTTCCGGTTGCTTCAGGTCGCGACGCAAATTCCCGATCAGTTGCAGCAAAGCATCGCCGTACGCGCCGTCGAGACCCGTCTTGGCATCGCGTTCACCTTGCATCCAGCAAAACGTCACGGATGCGGGATTCGGATGCTTTTTCAACAGTACAGCAAACTGGTCGAGGATTGACTGGTAATAGATCGGGGCACTCGTTTTGTCTCCCACTCGCGTTTTTGCCGGGTCAAGCCCATGCTTCTGCGCGATCGCGTCCCATTCGGCGACCCAGTGTCGAATCGGCTGGCCGCCGGCGGCGACTTTGATGTAAGCCACTTCAGCCCCGGGAAAGGCTTTTCCGGCCTCAGGCTCAAATCCAAGCTTCGGATTCATTCCAGCCATGTTCGACTGGCCGGACAAAATAAAAAGATGCACGGGCCTGTCGGATGCGACCACAGGAGAAACAGCAACAAGCAGCAGCAATACGAAGTATTTCATAGTTCTCGATCCTGAACATGAAAAGGGTGTCGGTGTTGCCGATTTTCAACGCCCGACAACAGATCAGATATTACAGCGGAACTCGTTATCCGCAATCGTCTTTCGCACTTCTGCCACATTCGAGTGAGCCCCCGACGAGGTGTTTCGGCATCATCCATACGAGCCTCGTCGCGCTATTCGAAACGAGACTCCCCGAAACCCATAACCAGCGTTCAAGAAATGGCTTACGAGCGAGCAGCGCTAGCGGGTGATTCAAATTCTTGACGTTAATGGCGATTGGCATCTTATCTGCTTTGCATCTTGTTCATCCTGCGAAACACCAGTAACAACAACGCGAGACAGCAGGATTCACTCGCCAATAGCCAAACGTACCATAGCTCAGAAAGACTCGACACCATGACGAACCTCATCAACGCCCTGATCAACGACGAAGCCGGCTTTATCATCTCTGCAGAACTGGTTCTGGTTTCAACAATCGCGGTGCTTGGCATGATCGTCGGGCTGTCGGAAGTTGCATTGAACGTCAACAATGAACTGGAAGATGTCGGTTCCGCGATCGGTGCGATGAACCAGACCTATCACGTCAAGGGTGTCAAAGGCC